>CBFHNR010000001.1:0-5070 GCA_965657215.1 uncultured Paracoccaceae bacterium
GCCCCCTTGGCCCAAGGCCAATTCCCCCAGAGTATTTTTGACAAAGTTGAAGGTATAGGTTGAGTGCGGCTTGGCTTTTGGTTTAGCTTTGGGCCAAGGGAGTATTTTATGTTGGAATTTTTAGTTGAAAATTGGAAATGGGCCATAGGTATTTTGATTGGCCTTCTTGGAGTATGGGCGACCTTTTATGTCGCGCGTCGGGACAAGGCTAAATCAAATCGAAGCAAACAGTCCATTCTGGGTGGTGACTACAATGAACAAACCGCAAATGTGAAAAACGGCATAGAACAGAACATTTCAAACGGGTCGCATAATAGGCAGCGTGCGGAATGAAACTAGGCGGCAAAAATACGGATCAAACGATCAATGATGGAAGTAATAACACCCAAGTCACGGGGGACTATACCCTTAATGGTATTACCTTTGAGGAGCATAAAAAAGCGATAGCTGAAAAAGATGTCAAAATAGAAAAGTTGATCGAGGAAAAGACACGTGCACTTCAATCGGCTGAGCTTTCAAGCGATGCCATTGCGTCCTTAACCCAAGAACTGAATGAATTAAGGGATCAGCATGCGGCGTTGCGTAAAATGATTCAAGACCCCGTCACGGCCTATCGGGAACATAAAGAACGCGAAACGCAGATAGGGAATGTTTTGTGTGATATTGGATCTTACAATGCGTTGGGTCACAGTCGTATTCAAGCCGCATTGGATGATTTCAATGCTCTTGAGTATCAAACGGTGGATGATTTATTCGCTGAGCAAGAGCGACAGGGTATTTTAATTGCATTTAAGTCCGCTATGGGTCGCGGGCTAAATGCAGAAAACGCCGTTCGCTGGCACGACGCCTATGCCCATTACAAACGCGCTTATGATCTAACGGGGGACATCGAGGCGTTAAGGGGGTACGCGCGAATGGCGTGGCACTTGGGAAAGCATCAACAAAGCCTTGAGCTTTGTGAAACTCAATTATCGCATGCTAAGGTTACCTATGGTGAGGAAAGTGAGCAGGTTGCAACAACCTTGAACAACTTAGGAATTCTACATCAAAATTTAGGACAATTTGACGAAGCAGAGCCGCTTTACCATCAAGCGATAGAGATTGCTCGCAAGACGATTGGCGAAGATCATCCATATTTTGCTAGGCAATTAAACAATCTTGCGGCATTGTATGAGGATATGGGTCGGTATGCGGAGGCAGAACCGCTTTACCATCAAGCGATAGAGTTTGGTCGCAGGACGAGTGGGGAAGATCATCCAGACTTTGCCACGCGGCTCAACAATCTTGCGGGATTGTATCAGGCCATGGGTCGGTATAAGGAGGCCGAGCCGCTTTATCATCAAGCGATCGAGATTGATCGCAAGACGCTTGGGGAGGATCATCCAAACTTTGCCAAAAGGCTCAACAACATCGGATTTTTGTATTATTCTCAAGAGCGATTTTCTGAGGCGGCTCCTCTGCTCAAACAGGCCTTGGCGATCCGAGAGGCCAAGTTACCAGAGGGGCATGCTGATACGGAAGGCACAAGGCAATCACTTGAAAATCTCTACGCCAAACACCCCGAGCTGCGCGACTAAATGGATCGGTTTGTTGTTGTGGATGTGGAGACCGCCAATCGGTCGCGGGCGTCGATTTGTCAGATTGGGCTTGTCGTCGTTGAGGGGGGCGTCATTGTGGATGAGGTTCAGACCTTGATCGATCCTGATCAGGTATTTGATCCCATGAACATCGCAATTCACGGCATCACGCCTGAGGATGTGCGCGCCGCGCCGACCTTTGCACGCGGGTTTGAAGGGATTGAGAGCTATTTTTACGGACACCCCGTTTTGGGCCATTCCAATTTCGACAAGGGCGCCTTTCGCGCGGAATTTGCGCGGTGGGGGTTCCCCGTGGGCGATATTCATTGGGGGGATACGATCCCGATTATCCGCAAAGGCTTTCCCAAGCTTGAGGGGGGCTATTCGTTGAAAAACCTCACGGCGCATTTTGGGATCCGCTTTCGCCATCATGACGCGTTAGAAGATGCGCGCGCGGCGGCGCAGATAACCATACGGGCGCTTGAACATATCGAAGGCACGCCGTGGGAGGTTATGAAGTTTCGCGTATGATTTTGCTTGAGTGCCCGTGGTCTCCGTTCTAGGACAGGGGACAGGTTAGAGGAGGGGCATCACATGATCACAGCGCAACAGGTTTCAGGACAGAGGATTGCCGTGCTTGGGCTTGGGCGATCTGGGATAAGTGCTGCGCGCTCTTTGCGGGCCGGTGGCGCCGAGGTGTTGGTCTGGGATGACATGGAGGGCGCGCGCGATGCGGCGCGTGCTGAGGGGTTTGAGCCCGTGGATTTGGCCCGTGTGGATTGGTCCGAAGTGGATAGTTTGATCCTATCGCCGGGGATTGCGCATCTTTACCCTGCGCCGCATGCGATTGTGGCGGCGGCTTTGGCGGCAGGGGTGCCTGTGGATAACGACATTGGCGTGTTTTTCCGATCCGTGGCCACGCAGGAGTGGGATAATTACGCGGTCAGTCCCAAGGTTATTGCGGTCACAGGGTCGAACGGGAAATCGACGACGTCGGCCTTGATCCATCATATTTTGGCGGAATGCGGCAAGGGGTCTCAGTTGGCCGGCAATATTGGGCGCGGCATATTGGATATTGATCCCCCCGAAGATGGGGGCGTGGTTGTGGTTGAATTGTCGTCCTATCAAGCGGATTTGGCGCGGGCTTTGACGCCTGATGTGGCTGTGTTCACCAATTTGTCCGAGGATCATTTGGATCGCCACAGTGGGATGGGCGGCTATTTCGCAGCCAAGCGGCGGTTGTTTGCGGAAGGGGGGCCAGATCGCGCGATTGTTGGTGTGGATGAAGCAGAGGGCGCGTTTATGGCGGGTCAATTGGCGCAATCCGCGCAAGATGATCGGGTGATCCGAATTTCGGTGACCCAAAAGCTGGATCATTTCGGGTGGTCAGTGTTTGTGCGCAAAGGGTTCTTGGCTGAGTATCGCAAGGGTCGCCAAGTGGCCTCGATCGATCTGCGTGCCATGACGGGGTTGCCGGGTGTGCATAATCATCAAAACGCCTGTGCGGCCTATGCGGCTTGTCGCAGCGTTGGCATCGCCCCGCGGATGATTGAGCAAGCGATGGAGACCTATGCCGGTCTCCCGCATCGCTCGCAAACCATTGCAGAGGCGGGCGGCGTGCGTTTTGTGAATGACAGCAAAGCGACGAATGTGGAGAGCGCGAAAATGGCGCTGCGGGCATTCAAGAACATCCGCTGGATTTGCGGTGGGCTGGAAAAAGAGGGCGGCTTGGATGCGCTCTCGGGCGAAGTTGATCAGGTGAAAAAGGCCTATGTCATTGGGCGAGAGGCCTCAGGCTTTGCTATGCAACTAAGCTGTGACGCGGCTATCTGCACCACCATGCAAGCGGCGGTGCAACAGGCATGGGCTGAGGCAGAAGAGGGCGATGTAATCCTGCTGGCCCCTGCGGCGGCGAGTTTTGATCAATACGACAATTTCGAACAACGCGGTGATGATTTCATTGCGCAGGTGCGGGCGGTATTAGCACATCCAGACGCGTAAGCTGCGAATGTCACGCTCCCTTGCGCGTCTTGGAATTTGAGTATTTGGGGCAAAAGTGAAGGGGAGGCTTACGCCCCAATGGCCTGACCTGCGGCCCAGCCTGAGGACCAGGCCCATTGGAAGTTATAGCCACCGAGCCAGCCTGTGACATCCACCGCTTCGCCGATGAAGTAGAGGCCTTTGGTGGTTTTGCTTTCCATGGTTTTGGACGAGAGCGCGTCTGTGTCGATGCCACCCAAGGTGACTTCGGCGGTGCGATAGCCTTCGCTTCCGTTGGGGCGCAGGGACCAGTGTTTGAGTTCTGCCTCCAGCGCATCAAGGCGTTTATCGGACCAATCGGCCAAGTTGCCAGACAGGTCGAAGATATCGGCTAAATAGTCAACCAAACGCGCGGGTAAATGTGTGGCCAATTCCGTGGTGAAATTGCGCCGCCCGTAGGCTTGGCGTTGCTCTTTTAGATGCGCAAAGGCGGCTGAGTTTGGGAGGAGATCAACATGGATGTCTTGGCCCTCTTGCCAATAGCTTGAGGCCTGTAAAATTGCGGGACCAGAGAGGCCGCGATGGGTAAAGAGCAAGGCTTCATCAAAGGCGGGGCCATTGGCGGTGATGCGGCTGGGTGTGGCGATACCTGCCAAAGATTTAAAGCGATCCTCGCCAAAGGTCAGCGGAACAAGGCCAGGGCGGGTGTCGGTGACGGGGATGTTGAATTGGCGCGCGATATCATAGGCCAACCCTGTGGCCCCCATTTTGGGAATGGATTTGCCCCCTGTTGCAACAACTAAGTTTTCGCATGAGAGGTCCACGGGCTGGCCATCCTTGAGAAGGGTAAGGTCAAAGCCGCTGTCGGTTTTGGTGATGCTCTCAACAGATGTCTTGAGCCACAGATGCGCACCTGTGGCATCCATTTCTGCGCGCAGCATTGTAATGATCTCTTTGGCAGAGGTATCGCAGAAGAGTTGCCCCAATGTTTTCTCATGATAGGCTATCCCATGGCGATTGACCAAGTCGAGGAAATCCCATTGGGTGTATCGTTTCAGCGCGGATTTCGCGAAATGGGGATTGTTTGAGATGAAATTCTCTGCACTCGCGTAGAGGTTGGTAAAATTACAGCGCCCCCCGCCCGAGATACGGATCTTTTCCCCCGCCGCTTTGGCATGATCAATGACCAAGGCCCCTTGGGTTTGAGTTGCGCACATCATACCAGCTGCGCCGGCGCCGAGAATGATCGTTTTATATACCATGTTGCAGGGGTGACTCTTTTGGTTAGGAAATTCAAGAGGAAAGACTTTTTTATGGCAATGTCAGATTTTTTTGGTTACTCTATTAGGAAATGACCCCGAAAACGGGGCAAATGTCAGAGGCAGAGTAGGCAGTACCCATGACTGAGATGGTCTATGGTTCTATATCCGTTGAACGCGGAGAACCGATTTTACCCAAATGGTGGCGCACAATCGACAAATGGACGATGTTTTCGATCCTATTGTTGTTTAGC
>CBFHNR010000001.1:5168-205770 GCA_965657215.1 uncultured Paracoccaceae bacterium
CCTGCCAGATGCGCATACAGATTTCATTATTGCCGTTGCTGCTGAGGAATATGGATTTGTGCTTGTTGCCTTAATTATCGCAATTTACGCGGGAATTGTCCTATCTTCATTTATGCGCTTGATGCGCGAACGGGATCCCTTTATCCGCTTGGCCGGAACCGGTCTGGTGGCGATGTTCGGCATTCAAGCAGTCATTAATATGGGTGTTGCTGTGCGGATGTTACCGGCCAAGGGAATGACCTTGCCATTCGTGAGTTATGGGGGGTCGTCCTTGATTGCAGGGGGTATAGCAATAGGGATGCTGCTTGCCTTTACACGTGCACGCCCTCAAAAGGACGTGAGCGATATTCTGACAGGGGGATATTGATGTCATCTGGACCGTTATTGGTATTGGCCGCCGGAGGGACGGGCGGACATATGTTTCCAGCTCAAGCTTTGGCAGAAGAAATGTTGGGCCGAGGATGGCGGGTCAAACTGACAACGGACCCTCGCGGCGCACGCTATGTTGGCGGATTTCCAGAGGCCGTTCAGATTGATGTCTTGAATTCAAGCACCTTTGCGCGTGGTGGATTGGTGGCAAAACTGACAACACCGTTCAAAATCGCAAGCGGCACCTTGAGCGCGATTTTCAAAATGCGCCGAGATCGCCCGTCTGCGGTCGTTGGCTTTGGTGGCTATCCGTCTATTCCTGCGCTTGCGGCGGCAACTATCATGCGTTTGCCGCGTATGATCCATGAACAAAACGGCGTTTTGGGGCGGGTCAATCAGCTGTTTGCCAAACGCGTGGATCGGATTGCCTGTGGGACATGGCCCACAGAAATGACTGATGACTTGCCTGCGGAGCACGTCGGCAATCCTGTGCGAAGCGCCATCGCGCACAGAGCAGGGGCAGGTTACATTGTGCCCGGTGACTATCCGATGCTGATCTTGGTTATGGGCGGATCGCAAGGCGCGCGTATCCTATCCGATGTTGTGCCTGAGGCGATTGCCAACCTTCCCGAAGATATCAAAGCGCATCTGCGCGTCGCTCATCAAGCGCGCGACGAAGATAACGCGCGCGTGACCCAAGCCTACAGCGATGCGGGCATTTCCGCTGAGGTCAAACCGTTCTTTAGCAATGTCCCTGACCTCATGAGCGAAGCGCAACTTGTGATCACCCGTTCAGGGGCCTCGACCATTGCTGACCTCTCTGCTATTGGGCGGCCCTCTATCCTTGTTCCTCTGGCGGCTGCAATCCGCGATGAGCAAACCGCCAACGCGCGTGGCTTGGTTGAGGCGGGCGCGGCGATTTTGATGCCGGAATCTCAGTTCACGCCAGACACCCTGAGCGATCAAATCGTGATGGTCCTAGAAAATCCCGATGCGGCCAATAAAATGGCCCAAGCCGCCCTCACATGTGGGCTCCCACAGGCGGCGCATACCTTGGCCGATATGGTCGTCACACTTAGCACACAAAAGTCCCCATCATGAACGCAGCTGTTACCAAACTTCCCACCGATGTCGGTCCGATTCACTTTGTAGGCATTGGCGGCATTGGCATGTCGGGCATTGCCGAAGTCCTCTTGAACCTTGGATATCAAGTCCAAGGCTCCGACCTCAAAGCGTCCAAAATCACCGACCGCTTGGCAAAACTCGGCGCAACGATCTTTGAAGGACAGCGGGCCGAAAATATCGAAGGGGCCGCAGTCATCGTGATCTCTTCGGCGATCAAATCGGGGAATGCGGAACTGGACGCGGCCCGCCTAAGCGGCATGCCCGTTGTACGGCGTGCGGAAATGTTGGCCGAGCTGATGCGCCTCAAATCCAATGTCGCCGTGGCAGGAACCCATGGCAAAACGACGACAACGACGATGGTCGCCACGCTCTTGGATGCAGGCAAGCTTGATCCGACGGTGATCAACGGTGGCATCATCCATGCCTATGGATCCAATGCGCGGATGGGCCAAGGCGAATGGATGGTTGTCGAAGCGGATGAAAGCGACGGCACCTTTAACCGCCTGCCTGCGACCATCGCGATTGTGACCAATATCGATCCTGAACATATGGAGCATTGGGGCGATTTCGACACCCTGCGCCAAGGGTTCTTGGATTTTGTCTCAAACATCCCGTTCTACGGGCTCGCGGTGTGCTGCACCGATCACCCAGAGGTCCAAGCCTTGGTTGGCAAGATCACCGATCGCCGCGTGGTGACCTATGGCTTTAACGCCCAAGCGGACGTGCGCGCCATTAACCTTACCTACAAAAGCGGGATCGCGCATTTCGACATCGCGCTGCAATCCGAGGATCGCGTGATCGAAGGCTGCACCCTGCCGATGCCCGGGGATCATAACGTGTCAAACGCCTTGTCCGCTGTGGCGGTGGCGCGTCACCTCGGGATGAAGCTGGATGAAATCCGCACCGCCCTGCATGAATTCAAAGGCGTCAATCGCCGCTTTACCAAAGTGGGCGAAGTGGGCGGGGTCACGATCATTGATGACTATGGCCACCACCCCGTAGAAATCGCCGCCGTCCTCAAGGCCGCGCGCCAATCAACAGAGGGACGCGTGATTGCTGTGCACCAACCGCACCGCTATTCCCGTCTGCATTCCCTGTTTGATGATTTCTGCGCCTGTTTCAATGACGCCGATGTGGTCGCCATTGCCGAAGTCTTTGCCGCAGGCGAAGACCCGATTGACGGCGCAGGCCGCGATGATCTGGTCGCAGGCCTCATCCGCCACGGCCACCGCCATGCACGCGCTATTGTGTCAGAGGATGATCTGGAACGTTTGGTGCGCGAACAGGCAAAACCGGGCGATATGGTCGTCTGCCTCGGGGCAGGCACGATTAGCACATGGGCCAATGGCCTGCCTGAGCGTCTAAAGGGCTAATACCCCTTTTCAGGTTGCACAGCTTATGACACACTCACCTCATGGTGATCGCGGTTGAAGATATTGTAGATATTGAAAGTTTAGAGGCTTGGCTGAATGAACGGCCCGAGGAACTGCGGCGTCAATGTGCTGTATGGATTTCTGCCCGCTCAGCTGCACGTGCCATACCAAAAGACTGGTATGGTCAGCATTTTGACAAGCGAGCAAGGGAAAGAGGCCTCAATGGAGTTTGGGTCTCAAGATGTCTGCTAATTGCAATTGCTGCAATGCCGCGCCCGCAAGAAAACTTTCAAGACCCAAAGTATGTAGCGCTCGCTGAAAGCTATAAGAATAATGCTTTTTTTGTTGACAGCTCAGCTCCTTCAGCTGTTGGTGTTGCTGCATCCAGTGATGTCGAAAGTCAGATGGCTTATTTGATTTTGGCGGTTACGCCTCAACCTGAGCTTATGGATGAAGTTTACGCGAAGCACTTTTTTTCTGCAGGTTCCCACGGAGCGAGTTCATTTGAGCGTGCACACGGAATAAAAGAAATTTTCGCTCTGCCCAGAGTGGATTGTCAGCTTTGGCTTGAGTTTGAAGGGGCGGGGGGTATTGACATCGCGCGCCTACAATTCGCGCCGCTTTGGCCCGATGAAAACCCGCTTGCTCCAGAATGGGAAGACCTAAAAGCCAAGCTGATCGCAGATGCCACATCCGATGATCCCTACAGTGCGGATTGGTCATTCTGGATTGATTGGTACGAGGGTCTGTTAGAAGGCCGCGCGCAAAACATCTACATGCTCCTTGAAATCGTCACCACAGATAAAATCGATTGGGAGGCTCCTCCGCGTGAGGTGAATGAGGCGATTGCATTGATAGTAGAGAGGCATGATTTACGCGAACGAGTAACGGACCTCGAAAAGTCCTTGGAATACCATATGTCAACCGTCGCGACGCTTAAGCAGCGATCTGACAATAATCCGCCAGAATTGGTTGATCTAGAAGCAGAGGCTCGAAATCTAGAAGTCCGAAAACTGTACAAAGCGGCACAAGACGTCAAAGAAGAGCTAAGTTTACAGGATCCAGACCCCAACAGATTACGCAAATTTGGTAATGCTTTGATGCGCGCAGCGAGTGCTTGCGCAAAATATGTGTTGGGTAAAATTGATAAAGGTCTGGATGAAGCGGTTAAAGTAGCTGGAAAAGCAGTCGGGGGCCTCGGTGTAACCTACGCAGGATCACAAACAGAGACCGCAAAAGTTATTGGTAGTGAAGTTGTCACATTGGCCGAAAAATTGATTGCAGCCATTGGGGGATAAACATTCCCCAAAAAAACGCCTTGCGTCCCTATGTGAGGTGTTGCACATCTCTTAAAACCAAATCGGAGCAGGGTTATGTCGCAGGTGCCAGTTTCTAATTTACCCACCCCCAAAATGCCAACACCAAGAGGCAATTTGACCCAAGATCGTGTCTTGGCGGATTTGACGTGGTTGCGGGTTGGGGGGGCTGCGGATTATTTGTTTCAACCTGCGGATCGCGACGACCTTTGTGATTTCTTGCGTGATTTACCGTCTGACATCCCCGTGTTCCCCATGGGTGTTGGTAGCAATCTGATTGTGCGCGACGGGGGATTGCGCGCGGTTGTGATCCGCATGGGGCGCAATTTTAATCATATCGAGATTGACGGCACGCGGGTGCGGGCAGGTGTCGCCGCGCTTGATGCGCATGTGGCGCGGAAATCGGCGGATGCGGGGGTGGACCTGACATTCCTGCGCACGATCCCCGGTGCCGTTGGCGGCGCGGTGCGGATGAATGCGGGGTGCTATGGGTCTTATGTGGCGGATCATTTCGTTGAAGCGACCTGTGTGACCCGCGCGGGTGAGGTTGTGACGCTCACCGCCGATGATCTCAATTTCCAATACCGTCAAAGCGATTTGCCAGAGGGTTGGGTCTTGATCGAGGCAGTGTTTGAGGGTACCTTGGCCGATCCCGCCGCGCTTCATGCGCGCATGGACGCCCAGCTCAAGAAGCGCGATGAAACGCAGCCCACCAAGGATCGCACCGCTGGAAGCACATTCCGCAATCCCGCAGGCTTTTCCAGTACGGGCAAGGCCGATGATGTGCATGATCTCAAAGCGTGGAAGGTCATTGATGACGCAGGCATGCGTGGTGCAACACTGGGTGGTGCACAAATGAGCGAGATGCATTCCAACTTTTTGGTGAATAAAGGTGGCGCAACTGCCGCAGATCTCGAAGGTTTAGGTGAATTAGTACGAAAAAAGGTTTTCCAAACCTCGGGAATAGAGTTACAGTGGGAAATTATGCGGGTCGGTGATCCGCTTTAGGGCAGACGTCTGATTAACAGGCGCAGTAAAAAGGCCAAAATGGCCATATAAAATTGAGGCGAATTCGGAATGTCGAGCAGGACAGTCCAAAAAGTCGTAGTATTAATGGGTGGACCTTCTGCGGAACGCGAAGTGTCCCTTGTTTCTGGGCGTGAATGCGCCGCGGCTTTGAGAGGCGAAGGGTATACAGTCACAGAGATTGACGCAGGCACGGATGTCGTTGCCCGTTTGCAAGAGGCCGCGCCCGACGTGGTCTTTAACGCGTTGCATGGGCGCTGGGGCGAAGACGGCTGTATTCAAGGCGTGCTTGAATGGCTGGGCGTGCCTTATACGCATTCTGGTGTTTTGGCCTCGTCTTTGGCGATGGACAAGCAAAAGAGCAAAGAGATTTACCGCCATCACGGATTGCCCATTGTCGAGAGCGTGATAGTTCCCAAGGTCGATGTGATGGCGCGGCATGTTTTGACGCCGCCCTATGTGGTTAAGCCCAACAATGAAGGCTCCAGCGTTGGGGTCTATTTGGTTCATGATCAGGCCAACACGCCACCGCAGCTGTCAGAGGATATGCCTGATGAGGTCATGGTTGAGGCTTATATCCCCGGACGAGAATTTACAGTAACGGTTTTGGGCGATCGCGCCTTGACGGTGACGGAAATTATCACCGAGGGCTGGTATGATTACGACGCCAAATACAAAGAAGGCGGATCGCGTCATGTTGTGCCTGCGGATATTCCTGCCGATATTTTTGAGGCGTGCATGACCCATGCATTAGAGGCGCATAATGCGCTGGGGTGCCGTGGGATGAGCCGTACGGATTACCGCTGGGACGCAGCGCGCGGCTTGGAGGGCTTGTTCCTGTTGGAAACCAATACGCAACCGGGCATGACGCCTACGTCGCTCAGCCCAGAACAAGCGGATGCCATGGGCATTCCATTCGGAGCCTTGTGCCGTTGGTTGGTGGAGGATGCCTCATGCAACCGCTAAGAACACGTCGCCCCCGCACTCACGTCAATGATCCTGCGCCGTCGGTCTTGTCCTATCGTCTGTTACGATTGATGCTGACACCTGTGTTGCGTCGCCTTGTGGTTTATGGAATTCCTGCCTTTGTTGTCACGCTCGGCGTGGGGCTCTATTTCGCCAAGCAGGAAAACCGTGACTATCTCTTTGCTTATTACCAAGACGTCTATCGATCCGTGATTGAGCGTCCTGAATTTATGGTCAAATTGATGTCCATCACAGGGGCAAGCGATGATGTGGATCAAGATATCCGCGAAGTGGTGCCCCTCGATTTCCCAATCAGCTCGTTTGATCTTGATCTCAAGCAAATGCAACAAAGCATTGATGCGCTTGATCCTATACGAGATGCAAAATTGTTTGTGCGTTCGAATGTCTTGGAGATCGAAGTCACAGAACGTGAGCCTGCGCTCTTGTGGCGGCATTCTGAGGGGATAGAAGTTTTGGACATCGAAGGAAACTATGTCCGCTCTGCCTCCACGCGCCTGGATTATCCTGCGTTGCCCTTAATTGCGGGGCGAAAAGCGGATGAAAATGTCATGCAAGCCCGTCAGTTATTGGCCGCAGCACGCCCGTTGCAAGATCGTTTGCGGGGCCTTGTCTATGTCGGCGAGAGGCGCTGGGATGTGGTGCTTGATCGGGATCAAGTTTTGATGCTGCCCTCTGACAACCCCATTCGCGCCCTAGAGCGCATTATCGCCTTGGATCACGCGCAAGAGCTATTGCAGCGCGATATCGCGGCGGTCGATTTTCGGATCGCTGAGCGACCTACTTTGCGCGTGGTGACACGCGATACAGATTTAATTTCAATAAATTCAACGCAATCGGGAGACCCATAAGTGATCGAGCTCTATGAATCACAGCGCGCCATGCGTTCGATGCGCAAAGCCGCGATGCAACGTGGCGTCCTTGCAGTCTTGGATGTTGGGACAACAAAAATTTCCTGTTTGATCTTGCGATTTGATGGGGCAAGTCAGACCTCGCTTGGGGACGGCGTCGGATCCTTGGCAGGACAGTCGGGATTTCGTGTTCTGGGTGAAGCGACCACAATGTCGCGTGGCGTTGAATTTGGCGAAATTTCCGCGATGTCGGAAACAGAGCGGGCCATTCGAACCGCCTTGCAATCGGCGCAGAAAATGGCCTCTGTTCGGGTGGATCACGTCATTGCATGTTTCTCAGGAGGTCAGCCGCGATCCTATGGATTGGCCGGCAAAGTTGATGTCGAAAGCCAAGTTGTCGGCGAACAAGATGTGGCGCGCGTGCTTTCTGCGTGTGATGTTCCGGATTATGGCGAGGGGCGCGATGTGTTGCATGCGCAGCCTGTGAACTTTGCTCTCGATCATCGCTCTGGTTTGGGCGATCCACGCGGGCAAATCGGTCAAGAGCTTTATACCGACATGCATATGCTCACCGTGGATGAACGCGCTATTCGTGATTTGGCGCATTGTATCAAACGCTGTGATTTGGAGTTGGCGGGTGTTGCCTCGTCGGCTTATGTGTCTGGCATGTCCTCTTTGGTCGAAGATGAACAAGAATTGGGCGCGGCCTGTATTGATTTGGGCGGCGGGACCACCAGTCTGTCGATCTTTATGAAACGTCACATGATTTTTGCCGATACCATCCGCATGGGTGGGGATCATGTCACGCGCGATATCTCGATGGGGCTTAAGGTGCCGTTTGCAACTGCTGAACGGATCAAGACCCGTCATGGCGGTGTGATGGCCACAGGACGCGATGATATGGATCGCATCGATGTGGATGGCAATTCTGGCGATTGGGAACATGATCGCCGCTCGGTCAGTCGGGCTGAGTTGATTGGTATTATGCGTCCTCGTCTTGAAGAAATTTTAGAAGATGTGCGTGCGCGATTGGATGCCGCTGGATTTGATCATTTGCCTAGTCAGCAGATCGTTTTGACAGGGGGCGGTTCACAGGTTCCGGGCCTTGATGGATTAGCGAGCCGTATTTTGGGGCAGCAAGTGCGCCTTGGTCGTCCCTTGCGCGTTCATCGCCTGCCACAGTCCTTTTCTGGACCAAGCCATTCAAGCTTGGTCGGGCTCAGCCTCTTTGCTGCGCACCCTCAGGATGAATGGTGGGACTTTGAATTACCGAACAACCGTTTGCCAACGCGGTCGTTGAAGCGGGCGGTTCGCTGGTTTAAGGAAAACTGGTAACCACTAGAATTAGCATAATCCTGCAAATAGCGTGTAAAAACGCGGAAATTCGCCTATATATGGTGTGATTTCCGCGTTTTTTGCGTGACGTCGCCTGATTTTCATGTAAGATATCCGCAGAATAGGCGGAAAAACGGCTCTGAATGGAGCGAATTTTAAAATCAGGCGGACCAACACATGGCATTAAATCTTTCGGTACCCGAATATGATGAATTGAAACCACGCATCACAGTTTTTGGTGTGGGTGGAGCAGGCGGCAATGCCGTCAACAACATGATCGAAAAGCAGCTTGACGGTGTTGAATTCGTTGTTGCGAATACAGATGCGCAAGCGCTTCAGCAGAGCCACTCTGCAGCGCGCATTCAGTTGGGTGTCAAAGTGACCGAAGGGTTGGGTGCCGGTGCACGCGCCACGGTTGGGGCCGCGGCTGCTGAGGAAAGCATTGAACAAATCGTGGATCAGCTCGCCGGCGCTCACATGTGCTTTATCACGGCTGGTATGGGCGGTGGCACAGGCACAGGAGCCGCGCCAATTATCGCACAAGCCGCGCGTGAGCTTGGTGTTCTAACCGTTGGTGTCGTAACGAAGCCGTTCCAATTCGAAGGCGCGAAACGTATGCGTCAGGCCGAAGAGGGCGTTGAGGCGTTGCAAAAGATGGTTGATACATTGATCATCATTCCAAACCAAAACTTGTTCCGTCTGGCGAATGAAAAAACCACATTTACTGAAGCCTTCTCAATGGCGGATGATGTTTTGTATCAAGGTGTTAAGGGTGTCACTGACCTCATGGTCCGCCCTGGCTTGATCAACCTCGACTTTGCTGATGTGCGCGCCGTCATGGACGAAATGGGCAAAGCGATGATGGGAACAGGCGAAGCAGACGGCGAAGATCGCGCAATCAAAGCGGCGGAAAAAGCCATTGCCAACCCATTGCTTGATGAAATTTCATTGCGCGGTGCAAATGGCGTCTTGATCAATATCACAGGCGGCTACGATTTGACCTTGTTCGAATTGGACGAAGCGGCAAACCGCATCCGCGAAGAAGTTGACCCAGATGCAAACATCATCGTTGGCTCGACCCTCGACACAGAGATGAACGGCATGATGCGTGTGTCTGTTGTCGCAACTGGGATTGATGCAAGCGAAAACGCGTCTTACGCACCAACACCACGTCGCGAAACCGTCGCAGTTGCGCCAGTTGTAGAAGAGGTCGAAGAGGTTGCCGAACAAGAGCCAAGCTTGTTTGATGCCCCCGAAGAAGAAGCCGCAGTCATGGCACCCGCCAGCGCGTTTGAACCGCGTCAAGAAGATGACATTCCTGCACCAGCGTATCAAGCGGCATCAGCAGAGCCAGAAGTCGAAAGCTATGTTGCCCCTCGCGCTCCTGAGCAAGGACCCTCAGACGAAGCACTTGCACGTCTTCGTGCAGCGGTTCAGCGCTCACCCCAAGAGCAAAACGAAGTGGAGGTCGAAGAAGAGCCCTCCGACAGCGAACGCCCTCGTTTTGGAATTGGGTCTTTGATCAATCGCATGTCTGGCACTGAAGATCGTGGGACGGCAGCACGCCGCCAACAGCCACAAGTCCAGTCGCAACAAACACGTGAACCAGAAGCGGAAATGGAGCGTGACCCAGATCAGGAACGTATCGAAGTTCCCGCATTTTTGCGTCGCCAAGCGAACTAATAGACCGTTGTTAAATGGTTAACACAGGCCGCCTTTCGGGGCGGTCTTTTTGTTTTAGAGCGCCTTTTCAAGAGGTTATTAAATTGTTTCAATTTCGTTACATTGTTTGATTTGAGCTTTAGTGACCGCCTCTAGATTATAGAGCAACGGTTATGCGGACGACTCTTGGGATTAACTTGCAAACAACTTTACTAAAATCGTGCACTTTTAAAGGTGTCGGCCTTCATTCGGGCGAGGATGTGACAATGACTGTCACGCCGTCTGCTGTGGATTCTGGCATCCTGATAAAGCGGGTGGATGTGCCCTTGGGGGATAACATCATCCTTGCACGGTGGGATCAGGTTAAGCAATCTCCTCTCTGTACCTTCCTTGTGAACGGGTCAGGCGCCTCTGTGTCCACTGTGGAACATATCATGGCAGCACTGGCCGGTTGTGGGATCCACAATGCCGTGATCAAAGTGGACGGTCCAGAGATCCCGATTATGGATGGAAGCGCGGTCACCTTTGTGCGTGCCTTTCTGGATGCGGGGCTCAAGCCTCAATCAAAACCCGTACGGGCGATCAAAATTCTCAAGCCCGTCATGTTTGAAACAGACCACGGTTGGGCAAGTCTTGCGCCGAGCGATCTTCCGCAGATGAGCTTTCACATCGATTTTGACGTTGCCGCGATTGGCGTTCAGGAAAAATCCATGAATTTGTCAAATGGTTCTTTTGTGCGCGAACTCTGTGATAGTCGGACGTTCTGTCGCTATAGCGATGTTGAATATATGCGCGCGAATGGCATGGCCCTTGGTGGGACGTTTGAAAATGCCGTCGTCGTAGATGGCGATGAGGTTCTAAGCCCAGGTGGACTGCGCCATAGCGACGAAGCCGTGCGTCACAAGATGTTGGATGCATTGGGTGATATTGCTTTGGCGGGCGCGCCGATCATCGGTCATTACACAGGCTACCGCGCAGGCCATTCTATGACAAATTCGCTTTTGCGTGTATTGTTTACAACGCCTGATGCCTTTGAAATCGTCGAATGCGATGCCAAACTTGCGGCCTCTTTGCCAGGTGCTGGGGTCAAGCCTGAGGAAATTTTGCAAGTTGCCTAAGGCGACGTGCGGATACTTGCCTATCTCCCATTTTTAAAAGTATTTTTCTATGCTAGACGCTGCGCTAAGTTCGCGCCATATTAGACGCAACACATGGGATAATTGAGGATGGTCAAGGGATGACATCGAACAGGGTTCGGGCAACGATTGTAGGCCTGCTGTTATCAACAGCACTCGTGAGCGGTTGTGCAGAAAACAACAGCAACTTGATCCGTGATTTGGAAAACTACACGCCTGAGCAAATCTTTGAGCGGGGGGAATATGAATTATCCACTCGTGACTATGAGCAAGGGGCCTATTATTTCTCGGAAATAGAACGGCTTTACCCCTATTCTGAATGGTCCAAGCGCGCGCTCATTATGCAGGCCTTTGCCCATCACCAAGAGACAAACTATGAGGCAAGCCGCGCCGCAGCCCAACGCTATATCGACTTTTTCCCAGCCGATCAGGACGCGGCCTATGCGCAATACCTCTTAGCGCTCAGCTATTATGATCAGATCGAAGATGTGGGCCGTGACCAAGGGGTTACGTTTCAAGCGCTGCAATCCTTGCGCGTTGTGATCGAACAATATCCAGACAGCGACTATGCGCCTTTGGCCGTTGCGCGTTTTGATCTGGCCTTTGATCACTTGGCCGCCAAAGAAATGGAAGTTGGTCGCTATTATCTGCGCCGCAAACATTACGGAGCGGCAATAAAGCGCTTTAGATCTGTGGTAGAAGATTACCAAACAACTTCGCATACGGCTGAGGCCTTGCATCGTTTGGTGGAATCCTACCTCTCTTTGGGTCTAACCCAAGAAGCCCAAGCCGCCGCCGCAATTTTGGGGCATAACTATCAAGCCTCAGAGTGGTACAAGTCCTCATATACGCTTTTGACAAAGCAAGGCTTGCAACCCACGGCCCTTGGCAATAACTGGTTGTCTCAGATTTACCGCCAAGTCCTCAAGGGCAAATGGCTCTGAGGCGGAAAACAGAGGCTAGCAATGCTACGTGGGCTTGATATCCGCGACATGTTGATCATTGACCATCTGGAATTGGATTTTCAGAGGGGATTGAATGTATTAACGGGTGAAACGGGTGCAGGGAAATCCATTCTTTTGGACAGCCTTGGATTTGTCCTCGGTTGGCGGGGCCGTGCAGAATTGGTGCGCCAAGGCGCAGCCCAAGGCGAAGTAACCGCATGGTTCGAGCTATCAGCGGATCATCCGTCGCGTGCGGTCTTAGATGAGGCAGGTATCCCCGTTGAAGATGAGTTGATCCTACGACGCGTGAATACCAAAGATGGCCGTAAAACCGCATGGATCAATGATCGCCGCGCCTCTGGTGAGGTGCTGCGCGCGGTATCAGAACATTTGGTGGAATTGCACGGTCAACATGATGATCGCGGATTGTTGGATCCCAAAGGCCACCTTGCGCTCTTGGATCTCTTTGGCCGCTACGATGGCGAGCGCGATTATGTCTCCAAAGCGTGGAAGCAACTGGCGGAGATGAAACGCACTCTCGCCAAAGAAGAGGCGCTTCAGGCTGAATTGGCCGCAGAAGAAGAATTCCTACGCCACGCGGTTGATGAGCTCAGCACGCTCGATCCTCAACAAGGCGAAGAGGCTGAGCTGGATACGAAACGTCGCCTGATGCAGGGCGCGGAAAAAATCCGTGAAGACATCCGAAAAGCTGAACAAGCCCTATCGCGCGATGGGGCGGAGGGCATGATGTCGGATGCGTTGCGCTGGCTTGAAATGGCGTCTGACAAGGCAGAAGGCAAGCTGGATGATCCAATCAATGCTTTGTCGCGCGCTTTGGTCGAATTGCAAGAAGCGGCCTCAGGGGTGGAAAGCTGTCTTGAGGCATTGGCCTTTAACCCGCATGAATTAGAAGACACCGAAGAGCGGCTTTTTGCCATTCGCGGATTGGCGCGCAAACACAATGTTGCGCCTGATGAATTGGGATCATTCGCCGCCGATCTGGCCAAGCGGTTGTCGAAATTGGACCAAGGGTCCGACAAATTGTCCGAATTGCGCAATAACGTCTCCGCGATGGAGCAGATTTACCACGCAGCGGCGCAAAAATTGCGAGCCTCACGACAGGCGGCGGCAACGCGTTTAGATGCGGCAATGGCCTCTGAATTGGCGCCCTTGAAAATGGAACGCGCTGTGTTTGAAACACAGGTCTCGGAGGCGAGCCCAAGCGCGGATGGTATTGATAATGTGGCCTTTTTGGTCGCAACCAATCCCGGCGCGCCCTCTGGTCCATTGGCAAAAATTGCCTCTGGTGGGGAACTTAGTCGGTTCTTGCTCGCGCTTAAGGTCTGTCTCAGTGGCGAAGAGACCCATACCACAATGATCTTTGATGAAATTGATCGGGGTGTTGGTGGGGCAACAGCGGATGCCGTTGGGCGTCGTTTGGCGGAATTGGCCTCAGGAGCCCAAGTTTTGGTCGTGACCCATTCCCCACAAGTGGCGGCATTGGGGGATCAACATTTCCAAGTGTCCAAACGCCAAACGGACGAAGCGACATTATCCACGGTTAAGGTTTTGGACCAAGAGGCCCGCATTGACGAAATCGCACGTATGATTTCAGGGGATGTGATCACTCCCGAGGCGCGCGCGGCGGCGCAGTCGCTATTGGCGGGAAAATAGCCTAGTTCGATTTAATCACCTTACCGGGGTTCAGGATGTTATTGGGATCAAGAGCGCGTTTGATCGTGCTCATTACGTCCCAAGCCGCCCCGTGTTCGCGCTCCATAAACTTGAGCTTGCCCATGCCAACACCATGCTCGCCTGTACAGGTTCCACCCATAGCGAGAGCGCGTTCCGCCATACGATCAGAAATGCGCTGAGCCTGTGATTTTTGAGCCTCATTCGTGTCATCAATCAACAAAATTGCATGAAAATTTCCGTCCCCCACATGGCCCAAAATCGGACCCGTTATGTCGGAGGCTTCGATATCTTGGCGGGTCTCCTCGACGGCTTGGGCAAGGCTTGAGATTGGAACACAAATATCCGTCACAATTGCGCGCGCGCCCGGTCGAGAGGCCAGAATTGCATAATATCCGTTGTGGCGGAGTGTCCAGAGGGCGGTGCGGTCTTCGGTCTTGGCAGACCATTTGAAATCGCTGCCGCCGTGGTCGTGACATATCTCACCGAAGAGTTCAGCTTGGGCTTTGACGCTCACGTCATCGCCATGCAGCTCAAAGAGCAAATGCGGCGTCTCAGGCATATCAGCATCAGCATAGGCGTTAAAAGCGGCAACAGAGGCAGCATCCAAGAATTCCAATCGCGCCATAGGGAGCGCCATTTGAATGGTGTGTGTGACCGCGTCCACGGCTTGCTCGATCGTGTCGAATGCGACAATGCCCGCGCTTATTGCCTCTGGAATGGGATAGAGGCGCAGGGTGATCTCCGTTACGATCCCCAATGTCCCCTCTGAACCCACCAAGAGAGAGGTCAAATCATATCCCGCGGATGATTTTTTCGCGCGGCTTCCTGTGTCAATCGATGTGCCATCCGCAAGCACTGCGCGCAGCGCCATCACGTTGTCCTTCATCGTGCCATAGCGCACGGTCGTTGTGCCTGAGGCCCGCGTTGCGGTCATACCCCCAAGCGAGGCATTGGCCCCAGGATCAACAGGAAAAAAGAGCCCTGTGTCGCGTAAGGCTGTGTTCAAGTCTTGGCGTGTGATGCCTGGCTCAACTGTGACAGACATATCCTCTGCATTGAGTGAGAGGATGGTATTCATGCGCGAGAAATCCACAGTTAACCCGCCTTTGGGGGCGGCGGTATGCGCCTCAAGCGAGGTGCCCGTTCCCCACGCAATCACGGGAACGCCCGCGTCGTTGCACAGTTTCAAGAGAGATTGAACCTCTTGTTCGCTTTCCACATAAGCTATGGCATCGGGTGGCATTGGGGCAAAATGGCTTTCTGAGCGGCCATGTAAATCACGATCTGAGCGGGAGGTGACAAGCCGCGCGCCTAAAATTGCACGAAATGCATCCAATGTATGATCGTTTATCATTGCGAGCTCCTGTTAACCTGTGCAAACTTATAACGGCAAGGGTTTGAGAAAAAGCCAAAAATCAAAGACAGGACATGCGCCATGTCATGGATGCAGCAGATATATTCGCTAAAGGCTAAATTGGTCGATACGCTGCCGTTTCATGTGATCCGACTGGGCAAGCATGGGATGTTTTGGTGTGTCGCACTTTTGATCGGAATTGCGGCAGGCGCCGCTGCGGTCGGATTTCGCATTGTGATCGAAACATTGCAGAGTTTTCTCTATGGAGCTGATGACTTAATGCGACTGCATTCTGTTGCAGAGTCGCTGAGTTGGTATTGGATTGTTCTTATTCCCACCATTGGCGGCTGCGTTGTCGGATTGATCTTTCACTTTTTGACACCAGACGGGCGCGTGCGATCCGTTGCGGATGTGATTGAGGCAACGGCGCTTCGTGACGGACGTGTGGAAATGAAAGAGGGCATTGCCTCTGCGATTGCGTCTTGGATCACCTTGTCAACTGGGGGATCAACTGGCCGCGAGGGGCCAATGGTGCATATCGCGGGTATGTTGGCCTCAAAAGTCAGCGATTGGCTCAATGTCCATGGCATCACAGCGCGAGACCTCACAGGATGTGCGGTTGCTGCGGCCGTCTCGGCAAGCTTTAACGCGCCGATTGCAGGGGCCTTGTTCGCGCTTGAGGTGATCTTGCGCCATTTTGCGCTTCATGCCTTTGCGCCGATTGTTGTGGCCAGTGTTGCGGGCACTGTTGTCAACCGATTGGTCTTTGGCGATGTGACGGAATTTAATTTGCCGATGTCCTCAACATTAGAATTCTACGTTGAGCTGCCTGCGTTTTTGATGCTGGGGATCACCTGTGGATTGGTTGCGGTTATCTTGATGAAGTCGATCTTCTTCGCCGATGATCTTGGAACGACGTTGCAGCAGAGGTTTCGCATTCCCCGATGGATGCGTCCCGCCTTTGCAGGGCTGTTGTTGGGCGCGATTGCGGTCTATTATCCTGTTATTATTGGGGTTGGCTATGAAACAACCTTTGCCGCGCTCAGTGGTCAGCTCTTGCTTCATGATGCAATCGTCTTTGCGATGATCAAAGTTGTGGCGGTCACGATCACGATGGCGGGGCGCATGGGGGGCGGTGTCTTTTCACCCTCGCTTATGGTGGGGGCCTTGACTGGGTTAAGCTTTGGTTTGATCGCGACGAGCCTCTTTCCTGAGGTCTCAGGTGGCGGTGCGCTCTATGCTTTGGCAGGAATGGGCGCTGTGGCGGCGGCGGTTCTCGGCGCGCCGATTTCCACGACCTTGATTGTGTTTGAAATGACGGGAGATTGGCAAACGGGCTTGGCCGTTATGGTTGCTGTGTCCCTGTCAACGGCCGTGGCCTCGCGGTTTGTCGATCGCAGCTTTTTCCTGACCCAGCTTGAGCGACGCAATATTCATCTGGCAGCTGGACCGCAGACCTATCTCTTGGCGGTGTTTAGCAATAAATCTGTGATGAAACCTCTTGAAACCATCGAAGACAAGCATTGGGACATGGTCGCAAAAGGGCTTTATGTGAGCGAACAAGGCACGCTTGAATCCTCAATCCCGATGTTTGAATCAACAGGGGCCGAGTTTGTCCCCGTTGTACGTCTCGGTGGCGAAGGTGAAACCGTAGAAATCACCGGACAATTATATTATCTAGATGCGTTAAAAGCCTATAACAAAGCCTTGGCCGCGACCGCCGCCGAAGAACATAGTTAAAGCTGTTCTACGGCAACCAGGTCATTGTTGTAAAAGGCAATATGCCCTGCAATCGCGCTGACGGCGTCAAGTGGGCTTTCATAGCTCCAGCCTGCGTTTTCAATCACTTGGCTCTTGGTCACGATGTTGAAATAGGTGGCATCCCCCTTATGCGGGCAAAAGGACGTGCGCTCGGCCTGATCCAAGAAGGCCATGGCAATATCGGACCGTGGGAAATAGATCACGGCTGGATAATCGCCTTCGTTCAGCTCAAGCGCATTCTTGCTCTCGCCCAAGACCGCACCACCGGCGCGGACAACCCAGGTTCCCTGTGATTTCGTGACTGAAATTTGTGTTGCCATTATCGTGTTCTCGCGTGTTGGATGATGTCCATCTCTTGAAGAGATGGTTAAATCTGTTGCGTTGCTTTTTCTAACCATATCCGCGTTTCATCAGAAACACGAGTGTTCATCTTGTCGCGACAGGTGGCATGATAGGTATTGATCCAATCACGCTCATCTGAATTCAACATATCCGCGATAATCATCCGCCGATCAATGGGAACATAGGTCAGCGTTTCAAAATCATAAAGGGCGGTTAGATTGGCGTCTTCGCTTAGCTCAGCCTCTTGCACGATGATCAGGTTTTCAATGCGGATCCCAAAGTGACCCTCTTTATAAAAGCCAGGTTCATTGGATAAAATCATCCCCTGTTCAAAGGGCACTTTGCTTATGCGCGACAAGCGTTGCGGACCTTCGTGAACACTCAGATAATGACCAACGCCATGACCCGTTCCATGGGCGAAATCCTGACCTGCAGCCCAGAGAGCCGCGCGGGCAAAGGCATCTAGATCGCAACCTGCAACGCCCTTTGGGAATTTGAGGCGCGATATGGCGATCATCCCCTTCAGCACGCGGGTAAAGGCGCGTTTGACTTCGTCTGATTGATCCCCAATCGCGATTGTGCGCGTAATATCAGTGGTCCCATCAAGGTATTGTCCGCCGCTATCCACCAAGAGGACTTCGCCATTCTGGAGGGTGCGATTGCTTTGCGTGGACACTCGATAATGGGGAAGTGCGGCATTCGGGCCGCTACCCACAATAGATTCAAAGCTGAGGTCGCGCAAAAGGCCTGTGGCCATACGCATGCTTTCCAATTGCTTGGCCACGTCAATTTCAGTCAGCTCACCAATCGGCTGCGCATCAACCCATGCTAGAAATTCGCACATGACACCTGCATCACGCAGATGGCTTTCGCGCGCCTTGGCAAGCTCGGTTGGGTTTTTGCGCGCCTTTGGAATGGCACAGGGATCATGCCCCAAATCATAGGACGCGCCGTGTTTGTCCAACATATGAAGGATGGCCATCGGAACCGAGCCCGCATCAACCGAGACCGTTCCCGAGAGCTTGGAGAGGTGGTCCTCCAACGCGCTTGGATCATGCAGAGTAACGTCGGACCCAAAATGCGCACCAAGGGTCGTGAGCTTGTCCGAATGGGCAAAGAGATGCACCTTTGCTGCGGAATCGACCACCACAAAGCCATGTGCAACGGGATTATGCGCAACATCGCTGCCGCGTACATTCAAAAGCCAACAGAGGCTATCGGGCAATGTAATCACCACGGCAGATTGATTGTTCTCTCGTAGCTTTTGGGCAACCATCGCGCATTTATCTTGGTAGCTGACGCCCGCCAATTCCAATGGATAGGGTTCAATGGGTCCCATTGGCGGGGCTGGTTGATCCTCCCAAATCCGATCAATCATATTTTCACAGGGCTTGAGTCTTATCTTGCTCCCCGCAAGACCGCGTTTGATTGCATCAATCTCATTAGGCGTGTGGAGCCATGGGTCAAAGCCAACCACTCCTTCGCCAAGCGCGTCTTTCAACCACTGCGCGGGCGAGGTCTCGGGCCAATGCACAGGGGTAAAGCAGGGGGCAACCTGCGCTTTGACTTGGACACGGTAGCGCCCGTCAATAAACACACCTGCCTCCGCCTCAAGCGCAATGCAAAACCCAGCCGAGCCCGTAAATCCCGTTAACCAGGCAAGGCGTTCATCATGAGGGGCAACATATTCGCCCTGATGCTTGTCCGCGCGTGGAACGATAAATCCATCGAGCTGATGACCGCGCAACTCTGCGCGCAACTGATCAAGGCGTTTAGGTCCATGCTCAGGGCTGCTGGCTTGGTCAAAAGATTGAAACATGCGGCTACTCCAGTGGGTTAGCGTGATTTGTTAAGGCCCATAACACGGGCGCGCGCTCGTGGATCCGTATCAAACAAAGAGGCGAGCTGCTCGGTCATCGCGCCGGCGAGCTGTTCCACATCGGTGATTGTTACCGCGCGCTCATAGTAACGGGTGACATCATGGCCAATACCGATGGCAAGCAATTCAACGGCTTTGCGTTTTTCCACCATAGAAATCACATCGCGCAAATGCTTTTCAAGGTAATTGGCTGGGTTAACAGACAACGTGCTGTCATCAACGGGCGCCCCGTCCGAAATCACCATCAGGATTTTGCGTTGCTCAGGACGATTGATCATCCGACGATGCGCCCATTCCAAGGCTTCGCCGTCGATGTTTTCTTTCAACAGGCCTTCTTTCATCATCAACCCAAGGTTCGGACGGGCGCGCCGCCATGGGCTATCAGCCCCCTTATAAATGATATGGCGCAGATCGTTCAAACGACCGGGCTGTTGCGGGCGTCCTTCATTCAACCATTGCTCACGGCTTTGGCCGCCTTTCCACGCGCGCGTGGTAAAGCCAAGGATTTCAACTTTGACATTACACCGCTCCAACGTGCGCGCCAAAACATCGGCGCAAATCGCGGCAATTGAAATCGGGCGTCCGCGCATAGAGCCAGAGTTGTCCAACAGCAAGGTCACGACGGTATCGCGAAACTCGGTGTCTTTTTCCATCTTGAAACTCAGCGGTGTGGTCGGGTTTGCAACAACACGGGCCAAGCGACCTGCATCCAAGATACCTTCTTCGAGATCAAACAACCAGCTGCGGTTTTGTTGCGCCTGAAGCCTGCGTTGCAGTTTATTCGCCAATCGGCTCACAGCGCCCTTGAGCGGCTCAAGCTGCTGATCCAAATAGGCGCGCAGCCGTTCCAATTCGATGGGTTCCGCCAAATCCTCGGCGCGAATTTCTTCGTCGTATTTGGTGTCAAAAACAACATAGTTCGGATCCGCATCTGAAATCGGCTGAGGGGCAGGCGGCTCCATGGGGGCATCCCCCTCAGGCAATTCCGTTTCCTCGGACATCTCATCCTCGGCTGTGTCATCCATAGACACTTGCGCTGAGGCGGCATCTTGCTGTTCTTCTTGGCTTTGCTCTGGGCTGGCGTCTGCGTCGTCTTGTTCGCTGTCGTCCTCGCCTGTGCTATCAGGGTCCTGTTCTTCTTCTTGATCCTGTTCACTTTGATCTTCTTGCTCATCATCTAGATCGTCTGGATCATCGCCCAATTGATCGCCGTAACCAAGATCACTAATGATTTTACGGGCGAATTTGGCAAAAGCCCCTTGATCCCCAAGCGTGTCTTGCAGCCCTTCTAAGGTGCCGCCTGCTTGATCCTCAATAAACCCGCGCCACAGGTCCATCACATTGCTCGCTGCAGGGGGAAGTGCGCGCCCCGTGGCCAAATGACGGATCAAATAGCCCGCCGCTGTAGAAATAGGAACATCAGAGGCGCTTTTGGCTTCGCTGTAGCCGCGTTGATTGGCCTCTGATCCAATTTTAGCATCAATATTTCCAGCGGTCCCTGGCATATCGCGCGCGCCCAAAGCCTCGCAGCGCGCCGTTTCCATCGCCTCATAGAGCTCGCGCGCCAAATTCCCCTGTGGGGCATATTTCGCATGTGTCGCGCCATCGTGATAGCGCCGATAAAGCGCCAAAGCATCCGCTGTGCCACGCGCAACCAACACTTCTTCTCGCGTCATACGACGGCTCACCTGTGGCAGACGCATCGTGTCGCCCGACACACCAGAGGGATCCACAGTGTAGGTCACTGTCAACTCAGGGTCATTGGCCATGACCTTGGTGGCCTCAGCCAAGGCCTTTTTAAACGGATCTGCTGGGTTGTCTGCGTGTTTTACCATGCTCTCCACTTTCGCAACGCCACCTCAAAAATCAAGCTTTGCTTCACTTTTGCGAAACTACTCCCGCCGGAGGCATCGCCCCGCAAGGGGCCAAAATTCAGTGATGCGCCCTATGGCGCATCTCAATTATCAACCGATGCTCATGCTCGCGGCACTTTCAGGCAGCTCAAGATCAAAGCAACGCTGGAAGAATTCGGCCACGGTTTGACGCTCTAGCTCATCACATTTGTTCATGAATGTAAGGCGGAAGGCATATCCAACATCGCGGAAAATCTCGGCGTTTTGCGCCCATGCAATCACAGTGCGCGGCGACATAACTGTTGAAAGATCACCGTTCATGAAAGCGGTCCGTGTGAGGTCTGCGACCGTGACCATCTGCTTAACCGTTTTGCGGCCCTGTTCGGTGTTGTAATGCGGGGCTTTGGCGAGAACGATGGCGCTTTCGGCATCAATGGACAAATAGTTCAACGTCGCAACCATGGACCAACGGTCCATCTGGGCTTGGTTGATCTGTTGCGTGCCGTGATACAATCCTGTTGTATCCCCCAAGCCAACTGTATTTGCTGTAGCAAACAAGCGGAAATTTGGGTTGGGCGTGATGATTTCGTTTTGATCCAAGAGGGTCAATTTCCCATCATGTTCAAGAACACGTTGGATCACAAACATTACATCCGCGCGGCCAGCATCATATTCATCAAAGACGATTGCAACAGGGTTGCGCAGCGCCCAAGGGAGGATTCCTTCATGGAATTCAGTGACCTGCACACCGTCGCGCAGTTTTATGGCGTCCTTACCGATCAAATCAATCCGGCTGATGTGGCTGTCCAAGTTCACGCGCACAGTTGGCCAATTGAGGCGTGCGGCGACTTGTTCGATGTGAGTTGATTTCCCTGTTCCGTGATATCCTTGGATCATCACGCGACGATTGTGTGAAAATCCAGCAAGGATCGCCATCGTCGTATCGGGGTCAAATTTATAGGTGCTGTCAAGCTCAGGAACGCGTGAGCTGTTCTCAGAAAAGCCTTTGACAACCATGTCGCTGTCAATTCCAAAGACGTCCCGGACGGAAATATCTTCGGTTAGTCGTGCGTTTTGCTCTAGCGTGCCCTCAAGCATGGTCCGTCTTCCTTTTCAACAGCGTTTTGGTGGGAAAGTGGTGCAACATATTGGGCCATGGTGCAAGGGGAAGAAACCATATTTCCGCGTCGTCACAGAGAAAGTCTTGAATAGGTTCACGCGAATGTGCGCAGAGTTTTATTGATTTCAGTCAGACTTCCGTCATCTTTAGTTCAGGAGGACGGTTTATGTTGAGACGAAATTTTTTGCTAGGTAGCATTTTGGGGCTTGTGAGCGCGCAGACCGCCACAGCTGCGAAGCGGTCAGGATCCTTTGAAGTGACACGCACGGACGAGGAGTGGCGCGCGATGTTGAGCGATTTGGAATATGAGGTTATGCGCAACGATGGCACAGAGCGCGCAGGCACCTCACCTTTGGACAAGCTCTATGACGCGGGCATGTATCACTGCCGTGGGTGTGATTTGGCGCTCTATTCTTCCGAGCACAAATATGACAGCCGAACGGGTTGGCCGAGTTTTTGGCAGGCGCAAGAGAATGCCATCAGCACCTCTGAGGATCGCAAGTTTTTCATGCTACGCACCGAATGCCACTGTAGGCGATGTGGATCCCATTTGGGGCATATTTTTGATGACGGGCCGCAACCTACTGGCAAGCGGCACTGCATCAACGGGGTGTCACTAACGTTTAAACCCGCGTGATGTCTAAAAATTGAGCCGCCCCAAGGGGCGGCGCTTTATGAGTGCTGACGCACCGGTGCCTTCGGCGAGAGTATTTTGACAAAGCTGAAGCTTATTTAAAGCTTCGGCTGTCTTTGATTTGATCCCATGCCCAAACGACTTGTTGCAGTTGTTCTTCTTGGCTGCGATCCCCGCCGTTCATGTCGGGGTGAAGCACTTTGATCAAGGCTTTGTAGGCTTTGCGGATCTCTGCTTTGGTCATGCTGTCTTTGACATCCAAAATTTCAATCGCTTGGCGTTCGGTTGGGGGGAGCCGGCGGGTGTGACCAGTAGAGGTAGCCCCATTGCGACCAGGGTTGATCGTTGCATTGCCGCCCAAAACGTCATGGGGGTCCTCAATGCCAAGGCGGGCCCATGCGCGTGCTTCTGGATCGCGGAAGGATTTGGTTTCGCGTTCCCAAACTTTGTCCTTGGACATTTGTGCGTTGAGTTCGGCTTCGGTCTGATTTTGGAAAAAGTTCCATTTCAGATTATATTCGCGCACGTGATCTTTGCAGAACCACCAGAAATCATCCAAGACATCTGGTGCCTTTGGTGCGCGAAATTTTCCAGCCTCTTGGCAGCCTTCATGTTCACACAGACGACGAGATGTTTCAGATTCGCCTGTTAACCCACGACGACCGCGTGGGTTTTTCTTTTTTGCCGACGACACGGACATGTCGAAACCAAAAGGATCTGATTTTGTCATTTTTACACCTTTGCGACTCAGGATGTTGATCATAGAGTCCTGAGAGATAATTTGAAGAGGCTAGGTGGAAAAAATGGCAAGAAGTGACGAAATAAGATCGAAATTAGAAAAAGCCTTTGCCCCGACGCGCTTGGATGTGATTGATGACAGCGAAAGCCATCGTGGTCACGCTGGATTTCAAGAAGGCGGAGAAAGCCATTTTCATGTGGTTATGCGCGCAGATGGGCTGTCTGACATGTCGCGAATAGCGCGTCATCGTGCCGTGCATGCGGCCTTGGGCGCCGAGCTGGTTGGCCAAATCCACGCATTGTCCTTAGATTTGGCCTGATTGGGATATCGGGGGCGCAGAAGCGCCCCATCCATGTTATTCGTTATTGCGCGAGCTTAGCCGCGACGATGTCATTGACGGCCTTGGGATTGGCTTTGCCACCTGTGGCCTTCATCACTTGGCCGACAAACCATCCTGCTAGTTTTGGATTTGCTTTGGCTTTTTCAACTTGGGCAGGGTTTGCCGCGATGATGTCATCCACGGCTTTTTCAATCGCGCCTGTGTCGGTGACTTGTTTCATGCCACGCGTCTCAACAATTTCGGCCGGTACACCGCCTTCGGTGTAGACGATTTCAAAGAGGTCTTTGGCGATTTTGCCGCTGATGTCGCCTTTTTGAATAAGGTCGATCACGCCGCCAAGCTGATCTGGGGTGACGGGGCTATTGGTGATGTCTTTGTCGTCTTTTTTCAAACGCCCGAACAATTCGTTGATTACCCAATTGGCCGCCATTTTGCCATCGCGTCCCTCTGCGACCGCTTCAAAATAATGCGCGGCGTCCAATTCTGCCGTGAGGACATTGGCATCATATTCCGATAGTCCAAAGTCGCGCATGAAGCGTTCTTTTTTCTCATCAGGAAGTTCGGGGAGGTTTGATTTAATGTCATCCACCCACTCTTGTTCGATTTCCAACGGCAATAGGTCGGGATCAGGGAAGTAGCGGTAATCATGCGCTTCTTCTTTTGAGCGCATGGAGCGTGTTTCGCCCTTGTCTGGGTCATAGAGACGGGTTTCTTGATCGACGCTGCCGCCAGCCTCGAGGATTGCGATTTGGCGGCGGGCTTCGACATCAATGGCCTGCTGGATAAAGCGCATTGAGTTCATGTTCTTGATTTCGCAGCGCGTCCCAAGGTGGCCGAAATCGCCGGTTTCCATGAATTTTTCATAGGCGCCCGGCAAACAGACAGACACGTTCACATCGGCGCGCAGGTTGCCGTTTTGCATATTGCCGTCACAGGTTCCCAAATAGCGCATGATTTGGCGGATTTTTACGACATAGGCGGCGGCTTCTTCGGGGCCGCGAATGTCAGGGCGGCTCACGATTTCCATAAGACAGACGCCTGTGCGGTTGAGATCAACAAAGGACATGTTGGGGTCCATGTCATGCACAGATTTTCCCGCGTCTTGTTCCATGTGGATCCGCTCGATGCGCACGCGGCGTGCGATGCCAGGCTCAAGGTTCACGATTACTTCGCCTTCGCCCACGATGGGGTGATAGAGTTGGCTGATCTGATAGCCTTGCGGAAGGTCAGGGTAAAAATAGTTTTTGCGATCAAAGGCGGACCAAAGGTTGATCTCGGCCTTGAGACCCAACCCAGTGCGCACGGCTTGTTCAACGCAGAATTCGTTGATCACAGGCAACATGCCCGGCATTGCCGCATCAACGAAGGCGACATTTGCATTGGGTTCATTGCCAAATTGCGTGGAGGCCCCAGAGAACAGTTTGGAATTGGACGCAACTTGGGCGTGGACTTCCATTCCGATGACCAATTCCCAGTCATGCTTTGCACCAGCAATAACTTTTGGTTTCGGGGCTTCGTATGTCAAATCAAGCATAGGGATCACCTGCAAATTTTCGCGTGTTGCAAGCGATGTATCTAATGACGCGCGAGGATTCAATGACGTTTCGTTCAAAACGCCTAGGCTGATTTGCGATAAGACGCCTGTGGGATCATTGATTTGCGATCAAACAGGATGCGAAGCGCCAATTCTTCGCCGCGAACATAGGCGATTTCTGTTGGAATGCTGGCTTCGGTTTCCATCATACGCGGGGCTGCTTCGTACCAAACGAGGGGATGAATTTCCCGCAGGTGGCTTTCGATTGCCCAATCGGCGGCTTCGTGAAGCTTGGCCCGTTTGCGCCGTGAAATGTTGGACTCACGTCCTGGGGCAGGTTGCGCCAATGTCAGGGCCAAAAAGGCGCTAAAGAGGTTGGCTGTATGTTGATCGCCCAAACGGTCAAAAATATCGAGAAGCCCGCTCATAAAGAGGTCTGTATCTAGTTTCTCAAAACATTGCGCATCACAGGTCAAGGCATCGAGATACATCCACGCATAGCCACCAGTTCCCCACATATCGCTTGTGCGTTCGGCGGTCTTTTGCGCTTGGAGTTCCAGTTTTTCGTAATTGCCAAACCACGCTGGCAAAAGGTGCAGACCATAGTTTCGGATATGGCGGGACGTGGTCGGATCGAGGTCGATGAGATCTTCGTAATCTTCGCTTACTCGGAGGCCCGGGTTTTCTAAGCCTGGCAAAAGCGCGCATTGGGCGGCGGCAAGGGCAGGGGCGTTTTCTGCGACAGGATCAAAATCGCTTAGGATTGCATGAGCGAGTTTGAAGTGACGGCGAAATGTCTTGAAATAGGCGTCAGAATTTTTCGTAGGGGCAAAATCATGCCACGCCCAGCCCGCATCGATATGCGTATGTGCCAGAACCAAGGCAATCCCGTAATCCCGATTTAGATCGTTTTGAATGGCGTGATAGGCGGCAATCCCTTGGGTCGAGGGAACAGAGGTGCGATCCCGCAGCGCGAGCTCAATCGGGCGCACCACATCATTGCGCGCGCCGCGTGTGAGAACCTCGGCAATGGGGCTACCAGCTGTCGTTGTGGCCCGCATTTCGTCGAATTGGCGAATTTCTGCGCCAAGCTGTTCCCAGTTTTCTTGGCGAACCAGCTTTTGACCGCGGGAGTAATACCAATTCCGCTCCAATTCTTCTTCGGATTGTTGAACAACGGTAAGTCCGACAGCATCTGTCAGCGCGTCAATTTCATCTTGGACGGTGTCTGTGCGCGTTTTGCTGCACACGTCTTTGATAAGGGACGGCATGTTGAGGTGACTCGTGCGACCAAAAGCCAATCTCATTTGGCGGAAAAACAGATTACTCGTATACATTTTTAACTCCAGCTACTGGGGCAGTGTATGACGCTGATTTTTGGCCGAAAAGTGGCAAGATTATAATTTTTCGACGTTTTTTCACAATAAATCAGCGACAATTTGTTTCCAAAATGGAACTATTGGATAGGGAAACGGCTGTGCGTAATGCTAAGGGGTAGGGCGTATTGTAGAAAGTGCGTTCAATTAACTTAGCCAATTTCCAGTCAATTCAAAAGTGTAAAATGGTGGCGCTCATGACGAATCGCGTTTCTTTCTAGTGCGTCTGTGATGTCGTCATAGGGCGGCGTACAGGCAACAGGGACGCGAATTTTGCGACCTGTTTTCAAAACGATCGACATCTTGATGCTGAGATCAAGTCGCGTGTCAAAGCGGATGTAGTCAATTGCACTCACCACGATGTCGGCTTCTTGGCGACCTGATGTCCAGTCTATCTGTGACTGCGACAGGGTCAGAGTGGATTGCGCATTGCGCGCCAAATCGTAAATCGCGGGGACCGCAACGAACCCCGCAACGGCGACCCAGAGATCGGCTAGGTTAAAGACCAATTTGAACAGCGCGATGCCGATAAAATAGGCACAGACAATCAAGATCGATTTTCGATTTCGCGGGCGATGTGAATATCTATAAGTCATTTGTCCAAAATGCGCGTTAACATTTCTTTTGTATCCCGGCTGAGGGTGGGTTGGGCCAAGATGCGCTCCATATTGTCGGCCAACATGTTTTGTCGGTCCTTATCTAACCGTTTCCATGTTTGAAAAGCGCCACAGCTGCGCGCAGTGGCCTGTGGATTGATTTTGTCCAACTCTATCAACCAATCGGACACAAATGTATATCCCGACCCATCCGCCGTGTGAAAAGCCGCTTGGTGTGAGGCCAATACTGACAAGACAGAGCGGAAGCGGTTCGGGTTTTTGATTGTAAAGTCGGGATGATTAACGAGCCTCTGCGCGGCTTTCAACGCCATGTCAGGCGCGGCTGCAGAGATTTGAATGCCAAACCATTTGTCCATCACCAATCGATCAGATTTCCATTGCTCATAAAAGGCTTCAAGAGCATCCTCGGAGCGGTTATTGGCAACGAGCACAGAGAGTGCTGCAAGCTGTTGGGTCATGTTCGTTGCGTTTTGAAATTGCTGCTCGGCGGTTTTGCCACCATCGAGACGGGCAATCAAACCCAAGGCGCAATTGGCAAGCTTGCGCCCCCCGGCTTGGGTGGCATCTGGCGAATAGGAACCATCAATCTGATGTTGTGCGTAAATGCGGGGCAAGACATCTTGGAGATGGGTTGCCATCGCCTGTCTTAGGGTTTGCACTGTTTGATAGATCTCTTCTGGATCCGGCGTTTGCCCCATGTCAAAGAGCGTTTGCGCAATATCGGACTGTGACGGAAGTTGAAGCACAAGTGCGCGGAAACTCGGATCCAATGTGTCATCGCGAAGTGTTGCCAAATATCCATCTAGCAGACGGGCATCTGCGGTCTTGTTCTCGGTGATCATCGAGATGAGGCAATTCATGGCCAAACTTTGGCTGGCTTCCCATCGGTTGAACGGGTCACTGTCATGCGCCATCAAGAAGGATCGGCGCGTATTATCGATGTCATGTTCCAAGATCACAGGGGCCGAGAAATTGCGCAAAATTGACGGAATAGGACGCTCTGCCATATCTTTGAATTCGATGCTTTGTGTGGCTTGCGTCATTTCAAAAATAGCGGTCGGCTGAATTTCTTCCCCCTGCGGCGACAAAAGGCCAATGGCAATTGGGATCACGCGGGGGTCTTTGTGGTCTTGGCTCGGAGTAGGGGGTGTTGCTTGTTCAAAGTCGAGGAAAAAGCTGCCGTTTTCATACCGCTCAGTGACCTTAAGGCGCGGTGTGCCCGCTTGTTCATACCAAATCTTGAATTGGCTAAGATCGCGCCCTGTGCTGTCTTCAAAGGCTTGAAGCCAATCTTCCAATGTGGCGGCTTGCCCATCGTGGCGATCAACATAAAGCTGAACAGCTTTGTAATAGGCGTCGTCCCCGACGAGGGTTTTCAGCATGCCGATAAGCTCGGCACCTTTTTCATAAATTGTCGCCGTGTAGAAATTGTTGATCTCAACAAAGCTGTCTGGGCGAACCGCATGTGCGAGGGGGCCGTTGTCTTCGGGGAATTGCGCTTGGCGCAGAACGACCGCATCTTCGATCCGTTTAACTGAGGCGCTGCGCATATCTGAGGTGAACTGGCCATCCCGATAGACGGTTAGTCCTTCTTTGAGGCAGAGTTGAAACCAATCACGACAGGTAATACGGTTGCCGGTCCAGTTGTGGAAATATTCATGCGCAACGATGGCTTCGATCCGTTCAAAATTTGAATCTGTGCTCGTATCAGGGCTTGCCAAAACAGCGGCGGAGTTGAAAATATTCAGCCCCTTGTTTTCCATCGCGCCCATGTTGAAATCATCCACGGCGACAATGTTAAAGAGGTCGAGATCATATTCTAATCCATAGACATCCTCGTCCCATTTCATCGACGCTTTCAAAGCCTCCATGCCAAAGGCGCATTTATGTTCATCTCCCGGACGGACCCAAATATTCAACTCAACATCGCGGCCTGATTTGGTTTCAAAGCGATCTGCGTGATTGACCAAATGCCCCGCCACAAGCGCGAATAAATAGGCTGGTTTGGGCCAAGGGTCGTGCCATGTCACCTGTGTGTCGGATTGTTCAACAAGGTTTCCGTTGGACAGAAGGATCGGCAAATCGGATTCGATTGTTACATCAAAGATGGCCAAAACATCGGGACGGTCGGGATAGTAGGTAATCCTGCGGAACCCTTCGGCTTCGCATTGGGTGCAATACATGCCATTGGACATATAAAGACCGGAGAGGGCGGTGTTGTCTTCAGGGCTGATTTCAACTTCGGCTTCCCAAATGAAGGGGGCATCAGGGGTTTGAACCGTTAATCCTTGATCGCTTAGAGTTGGGGACACATCTTGCCCGTCAATTTTTGCCCATTTCAGATCAAGCTGCTCCCCATGCAAAAAGAATGCGCGGCTATCCGCAACTGGGTTCGGGGTAAAGGCAATTTTGGAAATGACACGCGTTGCTTTGGGCGACAGCACAAAATGCAAGGAAACCGTTTCAACTAAATATGTGGGGGCTTTATAGTCTTTTAGGTAAACGGTTTGATCAGTGTCATCGAGCATGTGGTTGCTTTCATTATGGTAAATTGCACAAGGCATTGGAGTTTGCAGCATAGAACAAAATTGCAACCGAATTGTCGAGGGGCATTCAGGGTATCGTAGGGCAAGCTCAATATATAAATTTTATTGAATATGTTAGGTATTGTTCTGATATTTTTGAAACTGTTGAGGGTAAATTGGTAAATTAACTAGACCAAATTTGTTGCCTATAGGAAACTTTCACCTTATCTGTTCAGTATAGCTTTACAGAGGGAACACGGATATGACGGATCGTTTGGATAAATTTGGACTTCAAGTTGCCGCTGAGTTGGTGACATTTGTTGAACAAGAGGCGCTTCCTGGAACGGGTGTGGACGTGGATGTGTTCTGGAAGGGGCTGTCTGGCTTGGTGCATGACCTCGGCCCCAAAAATCGCGCGCTCCTTCAAAAGCGTGCTGATATCCAAGCGCAACTCGATGAGTGGTATCGCGCCAACAAAGGGAAAAGCTGGGATCAAGCCACCTATCAAGCCTTTTTAAGAGAAATCGGCTACCTGGTTCCAGAAGGTGATGCGTTTGACATTGAGACCACGAATGTTGATCCTGAAATTGCCTCAATCGCGGGTCCGCAATTGGTGGTGCCCATTACCAATGCACGCTTTGCCTTGAATGCAGCCAATGCAAGATGGGGAAGCCTCTATGACGCGCTTTATGGAACGGATGCGCTGGGCGATTTGCCTAGGGGGGGTGGCTATGACGTCGATCGCGGGGCGCGGGTCATCGCATGGGGCCGTGATTTCCTGAATGAAGCGACGCCTTTGGCCACTGGGTCATGGGCAGATGTCACTGAAATCACTGTTAAAAATGGTGCGCTTGAAACGAACCTTGGTTCCCTCGCTGAGATGGCTAACTTCGCAGGACACCGCAAAGACGGCGACCGGTTAAGCAATGTCTTCTTGCGCAACAACGGTCTTCTGATCAACATCGTGATCGATCCAACAACGCCAGTCGGCCAAACCGATGCGGCGGGCGTGTCAGACATCATTTTGGAATCTGCCCTTTCGACAATTATGGACTGCGAAGACTCCGTTGCGGCCGTGGACGCCGAAGACAAAGCCTTGGCCTATCGCAACTGGCTTGGCCTGATGCGGGGCGATTTGTCCGAAACTGTGTCCAAGGGTGGCAAAACCTTTGACCGCGTGTTGAACGAGGATGTGACCTACACGGCACCGAACGGCGAGACAGTCACCCATAAAGGGCGCAGCCTCATGTTGGTGCGCAATGTGGGTCATTTGATGAGCAACCCAGCAATCCTCGACAAAGACGGTCTTGAAATAGGCGAAGGCCTCATGGATGGGATGATCACAACCATGATCGCAATGCATGACCTGAAACGCGAGAGCGGCAATTCGGTTCATGGTTCTGTGTATATCGTTAAACCCAAGATGCATGGCCCAGAAGAAGTCGCCTTTACGGTCGACATTTTTGATCGCGTCGAAGACACGCTTGGCCTGCCGCGCAATACGGTGAAAATCGGGATTATGGACGAAGAGCGTCGCACCTCTGCGAACCTCAAGGAATGTATCCGCGTGGCTAAATCGCGAGTTGCCTTTATCAACACAGGCTTCTTGGATCGCACGGGCGATGAAATTCATACCTCGATGGAGGCTGGCCCTTTTGTACGCAAAGGCGAGATGAAAGCCATGCCATGGATTTCCTCTTACGAGGATCGCAACGTCGATATTGGTTTGGCTTGTGGGCTTCAGGGCAAGGCGCAGATCGGCAAGGGCATGTGGGCGATGCCTGATCGCATGGGCGATATGTTGGAGGCAAAAATTGGCCATCCGCAATCAGGTGCAAACTGTGCGTGGGTTCCCTCACCAACGGCGGCGACGTTGCATGCAACGCATTATCACAAAGTGGACGTTAAAGCGCGCCAAGATGAAATCAAAGCGGGTGGCGCACGTGGGACATTAGAGGATCTGCTGACTTTGCCTGTGATGTCTGGGGAAAACCTGTCTGATGCTGATATCGCGCAAGAAATTGAAAACAATGCGCAAGGTATCCTTGGATACGTCGTGCGTTGGGTGGACCAAGGTGTCGGTTGTTCCAAAGTCCCTGATATTCACGATGTCGGCCTCATGGAAGACCGCGCCACCTGCCGCATTTCAAGCCAAGCTTTGGCGAATTGGCTGCATCATGGTGTCGTGAGCGAAGAACAAGTGATGGCCGCGATGAAGAAAATGGCCGCTGTTGTGGATCGCCAAAACGCGGGTGACCCTGCTTATCAGAGACTGGCGCCTAGCTTTGACGGGATTGCCTTTCAGGCGGCTTGTGATTTGGTGTTCAAGGGTCGTGTTCAGCCTTCAGGCTATACCGAACCTGTGCTTCATGCGCGTCGCCTTGAGCTCAAAGCGCAGTAAAACACTCATAAATTTTGCTTTCAGGACGGGGCGCAGGCGGCAAGCTTGCGCCCCGTTTCGTTTTAGAATTATTATAAGTTAGCTTTACAGTCCCCGAATAACTTGCTAACTAAATACCATACTAAAAAACTAAGGTTTATATCATGCGCCCTGTGATCGGCATAATTGGCAATTCGTATCTCATAAATGATCAGTATCCTGCACATGCTGCAGGCACGATGAACTCAGAGGCGATTGCTGAGGTTTCTGGCTGTATGCCAATGATTGTCCCCTCTGATCCAAAGCTTGTTTCGGTTTCAGAATTGCTTGAGCTCTGTGATGGGTTTTTGTTCACAGGCGGACGACCCAATGTCCACCCAAGCGAATATGGCCATGCCGAGACTGAGGCACATGGGGACTTTGATCGGGAACGGGATGCGATCACCTTGCCCCTCATTCGTGAGGCGGTTGCACTTGGCCTGCCTGTGTTTGGAATTTGTCGCGGTTTCCAAGAAGTCGCAGTAGCCTTTGGCAGCACTCTTCATCCAGAAATCCGTGACCTGCCAGGGCGCGACAATCACCGCATGCCGCCCGACGGGACGTTAGAGGAAAAATTCGCCATTCGTCACAAAGTGACCTTAACCCCTGATGGTCCATTTGCCAAGCTTATGGGCGCACAAGAAGTGATGACAAATACCCTTCACGGTCAAGGTATTACCGATGCAGGGGACCGTATCGTTATCGATGGCTATGCCCCCGACGGAACGCCAGAGGCAATCTATGTCAAAGACGCCACAGGGTTCACCTATTCCGTTCAGTGGCATCCCGAATGGAATGCAGGTCTTGATCCAGTGTCGCGGCCCTTGTTCACCGCATTTGGGGCAGCGGCCCATGCGTGGCGCGCGAACAAATTAGGTCAAAAATCGCTTCAGACGGCTTAGGTCACTTTGGCGCGGACCTGATATTTTTCGGCTTTCCACGCCTCGGTGTCCATAACCTCGGTGATGATATCAACCGCGGCTGTGACATCGGCCTCATCGATGTAGAGCGGCGTAAATCCGAACCGCATGATGTTTGGTGCGCGAAAATCACCAATCACGCCGCGATCAATGATCGCTTGCATGGCGGGGTATCCCTGTTCAAAGGCAAAGGACACTTGGCTTCCGCGCTGCTCCGCGTCTCGTGGGCTTGCGAGCGTGAGCATGGGACAGCGTGCCTCAATCAGCTCAATAAAGAGAGATGTCAGCTCTTTGGATTTGGTACGGATATCGGCCATCGTAGTAATGTCCCAGATATCCAAAGCTGCCTCAAGGCTTGCCATCGCAATGACAGGGGGTGTTCCCACACGCATCCGTTCAATCCCTTGGCCCTCAATGTAGGTAAGGTCAAAATCAAAGGGTGATTTGTGGCCCAACCATCCTGAGAGAGCAGGGCGCACATGCTCGGCATGCTTTGGTGCGACATAGATAAAGGCGGGGCTCCCTGGTCCGCCATTGAGATATTTATAGGTACAGCCGACGGCGAAATCGGCTTGGGCGGCCATGAGGTCCACATCAATCGCACCCGCAGAATGAGCGAGATCCCAGATCGTCAAAGCCCCGACAGACTGTGCCTTGGCAGTGAGATGCGCCATTTCGTGGCGGCGTCCTGTGCGATAATCCACCTCTGTGATCAGGCTCACGGCGACCTCAGACGTTAGGTTTGCTTCGATGTCTTCGGGGGCCACGATGCGCAATTCGTGACCTTGACCCAAAGAGGCAATCAAGCCTTGGGCCATATAGAGATCAGAAGGGAAATTACCGCTATCAGAGAGGATCACTTTGCGATCTGGGCGCAATTCGAGCGCGCTTGCTAAGGCCTGATAAACCTTGATTGACAGCGTATCGCCCACGGCTACATGGTCCGTTTCCGCGCCGATTAACCGCGCTATGCGGTTGCCCACGCTAATGGGTTGATCCATCCACCCCGCCTTGTTCCAACCTGTGATTAACAGCTCACCCCATTGATCCGTCATCATGTCATGAACCCGCTGTGCCGCCGCTTTGGGAAGGGGGCCAAGAGAATTGCCATCTAGATAGATCATGCCCTCGGGCAAGTGAAACAGGGCTTTCGTCTTTAGAAAGTCGCTCATACCTGTCCGCCAGCGATTTCAATAGTTTGCGCGTTCACGCTTGCAGAGTTTGGATGACACAACCAAAGGGCAGAGGCAGCAATTTCCTCTGGTGAGATCAGGCGTTTGTGACAATTGGCTTGAACCATGATGTCTTGAGCCGCCTCTTTGCTCAGGCCTGCGCGGGCTTGGATGCTATCGGCATTTCGCGCCACGATGGGTGTATCGACATAGCCAGGACAGATAGCGTTAAAGGTAATCGGCCCGCCCATATGTTCCTCGGCATAGGTGCGGATCAATCCGATGATCCCATGCTTTGAGGCAGAATAGGCACCAGCTCCTTTTAATCCCTTGACCCCTGCAATTGAGGAAATGGCGATCACGCGCCCCCAATCGGTCGTAAGCATTGACTTCATGCTTTCGCGCATGGTGACGAAAGCACCGTCTAAATTGGTCGCCATGATCTTGCGCCAAAAATCGAGATCGGTCTTCTGCAAGGTTCTACCCTCGGCAATCCCTGCATTGGCGACACAGATTTGAATTGGACCGCGCTCTGCAACCGCTTGGGCGATCCCTACGATTTGCTGAGCCTCATCGGTGACATCCATCGCCATCGGGAAAAGCCCCTCTGTCGCGACCTCTTGCAAAACTTCATAGCGGCGACCTGTGATCGTCACCAGTGCGCCTTGATCCGCCAATGCACGCGCAATCGCCAACCCGATGCCTGTGCCGCCACCTGTGACCAGTGCGTGTTTTCCCTCTAACATATCGAAACTCTCTGTTGTTTATTAGGACTGTATCGTTCTGCCGATCTGTGGCAAGTCGTTAGAAGGTTAAAAATGATATTCACAAAAATGAATTTATCTGTATTGTGCGTATATTCGTGGAGGGAGCGCGTCATGAAACATATTATTTTGGGAACGGTTTTAGGGGTTGCCCTCGCAACATCGGCACTTGGATCCGAAGATATTGCGGATAAATATCCACAGTCTGAGCTTTATAACAAACCCGTAGAAGTCATCCCCCATGTCTGGAGCGCGATTGGCGCGACGGCGCCTCCGACCTATGAAAATTCTGGTCATAACAATAACTTATCCTTTGTTGTGACAGGTGAGGGCGTTGTTGTGGTGAATGGTGGTGCCTCTGCGCGCCTTGCCGCGGCATTGCATGAAGAAATCAAGGCTGTGACCGATCAGCCTGTGAAATTGGTGGTCAACGAAAACGGCCAAGGCCACGCTATGTTGGGCAATTCCTACTGGGCGGACTTGGGTGTGGATATCATCGCCCATGAGGATGCCATTCACGAAGTCAAAGAGCGCGGTGATTTTATCTTGCAAGGCATGCAGCGCTATAACCGCGACAAAGCCGAAGGAACACGGGTTGTCCCCGCCAATATCAGCTTTTCGGATCGCTTTGAATATGAGCTAGGTGGCGTACGTTTTGAAATACTGCACCTCGGATCGGCACATGGTCCGGGCGATACTCAAGTGTGGATCCCACAGTGGTCCATGATGATTGCAGGCGACATTGCCTTTCATGAACGCATGCCGCCCATCTTTGCCGATACCTGCGCACGTTGCTGGATTGAAACGTGGGAAACTGGTTTTGCCCCTCTCAACCCGACCTATGTGATCCCCGGACACGGCCATCCAACCAACTTGGCTCAGGTGACGCGCTACACGCGCGACTACCTCGTCGATTTGCGCGAAAAAATCGGCGCTCATATCGAAGAGGGCGGTGATCTGGCTGGCGCCTATTATGTGGATCAATCCGCTTGGGCAAATTTAGAAACCTTTAAAGAGCTCGCAACCAAAAATGCGGGCCGCGTTTACGAAGAAATGGAATGGGAATGACAAGATTTACGACATCTTTGCTACTGGCAAGCGCGCTTAGCTTTGGTTTAACAAGCGCGCAGGCAAGCGATCTCTCTGATGAAATCGTCGGATATATGGATTTTGCCACATATGAGTCTGGCATCATCTTGCCGCAGCAACTGAGCGAAGATGTGTTTTCCTCTGTGACCTTTGTGGATACGCGCGATGAGGAACAATTCAATCAAGGCACGATCCCAGGGGCGATCCATATTGAGTGGCGCGAAATTCCAAGCCGTTTGGACGAATTGCCTGAGGACGGGATGGTTGTGTTGTTCTGCAACACAGGGAGCCTCTCTGCGCAAGCCACCTTTGCCGCGCGTGTTTTGGGTCATGAAAATGTGCTTGTACTTCAATCAGGGCGCAATGGTTGGCTTCAAGACGCGGCTTTTAAACCCGAATGATGAAATGGATGGATATTCCGCCCATGTGGTGGGTTGGATGTGTGGTTTTGGGGCGCTGGATATCCCAGTATGATCCGTTCGCGGATTTGATCTCTCATCCCATCGTGGATGGTGTCGGTGTGCTGTTGATTGTGGTTGGCCTCGTCTTAATAGGGGTGGCAATTCTTGTTATGAGACGCCACCGTACAACCGTTATCCCACGACAAACGGCCAGCGCCTTGGTCAGTTCGGGCATTTTCAAATATACGCGGAACCCCATTTATTTGGGTGATACACTCGTTCTTATGGGGTTTTTCTTGCATTGGGGGTCACTTTTAGCGCTACCATTGGTGGTAATCTTTGTTTGGGCTATTGAAAGACGTTTCATTATCCCTGAAGAAGTACACCTTAGAGACAAGTTCGGCACGGAGTTTGAGCGCTATGCGCAAAACACGCGACGATGGATATGAGGGCCTGCGACTATTTGTTCGTGGTTTGCGACGGAATGATTTAGGTATAGTGCCTAAGACATAAAAACAGATGGGCCGAGAATGGTCCGAAAATGGAACTTAATTTTAGGGGGACGGAAACGTTGAAAATCGGAACACCCAAAGAGGTTTTTGAAGGCGAAGCACGGGTTGCTATGACGCCTGACAGCGCATTGCAGCTGCAAAAACTGGGACATGAGTGTTTGATCGAAGCTGGTGCAGGTGCATTGGCTGGTTTTTCAGATCAAGCATATGAGGACGCAGGGGTCACTGTTGTCAAAACAGCGGCTGCACTTTGGAAAGAGGCAGATACGATTGCCAAAGTCCGCCCACCAAGCGATGCCGAAGCCAAGCGCCTCAAAGACGGTCAAACGCTGATTTCATTCTTCTGGCCTGCCCAAAATGAAAAGCAAATGGCCTCTATCGCCAAAAAGGGCGCAAGCGTCATTGCGATGGACATGGTGCCACGTATTTCACGCGCTCAGAAAATGGATGCTTTGTCATCTATGGCCAACATCGCAGGGTATCGTGCGGTTATTGAAGCCGGTAACAACTTTGGTCGCTTCTTTACAGGTCAGGTGACAGCGGCGGGCAAAGTCCCCCCAGCCAAGGTCTTGATCGTTGGCGCTGGTGTTGCTGGTTTGGCGGCGATCGGAACGGCGACATCGCTTGGTGCGATTACGTACGCATTTGATGTGCGTCCCGAAGTGGCCGAGCAAATTGAATCAATGGGTGCTGAATTCGTTTACCTTGAATTCGACGAGGCGGTCCAAGATGGTGCTGCGACAGGTGGCTATGCGGCCCCATCCAGCCCAGAGTTCCGTGAAAAGCAGCTCGCGAAATTCCGTGAACTTGCCCCCGACATGGATATCGTCATCACGACAGCTTTGATCCCAGGTCGCGATGCGCCCAAGCTTTGGCTCGAAGATATGGTGTCCATGATGAAGCCGGGCTCAGTTGTCATTGACTTGGCGGCGGAAAAAGGCGGCAACTGTGATCTCACAGTGATGGATGAAAAAGTTGTGTCCGAAAACGGTGTGACAATCGTTGGGTACACTGATTTCCCAAGCCGTATGGCGGCGCAAGCCTCTACGCTTTATGCGACAAACATCCGTCACATGATGACAGACCTCACCCCTGAAAAAGACGGTGTCGTTGTTCACAACATGGAAGACGATGTTATTCGCGGTGCAACCGTGACGCATGCAGGGGACGTGACTTTCCCACCACCCCCACCGAAAATCCAAGCGATTGCGGCAAAACCACAAGAAAAGCCCAAAGAGCTCACGGCCGAAGAAAAGCGCGCCCAAGAGGTTGAAGCCTTCAAGGCGGCTACAAAGCAGCAAATCACATTGTTGGCTGTTGGTGGTGCATTGACACTTGGCCTTGGCTTGATCGCGCCTGCGAGCTTTATGCAGCACTTTATCGTGTTCGTTCTCTCGGTCTTTATCGGGTTCCAAGTGATTTGGAATGTGTCGCATTCATTGCACACGCCTCTTATGGCGGTGACGAACGCGATTTCCTCGATCATCATTTTGGGCGCTTTGATGCAAATTGGATCAGGCTCGTTCTTGGTGATTTTGCTTGCTGGGTTGTCTGTCTTTATGGCAGGGATCAACATTTTCGGCGGGTTCCTTGTTACACGGCGCATGCTTGCCATGTTCCAGAAATCTTAAGGGGGGTGAACTGATGGAATTTGGATTTACCACAGCGGCCTATGTTGTTGCCGCAGTACTCTTCATCCTATCCTTGGGTGGATTATCTGGCCAAGAAAGCGCGAAACGCGCCGTTTGGTACGGGATTGTTGGTATGGGCTTGGCGGTATTCGCAACGCTCATCGGACCGGGCGCAGGCCTTTGGTTGCTCTCATTGGTGTTGATCGCTGCAGGTGGCGCAATCGGCTATCAATTGGCGTCCAAGGTCGAAATGACCCAAATGCCGGAATTGGTTGCGGGTATGCACGCGCTTGTTGGTTTGGCGGCTGTGTTTGTTGGCTATAACGCACATATTGAAATCGTGCGTGTGGCAGGCATGGAAGGCGACGCGCTTAAGGCGCTCGAAGGCTTTGCTGCGTTGATTGCGAAAAAGGCACCAGTCGAAATCGCAATCTTGCGCGTTGAGCTGTTCCTTGGTGTGTTTATCGGGGCGATCACGTTCACGGGCTCTGTCGTGGCTTATGGCAAACTCTCTGGTCGCGTGACTTCTGCGGCGGAAAAATTGCCCGGTGGTCATATGCTGAATGCAGCGGCTGCGGGTATCTCTGTCCTGACGCTGATTTGGTACATGAACTCAGGCGGTTTCTTCCCGCTCTTTATCATGACCCTTGCGGCATTGTTCATTGGCTACCACTTGATCATGGGTATCGGCGGCGCGGATATGCCTGTTGTTGTCTCCATGCTGAACTCCTATTCAGGTTGGGCAGCGGCGGCGATCGGCTTTAGCCTTGGCAATGATCTCTTGATCGTTGTTGGTGCGTTGGTTGGTTCCTCTGGTGCGATCTTGTCCTACATCATGTGTAAGGCGATGAACCGTTCCTTCGTCAGCGTGATCTTGGGCGGCTTTGGTGGCACCTCTGGTCCTGCGATGGAAGTCGAAGGCGAACAAGTTGCGATTGATGCCGAAGGTGTTGCCGCGGCATTGGACGAGGCAGATAGCATTGTGATCATCCCAGGTTACGGTATGGCGGTTGCTCAGGCCCAACAAGCGGTGTCTGAGATGACAAAACGCCTTCGTGACAAGGGCAAGACTGTGCGCTTTGCAATTCACCCCGTTGCGGGGCGTTTGCCAGGTCACATGAACGTTCTCTTGGCTGAAGCCAAAGTGCCCTATGACATCGTTCTAGAGATGGATGAAATCAACGATGATTTCCCTGAAACAGACGTAGCGATCGTGATCGGCTCAAATGACATCGTGAACCCAGCCGCACAAGAAGACCCCAACAGCCCCATCGCAGGTATGCCTGTTTTGGAATGCTGGAAGGCGAAGCAAGTCTTTGTTTCTAAACGTGGGCAGGGGACAGGATACTCAGGTATCGAAAACCCGCTCTTCTTCAAAGAGAACACTCGCATGTTCTATGGCGATGCGAAGGAAAGCCTTAATAAGCTACTGACGCTTATCAACTAATTTCCTGAATAAACAATACTAAAGTAAGCTCGAGGTCGAAAGGTCTCGGGCTTTTCTCTTTTCAGACACATTTTTACCCCAAAGGACATCTAACACCGATCACAGTTAAATCGTTATCTTTTCATGAGTGGCTCACCTTGGGGAAGATTTCGATGAAGCAATTGCCAGACAAGCTTTTAGACATCGCATCAAAAGCACGGCTCAATGGATTTTACAAAGATTTTGAACAACATTTCGCTGTCTTCTTGGAACGCAGCGATACGCTAGTTGTAACCTTTGATAACAAGAAATCCACATCATTGGAGGGCCCGCGCTATCCTTGGGCGTATAAATTCATTGAAAAGCTTGGGGCCTCTCACCTTGGGATTATGACCAAGCGGCGTAACGATTGGTTTCGCCAAACTGATTTGTTAGATTTCTTTGACGAGCTTACGGATACAGATTTCTTTGATCAATTCTCAAAAGTGATCTTTTACGGAAGCTCAATGGGCGGCTATGGCGCGGCCTCGTTTAGTGCGGCGGCCTTTGGGTCTCATGTGATCCTCTACAGCCCTCAGACGACCTTGTTCAAACAGATCACCCCTTGGGAAACGCGCTATGAACGCGCGTACAAGCGTGGCAATTGGGATGATCCTCGGTATCGGGACGGTGCGGCCTCGCTCAAGCTCGCAAGCCGCGTGGATGTGTTTGTGGATCCCTATTTTGAAGTGGATTGGAGACATGCGGATCGCTTGGATCGGCGCAATACACACTATCATTTCTTGCCGTTCCAAGGTCACCAAGTTCCAGAAATCTTGATGAGCTTGAAAGGGTTTCAACCCTTTTTGATGAATCTCATGAATGATGTCGAAAACACGCATTCCTTTAGCGATGTCTATCGCGGTCGCCGTGATGTTCAGGATTATGTGCGTAACTTGGCCAATGCTGCCTTTGACAAAGGCCAAGCGGTCAGAGCCGATATCATCATGGAAGCTGCCTCACAGATAAATCCAACATGGCGGTTCCCGAAATTCAAACGCATGGCAACAGAAAAGCTCGAAGAGACGATGTTGCTGTCGCTCTGATGCAATGTATGCGATTGTATTCGCTTAATTATCTGAAATATCAGGATTTTTAATTTACAGGTCGATATGTTTGTCTATAACTTGAGGGCAAAGTTATAGGAATTTGACTATGTCCCCTGTTCAGGATCACGCGCTTCGCTATCCTTTGGCAAATGAATTACATGCACGTCCGTTTCCCTCGATGAGCGGATCGGGCACTGTTGCCTATCTTGCGTTGAAATGCCCTCAAAATGCGGCCTCGCGCAATCGCGATCAAGATTTCCAAGATTTGACAGCCTTGCTTGATAAATTTGGAACACCGCATCCACAACAAGGCGTCAACCATTTTTTCGGCCCCCTCGGGCGCTTTATGTTGAAATGGGAACAGCACACTGAATTTGTGACCTACACGGTGTTTTCACCAGTGTTATCGGACGTGCCCTTTGATGCGAGCAATTTTTCTGTGTTTCCAGAATCCTGGCTCAGCAGCTTACAATCGGTTCGGGTGACGTCGGCCATTATTCGTGTCGAAGGTTACAAAACGGACCGCGATGTCGAAGGTAAATTGGGTCAGTGGTTCGTTCCTGAAAGTGTTGCTGCCAGCGCGGTATTAGGGAATGCCGCGATTGCAGCCGGGGACTTTCGTATTGACGAAGCAGGGCATCAACGCTTTGCGCTCTTTGTGAATAAAGGAACAGGTGAACGACGGATCGGTCGGATTATTCAACGCTTGTGCGAAATAGAAACCTACAAGGCTATGTCCATGCTTGGCTTTTCGCGTGCGCGTGAAGCCTCCATTCGAATGGGTCAGATAGACAGTGAATTATCCCAATTGATGGCTGCTATGACAGACCATAAGGCGCCCGCTGACAAGACTTTGGATAAATTGTTACAAGTCTCCGCCGAATTAGAACAGCTCTCTGCACAGAGCGCCTATCGCTTCTCTGCGACCAAAGCTTATCAAGCGATTGTTGCGCAACGTATTGAGGTGTTGCGAGAGGATCGCTTTGAAGGTCGCCAAACCTTTCAGGAATTTATGATGCGGCGCTACGAGCCTGCGATGCGGACGGTTGTGTCAACAGAGGATCGTCTGAGCGCTATGGCCAATCGGGCGATGCGGGCGGGGGACTTGCTGCGAACACGCGTTGATGTGGAACGCTCTGCGCAAAACCAATCCCTTCTTGAAAGCATGGATCGGCGGGCGGATTTGCAATTGCGATTGCAGGAAACCGTCGAAGGTCTGTCCGTGGTCGCAATTAGCTATTATGCCGTGTCTTTGGCCAGCTATCTATTTTATCCCCTTGCCGACCCCATCGGGGTAAGCAAAGGGATGATTACGGCTGTGCTTACTCTGCCGGTTGTTGCATTGGTGTGGATGATGGTCCGCTCAATACGGCGTCGGATGGATTAGCATCCACCAATCGATGCGTGAGGACTGCGCCGCCGGCAATAGCGAATAAGGCCAAGATTGTCGCAACCGAGAAAGTTGGAATACCCGCAAGACCCGCGCCGATTGTGCAGCCACCTGCTAAGACGGCACCAACACCCATAAACACCGCACCAAGCGCATAGCGACCTGTTTGGCGGGGGCTCTCAAAGCTCTGCCATGTGAAGGTTTTGAACGCCAATGATGCGATGAGCGCGCCCGCCAATGTTCCCCCGATCAAACCTGTCCCAAATCCTGCAGGGATTGAGGTGGAGGCCACTGTCCAAAACAGAGCTTCGGTTGTTGGGGCAGTGAAGGACAAGCTTTCCATAGTAATAGGGTCAAAATCATCATATAGGACATAGCCTGTTCCAACCCAAGCGGTTGGGACCAGTAGACCGATCAAGACCGCTAAGGCTAAATGAGATGGTTTGTTCTGAGATTTGACAGCCGTCCAAAGCGCAAGCACCACGAGCGCCAACGTTAAGGCCCAAGCAGGGACCAGACGTGTCAGATCAATGGCATCGCCCAAGTCTAATGTGACCGAACCAGCTAGGGACTGAAATGGAGACAAGACACCTTTTAGGGTGGCATGTGCGACGACTGCAAAGATCAAAATCACTGTGGCGGCACGCAGGTTTCCAGAGGCGGATAAAATGGTAAGCCGCGACACACATCCGCGCGTCAACACCATGCCCGCCCCAAACAAGCCGCCACCAATCAAGATAGAGAGGATAGGCAATTCTGAGACCATAAACCTGTGATCGTCAAAGGCGATGAGCCCTGAGAAAATCGCGAACTGAACGCCAACCGTTGCCGTGGCAAGCGCCAAGAGCCAAACGCCCCAAGCTTGACGACGATCTTCCCCAACAAGGCTGCGGCGAAAACAGAATTTGCTACGCTCGGCGAGAAAGCCAAAAGCGGCTCCGACGAGGAGGGCGAACATGACAGAGACCTGAGGGGCTGTCAGAGTTTCAAAACCGAGATCTTCGAACATAGTATTCTCCTTGATTGAGGAATTATGTTCCAAATGATGAAGAAAACGACGTAATGCAAGGGGCGGGAAAAGTCATTGAGTACATGAATACAGAATTTTGTTCTGGATGTTTGGCTGTGCTGAGGTCACTGTTCCAAAGCTGAGAGCAGGAACGAATGATATTGTTATTGCTCCGTCTAAGTTGGACATATGGTTTTATTTGAACATCTGCATTTATTTGACCCCTTATGCGTTCTGTGAAACACTAAATGTGCAGTATCGCCAAAGGACCCGCCCCATGCCAATCAAGAACCGTTTCGCTGACCTCCATTCAGAAATCACCGCATGGCGTCGTGATTTGCACGAACATCCTGAAATCTTGTTTGACACACATCGCACCTCAGCCGTGGTTGCGCAAAAGCTCAAGGAATTTGGCTGTGACGAGGTTGTAACTGGGTTAGGCCGCACTGGCGTTGTTGGTGTGATCAAAGGCAAAGTGGACACAAACGGCAAGGCCATTGGGCTGCGCGCAGATATGGATGCCTTGCCCATACACGAACAAACGGGGCTTGAGTATGCATCCAAGACAGATAGCGCGATGCATGCCTGTGGTCATGATGGTCATACGGCTATGTTGCTTGGCGCGGCAAAATATCTGACAGAGACGCGCAATTTTGATGGCACCGTTGTTGTGATCTTTCAACCCGCCGAAGAAGGCGGCGGTGGCGGCAAGGAAATGTGCGATGATGGCATGATGGAGCGCTTTGGCATCCAAGAAGTCTACGGTATGCACAACTGGCCCGGTATGGAGGTTGGCCAATTCGCAATTCGTCCAGGGGCATTCTTTGCGGCCACCGATGTGTTTGAAATTGAAATCGAAGGCAAGGGGGGCCATGCCGCCAAACCGCATGAAACCGTCGATAGCACCGTTGTTGCCTCGCATATGGTCCTTGCTCTGCAATCCATCGTCAGCCGAAATGCTGACCCTGTTGAACAATTGGTCGTTTCGGTGACGTCTTTTGAAACCTCATCAACCGCCTTTAATGTCATTCCACAGCGAGTGACGCTCAGGGGAACTGTGCGCACGATGAATGCTGATATTCGTGATCTTGCGGAGCGGCGAATTGGCGAGATTGCCAAAAACTGCGCTGAAACCTTTGGGGCCAGCGCGACGCCCGTCTATACGAGGAACTATCCAGTCATGGTCAATTCCGAAGAGCAAACGCAGTTCGCGGCCCAAGTCGCGACCTCAGTAAGTGGCGGATGCGCAGATGCGCCCTTGATCATGGGCGGCGAAGATTTCGCCTTTATGTTAGAAGAACGGCCAGGCGCCTATATCTTGGTCGGAAACGGACCAACGGCGCCCGTGCATCATCCAGAATACAATTTCAATGACGATGCGATCCTAAGCGGATGTAGCTGGTGGGCCGAAATTGCCGAACAACGGATGCCAGTCTAAGACAGGTCTGACTTATCCGCCTGTGTGGCTCATGTGACGGGTCATTTGGCCTGTGATTTCTTGGCGGGAATAGTCGAAGTCATGGCCCTTGGGTTTATGGGAAATTGCGTTTCTGATTGCGTTTTCAAGTGGGGTTTCGCTATCTGGGAAATCCCTTAAGGGCTTGCGTAAATCGGCATTATCCTCTTGGCCCAAGCACATGAAGAGCTCTCCAGTACAGGTGAGGCGAACACGGTTACAGCTTTCGCAGAAGTTATGCGTCAGAGGCGTGATAAAGCCAATCTTTTGACCCGTTTCTTCAAGCTTTACATAGCGTGCAGGTCCGCCTGTGCGTTCGGATAACTCGGTCAAGGTATACTGTTGCGCCAAAGTTTTTCGCAGATCGCTGAGCGCCCAATATTGGCCGATCCGATCCTCACCGCCAAGATCGCCCATTGGCATCACTTCGATCCAGGTCAAATCCATATCACGCTCTGCGCACCATGTTGTCATTGCGAACACTTCGTCTTCGTTAAATCCCTTTAGGGCAACGGCATTCAGTTTTACACGAAGGCCAGCCGCTTGGGCCGCATCAATCCCGCGCAAAACTTGGGGCAATCGACCCCATCGCGTCACACGTGCAAATTTGGCTTCATCCAAAGTATCCAATGAGACATTGACCCGCCGTACACCCGCCGCATAAAGATCGCTTGCGTATTTTTCGAGCTGCGATCCATTCGTGGTCAAGGTTAATTCCTTGAGCGCGCCGCTGTCGAGATGACGCGACATGCTCTGGAAAAAGCTCATAATTCCACGACGAACAAGCGGCTCTCCGCCTGTTATGCGCAATTTCTCAACCCCAAGTTTGACAAAGGTCGAACACATGCGGTCCAATTCCTCTAACGTCAAAAGCTCTTTTTTAGGAAGAAACTGCATATTTTCAGCCATGCAATAGACACAGCGAAAATCGCAACGGTCGGTTACCGAAACACGCAAGTAAGTGATCGCGCGTTGAAAGGGATCAATAAGAGGAGCTGTCATGTTGGGTAAGCTATGCGCATGTGCATACTCTCGCAAGAGGGTTGGCGACTGTTTTTGCCATTCTGCGACCAAAAGGGGGAAGCTATGTTGAAACGTTTTGTGGGTTTAGGTGGAATTGCCTTAGTCTTGAGTGGGTGTAGTGATTTGGAGCAGACCTTTGGTGAGACACCAGAGCCAATCGACGCCCCAGTCGAAATTGCTCAAACCAGCGCTGTGAGCCCTGTAAAGCCACCACCCGTTATTCAAAATACCGGCGCACCGCGTGCGCCTGAGGTTTTGGATATCGCCACCACCGAAGAGCGAACAGAGGCCACAACGATCACAGCTGTCAATAACGAGAAAAACCTAGGCATTGCGATTGCGGCCTTGGGTAATCCAGCGGAAACTGGATTTTGGGTGAAATCAGATTTGGTCGCTAGCCCGACCAAAGGGCGCATCACTGATTTGGCCAGTGGGAAAAAGGTAAATGTCGATCTATTCCCTGCGGAAACCGCGCAGTCAGGTACTCAAATCAGCTTGTCAGCAATGCGAGCGTTGGACGTATCCTTGATTGATCTACCAGAGGTCCAAATCACACAGGTGAATTAATCCTCAAGATGGCGCCGGGCTTCGCGACGCGCAAAGGGTTTCATGCGCTCACCATAGGTGTCGATGAATTGTATGGCCCGTTCGCGATCATGTTTGGATAAATCACGTACCCACCATCCGATGGCCTTTTGGATGAACCAGTCATGGTCGTCCACATAGCTTGCAGCCCAGCCCAAAATACGGTCACGAATGACGAGGTCCTCAGGTTTGGGGTGGTTCTGTTTTGTCCAAGGAAGGGTAATCACAAGCGCCGCCCGACGTTCCCACATGTGTTCGCTCATGGTCCACGTTTCGACCTCATCAATCCGAGCAGGATCCGCAACGAGCCGTTTTTGCCCCGCCATGCACACATGATCCGCAATCGCCCAGCTATCAAAATCATGTCGCCACGAGGCCAGTAAATCCCAAGCGCCTTGATCATCAGGCTTAATGCGCGCCTGCGTCAAAAGCTTGGCGGCGCCTATGCGTGCTTCGAAGATGTTTGTGTCCCACAACGAGGCGGCCAAGGCCAGGCGTTGATCTACAGTGAGGCTCCGCCTCCACGCCATAGTCAGCTCGTTTAAGGTGGGGTTGGTCACGCCCAAGTAGGGGCGGTCCACTTTGTGATAGCCCCGTGCGCCTTCTGCACGTCCAGGCTCAACATGTTGTGACAGGATAGCGAGCGCATCCTCTGCGGTTAATGGGGCTGTCACGCTCTATTCCACTGTCACAGATTTTGCCAAATTCCGAGGCTGATCCACATCTGTCCCTTTGGCTATCGCTGTATAATAGGCGAGCATTTGGGCAGGAATAGAATAGAGAATTGGCGCAACGACATCGTGGCAAGACGGCATTTCAATGCTTTGCCAAATGTCGGGTCCTGCGGTTTTTATGCCATCCTCGTTTGAAATCAAAACGACGCGACCTTTGCGCGCCATGACCTCTTGGACGTTTGAAATCGTTTTGTCATAGAGCCCATCTTTGGGTGCCATGACGACCACGGGGACTTGTTCATCAATCAGGGCGATGGGGCCGTGCTTTAGTTCGCCTGATGCATAAGCTTCGGCGTGTATATAGCTGATTTCTTTTAGCTTTAGCGCGCCTTCATGGGCGAGTGGATACATAGCACCCCGTCCCAAGAACAAGATATCTTCTGCTTTGGAAATCTGGAATGCGACGTCTTTGATCGCATCGCTCAGGAGCAAGGCTTGATTAATTTTGGCCGGAACACCGCGCAGGTTGTCGATGATATCGTTCAACTCTTCTGCTGGCTTCGCATTGGTTTGCTGTGCTGCGAGAACTGCGAGATTCAGCAGAACTGTTAGCTGACAGGTAAAGGCTTTGGTTGAGGCAACGCCCACTTCGACACCGGCATAGATAGGAAGCGCATAATCGCTTTCGCGTGCGATTGAGCTTTCCGCGACGTTGACGATGGATAGGATCTTGTCTGCTTTGCCTTGGCAATAGCGGAGCGCGGCAAGCGTGTCGGCGGTTTCACCAGATTGGCTAACAAAAATAGCCAATGTGCGCTTTCTTATAGGTGGCTCGCGATAGCGGAACTCTGAGGCGACATCGATTTCCACGGGTATACGCGCGATTTGTTCAAACCAATATTTGGCCGTGAAACAGGCATAAAACGCAGTGCCACAGGCGACCATCGTGATCTGATCAAACTCAGAAAAATCAATCTCCGCGTTTGGTAAAGTGATCTCAAATCCAGAATGCGCAAGGTATTTGTTCAAGGCATCACCCAAGACGCGGGGCTGTTCATGGATTTCCTTTTCCATGAAGTGTTGGAACCCATCCTTGTCGATGCGCGTGGCGTCCGAATTGATCGTGCGGATGTCGCGCTCAACCTTGTCGCCGGTGACATCAAATATGTCGACGCTGTCACGGGTAAGGACGGCAAAGTCCCCTTCATCAAGGTAACTCATGCGCGATGTCATGGGCGACAGAGCAATCGCATCAGAGCCCACATACATTTCGCCATCGCCATACCCAATCGCAAGAGGGGATCCTTGGCGCGCGGCAATCATCAAATTCTCTTCGCCGTCAAAAATGATGCAAAGGGCAAAAGCACCGTCTAATCGAGAAATAGCTGTTTTCGCAGCCTCGATGTGAGTTTGCCCTTGATCGACATAATATTGCACCAACATCGCGACGGTCTCTGTATCCGTGTCGGTAACATAGTTGAGACCAACGGATGCAAGCTCTTCTCTAAGGTCGCGGAAATTTTCGACGATCCCGTTGTGTACAACGGCGACAGGGCCAGAGACATGTGGGTGGGCATTGTTTTCGGTTGGTTCGCCGTGGGTGGCCCATCGCGTGTGCCCGATACCGATTTTACCAGCAAGCGGTTCGTGAACCAATTTATCCGAGAGCTCGACCAATTTTCCAACGGCGCGGCGGCGTTCTAATCGTGTCTCGTGAATAGTCGCAATGCCCGCGCTGTCATAGCCGCGATATTCCAATCGCTTTAACGCATCAACAAGAATTGGGGCAACTTCATGCGTGCCTAAAATACCAACGATCCCACACATTATGACGTCACCTGATCGCGTTTCGCTTTTTTCTTTCTTAACATTTGAACCAATTTACGAGCCATGCCAGATTTATTCTCTTGTGGCGCACGTGACAGGGCTAAATCTCCGTCAGGGACGTCTTTGGTAATGATTGATCCGCTCCCTGTCATGGCCTCGTCGCCAATCGTGACGGGGGCCACAAGCATAGTGTTTGAGCCGATAAAGCTTTTGTTGCCGATGGTTGTTTTATGTTTCATCACGCCGTCGTAGTTACAGGTGATGGTGCCCGCGCCGATATTGGTTTTGTGGCCGATGTCTGCATCGCCAATATAGCTTAAATGATTCACTTTGGATCCTTCACCCAACGTGGCGTTTTTGACTTCGACAAAATTACCGATGCGCACGTCTTCCGATAGCTCAGCACCCGGGCGCAGTCGGGCATAGGGGCCGACGATTGCCCCGCGCGAGACGTGGCATCCCTCAAGGTGTGAAAAGGCTCGAATAGTTGCGCCGCTTTCGACGGTTACCTCTGTTGCAAAAACCACGTTTTGTTCGATCACCGCATCGCATCCGATATAGGTATCGTATGATAGAAAGACGGTATCAGGGGCAAGCAAGCTCACCCCGTTTTCAATCAGCTCGGCGCGTGATTTGCGTTGAAACAAGGCTTCTGCATCGGCCAATTGCGGGCGTGAGTTCACGCCAAGTGTTTCTGCCTCGGCGCAACGAACGACCTTGGCTGATTTGTCGGATGCAACGGCCAATTCCACGCAATCGGTTAAATAGTATTCACCAGAGGTGTTGTCATTTTCTATCAGGTCAATCAGATCAAACATTAGGGATGCCTTGGCGGACATAACGCCACTATTACAAAGGGTTATATCGCGTTCCTCAGGTGAGGCGTCCTTGTATTCGACAATCTTTTGCAAGCTATCGCCTTGGGTCACAAGACGGCCGTAGCGATCTGGATTGGCGGCTTCAAATCCGAGCACGACCAAATCGGCTGTTGCGCGTGCTGTTGCAATATTCGCCATAGTGTCAGAGCTAATAAACGGCGTGTCTCCGTAAAGCACGATGATATCGCCGTCATACTCCGAGAGGGCTGCGCGCGCTTGTTGAACCGCATGGGCTGTACCCAGTTGTTCCGTTTGCAACACGATCTCTGCATCGGGGTCAAAATCTTTGGCCGCCGCTTCGACCAACTCGGCTCCGTGGCCTGCGACAACAATCATCCGATCAGGCTCAAGCGTTTGCGCGGCCTTCATCGCATGGATGAGCATCGGCGCTCCGGCAATTTTATGTAAAACTTTTGGCAGGTCGGATTGCATACGCGTTCCTTTTCCTGCTGCTAAAATAACAACGGCTGTGCTCATTACTTTTCCTCAATTCGTATAGGCCTTTTATCCATTTGTGGATGTTATGCAAGGTCAGGAATGTTCAACTTTGGTTGCGCTTTGTAACACCGCGTGGCAGGAACATGCTTAAACGTCAAAAGGTGGATGCGATGTATACGGTGATTTTTGATCTTGATGGAACTTTGGCTGATACCTCAGGGGATTTGATTGCATCGGCAAATGCCTGTTTTCGCGACATGGGGCATGGGGATGTTTTGGATCCCTTGGCGGATGCTGGAACCGCGCTTCGGGGCGGACGGGCGATGTTGCGCAAAGGGCTTGAAAAATTGGGACATGTCAATGATGAGGATTTGATTGATCGCTATTATCCCGTTTTGCTCGAGGCCTATCGCAAGGACATAGATAAGCACACGCGGTTTTTTGACGGCGCTCTAGACGCGGTGGAGGTGTTAAAGGCAAGAGGTCATCGTGTTGGCATTTGCACGAACAAACCTGAGGGGCTTGCCCATCTCTTGCTAACGCGTTTGAACGTTTTGGATAGGTTTCACTCTTTGATTGGTGCGGATACACTTGCGACCCGCAAGCCTGATGCGGCACCCTATATTGCAGCTGTGCAACGCGCGGGTGGCGTGGTGAGAAAATCCTGTTTGATCGGCGATACCAGAACCGATCGTGATACCGCGATAGCGGCGGGCGTGCCCTGTGTCCTCGTTGATTTTGGAGTGGGCGATCAGAATGTTTATGACATGGATGCAGAAGCCATCATCAAAGATTTTGCAGATCTGCCCGCGATTATTGAGGCATGGCATCAGGCTGCGCAATAGGGGCACAGATCAACGCCACGAGATCAGCGAACGCTAGCGTTTCGATGGACCAAACGAGGGTTTCAATGTGATCTGCGCGCGCCGTCCCAATCTTGTCATCTGCTAAGCTATGAAATTTCGCGCTGATGTCTGCGGCACTTGGGGGCGCTGTATGATCCCATTTTGGTTGATGCCAATCACTTGATACGCGCTGTCCATCTGTGAGCGTGATGTCAACTTTGGCATAGCGTTTCAGTGGGAAGGCCGCGTTGCAATGGGCATCCTCATGCATAGTGATAGCTTTGGACAAACGCTTAACTTCAGGATTATTCAGAGCGCTGTCTTTTAGAGACGCGGCTGTAATATCACCGTAAACCAAGGCAATCGCGGTCGGAAAGGATGTTGAGTATTGCGCTTCTTCGGTTGTTTTTGGCTCATTGCACGCAAGGCGGATGGACTCGTGAAAGGTTGTAATGTCGATTGATGAAATCTGAGACGGGTTTAGGTTATACTCTGATCTAAGCGAAAGAGCCGCCTCTATCGGGGCTTGTGCCCATCGGCAAACGGGATAGGGCTTGTAATATTGATCCAGCATATACCATTTTTCACCTAAATCGGCCCAATAGCTGTCGGCCTGTTCTACGATCAAGGAGGGCGCCCCTGTGAACCCCGAACGGGCCAGTTTGGCCGCCGATACGCCTGTCATTGCGCCCCAGCCTGATCCATCCTTGAGCATGGTGGGATAATCAATACAGCGCATCATCTGACTACGGGGTCCATGATATTCAGCGATCCCAAGGGCATGGCGCGTGCTCTCATGATCAAGCCGCATCAACCGTGCCGCCGCCGCAGCGCAGGCAACGGCGCCCCAGCTTCCTGATGTGTGGAAATCGTCTACAGTTCCATGTTGGGCCATAGCCGCGCGTGATCCGAATTCATACCCCATAAGCAGCGCGGCCAAGACGTCATGGCCTGAGCTGTTTTGTTCAATCGCGATGGGTAAAATGGCAGCAAATAGGGAACAGCCTATATGCCCTTTCGACGGATTGAACCCATCATGCCCATCTAATGCATCGATCCGCATACCCGCCGCAAGCGCAACGCCCGAGGCACTTGCTGTGTGCCCGTCAAAGAGCATGGCAATCGGACCTGCGAATTCCTCAGAGGCGTGATCTGCGATGATATGGGCAAGGCGCGTGTCCTCAGCTCCAATAGCAATTCCCAAGAGATCAAGTAGGGACATTTTTGCGCGCTCAACGACGGGCGCTGGGGCATCCGTCAGCGAAAAATCGTGAATAAAGGGGATCGGATCCATATATGGCCTCGCTCTGTTTGGGACTAGTCTGCGCGAATTTAGGGCGCTGTCCAGTCTGACTGCGACTTGAAATTTTACATCCATGTCGTGCATCGACGTTGACGGAGTGGATCTCATGCGGCATCACTTCGGCATGACTGAGATATTTACTGGTAATTTTACCCAACAAGAACCCATCCCAGAAGAGGCCATTGAGGCCGCCGTGGCGGTCCTGCGCTCGGGTCGGTTGCATCGCTATAATGTCGCCGCAGGGGACGCAGGTGAGGTCGCCTTATTGGAACAAGAATTCGCCGACATGATGGGGGCGAAATATTGCTTGGCTGTGGCCTCAGGTGGCTACGCCATGGCAACGGCTTTGCGCGCGCTTGGGATTGGCGCAGGGGATAAGGTTTTGACGAATGCCTTTACCCTCGCGCCCGTGCCTGGGTCCATTGCCTCTGTTGGGGCGGTGCCAGTCTTTGTTGGTGTGACTGAGGATTTGGTTATTGACCTTCATGATCTTGAGGCGAAAGCCAATCAAGCGGATGTCTTGATGCTGAGCCATATGCGGGGGCATCTTTGTGATATGGATCGTTTGCTAGAGATTTGTGAGCGCCATAATATCCAAGTGATTGAGGATTGCGCCCATACGATGGGAGCAAAGTGGAAAACCCGCTGGTCAGGACGTGATGGGGTCATTGGGTGTTATTCGACACAGACCTATAAGCACGTGAATTCGGGCGAGGGTGGTTTGTTCATCACTGATGATCCCGAAATCATGGCACGGGCCACGATGTTGTCAGGCTCTTATATGCTATTTGAAAAACACCTCGCGGCGCCTGATCCTGAGGTGTTTGCAGAGATTAAATATCAAACGCCCAATGTCTCGGGTCGTATGGATCATTTGAGGGCCGCTATTTTACGTCCACAGTTGCGTGATCTACACACCCAATGCGCGCGCTGGAATGATCGGTATCAAACACTTGAAGCAGAGCTGCGGGGATGCAACGGATTAACTGTGATCACGAGGCCGCCCGAGGAAACCTATGTCGGATCATCGCTTCAGTTTTTGCTGTTGGATTGGTCGGATGCCGACATAGAAGCCTTTGTGACGGGATGCGCGGCGCGAGGCGTTGAATTGAAATGGTTCGGCGGCGCGGAACCTGTTGGATTTACATCGCGCTACGACAGTTGGCGCTATGCACCCTCGCAGCCCATGCCCGAAACGGATCGCATCCTGAAGGGGATCATTGATATTCGCTTGCCTTTGACCTTTAGCCTTGAGGATTGCCAAGTGATTGGTCGGATCATTAAGGACGAAGTCGGCAAGGCCAAAGCCGCCTAAGTGATGTCAATCGCGTCCTGTTCCGCTTTGGACTGGGGTTCGACGTGGATATGCGGGCGTACATTTGGAATTTCGCGTTCTAACGCCAGCTCAATCTTGTCACAGAGATCATGCGCGTCACGCACTAGCATATCGCCTGGTACAACGAGGTGAAATTCAACAAAGGTTACTTGCCCCGCTTGACGGGTGCGTAGGTCATGAGCTTGAAGAGCGCCGCCCCCTGCATTTGAAATGACAGTGATTACTTTATCCAATAACTCATCAGGGGCGGCTTCGTCCATTAATCCCCCCAAGGAATCCTTGATGAGATGCCCGCCAGACCACAAAATTTGTAAGGCGACTAACACCGCGATGATCGGGTCCAAGATCCAGTAGCCTGTGACATACGCTAAGCTCACACCAATCACCACGCCAAATGACGAAATCACGTCGCTTCTGAGGTGTTTGCCATCTGCAATGAGGGCAGGCGAGCGCAACATGCGCCCCCGTTTGAGCAATATCCAACACCAGACCCCATTGATCACACCTGCCATCAGATTGAGCCCGAGGCCGACATCAACAGAGAGAACCTCTTGAGGATTGTCAAAGGCGAAATATGCGGATTGAAGAATGAAGATCGCCGCCAAAATGATCAAAACACCTTCAAGAATGGCGCTGACGAGTTCGGCTTTGTGATGTCCATAGGGATGATTGCCATCAGCTGGAACAGCGGCCCATTTAACAGCGAGGATTACCGCGATGGCGGAGGCGACGTTCACCACACTTTCCAAAGCATCCGAAAACAAGGCCACAGAGCCCGTGATCCAATAGGCCGCAAATTTTAGACACAGCACGAGCGCCGCGATCAGCAAGCTCCCCAAAGCAAGGCGAATAACTGGTGTCATAACTGAGCGTCCTTTAGTCATGTCCCTTGTTGCATCCTCACGCAAGGCTATCAACCCTCTATACGACGTAAGGTTCTTGCGACTTTTGCTTGACGCATAAAAGGCAAGGGTTTTAACTATTGAACAAGCGTTCAATAAAAAGGAGGGTCAGATGTTTCTAGGCTCGATGACATTTGATTTAGGCGAGGATACCAATGCGTTGCGCGATGTTGTGCATCGTTGGGCCCAAGATCGCGTCAAACCGATTGCAGCGAAAATTGACACAGATAACATTTTTCCTTCCGCACTTTGGGCCGAAATGGGGGACCTTGGCTTGCTGGGGATCACGGTGGATGAGGACTTTGGTGGTGCGAATATGGGCTATCTGGCGCATACCGTTGCTGTTGAAGAAATCGCACGCGCCAGTGCCAGTGTGAGCTTGTCCTATGGGGCGCATTCAAACCTTTGTGTCAATCAGATCAATTTGAACGGAACACCTGAGCAAAAGGCCAAGTTCCTTCCAAAGCTGATTAGCGGCGAACATGTGGGTGCTTTGGCGATGTCAGAACCCTCTGCGGGATCAGACGTTGTATCGATGCAATTATCGGCCGAAAAACGGAACGGGTATTATCGCCTGAACGGGAATAAATATTGGATCACCAATGGCCCTGATGCGGAGACCTTAGTTGTTTATGCAAAAACAGACATGTCCGCAGGGTCCAAGGGGATTACGGCATTTTTGATTGAACGCTCAATGACCGGGTTTTCCACGTCGCCTCATTTTGACAAATTGGGGATGCGCGGATCAAACACAGCGGAATTGATCTTTGATGATGTCGAAGTGCCTTTTGAAAATGTTCTCGGCGAAGAGGGCAAAGGCGTCCGCGTTTTGATGTCGGGTTTGGATTATGAGCGTGTTGTCCTCGCGGGGATCGGCACAGGCATTATGGCGGCCTGTTTGGATGAAATCATGCCCTATATGGTAGAGCGGAAACAATTCGGTCAAAGCATCGGAGATTTCCAGCTGATGCAAGGGAAAATGGCGGATATGTATACGGCTCTAAATACAGCGCGCGCCTATGTCTATGAGGTGGCCAAAGCCTGTGATCGCGGCGATGTCACACGCCAAGACGCCGCCGCCTGTGTTCTCTATTCCAGCGAAGAAGCGATGAAAGTCGCCCATCAAGCGGTGCAAGCCATGGGGGGAGCGGGCTATTTGAACGATCACCCCGTCGGGCGGATTTTTAGGGATGCGAAGCTTATGGAAATAGGAGCAGGGACATCGGAAATCCGCCGTATGCTGATTGGGCGTGAAATGATGGGCATGATGCGCTGATCATGGCAATGATGTCTGCAAAACGCATTATCCTGATCCTCTGTCTGATTGCGGCGGCGATAGGGCTTCGCTTGGGGCTAAAAACTGCGCGATTGACGGAGACAGATATCATTGATCACTATGTGTCGGTCTATTTGGATCAACAACTGAGAGCGGAGCAAGTTGCAGATAGTTCGGAGTGTTTTGCAAAACAGGGGCGGCATTTTTGGGAACGCATGCGCGTGATCTGTCAAGATCGCGACGGGGCGCAACATCTGTTTTCGGTCGGTCCTTGGGGGCAGGCGCTGAGCTATACCAAAGAGGGTGGCTCCTTATGACATCAATGGGCTTTTCCTCTTATGATGATGCTATCGCTCAATTCAATTGGGATATTCCTGAGGACTTAAACATGGCCGTTCAGGTTTGTGATTTTTGGGCGGAACTCGATCCAGACCGCATCGCCATTATCGAAGCACATGATCCCCAAGCGCAACAGGCGATCACATTTGCCACGCTGCGCCGTATGGCGGATACATTGGCCTATCACTTGCGCGACATTGGCGTTGCCAAAGGAGATCGCGTTGGCGTTTTGCGGTCGCAATCCGCATGGACCGCGGCGGCTCATATCGCGATTTGGAAGCTTGGGGCGATTTCGATCCCCTTGTTCAAACTCTTTGGTCCCGATGCCTTGGAAACGCGCTTAAGGGATGCTGAGGCAAAGCTTGTCATAACGGACCCTGAGGGGCACGCAGGATTGGATGATACAGTTTGGCAAACCCTTGTCCCAGAAGAGATGCCTCTTCGTTCAGAGCCGTTTGACACAGCAGACACATCCTCCCAAGACCCCGCGGTCCTGATCTATACCTCAGGGACAACGGGTGCACCCAAGGGCGCCTTGCATGCGCATCGCGTCTTGGTTGGGCATATGCCAGGTGTTGTTATGTCCCACGATGGATTGGGACAGGGGGGCGATTGCCTCTGGACCCCTGCGGATTGGGCGTGGATTGGGGGGCTGTTCGATGTCTTGATGGTGGGTCTAGCGCTGGGCGTCCCTGTTGTGGGCGCGCGGGCGGATAAGTTTTCCGCCCCCTATTGCAGCACCTTATTGGCCAATGTGCCGATCAAAAATATCTTTTTCCCACCCACGTCCTTGCGCCTTCTGAAGGCTGCGGGATTTAGTGCCAAGGGAGTGCGCTCCGTGGCTTCTGGTGGGGAACCACTGGGGGCGGAAATGCTTGGCTGGGGACAAGAGGCGCTGGGCGTGACGATCAATGAATTTTACGGCCAAACGGAATGCAATATGGTGGCTTCAAGTGCCGCCAATTGGTTTGCCCCCAAAGCAAATTGTATTGGCAAAGCGGTGCCTGGATTTACCTTGGCTGTTTTGGATGAGGCTGGGCGTGAAACCGATCAAGAAGGCAACATCGCCGTTCATTCCTCGGCGCCGAGCCTCATGCTGAGATATTGGAACAAGCCAGAGCAAACCCGTGAGAAATTCATAGGCGACTGGATGCTCACAGGGGACAGAGGTGTTTGGGACGGCGATTACTTGCGCTTTGTGGGGCGCGAGGATGATGTGATTACGTCATCAGGTTATCGCATTGGACCCTCTGAAATTGAGGACTGTCTTTTGCAACACCCTGCTGTTGCGACCGTGGGAGTGATTGGCAAGCCTGATGAAACGCGCACGGAAATTGTAAAAGCCTATGTTGTTCTCAAACCCGAAGTGGCGCCAAGTGATGCGCTCAAGCAAGAGCTAATTGACCATGTAAAACAAAAGCTTGCACGCCATTCTTATCCTAGAGAATTAGAATTTATTAACGCCCTGCCAATGACTGTTACAGGCAAAGTCATTCGCAAAGAGCTTAAGGCGCGGGCGATCCGCGAAACGGAGAACCCTCAATGAAACTTCGCTCAAACATTACACCCTCATCCCAAGAGTTCAAAGCCAACCAAGCGGCGCATTTAGAAGCCTTGGCCGACATCCAAGAGGTCGCTCAGGCAGCCGCCCTTGGGGGTGGTGAAAAATCGCGAGAGCGCCATCAATCCCGTGGAAAAATGTTACCGCGAGATCGGATTTCAAACCTGCTTGATCCGGGGTCTTGGTTTTTAGAAATCGGGGCAACGGCGGCACATGGGCTATATGGGGGTGATGCGCCTTGTGCTGGGGTGATTGCAGGCATCGGCCTTATTCACGGTCAAGAGTGCATGGTCATTTGCAACGACGCGACGGTCAAGGGCGGAACCTATTACCCGGTGAGCGTCAAAAAACATCTGCGCGCGCAAGAAATAGCACAGGAAAACAGACTTCCTTGCGTCTATCTTGTGGATAGTGGCGGGGCCAACCTTCCTAATCAGGATGAGGTGTTTCCAGATCGGGATCATTTTGGTCGCATCTTTTATAACCAAGCCCATATGAGCGCCAAGGGAATCGCGCAAATTGCTGTCGTGATGGGATCTTGTACGGCAGGGGGGGCTTATGTCCCTGCGATGTCGGATGTGACTATCATTGTCAAAGAGCAGGGAACCATCTTTTTAGCAGGTCCGCCTTTGGTCAAGGCGGCGACTGGCGAAGTTGTCAGTGCCGAAGATCTGGGCGGTGGGGATGTGCATACGCGTCTCTCGGGTGTTGCGGATTATCTGGCAGAAGATGACGCGCATGCACTTGCCTTGGCGCGTCGCGCTGTATCACATTTGAATCGCCCTCGGGTGGACAATGTGACGTGGCAATCCCCAGAAGACCCAGCCTATGACCCAGTGGAAATCTTGGGCGTTGTGCCAACAGATCTGCGAACGCCTTATGACATCCGCGAAGTGATTGCGCGATTGGTGGATGGATCCCGATTTGATGAATTCAAACCGCGTTTTGGCGAAACCTTGGTCACAGGGTTTGCGCATGTCAAAGGCTGTCCTATTGGGATCGTCGCAAATAACGGTGTGCTCTTTAGTGAGGCCGCGCAAAAGGGCGCGCATTTTATTGAGCTGTGCTCACAACGGAAAATTCCCCTCGTGTTCTTGCAAAATATCACGGGGTTCATGGTTGGGCAGAAATACGAAAACGAAGGCATCGCGCGCCATGGGGCGAAAATGGTCACCGCCGTTGCAACGACCTCAGTACCAAAGATTACCATGCTCGTTGGTGGCTCCTTTGGGGCGGGCAATTACGGTATGGCGGGGCGGGCCTATCAGCCACGGTTTTTGTGGAGCTGGCCCAATAGCCGTATTTCCGTCATGGGGGGCGCACAGGCGGCTGGTGTTCTCGCAACGCTCAAACGCGACAGTATCGAGCGCGCAGGGCAGTCTTGGTCCGCAGAAGACGAGGCTGCGTTCAAACAGCCCACGCTTGATATGTTTGAGGAACAAAGCCATCCCCTTTATGCCTCAGCGCGCCTGTGGGATGATGGAATTATCGATCCGCGCAAAAGCCGAGAAGTGCTGTATCTGTCGTTAAAAGTTGCTCTGAATGCTCCGATTGAAGAGACGCGCTTTGGCGTGTTTCGGATGTAGACCAAGGGTTGGTTGAGATGGTGCATTTTGAGTATTTTTGCAAAGATGAAGTCAGCGGCCTTTGTGCGCAAGGAGATGGTTATGTTCAATAAAATCTTGATTGCCAATCGCGGGGAAATTGCCTGTCGGATTATTAAAACAGCGCGTCGGCTTGGGTGCAAAACTGTGGCTGTTTATTCTGATGTGGATGCAAAGGCATTGCATGTGGCACAGGCAGATGAGGCTGTGTGCATTGGCTCAGCTCTCCCCTCCGAAAGCTATTTGCGAATTGACAAGATCATAGAGGCGGCGCGCGCAACCGGCGCCGAGGCTATTCATCCGGGCTATGGGTTTTTGTCCGAAAACCCAGAGTTTGTAGAGGCGATAGAGGCGGCTAGATTAACCTTCATCGGGCCCTTTGCCAAGGCAATTCGTGCAATGGGATTAAAGGATGCGGCCAAAGCGGTGATGGAGCAAGCAGGCGTGCCTGTTGTCCCAGGCTATCACGGCGAGGATCAATCTGATCATGTGTTAGTCAAAGAAGCGGATCGCATTGGCTATCCTGTGTTGATCAAAGCGGTTGCTGGAGGCGGTGGCAAGGGCATGCGCCGTGTGGAGGCGCCGTCTCAGTTTGCCGATGCATTGGCATCCGCGCGCAATGAGGCCGCTTCAGCTTTTGGAAATTCGGATGTTTTGGTTGAGAAGTACATTCAAACACCGCGCCATATTGAAGTTCAAGTCTTTGGGGACGGAACAGAGGCCATTCACTTGTTTGAGCGCGATTGTTCGTTGCAGCGACGTCATCAAAAAGTGATTGAAGAAGCGCCCGCACCCGGAATGACAGAGGCCGTTCGCGCGGCAATGGGGCAGGCGGCCGTGCGCGCGGCGAAGGCCATTGGATATTCTGGTGCGGGGACTGTTGAATTTATCGTTGATGCCAGTGATGGGATCCGAGAGGACGGGTTTTGGTTCATGGAGATGAACACCCGTTTGCAAGTCGAACATCCCGTGACCGAAGCAATCACAGGGCTTGATCTGGTTGAAATGCAACTGCGTGTGGCATCGGGGGAACCGCTGATGGTGGCGCAAAAGGATGTCGCGATGAACGGACATGCTTTTGAAGCGCGGATTTATGCAGAAGACGTGCCTGCGGGGTTTTTGCCTGCGATAGGCGATTTAGAACATCTCAGCTTTGGTGAAGGTGTTCGGGTGGACACGGGGGTTCAAGCGGGGGATCGCATTTCGCCCTTTTATGATCCGATGATTGCCAAAGTGATTTCACATGCGCAGACACGCGAGGCGGCATTGACGCAAATGGCGCGCGCATTGGAGCATACCGAAATTGCGGGAACGGTAACTAATATCGCCTTTTTGGGTAATCTCTGTCGTCATCCTACGTTTCAGCAGGGGCAGATGGATACCGGCCTCATAGACCGCGACCTTGATCAGTTGATCGAAACAAGCACACTCACTCCGCGCGCAGTGGGCGCAGCTTTGTTGACTTATCTCGCGCCTCATCCTCAAGAGGCACGTGGGTTCACCATTTGGGATCCCTTGTGGCAGGAAGCCGCGTTTGATGTTGATGGCGAGGTCGTCACTATTCCCTATCAGTTAAGTGATCAGACGTTACGCTTTACATTTGAGACCCAAGACCACGAGCTTGATCTGACCAAAGGCCCCGTTCGCCTTGAAGGACAATCATTGCCGCGATGTTATCTGAGCTCGGCTAGGATCACTGTTTTCGACAACCCCGCCATTGAGTTTGGCGTGATTGATCCACTTGATCGCGACGTTGACGGTTATGACAATGGGAATTCAGTCATCTCCCCCATGCCTGGTCTCATTGCGGCGGTGATGGTTGAGGCGGGTCAATGGGTGCAAGACGGCGATGTATTGGTGGTTTTGGAAGCCATGAAAATGGAGCAACGTTTGTGTGCCTCTAAAGACGGTCACATTGAGGAGGTGTTGTGCGCGCCAGGCGAGCAAGTCGAAGCCGGGGCACAGTTGATTGTGTTTGCTCAAAGTGAGGCCGACTCAACCTGATCAAATCTGCGAAAATTAGGCTCAAATGGGCGATTATCCAAAATAGTCAAAAATTTAATCTTCAGCCCCTTTGGATATTTAAAATTTTTATCAAACGGGATTCTTGGTTATTTCCTCTAAAATAGCGAATTTTTCAGTATACCATGACATACAATGCCGTTTTTGAGGACATATACTTAAAACTGAATGTGTTCAGTCGTTGTTGACCCCAAGCGCTGACGGGGCTAAACCACGCCCGAGCCAATACGCAACGCAACAAATGTTGTGCGCATGAAAGGAGCCATCTGTGGATGAGATGTTGAGGGAGTACCTCCCAATACTCGTGTTTCTGGCCATTGCCATCGGGCTGGGCCTTGTTCTGATCCTTGCAGCGGTCGTGGTTGCAGTTCGCAATCCAGATCCTGAAAAATTATCTGCTTATGAATGTGGATTTAATGCCTTTGATGATGCGCGTATGAAATTCGATGTACGCTTTTATTTGGTGTCGATCCTGTTCATCATCTTTGACCTCGAAATCGCCTTTTTGTTCCCTTGGGCTGTTGCCTTTAAGGATATCAGCATGGTCGGGTTCTGGTCGATGATGGTGTTCCTTGGTGTTTTGACCGCAGGCTTTGCCTACGAATGGAAGAAGGGGGCGCTCGAATGGGAGTGATGACCGGAGCCAATACAGCTGGGTTTGACCGCGAGGTTGCGACCCAAGAGCTTAACCGTGAATTACAAGACAAAGGGTTTTTGTTGACCTCAACTGAGGACATCATCAACTGGGCGCGCACAGGGTCGTTGCACTGGATGACCTTTGGTTTGGCGTGTTGTGCGGTTGAAATGATGCATACGGCGATGCCACGCTACGATATGGAGCGGTTTGGTACGGCGCCACGGGCCTCCCCACGTCAGTCTGATTTGATGATCGTTGCGGGGACCTTGACCAACAAAATGGCACCTGCCTTGCGTAAGGTTTATGATCAGATGCCTGAGCCACGCTATGTGATTTCTATGGGATCATGCGCGAATGGTGGTGGCTATTATCACTACTCTTATTCAGTTGTACGCGGGTGCGATCGCATCGTTCCTGTGGACGTTTATGTCCCAGGGTGCCCGCCAACAGCCGAAGCGCTTTTGTACGGTATCATGGCGCTTCAACGTAAAATTCGTCGGACAGGGACACTCCAGAGATGACACAAGCTTTGCAAGAATTGGGGGCCTATATCGAAGCCAAGCGCGCGGATTGCGTGCTCGGGTGGGATATAACCTTGGATGAGCTGACTGTGGATGTTGCGCCAAGTCATATTGTTGATTTTGTCGATTTCCTAAAGAGCGATCCGACATGCAAATTCTCAACGCTGGTTGATATCACAGGTGTTGATTACCCAGACCGCGCAAAACGGTTTGATGTCGTTTATCATTTCCTATCGATGTATCAAAACCACCGTATTCGGTTACGTGCTTCGATAAGAGAAGATGAAACAATGCCGTCAATCGTCGACGTGAATCCTTCGTCAAATTGGTTTGAGCGCGAAGTGTTTGATATGTTTGGCATCTTGTTTAGCGGCCACCCAGATTTGCGCCGCTTGTTGACGGATTATGGGTTCCGTGGTTACCCGCTTCGCAAAGATTTCCCAACAACTGGCTATACCGAAATCCGCTATGACGAGGCGCAAAAGCGCGTTGTCTACGAGCCCGTCAAATTGACCCAAGAATACCGTCAGTTTGATTTTATGAGCCCATGGGAAGGCGCGGATTATATCTTACCTGGTGATGAGAAAGAGGGGGCAAAGTAATGGACGGCTCCAAAGGTTTCGAAGACGCCCAAACAGGCGAACAGAAAATCCGTAACTTTAACATCAACTTTGGACCTCAGCACCCTGCGGCCCATGGTGTTTTGCGGTTGGTTCTTGAGCTTGATGGCGAAATTGTTGAACGGTGCGATCCTCACATCGGATTGTTGCACCGCGGTACAGAAAAGTTGATGGAAAGCAGAACTTATCTGCAAAACCTGCCTTATTTTGACCGCTTGGATTACGTGGCCCCAATGAACCAAGAGCATGCTTGGTGTTTGGCCATTGAAAAGCTCTGTGATGTAGAGGTGCCGCGTCGCGCATCCTTGATCCGTGTGCTGTATTCCGAAATTGGGCGCATCTTGAGCCACCTTCTTAACGTGACGACACAAGCGATGGATGTTGGCGCGTTGACGCCGCCCCTTTGGGGATTTGAGGAACGTGAAAAGCTTATGGGCTTTTATGAACGTGCCTGTGGCGCGCGTCTTCACGCCGCTTATTTCCGCCCTGGTGGGGTTCACCAAGACCTTCCTGATGAATTGATCGATGATATCGAAGAATGGGCCTTGGAATTCCCAGCTCGTTTGCAGGACATCGACGATCTCTTGACCGAAAACCGCATCTTTAAACAGCGTAACGCTGATATCGGGGTGGTGACGGAACAAGACATCCAAGATTATGGGTTCTCTGGTGTGATGGTGCGCGGCTCTGGCCTTGCATGGGATTTGCGTCGTGCGCAGCCTTATGAGTGCTACGACGAATTCGAGTTCCAAGTTCCTGTTGGCAAAAATGGCGATTGTTATGATCGCTACCTCTGCCGCATGGAGGAAATGCGCCAATCTGTCAGCATCATTCGCCAAGCTGTTGTTAAATTGCGCGAGGCCACTGGCGACGTTCTTGCCCGTGGCAAGCTGACACCGCCAAAACGGTCTGACATGAAAACATCCATGGAAGCGCTGATCCACCACTTCAAACTTTATACCGAAGGCTTCCACGTGCCAGCGGGCGAAGTTTATGCGGCGGTCGAAGCCCCCAAAGGTGAGTTTGGTGTTTACCTTGTTGCGGATGGTACAAACAAACCGTATCGCGCGAAACTGCGTGCGCCTGGCTTCTTGCATTTGCAAGCCATGGATTACATTGCGTCTGGTCATCAATTGGCTGACGTTGCTGCAATTATCGGCACAATGGATGTCGTATTCGGAGAGATTGACCGCTAATGCTACGCCGTCTTTACCACGAACAGCCTGAAAGCTTTGCCTTCACCACAGCGAACCAAGCATGGGCCGAAGCGCAAATGACCAAATACCCAGAAGGTCGCCAAGCCTCTGCTGTGATCCCGCTTTTGTGGCGCGCACAGGAACAAGAGGGCTGGTTAACACGCCCTGCGATCGAAGCGGTCGCAGAGATGTTGGACATGGCCTACATCCGTGTTCTCGAAGTGGCCTCATTCTATTTTATGTTCCAACTCCGGCCTGTGGGATCGGTTGCCCATATTCAGATCTGCGGAACATTGTCTTGCATGATTTGTGGCGCCGAAGATTTGGTTGCGGTCTGCAAGGAAAAGATTGCGCCAAAACCTCATGAGCTGTCCGCCGACGGGCGCTTTAGCTGGGAAGAGGTTGAATGCCTCGGAGCTTGTGCAAATGCACCGATGGCGCAAATTGGCAAAGATTACTTTGAAGATTTGACCGCTGACGGATTTGCCAAGATGCTTGACGATATGGCCGCAGGTAATGTGCCTGTTGCCGGCCCACAGAATGGTCGCTACGCCGCCGAACCTTTGGGTGGTTTGACCTCTTTGACCGATCATGACGCAGGCAAAGTGCAATATAACGCCAGCGCCCAATTGGCGAGCGATCTTGGCGACAGCATCAAGCGCATCGATGGGAGCGAAGTGCCGCTCTTGACGCCATGGCTCGACACGGACAAAGCAACCAAGAAAGTTGCCCCGCCCAAGGTAGAATCTGCTGCTCCGCGTAACGCCAAATCAGCGGCGCAATCGGCACCAAAGGCGGCGTCGGCTAAGGGGAAAACCCCTGTCAAAGTGGCAAAACCTGACCCAAAGGCAACAGATGATATGCCAAAGGGTAAAAAACCTCGCACAATGAAGGCACCTCGCAAGTCGGGGGCTGATGATCTAAAGATGATCAAGGGCGTTGGACCTAAGCTTGAAAACCTATTGAATACGCTAGGCTTTTTCCACTTTGATCAAGTTTCGAAATGGTCTGATGACGAGCTGGCTTGGGTTGATCAAAACCTAGAAGGCTTTAAAGGGCGTGCAAGCCGTGACGAATGGGTCGCGCAAGCAAAGATTCTTGCATCAGGCGAAATGACTGAGTTCTCATCCCGTGTTAAGAAGGGAAGCGTCTACTAAGACGTTTCTTTTAACATTAAGGGGGTAATTAGATGAATGAACCAATGAAAAATACCAGATGTCAGTGGGGCTGTTGGGGCCTAGCTGCACTTATCGGGTTGGTTATATTTATCGTATGTTTGTCAATGATGGACATGCAGTGGCCTGGGTCACTCTTTATTGCGGCGTTATCATTTATTTTGGCTGGTTTGATTTTTACTTGGGCCTTCTGCGGAAAAAGCGAAACTGGGTCATATGATTCAGGTGCCTTTGGATCAGGAGCCTCTGTTCAAACCGGAGCGGGAACATCCAATTCTGGATCATCCGTAGCTGCGTCTTCGGCATCATCTGATGCTGTTGCAACAGGGGCATCTTCTGGTGCATCAGCAGGAGCGGCCGCAGCGGCAGCGAGTGCTACGGCGACAACGGCGTCATCTGCGGAAACAGCACAAGCTGCACGTGAGGCTGAGGTAAAGCCATCTGCGTCTCTTGCGGGACAAGATGAGCTTGCTGATCGCAAAGGTGAGTGGAAATACGATGCAAACGCATCTGAAAGCGGTGACGCCTCAGAGGCAGCTGCATCCAAACCAGAGCCGAAAAAAGCAGAGCCGAAAAAGGCAGCAGCGAAAAAAGCGGCTCCTAAAAAGGCAGCAGCTAAGAAGGCAGATGCAAAACCAGCTGCAAAAGCCAAAACATCAAGTGCGGGTTCTGCAGATGCAGCAGCAACACCTGATTACGACAATGATGGTGTGTTTGAAGGCAAGGATGAGGGCAAACGCCCAGAGGCCTTGACTGCAGCGCGCGCAGGCGGTGCCGATGATCTTAAAAAGATCAAAGGGATTGGCCCGAAACTTGAACAGCTTTGTAACGAGCTTGGTTTTTACCACTTTGATCAAATCGCAGGATGGTCTGCGGATGAGGTCGCTTGGGTAAATGCCAACTTGGCTGGCTTCAAAGGCCGCGTCAGCCGTGACAACTGGGTAGAACAAGCCAAGTTGCTCGCGTCAGGTGCGGAAACTGAATTCTCTAAACGCGTCGATAAAGGCGGCGTTTACTGAGGGTAGAAACATGGGACACGACACAGAAGATCAACGCTTGGAAAAACAGGGCCGTTTGGCGGCGATTGTAATTGCAGGTGCAATGATATTCTGGATCGTGGCCCAGTGGATTGGATCAAGACTTGGGATCGATATTAGGTTCCAAGTTTTGATTGATCTCATTGCTTTGGCCGCGTTCGCATGGGCGATGGTCGTAACATTTCAAATTTGGCGGAAACGCCAAAATAATAAAGGATGATCGCGAGATGCTAAAGGACCAAGACCGGATCTTTACCAATATCTACGGGATGCATGAACGGACCCTAAAAGGCGCCAAGGCGCGAGGGCATTGGGACGGCACAGCTAAGATTATCCAAAACGGTCGTGATTGGATCGTGGATCAGATGAAGGCCTCTGGCCTGCGTGGTCGTGGTGGAGCGGGTTTCCCAACGGGTCTCAAGTGGTCCTTTATGCCGAAAGAAAGCGATGGGCGCCCGGCTTATTTGGTGATTAACGCCGATGAATCTGAGCCAGGCACCTGCAAAGACCGCGAAATCATGCGTCATGATCCGCACACCTTGATCGAGGGTGCGTTGATTGCCTCTTTCGCGATGGATGCGAATACATGTTATATCTACATTCGCGGCGAATATATTCGCGAACGCGAAGCGCTTCAGAATGCAATTGACGAATGCTATGAGGCTGGATTGCTCGGCAAGAATGCCGCGAAATCCGGTTGGGATTTTGACCTCTATCTGCACCACGGTGCAGGTGCCTATATTTGTGGCGAAGAGACGGCGTTGATCGAAAGCCTTGAAGGTAAAAAAGGAATGCCGCGGATGAAGCCGCCGTTCCCAGCGGGTGCGGGTCTTTACGGCTGCCCCACAACAGTAAACAACGTGGAATCTATCGCCGTCGTTCCAACAATTTTGCGCCGTGGGCCAGAGTGGTTCTCAGGCTTTGGTCGCCCAAATAACGCAGGCACCAAGTTGTTCGCGGTTTCTGGTCACGTCAATCACCCTTGCGTCGTCGAAGAGGCAATGTCGATAGGGTTCGAAGAATTGATCGAAAAGCATTGCGGCGGAATTCGCGGTGGGTGGGATAACCTTTTGGCCGTCATCCCCGGTGGATCTTCTGTTCCCTGTGTGCGTGGCGAAAACATGCGCGACGCGATTATGGATTTTGACTACCTGCGCAATGATCTTGGGTCAGGTTTGGGGACCGCTGCGGTGATCGTGATGGATAAATCCACTGACATCATCAAAGCGATCCATCGTTTGGCGAAATTCTACAAACACGAAAGCTGCGGTCAATGTACACCCTGTCGCGAAGGCACAGGCTGGATGATGCGCGTGATGGAGCGTTTGGTGAATGGTAATGCGGACCCAGAAGAAATCGATATGCTTTGGGACGTAACCAAGCAAGTTGAAGGTCATACAATCTGTGCGCTTGGGGATGCGGCTGCTTGGCCGATCCAAGGGTTGATACGCAATTTCCGCGAGGAAATCGAAGATCGGATCAAGGCACAAAAAACAGGCCGTGTATCGGCGTTTGCGGCGGAATAATGATGCGGACAGCTTTGATTATAACTTGTGCCCTTGGTTTGACGGCTTGCGGTGAAGCTTGGCAAGATAACCGCGTGCCTTTTGGTGGCATTTATTGGAGCTCATCTTTGGATGTCGCCAAGGAAACGCCAGAAGATTTCAGCATCGTCGTCAAAGATGCAACCCAAGACCGAGATGCCGCCAAAGAGGCGGGTCGGTTTGAAGGCACTAAATATTGTGTCGAATTTTTTGGATCATCTGACATTGATTGGGGGCAGGGACCAGACCAGCGCCTCAACATTGTCAAAGGCGATCTTTACCTAAACGGGAGCTGCACTGGATGACTAGCTTAACACTTTTTTCTGTTCTCGGCCTTGCCGCTCTTGGCGTGGCTCTTGTGGCAAAATCCACGCCTCAGGCTCTTAAGATCCGTGTAGAAACCAAAGACGTACGCAAGTCCGTGTTGACCTCAAAAGCAAAGTGAATGTGATGACAGATCTCCGTAAAATCATCATTGACGACAAAGAAGTCGAAGTCGAAGGCGCAATGACCTTGATCCAAGCTTGCGAACAAGCTGGCGTCGAAGTTCCACGTTTTTGTTATCACGAACGTCTGTCGATTGCTGGCAACTGTCGGATGTGTTTGGTCGAAGTCGTGGGCGGACCGCCCAAGCCTGCGGCCTCATGTGCGATGCAGGTGCGCGATTTGCGTCCTGGTCCAGAAGGCCAGCCGCCTGTGGTGAAAACCAACTCGCCCATGGTCAAAAAGGCCCGCGAAGGGGTGATGGAATTCCTCTTGATCAACCACCCTCTTGATTGTCCGATTTGTGACCAAGGCGGGGAATGTGATCTTCAGGATCAAGCGATGGCCTATGGTGTCGATAGCAGCCGCTACCGCGAAGCAAAACGCGCCAGCACCGATTTGGATCTTGGCCCTCTGGTGTCAACTACGATGACACGTTGCATTAGCTGCACACGCTGTGTGCGCTTTACAACTGAGGTCGCGGGTATCACGCAGATGGGCCAAACAGGGCGCGGCGAAGATAGCGAAATTACGTCCTATTTGGGCGAAACATTGGACAGCAACCTACAGGGCAACATTATCGATTTGTGTCCTGTTGGGGCGCTGACGTCTAAACCCTATGCCTTTACTGCGCGTCCTTGGGAATTGAACAAGACCGAGACAATCGACGTTATGGATGCGCTCGGGTCCAACATTCGTGTGGATACGAAGGGCCGCGAAGTGATGCGGATCCTGCCACGCAACCACGATGGCGTGAACGAAGAATGGATTTCGGACAAGACACGCTTTGTCTGGGATGGTCTGCGCCGTCAACGCTTGGACACACCCTACATCCGTGACAACGGAAAATTGCGCAAAGCGACATGGGGCGAAGCCTTGGGCGCGGCGGCAGCGGCGATGTCAGGTAAAAAGGTTGCAGGCCTTGTTGGGGATCTTGTCCCAACTGAAGCGGCTTTTGCGCTGAAGCTCATGATCGAAGGTTTGGGTGGCTCTGTTGAGTGCCGCACAGATAACGCACGTCTTCCGATTGGAAACCGCGCTGGCTATGCAGGAACAGCGAGCATTGAGGATATCGATGACGCCAAGTTCATTCAGCTAATTGGGACAAACCCACGCGATGAAGCGCCTGTTCTAAACGCGCGTATCCGCAAAGCGTGGAGCAAAGGTGCATCTGTTGGTTTGGTTGGTGAAGCTGTTGATCTAACCTATGACTATGCCCACCTTGGCACCAATCGCGCAGCTCTCGAGAGCCTAGTAAATAGCAAACATGGTGATGTCGTTGATCAACTGTCCATAGTGATCGTTGGCCAAGGCGCGCTTCGCGAAGCGGATGGCGCGGCGGTTTTGGCCGCGGCGATGAAGCTTGCAGAAGACACACAATCCAAGCTGATGATTTTGCACACAGCCGCGTCACGCGTTGGTGCAATGGATGTTGGCGCAGTGACCGAAGGCGGTTTGACCGCGGCAATTGAGGGCGCTGGAGTTATCTATAACCTTGGCTCTGACGAAGTTGATATCGATGCTGGTGCGTTCGTGATCTATCAAGGCAGCCACGGGGATCGTGGTGCGCATCGTGCGGATATCATTTTGCCCGCTGCGGCCTATACCGAAGAAAACGGATTGTTCGTCAATACCGAAGGTCGTCCACAATTGGCGATGCGTGCTGGGTTTGCGCCTGGTGAGGCCAAAGAAAACTGGGCGATTTTGCGAGCCTTGTCTGCTGAGCTTGGCTCTGCATTGCCCTTTGATAGCCTTGCGCAACTGCGTCAGGCGATGGTTCAAGCGGTTCCGCATTTGGCAAAGGTTGATCAAGTCATTGAAAACGAATGGAAAGCTGAAGCCACGGATAAGCTTGGCAAAGCTGAGTTTCGTAATGTGGTTTCTGATTTCTACCTCAGCAACCCAATTGCACGTGCCTCCAGCTTGATGGCTGAGCTGTCAGCAAACGCCAAGGCGCGTAGCATTGAACAGGTGGCTGCAGAATAATGAAAGCGCGCCCATTCATATTACCTTTGGCCTTAGGCGCGGCAAGCGTCGCTCAAGGCGGATGCCAAGTCTCGGACATGGCCTCAACAGAGGCACCTGCTGCAGAGCAAGTGGACTATATGGGCGTCAAGACAAGCCTTTTGGCCGATGACATGGTGCAGTTTCATGTCAAAGCCAAAGGCGGCGCAACGGGCAGCGTTGCAACGGCTTATGCAGAATGTGCGGCGGCGCAATATACACTTATCCGTGGTTACGGATTTGCGCGTCACATCCGCACGAATGTGAATAGTGTGGCAGGGGATTGGGTGGCAGATGCTGTTTATCTGATCTCTCCTGCTTTACCCCGTGGATTGAAAACGATTGACGCAGAAGTCGTCGCGGACAATTGCACGGTCAACGGAATACCAATGGTGTGAGGACCGATGGCTGATTTCTTAACTACTCCGGGCGGAATTGCCCTGTTAATTGTGGCCCAAGTTTTGGCTGTTGTCGGGTTCGTCATGATCTCGATGCTGTTCTTGGTCTATGGCGATCGTAAAATCTGGGCGGCTGTGCAAATGCGTCGTGGTCCTAATGTGGTTGGGGCCTTTGGTCTGCTGCAAACGGTTGCTGATGCGTTGAAATACGTCGTCAAGGAAATCGTTATTCCAGCGGGCGCCGATAAAACGGTCTTTATGTTGGCGCCACTCACCAGCTTTGTTTTGGCTTTGGTGGCTTGGGCGGTTATCCCGTTCAATGACGGTTGGGTTGTCTCTGACATCAACGTGGCGATCCTCTATGTGTTCGCGGTGTCCTCTCTTGAGGTCTACGGCGTGATCATGGGCGGATGGGCGTCGAACTCAAAATATCCGTTCCTTGGCTCCTTGCGCTCTGCGGCACAGATGATTTCTTACGAAGTTTCAATCGGTTTGATCATCATCGGTGTGATCCTCTCGACTGGTTCGATGAATTTCGGCGATATCGTGAATGCGCAAGATGGCGATTACGGCTTCTTTAGCTGGTATTGGTTGCCGCATTTCCCGATGGTGTTCTTGTTCTTTATCTCGGCTTTGGCGGAAACAAACCGTCCACCATTCGATTTGCCTGAGGCGGAATCTGAATTGGTTGCGGGATATCAGGTTGAATATAGCTCAACACCGTTTTTGTTGTTCATGGCGGGTGAATATACCGCAATCTTCTTGATGTGTGCTTTGACAACATTGCTCTTCTTTGGAGGGTGGTTGTCCCCTATCCCTGGTCTGCCTGATGGCGTGCTTTGGATGGTTGGCAAAATGGCATTCTTCTTCTTCCTCTTCGCGATGGTCAAGGCGATCACGCCGCGCTACCGCTATGATCAATTGATGCGCTTGGGTTGGAAAGTGTTCCTACCTATGTCCCTCGGTTGGGTCGTTTTGGTGGCATTCTTTGCGAAATTTGAACTCTTCGGCGGTGCATATGCTCGCTGGGCTATCGGAGGCTGATATGGCGAATATCGATTACGGACGGACGGCCAAGTATTTCCTTCTTTATGACTTTTGGGTCGGATTTAAACTGGGTCTGAAGTATTTCTTTGCGCCGAAGGCGACATTGAATTACCCGCATGAAAAGGGACCTTTGTCCCCACGGTTTCGTGGTGAGCATGCCTTGCGTCGCTATCCAAATGGCGAAGAGCGGTGCATCGCGTGTAAACTTTGCGAAGCTGTTTGCCCCGCGCAAGCCATCACGATTGACGCAGAACCCCGCGATGACGGCAGCCGCCGCACAACGCGGTATGATATCGACATGACAAAATGCATTTACTGCGGTTTCTGCCAAGAGGCCTGCCCAGTGGATGCTATTGTCGAGGGTCCGAATTTCGAATTTTCAACGGAAACACGCGAAGAGCTGTTTTATGACAAGGCCAAGCTTTTGTCGAATGGCGATCGTTGGGAAGTTGAGATTGCACGCAACTTGGAAACGGATGCGCCCTACCGATGAGCACGCAAAAGAACCCATTCGAAGACATGATGCGACTGGCGCAGGAGATGGTGAAAAACGCCCAACCTGCGATGGAAACATTTTCGGCGAAAGGGTTCGAAGATATGTGGCCAACGATGCCCAAGGATGTCATGGAAATGACCTTTGGGAATGGCCTCAACAAAGAGGGTTTGGACGCCAAAACACGTCTTTTGCTGACACTTGCTGGATTGATTATGCAAGGGGCGCAAAATGAAAGCCAAATCCGCATCACAGTCCGTCACCTCAAAGAGGCCGACGCGCGTGATCAAGAAATTATTGAAACCATCGGCCAAATGTCGATGTTTGCTGGTTTACCCGCTATGACCCGCGCCATGGAATTGGCCAAAGAGGTTATAGAAGACAAAGAGGAAAAAGAGACATGAGCGTTGCAACCTTCGCGTTCTATTTGTTCGCGCTTTGCACCATCACTGGAGGATTGTTCACAGTTGTGAGCCGTAATCCAGTGCATTCGGTGCTATGGCTGATTTTGGCTTTCCTGTCTTCGGCGGGGCTATTTGTTTTGCTTGGCGCGGAATTCGTCGCAATGCTTTTGGTCATTGTCTATGTCGGCGCAGTGGCGGTGTTGTTCCTCTTTGTTGTGATGATGTTGGATGTAGATTTCGCCGAACTCAAGGCTGAGATGTCACGCTATTTTCCATTGGCCTTGCTCATTGGCTTGGTGTTGTTGATGCAATTGGTCATGGCCTTTGGCGCTTGGACCGAAGCGGAAACAGCGATGTCTGCACGTACGGCGATTACACCAGATGGGGTTACGAACACGGCCGCCTTGGGGCTTTTGCTCTATGACAAGTATTTCTTACTCTTCCAACTCTCAGGGTTGATCCTGTTTGTTGCGATGGTGGGGGCGATTGTTTTGACATTGCGTCATCGCAAAGACGTCAAACGCCAAAACGTGCTTCATCAGATGTGGCGAGACCCTGCGAAGGCCATGGAACTAAAAGACGTAAAACCGGGGCAGGGGCTTTAGCTCGTGCTGGAATGGAACAAGGAAACCGAGGAATAATATGATTGGTTTAGAACATTACCTGACAGTTGCAGCGACGCTGTTTGTCATTGGTATCTTTGGGCTCTTCCTGAACCGGAAGAACGTTATCATCCTTTTGATGTCGATTGAATTGATGCTGTTGTCTGTCAACATCAACTTGGTCGCGTTCTCAAGCTTTTTGGGCGACTTGGTTGGTCAGGTCTTTACCCTCTTTGTCTTGACCGTTGCTGCGGCTGAGGCGGCGATTGGTTTGGCGATTTTGGTTAGCTTCTTCCGCAACCGTGGCACAATCGCGGTCGAAGATGTTAACGTGATGAAAGGGTAATTGAACATGGAAAAGATTATCCTATTTGCTCCACTCGTTGGCGCGTTGATCGCGGGCTTCGGCTGGCGCATCATTGGTGAAAAATCAGCACAGTACCTGACAACAGGTCTGTTGTTCCTCGCCGCGGCGCTGAGCTGGATTGTGTTCTTGGGATTTGACGGGGAAACTCAGCATATCCCTATCTTGCGCTTTATTGAATCAGGTGCGCTATATACAGACTGGTCCATTCGCTTGGATCGCCTCACGACCATCATGTTGGTTGTTGTGAACTCCGTCTCGGCATTGGTGCATCTCTATAGCTTTGGCTATATGGCGCATGATGAAAACTGGACCGATACAGAGAGCTATCGCGCCCGTTTCTTTGCCTATCTGTCGTTCTTTACCTTTGCGATGTTGATGCTGATCACCTCTGACAACCTTGTCCAAATGTTCTTTGGCTGGGAAGGTGTGGGTGTTGCCTCCTATCTCTTGATTGGCTTCTATTATAAAAAGCCAAGCGCGAACGCGGCGGCGATCAAAGCCTTTGTTGTGAACCGTGTGGGTGACTTTGGTTTTGCTCTGGGTATTTTTGGATTGTTCTACCTCACAGGTAGCATTCGTTTTGACGATGTCTTTGCAGCGGCCCCTGCGCTTGCTGAGCAAGAGTTGCATTTCTTGTGGCGTGATTGGAACGCGGCGAACCTCTTGGCGTTCTTGTTGTTCATTGGCGCGATGGGTAAATCAGCTCAGTTGATCCTGCACACATGGTTGCCTGACGCGATGGAAGGGCCGACACCTGTCTCCGCCTTGATCCATGCGGCGACTATGGTAACGGCGGGTGTGTTCCTTGTGTGTCGTATGTCACCACTCATGGAATTTGCACCTGAAGCGATGGCCTTCGTCACATTCCTCGGCGCGACAACTGCGTTTTTTGCGGCCACTGTTGGCTTGGTTCAAAACGATATCAAACGTGTGATTGCCTATTCAACCTGTTCGCAGTTGGGCTATATGTTCGTGGCTGCAGGCGTGGGCGTCTATTCGGTTGCGATGTTCCACTTGTTCACACATGCTTTCTTTAAGGCGATGTTGTTCTTGGGTGCGGGGTCTGTGATCCACGCAATGCACCACGAGCAGGACATGCGGAACTATGGTGGTTTGCGCAAGAAAATTCCATTCACCTACTGGGCAATGATGATCGGAACCTTGGCTATCACGGGTGTTGGTATTCCGCTCTCGGGTTGGATCGGCTTTGCCGGCTTTGCCTCCAAAGACGCCGTGATCGAGAGCGCCTATGCCGCCACAAAAGGGGGCTATGCCTTCTGGATGTTGGTGATCGCGGCCTTGTTCACATCGTTCTATAGCTGGCGTTTGATGTTTATGACCTTCTTTGGAACGGCGCGCGGTGACAAGCACACGCATGATCACGCGCACGAAAGCCCCAAGGTTATGTTGATCCCACTGGGTGTCCTTGCGATTGGTGCGGTGTTTGCAGGTGCGATTTGGTATTCGGCGTTCTTCGGGAAAATAAACGAAGTTGTGAAATTCTTTGGCGGTCACTACGAAGAACCGGCCAAAGAGCTGGCTGCGGATGTTGCAGAGCGTAATCCAAAAGCGTCAAAGCTTAAGTATGTTATGGCGGATGCACCTGGTGAAGCGGCAATCTATATCAAGCCTGAAAACACCATCCTGCATGAGGCGCATTATGTCCCAACATGGGTCAAGCTAAGCCCCTTCATCGCGATGTTGATTGGACTTGTGACGGCGCTTTGGTTCTATGTTTGGGATCCAAAAATGCCATCTCGCGTGGCCGAAGCAAATCGCCCCTTGTATTTGTTCTTGCTGAACAAATGGTACTTTGATGAAATCTATGATGCGATTTTCGTCAACCCTGCCAAAGCATTGGGTCGGTTCCTTTGGAAGCGCGGAGATACCAATATCATTGATGGGTCGATCAACGGGATTGCGATGGGGATTATTCCATTCTTTACCCGCCTCGCAGGACGCGCACAGTCTGGATATATCTTCACCTATGCCTTTGCGATGGTGATCGGCATCATTGTTCTAATCACTTGGATGAGCTTCAGCGGAGGAGCAAACTGAAATGGATAACCTACTTCTTTCCATTGTCACATTTGTGCCAGCGCTCGCAGCGTTGATCCTATTGGTTGTTGCGCGTGGCGACGACGAGGCGGCGGGCTTGGTTGCCAAGCGGTTTGCTTTGGTGACAACTGTTGCGACGTTCCTCATCTCATTGATGATCCTTGCTCAGTTTGATCCATCAAACACAGGCATGCAAATGGTCGAAGAGACCACATGGATCATGGGGCTGAATTACAAAATGGGCGTTGACGGGATTAGCGTTCTCTTTGTGATGCTAACGACCTTTATGATGCCTTTGGTTATTTATGCAAGCTGGGGCGTGAACACCCGCGTCAAAGAATACATGATCGCCTTCTTGTTGCTTGAAACACTTATGTTGGGTGTGTTCATGGCGCTCGATTTGGTGCTCTTTTACCTCTTCTTTGAGGCGGGGTTGATCCCGATGTTCCTCATTATTGGGATCTGGGGTGGCAAGAACCGTATTTACGCATCGTTTAAATTCTTCCTCTACACCTTGCTTGGCTCGGTTTTGATGTTGGTTGCAATGATTGCAATGTATGCGGATGCAGGCACGACAGATATTCCGACATTGATGACACATCAATTCGCATATCAGGACTTTAGCGTTCTGGGCATTCAGGTCGTGGGTGGTTTGCAAACGATGATGTTCCTTGCCTTCTTTGCAAGCTTTGCCGTCAAAATGCCAATGTGGCCTGTTCATACATGGCTACCCGATGCGCACGTTCAGGCGCCGACAGCGGGCTCCGTTGTCCTTGCGGCGATCTTGTTGAAAATGGGTGGCTATGGGTTCTTGCGGTTCTCTTTGCCGATGTTCCCAGTTGGATCCGCGGTCATGACCGATTTGGTGTTCTGGATGTCGGCGATTGCGATTGTCTACACATCTTTGGTCGCCTTGGTCCAAGAAGACATTAAAAAGCTCATTGCCTATTCATCCGTGGCCCACATGGGCTATGTGACGATGGGGATATTCACTGTTAACCAACAGGGTCTTGATGGCGCGATTTTCCAAATGATCAGTCACGGCTTTATCTCGGGGGCTTTGTTCCTCTGTGTTGGGGTGATTTATGATCGCATGCACACACGCGAGATTGATGCCTATGGCGGCTTGGTCAACCGTATGCCCGCTTATGCGTTGATCTTTATGTTCTTTACGATGGCCAATGTTGGCTTGCCGGGGACATCTGGGTTTGTGGGCGAATTCCTTGTGCTTATGGGGATTTTCCAAGAAAACACATGGGTGGCAGCGATTGCGACCTCTGGCGTGATCTTGTCAGCGGCCTATGCGCTTTGGCTCTATCGTCGGGTGGTCTTGGGGGACTTGATCAAGGAATCCTTGCGCACGATGTCTGACATGACCAGCCGTGAGCGTCTGATTTTTGCCCCACTCGTTGTTATGACGTTGTTGTTGGGGGTCTATCCCGCATTGGTTCTCGACCTGATTGGCCCCTCTGTAGAAGCCTTGGTTATTAACTTTGACACTGCACTCGACGCGGCTGATTACGTCGCCGATGCAGCTCTATCGCACTAACAGGAGCAAGACACAAAATGATCCAAGCTGATCTAAATATTATCCTGCCGGAAATCATGCTTTCGGTTTTTGCGATGGGTGCATTGTTGGTTGCCGTCTACACAGGCAAAGACAAATTGGCCGCGACGCTCACATGGGCAACAGCCGCGGTATTTGGCGTCATTGCCTTTTGGATCGCCACAGCAGGGAGCGGTTCAAACATCGCCTTTAGTGGGATGTTCATTGATGATGGATTTTCGCGCTTTGCCAAGGTCACGATCCTCTTGTCGGCCGCTGCGGTCTTGGTCTTGAGCCAAGATTACATGACCCGGCGCGGTATGTTGAAATTTGAATACCCTGTTTTGATCGCTTTGGCGGTCGTGGGTATGATGATGATGGTCTCTGCTGGGGACTTGATGTCGCTTTATATGGGGCTCGAATTGCAATCCTTGGCGCTCTATGTGGTTGCCTCTTTCCGTCGTGACAGCCTCAAATCAACAGAAGCCGGGATGAAGTATTTCGTCCTTGGTGCCTTGTCCTCTGGTTTGCTATTGTTCGGTGCGTCCTTGGTGTATGGCTTTGCGGGAACGACAACCTTTTCTGGTATCATTACTGCAGCAGGCGAGGGTTACGCACCCGTTGGCTTGTTGATCGGTCTTGTCTTGGTCATCTCAGGACTTGCGTTTAAAATTTCAGCAGTGCCGTTCCACATGTGGACGCCTGATGTCTATGAAGGATCGCCAACACCTGTGACCGCATTCTTTGCAACGGCGCCGAAGGTTGCGGCCTTGGCTTTGTTTGCGCGGGTGATGCATGATGCCTTTGGTCAAAGCGTTGGCGACTGGCAACAAGTGATCGTTCTGATGTCCGTGCTCTCTATGTTCCTCGGTGCGATTGCGGCGATTGGTCAGACAAATATCAAACGTTTGATGGCTTATTCCTCTATTGCCCATATGGGTTACGCGATGATGGGCTTGGCGGCTGGAACTGAATTCGGCGTTCAATCTATGTTGGTCTATGTTGTGATCTACGTCACTATGAACATCGGAACATTTGCCTTTATCATGAGCATGGAAAAAGATGGACAGCCTGTTACGGATATTGCGGCGATGAACATGTTGTCCAAGACCGATCCAACCAAAGCGATTGCTATGTTGGTGATGCTCTTCAGCTTGGCCGGTGTTCCGCCGATGCTTGGCTTCTTTGGCAAATTTTATGTGTTGCAGGCGGCCTTTGATGCAGGTCTTGTCTGGTTGGCTGTTTTGGGTGTGATTGCCTCGGTCATTGGTGCATTCTATTACCTGCGGATCGTCTACTTTATGTACTTTGGCGAAGAGCAAGAGGTTGCATTGGATCGAACAACCTATCCCGTTTTGAATGGAATGCTTGTTGTTTCAGCGATCATCATGGTTGTTGGTATCGTGAATATGTTCGGTATCGAAAGTGTTGCACAGTCTGCGGCGGCGGCTCTTGTCAACTAACTTCCCTGATGGCTATGGCAAAACAGTGTTGTCCGAAGTGGATAGCACAAATGCCCACGCCCTCAGAATTTCCAAAATAGCGCGAGGCCCAGAATGGATTTTGGGCCTCAAGCAAACACAAGGACGCGGAAGACGTGGACGCCCTTGGGCCGATCCGACTGGAAATTTTGCTGCGACCTTATTGCTTTTCCCAAATGACGCCTTGGATCAAATTGCGCTGCGCTCCTTTGTTGCCGCTTGCGCCTTGTATCAGACGTTTACTGATGTGTTGGGGAATAAAGCCGAGCTGTCCCTGAAATGGCCAAATGACGTTTTGCTGAATGATCGAAAAGTGGCAGGCATCTTGTTAGAAACCCAGATCCTCGGCCCGCAGTCCGTTGCTTTGGCAATTGGGATGGGGGTCAATCTGCGCCATGCTCCGCAACCAGATCAGTTAGAGGCCCGCGCCGTAGCGCCCGTGTCGATTTGGGAACAGACCCAAGTCAACATCACACCAGAGGCGTTTTTGGACACGCTTGCCACGCAGTACCACGCCTTTGAAACCCAGTTCACGACCTTAGGGTTCGCACCCATTCGTGCCTTTTGGCTCTCACATGCCGCGCGGCTGGGGGAGGTGATCACCGCACGGGTTGCAGATCGTGAAATTACTGGAACCTTTGACACCGTCGATGAAACGGGGCATTTGATCTTGGTAACGGATCAAGGTCGCGAAACGATTGCGGCTGCGGATATCTTTTTCTAGGGGGCGCTTATGTTATTGGCGATTGATTGCGGAAATACCAATACGCTGTTTTCGATTTGGAACGGGTCCGAGTTCATTGCAACTTGGCGCACGGCAACGGAACACCAACGCACAGCTGATCAATATTACGTCTGGCTCAGCACCTTGATGACCCTGCAAAACATTGAAGCCGATATTACGGATGTGATCATTTCCTCTACGGTTCCGCGCGTTGTGTTTAACTTGCGCGTTTTGGCAGATCGCTATTTCAACTCACGTCCCTTAGTCGTTGGGAAACCTGACTGTGACTTGCCCGTATCTGTTCGCGTGGATGAAGGCACCTCCGTGGGACCAGACCGGATCGTCAACACAGTCGCGGGCTATGACCTTTATGGCGGTGATTTGATTGTGGTCGATTTCGGCACGGCAACGACCTTTGATGTTGTAGATCACGACGGAGCCTATATAGGTGGTGTGATCGCCCCAGGTGTGAATTTATCCCTTCAGGCGCTTCACCAAGCGGCGGCGGCTCTGCCACATGTGGATATCGCCCGACCGCAAAAGGTGATAGGCACAAACACAGTAGCCTGCATGCAATCCGGTGTCTTTTGGGGGTATGTGGGCTTGATCAAGGAAATATGTACCCGCATCAAAGGGGAGCATGACAGCGACATGAAAGTGATCGCAACAGGGGGGCTTGCCCCTTTGTTTCAAGCGTCAGATGCCCTATTTGATGCATTCGAAGATGATTTGACGATCCATGGATTGAGATTAATCCATGATCACAACAAAAGAACGGAAATTAAATGAGCAGTGATCGACTAATTTATTTGCCTTTGGGGGGTGCTGGTGAAATCGGCATGAACGCCTATGTCTATGGCTATGGTCCAGAGGGCAAAGAGAAATTGATCGTTGTTGACCTTGGCGTGACCTTCCCTGACATGGATAGTAGCCCCGGTGTTGACCTCATTTTGCCAGATGTGACCTGGCTCAAAGAGCGCCGCAATGACATTGAGGCAATCTTTATCACCCACGCACACGAAGACCATGTGGGCGCTGTTGGGCATCTTTGGGATGATCTGGGCGCGCCTATTTATGCGCGCACCTTCACGGCCAATATTGCGCGTCGCAAGATGACGGATCACGGGCATAGTGATCGCACGGTGAATACAGTGTCCAAATGGCCGGAAACCACAAAGGCGGGACCGTTTACCGTTGGATTTTTGCCCATTTCGCATTCCATCCCAGAAAGTAGCGCTTTGGTCATTGATACTCCAGAGGGGCGTTTGATCCACACAGGGGATTTCAAATTGGATACTACGCCGATTGTTGGCGAAGCCTTTGATCCAGAGCTCTGGGCCGAGGTGTCTAAATCCGGGGTCAAAGCCTTGGTCTGTGACAGCACGAATGTATTTTCCCATCACGAAGGCCGCTCTGAGGCGACGGTTGGTCCAGAGATTGAAAAATTGGTGCAATCCGCGCCATCTATGGTGGTGGCAACGACATTTGCCAGCAATGTCGCACGGGTGAAAACCTTGGCAGAAGCGGGCGCACGGGCAGGGCGGTCCATATGCCTTATGGGACGCGCTATGCGCCGCATGATCGAAGCCTCGATTGAGACAGGCGTTTTAACGGATTTCCCACCTGTGGTGTCACCTGAGGACGCGGTGAATATCCCGCGTTCAAATCTCATGCTCTTGGTCACAGGGAGCCAAGGGGAACGCCGCGCCGCCAGTGCGCAGCTAGCCAATGGTAAATTTCAAGGCATGGTCCTCAAAGAGGGAGATTTGTTCCTCTTTTCATCCAAGACTATTCCAGGCAATGAACGCGGTGTGATCCGCATTCTCAATCAGCTCTCTGAAAAAGGTGTCGATATTGTGGATGATAGCATGGGGCAATATCACGTCTCAGGCCACGCAAACCGACCTGATTTGTTGAAAATGCACGATATTGTTCAGCCGCAAATGGTTATCCCAATGCATGGCGAACACCGTCACTTGCGCGAACATAGCAAGCTTGCACGTGAAAACGGGCGCGAGTCAGTTATCTGTGTGAACGGCATGATGCTTGATCTCTCAGGAAACAAACCCAAGGTTGCCGAATACATCGATACGGGCCGCCGCTATGTAGATGGGTCAACGCAATATGGCGCGATGGATGGGATCGTTCGAGATCGTATCCGCATGGCGTTGAATGGCCATGTGATCGTGACTGTCATTTTGGACGAAGATGATGAGCTCTTGGGTGAACCTTGGTGCGATATCAAAGGCCTGCCCGAAGTTGGTCGATCAAACGCGCCACTTGTTGATGCCTTAGAAGAAGACCTAAGCCAGTTCATCGGACGTGCGAATGCGAAAACTGTGACCGATGATGACAAACTCGAAGAGGGGCTGCGCCGTGTCGCGCGTCAAACGACCCTCAACGAAATAGGTAAAAAACCAGAAGTCAGCATCGTCATCAGCCGTTTGATGTAATCAGACGCGATTGTCCTGAAGCCAAGTGCGAAAAGCAACAAGATCGGATGAAAAACGTTCGATCTTGTCAGCAGGCCAGTTTTCAAAACAATTCAATACATCTGGCAAAAGCGCGGCTCTCAGACGACCAATAAAGGCGGCTCCGTCCGGCGTCATAACGATGGTTTTTTGACGTTTGTCGTTTTCTACGGTTGTGACTGTCAATATCCCACGGCCAGCAAATTTTTTGACTGTTTTTGTAACAGCGGGTTGCAGAACCTCAACAGCTTGGGAAATTTGACCAACTGACGTCCCCTCTGGGCCCATCTGAAGAATGTAATCCAAAATTGTAAACTGGGGAAAGGTAACATCCAAATCGCTAAGCAATTGAGCGAGGCGATTGTTATAAACCTGCGTCAACCGTCCCAATTCAAGGGAAAGTGACATGGCTTGATCCATTTGAAGTCGTGAACTTTTGGGCATGTGCATTCCGATCTGTCATTCGTCGGAATACACTGCAAGTTTTATGCCAGTCGGTTAGCTTGCGCGCCGCTCATCAAAGCTAAGGGCGATAAAGCTGGGAAGATGATCCCCCATGCCAACCACTTGGGTGCGATCATTGGCTTTGCCTCGCGTATTGTTGTTCTTGGGGCGCTCACGACGATTGACTGGTTTTTCTTGGGACGCTTCAGGGGTCTCAACCGCTGTTGGTTCAACAGATGTCTCTGCTTTCGCCTTGCGAGGTTGGGCTTTGGGCTGGGCCTTGCGCGGTTCACGCTCTTCGGTCGGGGCGCTTTTGATCGGGTTCTCGAGGCGTGGGATTTCCCTCTGCATCAAAGCTTCGATCGCCTCGAAATTCTTTTCATCCCGAGGTGTGCAAATCATCACAGCCTTGCCATCACGTCCTGCGCGACCTGTGCGGCCGATACGGTGTACGTAATCTTCGGCATGGCTTGGCACATCAAAGTTGAACACATGGCTCACCGAAGGAACATCCAAGCCGCGTGCGGCGACATCTGAGGCCACGAGTACGCGCAATTTACCTGCACGAAAATCGTCCAAGGTCTTCGTGCGTTGGCTTTGATCCAAATCGCCGTGAATAGGGGCCGCTTGGACGCCATATTTGTTCAATGACTTGGCACAGACATCAACGTCGACTTTGCGATTACAAAAAACGACGGCATTGACGCATTTGTCGCCTTCGTTTTGAATCAAGGTGCGGAGAACTTTGCGTTTCTCGGACCCCTCACGATCGCGACGCGAGGCTTTGAACATGACAACGCCTTGTTCAATGTTTTCAGAGGCTGTTGCCTGACGGGCGACTTCAACACGTGTTGGGGCCGACAGGAACATATTGGTGATCCGCTCGATTTCAGGCGCCATTGTCGCAGAAAAGAACAAAGTCTGGCGTGTGAATGGCGTGAGATTAAAGATGCGCTCAATATCAGGGATAAAGCCCATATCCAACATACGGTCTGCTTCGTCGACAACCATGATTTGAACACCAGTCAACAAAAGCTTGCCGCGTTCAAAATGGTCCAATAGGCGACCCGGTGTGGCGATCAAAACATCGACACCTTTGTCGATGAGCTGATCTTGTTCTTTAAAGCTCACACCGCCAATAAGCAGAGCTTTCGTCAGTTTGAGGTTTTTTGAATACACATCAAAGTTCTCGGCAACTTGCGCCGCCAATTCACGCGTTGGGCATAGAACCAATGAGCGCGGCATGCGGGCACGGGCGCGACCGCGGGCCAGCATGTGTATCATAGGAAGGGTAAAACTGGCGGTTTTTCCGGTTCCAGTTTGGGCAATACCTAAAACATCCTTGCCTTCAAGTGCGGAAGGGATTGCCCCTTCTTGGATCGGAGTGGGGCTTTCGTAGCCTGCCTCTTCAATAGCTTTAAGGATCTTGGGGTTTAGGTTTAGGTCAGAGAATTTTGTCATCTGCGTCCGTAATTTACGGACATATCTTAGCCCGTATCGTCTGATGTAGATCCAGGCCCGTGCGGCCCTGCCATTCTTGCATTCAAGGATCTGATCGGTTCATACATGAAAGTAGGGGCGCGGGTCAATCCGCATTGACACGGCGCGCTGTTGCTTGGGCCGCATCGGGGAAATAGTGGGCGATATTGTGTTCAAATTGCATATCAATGCGCCGCAAAAGGTTAAAATTCGCCAATCTCTTTTGCAAATCGGGGGTGGCAACACAAAGAGCGTCGTAAAGCCGTTTTACGCCTTCGCGTCCTTCGCTTTGTTCAATGTCATCCAGCACTTTCCACACAGGTGGAAGTTTTCTGGGGCCTATCGTTTTTTCTGAATTAATAGGACGATAGGATCCCTCGCGTCTGCGCAGCTCGTAAAGCTGTTCAAATTGATCCCATGGTGTCACGTGAAAATGGGCCAATTCATATCCACGCAGGTACACGGTGTCAGCATCAGCCTGTTGTGATTTTACGTGGTGAATTCCGACCTTGATCGGTGTCTCTGTGACACGGAACATCGACTTGCCGTTCTTATGGGATAAAAACCCACCGATGATCTGATCGCCGTAGTCTGGAAACACTTCGGGGGAGAGCCGCATTCGGCGACCAAAGGGAAACATGAGTGCTTTGAAAAAATGGACATCTGAATGGGTGGGTGCAGGGGATATCAAATTCTCTATCGGTGAAATGCGAACCGCGACAAGCTCCTCTGGGAGCCTCTTGAGTTTTTGGCTAATCGATAGTTTTGCAGCGTGATTGACGATGAATTCATCGATATCAATGTGGGCCACCCATTTGAGGTTGCGTCTTGTGGCGTGCAATTGGCCAAGTGCGTGGTTGATATTGGCAATTTGGCGGCCTTCGATGCTGCTTGGTCGATTACCATGCTGGGACCAATAGGCACTATCTGTGGGAATGATCCGAACATCTAAATCATCGGCAAAATAGGCGATGGTGTCGGGATCTGGCTCATCCAAATAGATGACAAAATAGCTCGCTCCCATCGAGAGATGATGTGCGACGAATTTGATAACTTCGTACAGGGGTGCCTTAACTGTAGACACCACACCCCAAGCGGCCATGACAAATATCCCTAACAATTACCTATACGGTAATTGGTATGGTTTTATCTATCAATAGTTAAGTTAGCATTTCTTTCGTTGAGGTGAGCTTTACATCCGGATAGTCACGTTCAATTCGATCGATATCCCATTGTAAACGCGTCAAATAAACGATGTCACCATCATGGTCTTCTGCGATATGTTGCTTGTTTATGTTGCAAAATTTATCAACCGCCGTCTTGTCGCCGTTGACCCAACGCGCAGAGGTGAACTGTGAGGGTTCAAAGCGCACAGGGAGCCCATATTCCATCTCAATACGGCTCGCGAGTACTTCAAATTGAAGGGCACCAACGACCCCAACAATGAAACCTGACCCAAAGGTTGGCTTGAACACTTTGGCGGCCCCTTCTTCGGCAAATTGCATCAAAGCTTTTTCAAGGTGCTTGGCCTTCATCGGATCGCCCGCGCGACATGTTTGAAGCAATTCCGGCGCAAAAGACGGGATCCCCGTAGCGCGCAGCATTTCACCCTCGGTCAGCGTATCCCCAATCCGCAATTGGCCATGGTTTGGGATACCGATGATATCACCGGCCCAAGCCTCTTCTGCCAATTCACGATCTGAAGCGAGGAACATCACAGGGTTTGACACAGCCATCGGCTTTTTGGTTCTCACGTGGGTTAGTTTCATCCCACGTTTGAAATGACCTGAGGCCATGCGAACAAATGCGACACGGTCGCGGTGTTTGGGGTCCATATTGGCCTGAACTTTAAACACAAACCCAGCGACCTTTTTTTCCTCTGGACAGATTTCGCGCGGCGAGGCCAATTGCGGCTGCGGCTCAGGGCCGTAAGTGGCAATCCCATCCATCAATTCTTTGACGCCAAAGGAGTTGATCGCAGAGCCAAACCAAATCGGCGTCATGTGACCCTCAAGAACCGCTTGTGGGTCAAGCTTGGGCAAGAGTTCGCGCGCCATTTCGACCTCTTCGATGAGCTTGTCCAATAAATGCGCTGGCACCATTTCAGCAAGCTTGGGATCATCCATTCCGTTGATTTCAACGCTTTCGGCGACGCGGTTGCGATCTGCGCGGTCCATCAACTCAAGTCGGTCGCGCAAGATATCATAGCATCCCATGAATTCGCTACCGACCCCGATAGGCCAGCTCGCAGGGGTCACGTCAATCGCAAGGTTTTCTTGGATTTCATCAATGATTTCAAATGTGTCGCGGCTTTCGCGGTCCATCTTGTTACAAAAGGTCAGGATCGGCAAATCGCGTAGGCGACAGACTTCGAATAATTTTTGCGTCTGGCTTTCAACACCCTTGGCGCCATCGATCACCATAACGGCAGCATCTACGGCGGTCAGCGTGCGGTAGGTATCTTCGGAAAAATCCGAGTGACCGGGCGTGTCGACGAGGTTGAAGCGGAACTGTTGGAAATCAAATGACATTGCAGAGGCGGATACAGAAATGCCGCGATCTTTTTCCATTTGCATGAAATCCGACCGTGTACGGCGTGCTTCGCCTTTGGCGCGCACCTGTCCTGCCATTTGAATGGCACCGCCAAACAAAAGGAATTTTTCCGTCAGTGTCGTTTTTCCCGCATCAGGGTGAGAAATAATCGCAAATGTGCGACGACGTGCAATTTCTGGCGGCAATGCGGGGCGGTTTGTATCAATATCCAACATAGCTTCGCCGTATATGCGCGGTTATGTGAATTGGCAAGAAAAACACTTGGCGTGGTTCTAAAATTTGCGGGTCAAACTCCGTTCTTCTACATGTAGGAAATTTCAACTCAGAGACGGGCATGTCAAACGATATTTATCAAATAATTTATCTTTCTAAGACGGAGGAAGACCTCAGTGATGAGGTCCTAGAAACAATTCTGACACAGGCTCAGAAAAACAATTCAGCTCAAGGTTTGACTGGTATTTTGCTTTATGAAAATAAGGAATTCCTTCAGGTTCTCGAAGGCGGATATGATGCGGTCAAAGCTGCACTTTCGCGTATTTCAAACGACCCACGTCACAACGACATGGTTCTGCTATATGATGGGCGCGTGAACAAACGCGCGTTTGCGAAATGGAAAATGGGTTTTGCCCGCCTTGAAACGGCGCAACGGGCAAAATTAGAGCAGCTCAATGGCTTTTTTGACAATGAGGATGATTTATCCAACCTGCAATCAGGATTGCTGAGGGTGTTTGTAACCGGATTTCTCTTAGGACGTATGACAGGGGCCGCACATGGTTCGGCGGCTTAACTCGTCGAGGCAAGCCTAAGAATGGAAACAGGTGTGTGGCCTTTGAAATGATGATCTTCGATTTCTAAATCATTGCCATAACGTGTTCGATGAGACGACATTTTTTGCGTTGCTTGATCAGGAAGCGCAGAGCGCGTGCGATGATCAAACAACAGGCTTTCGGCGGCAATTCCTTCGGCATAGATGATGTGATGATCGTCAAACAGTAGCTGGTAGTAATCAACAAATCCTGAATCAAGCCGTGTGACGTCCTTACCATCCACAAGCTGGGAGGCACGCACCAATGTTTCAGCGCGCCCTGTTCCAAGTTGATCACTGCGTTGGTAGATGAACAAGCGATGCTCAGGGCTGACGATAAGATCGTTTTCGTTGTGCAAGGCTTTGGCTTTGATCACAACGGGGGCAAATTCGCCAGTGGCCCGAACAGTGGAATGCCCGACCCATTTGATTTCCTGCACGCCAGCGTCGCGGGTGATGACGCTATCTCCGGCTTTCAGGTCTTCGATTGGGATCATCTCGCCAGTCGCCAGCGTTATGCGCGTGCCTTTAACGAAGGACACACAGGCGATTTGTGCAAATTTTTCCTCCGCGGTGTCGCGACACACATTGATCAACGTGTATTCAATTTTAGGATCAATCGGGCAGAGGGGCAAAAGATATGTGCGTTCAATCATGTCTGACTCGTCGACTTCGACGGCGACAATGGCGTCGATCACTTTGCCAGAGGTGCTCATTAAGGTGATGACGCAATCCAGAAAAAGACGGTTCATGAACGCGCCCACATCTCCGTTTTTGCCGATGCGCAACCCATTATCATCCAACAAAAGGGACAAGCGTTGGCGGGGTGCTGCGGAGTGCAGAGCATAACAATCATCTAAACAAAGGTCTTCAGAGGTTGAAATAGGATCGCCTAAATTTGCACCATTTTCCACGCGAAAAGACTCTGCGGAATAAACTGGAACGGTTTGCATTTTTCTCCGTTTCTTTGGTTTTGAAATCGCCGACATCTGAAATGTTGATCCTAATAAGCCTACATCTAACACAAACGTCACCATTCTCTTATAGTTTACTGCTCTTCTGACGATTATGTGATTATGAATGTGTCAAAAACGGGCCAAGTCACGGTTCATTTCGGGGCAATTGCGATTGCAATTCGCCACGCTTTCGCCATAGTCCGTGAAAACCTAGGAGGACGTTATGGATTTAGGAATAAAAGGAAAACGCGCGCTTGTTTGTGCATCAAGCAAAGGATTGGGAAAAGGCTGCGCTGAGAATTTGGCGGCTGCCGGCGTGGATCTTGTCATGTGTGCCCGTGGGTCTGAGGCGCTCGAGGCGACGGCTGAGGATATCCGCAGCCGTTTCGGTGTTGAAGTCGTCACAATCGCGACGGACATCACCACAGAGCAAGGGCAACAGGACGTGTTACAAGCGGCAGGTGATATTGACATTTTGGTCACCAACGCAGGCGGTCCGCCTCCTGGTATGTGGTCTGATTGGACACGTGACGATTTTATAAAAGCGTTAGATGCCAATATGATAACGCCAATTTCCTTGATCAAAGCAGTCTTGCCATCGATGATGGACAAGGGCTGGGGTCGTATTGTGAATATCACATCACAATCTGTCAAAGCACCGATCGCGGTTCTCGGCTTGTCAAACTCGGCGCGCGCAGGCTTGACGGGGTATGTCGCTGGCACAGCACGCCAAGTGGCGGGGCATGGTGTCACAATCAACAACCTCATGCCTGGTATTCACGCTACAGATCGTGCAGTGGCTTTGGATACAGGCGTTGCGAACCAGCAAGGCATTTCCATTGAGGAAGCAGCCGTGCAACGCGCCAAAACTATTCCAGCAGGGCGTTACGGAACGGCCCAAGAATTTGGGGCGACCTGTGCGTTTTTGTGTTCTCAGCATGCAGGCTTTATCATCGGTCAAAATATCTTGTTGGATGGTGGGGCAGTGAACGCAACTCTTTAACCTCACAAATGCGTTAAATCCTAAAATAAGCATCGCGATCCCAAGGAGAGGTTGTTAGAGGTTGCCCGAAACAGCGGGGAAAACTCTATGATACTTGGGATCGTTTTGGTTGGGCTTGTGGCGACGCTTGCCTATAGCCTCTATTTATCGGCGCAACCTGTCACAGTGGCAGGGTTCTATGAGGGGAAATCCGATACGGGACGTGCGCCGACATTAACCACATTGGTTCTGAGCCAAGTTACAACATGGATCTTTGCGCGCTCGCTGCTGAATGCGGCAATCCTTGGCTATTACTACGGTATTGCAGGGGCTTTGGCCTATACAGCTTATTATGTGTCATTCCTCACGGGTGGGTTTGTGGTCAACCGCCTGCGCAAGGATCAAAGCACATCTGTCCAAGACTGGCTCCGCCGACACTTTGGGCGCATGGGAACCCTTACTTATAACGGGGTGATTGCGCTTCGCCTCTTGTCGGAAGTCTTTGCAAACCTCTTGGTTATTGCGTTGATCTTTGCGGTCTTGATGCCTGATGTGACCTATATTCGAGAAATTTCCGTAGTTGTTTTGTCGATTATCGTCTTTGTCTATTCCGCATGGGGCGGATTGCGCGCGGCCCTGAAAACGGATGTGGTGCAAATGATCGTCTTTTTGATCGTGTTTGCAATAGCCCTTGCCTTTCTCGTGACGTCGCCAGAGTTTTCAATCACCGCAATCATGACCTCTGACGGGGTCGCAGGGGGCTATAATGGCTGGGTGCTTTTGGCTGTCGCCGCGCTTCAGGTGTTTTCCTATCCGCTGCATGATCCTGTGATGATGGATCGCGGGTTTTTGGCGAATGACGAGGTGACGAAGAAATCCTTTCTCCATGCGTTTTGGGTGTCCTCCCTATGCATCATGGGGTTCGCTGTGTTTGGGATACAAGCCGCCGAAATCGGGGCTGAGATCCAAAGCGACTTGCTCGGCACTTGGGCTGAGATGTTTCCTGACGTGATCTTTGCCTGTCTCTTGTTGTCCTTGTTGATTTCTGGGCTGTCTACGCTTGATTCTGCCTTGTCCTCTGTGGCCCGCCTTATGAGCGAGGAATTCGCGCTCTTGCCCCGCACAGTGACAGGAGGACGCGTCGCGATGGTGATGTTCCTGTTGATCGGAGGGGGGCTAACCCTTTGGGGCAATGGCACTTTGTTTGATGCAGTGGCAATTAGTGGAACTGCGTCTATGTTCCTCACACCCGTGGTCATAACGGTGCTGATCTTGCGCCGTGACATGGCGGGATGGGCGTATTTGCTGTGTTATGCCTCGGCTCTCTTTGGAGCGGTTCTGTATTTTGCGCGTGGCTCCGCATGGGCGCAAACGCTTTTACCAGAGGGACACAAATATGAACAACTCTTGGCGATTTGTATCTTTGTTCTACTGAGTGGGGCGCTGAGTGCTCTTCTTGGTAGTCGGCGGGTTGCCTAAGGCATTTTGTGCTGATAGTCATGCGCTAAACCCGATAACTTTTATCGGACATTCCCTTGGACAAGGATACTGCCCGTGACCCAATTGTCGCGACCGCGCCTCGAAGTCAAAAACCTAATGCGCCACTTTGATGGCAAAGCTGTGGTGAATGACGTGTCATTCTCAATCAAGCCAGGTCAAGTGACCTGTTTGCTTGGTCCCTCAGGCTGCGGAAAATCAACGACATTGCGTATGATTGCGGGTGTTGATCGCCAAGATGGCGGCGAAATCTGGGCGGATGGCGCGCTTGTCTGTGACACTGTGGTGAGTGTTCCTGCGGAAAAACGCTCTATCGGTTTGATGTTCCAAGACTTTGCTTTGTTTCCGCATTTGAATGTAGCGGATAATATCGCCTTTGGTCTCACTGGAAGCAAAGCTCAAAAGCGGGATCGCGTTTTGGATCTATTGTCCAAAGTTGGTCTTGCTGGCAAGATTGAAGACTATCCGCATTCCTTGTCAGGTGGCGAACAACAGAGGGTGGCCTTAGCGCGTGCCTTAGCCCCGAGACCCCGCATTATGTTGATGGATGAACCCTTTTCAGGATTGGATAACCGTTTGCGCGACGGTATCCGCGATGAAACCTTGGCCATTTTGAAATCCGAAGACGCCGCCGTTTTACTCGTGACCCATGAACCCGAAGAAGCCATGAGGATGGCTGATGAGATTGCCCTTATGCGGGACGGGAAGATCGTTCAAATGGGCGCGCCTTATAACATTTATAACGCCCCGATTGATCGAGCTGCGGTTGCATTCTTTTCTGATGTGAACGTGATTACCGCCACTGTGCGTGGGGCTTTGGCGCAAACCGTGTTCGGTCAGTTCTTTGCCCCAGGGTTTAGTGATGGCACCAAGGTCGACATCGTTTTTCGTCCGCAACATCTGCGCATCGATTTTGATCGGGCAGGGCGCGGGCCAAGTCCAACAGAATCCCAAGGTGTTGCCGCCAAAGCCAGTGTTGAACGGGCCAGGTTTATGGGCAGTGAAAGCTTGATTGAATTCAAAATGGACCACGATGGGTCCATTCTAAGGGCGACGGTCCCAAATGTATTCTTGCCAAAACAAGGGCAGGTGTTGTGGCTTACCATTCCGCGCGACAAGTGTTTTGTCTTTGAGGCGACTTAATCAAGACGTGCGGAAACGATACAGCCAGCATCCTTAGGGTCTTTCGATAAGTACTTGATTTCCAATCTGAAAACGTCCCGAACGCTCCATGATAGTGGCAGAGCGACAGGTTGCGCACGATCTGAACGACGAATGTGAAGCAGTGTGTTTCCAACCTCATTGTCTTGTCGATGAAACGCTGTAATGCGTAGGTTTGATGTATCTTTTAGGATTTCGTCTGCGGGTAATGTGGTGAGTTTGATCCAAAGATGGCGGTGAATGTCTTTGGGACCAACCGCGATTATTTTGGAGCGCTCACTGGTGCAAACAGGCATCGAAAACGCGTCCATGCGCGAATCTCGCATTGGATCATCTAATTTCGAATAATTAGTGGCTTGTAGGCTGGTAAGCCAAAAAATACCAAGAAATGTTAAAATGATCGTACGCAATGGAATTGCCTCGTAGCTTGTTAAAGTTTACACCCACTGTAAATCAAAATTAACATTGATTTCTGAGAGTACCAATAGCCCAACAGGGTGGGGAAAACCCTACGTCCCCCTTAAATATCCCCCATTGGTGCGTGGATTGGCATTTAAAGCATTGATCATAAACGAAATTCATTCTCCGTAGGGGAAAGGTTTTGTCAAATTGCAAATTGGGTTTGCAATGTTTTGACCTAACGTAAGCGAGTATTGGTCCGTTCGCTTAATCCTTTGCGTATAACGGGCATTTTGCTCATATATGTTTTGCCTTTCATATAGTGCGCTTTTTTCGGCCAATTTTCCTAAAAAATCAAAAAAAGGCGTCTTTTCGTGCATTTGCGGCTTTAACAGGACGCATGAAATCAATACATAAGTAGACAGACATGAGATACAGGGCTGTAGACGCCCATCTGACAGGAGAAAACCCATGCTTAATAATATTGGCCTACCAGGTCTTTTGCTTATCGCCGTTGTCGTTTTGGTTCTTTTTGGCCGCGGCAAAATCAGCTCGCTCATGGGCGAAGTTGGTAAAGGGATCACTGCCTTCAAAAAAGGTGTGAACGATGGGTCCAAAGAATTGGAAGAGCAAGCCGCAGAAACTGCGAAAGATGTGACGCCAGAGAACGACAAAGAACAGGCGTAAATCATGTTTGATTTGGGTTGGACTGAGCTGCTCCTGATTGGGATTGTGGCGCTTATCGTTGTGGGACCGAAGGATCTTCCTATGTTGTTCCGCCGTGTGGGGGAATTTGTCGGCAAGGCCAAAGGCATGGCCCGCGAATTTTCAAGCGCGATGAACCAAGCTGCGGATGATGCGGGCGTCAAAGATATGTCTGACACACTCCGTGCGGCGACCAACCCAGTTGAAACAGGCCTGAACAGCGTCAAATCAGCCGCCAAAAGTTTCGCGGAGTTCGATCCCGATAGCGAAGTTGGCAAGCTCGCCGCAGAACGTGCTGAAGCGGCAAAGAAAATTCATGATGCCACGGCAAAGCGTGCGGCTGAAAAAGCGGCTCAAGCCAAAGCAGCCGCCGCAGACGTGAGTGAGCCTGCACCAGAGGCGCCTAAACCCTCGGAACCAAGCGTCACAGACAGCGCTAAGGATAAAGAATGAGCCAAACTGAAGACCTCGAAAGCAGCGCAGCGCCGTTAATTGAACACTTGGCCGAACTGCGCCAGCGTCTGATTTATTCGGTCTCCGCGTTTATTGTTGGGATGATCATTTGTTTCACGGTGTGGAACCCAATCTTCAACTTCCTGACGCAGCCTCTTTGTTCGGCGATGGCGTTCAAGGGTCATAGCGATTGCGGTTTGATTTTGATCAAGCTTCAAGAGGGCTTCTTTGTGGCGATCTCAATTTCCTTGATGGGGGGATTGATGTTGTCTTTTCCCTTTATCGCATTCCAGATGTGGCGCTTTATTGCCCCTGGTTTGTATAAATCTGAAAAGGGCGCCTTCGCTCCATTCTTGATCGCCTCTCCTTTCATGTTCTTTCTGGGCGCATCTTTTGCTTATTACGTCGTGACGCCATTGGCCTTTGACTTCTTCTTAGGATTTCAACAAGCGGGTTCAGTGATTAGCGAAGACATGAGCGAAAATGCAACAGCTGGCATCGCGTTCCAAGGCTCCGCTCAGGAATATCTCAGCCTGACGATCAAATTCATCGTCGCCTTTGGTCTCTGTTTCCAGCTACCCGTTTTGCTTACCCTATTGGGCAAAGCTGGGTTGGTGAGCTCTGAAGGTTTGGGCAATGTGCGCAAATATGCGGTTGTGGCTATTTTGGTTCTCGCCGCGATTGTGACGCCGCCTGATATCATTACTCAGGTCATCCTCTTTGTTGTGGTTTATGGCCTTTACGAAGTGTCGATCTTCTTGGTCGCGCGTGTTGAAAAGAAACGCGATGAAAAGCTTCGTGAAGAAGGTTACTTTGACGAAGATGAAGACGAGGATTTTGATGATCCTTTGATGAAAGAATTCGACGAAGACGACAAATAAGGATGGGGGCTGACATGGACGCCAAGGATCTTGGACGCATTGCAGATGCATTAGAACGTGTCAGCCCCCCTCCGATATCTGCCCCTGATTTCACATCAGCCAGTGCCTTTGTCTGGAATGTAAATCCCGATCAATTGCAGCCTGTTTCACAGGTGTCCCGCGTCGATGTGGGGCTCTTGGTTGGAATTGATCGCGCGCGTGATACGCTCTTGAATAACACCCGCCAATTTGCCCAAGGCTTTGCCGCAAATAATGCCCTCCTGTGGGGTGCGCGTGGGATGGGGAAATCGTCCTTGGTCAAGGCGATCCATGCACAAATTAATTCTGAAGGGTTGCCTTTAAAAATTGTCGAGCTTCAGCGCGAAGACTTGCCCTCTGTTGGGCGATTGTTATCGCTGTTGCGCGGCACTCAGGAGCGCTTTGTGTTGTTCTGTGATGATCTGAGCTTTAGCCATGATGATCAACATTACAAATCCCTCAAAGCGGTTTTGGATGGGGGGATCGAAGGGCGGCCTGACAATGTCTTGCTCTATGCCACATCGAACCGCCGCCACCTTATGCCACGGGACATGATTGAAAACGAACGCTCTAGTTCCATTAACCCGAGCGAAGCCGTTGAGGAAAAAGTATCCTTATCTGATCGCTTTGGTCTTTGGCTCGGGTTTCATCCTTGTACGCAGGACGAATATCTATCGATGATTCACGGGTATTGCGAGGCTTATGGTGTTGAGATTGATCTTGATACTCTGCGCGCAGAAGCCATAGAGTGGCAAGCAACGCGGGGATCTCGGTCTGGTCGCGTTGCTTGGCAATATTTCATGGATTTGGCAGGGCGCATGGGTGTCGCCCTCACCACGTCCTAATCCCTTATTTCAAGAAATCCATCGGATCGACGCTGTCAAAGCCTCGGCGGACTTCAAAATGAAGATAGGCGGGGTTGCCATCACGGATGGAGCCAATCTTTTGACCCCGTGACACAGCGGCACCTTTTGCAACCTTGATATCCCCGACATTTGCATAAACTGTCAAAAGGCCATTGTCGTGCTTGATAACGACGATTGGCACTTGATCTGCATCTGCTGTGATTGCAGCGACGGTTCCTTTATCGGCGGCAACAATTGACGTGCCGACAGGGGCCGACAGGTCAATGCCGTCGGTTTTGCCTTTGACATATTCCCGAATGATTTTGCCTTGAACAGGATAGGCCATTTTCCCGCCTGTGGGGGCGGCAACGGGTTTTTGAACCACAGGTGCAGGTTTGGACACTGTTGGCTTTGCAGGGGCAACAGGGGCCACGGGCAAGGGGGCTTTGGCGCTTGGCGGTGTTGGGGTTGGTGTTCCCGTACCTGGTGCCGTCACCTTTGGTTTTGCTGCGACGGGTTTTGCAGGCTCGTCTGACGCCACCGGAATAGTCAAATATTGGCCTTCACGAATGTTCAAATTGCTATCAAGCCCGTTCCATTCCGCAAGAAATCGTACAGAGACACGGTAGAGCCGCGCGATCGTATAGGCGGTTTCACCGCGCTCCACACGATGTCGAATGGGGTCTTTGCCAGGTTGGTTCGTGGATGGCTTTGCACTTGCTGTGCTGGTTCCAATCGCTGTTTGAGCCAGCTCAGTGATGTTGACATCATTTCCGCCGTCCAAGGTCGATGTGGTAACGTCGCTTGGCGCAGGGACCGAAGAGGCCACTTTGGAGGGAAGTGAGACAACTTCGCCTTGGCGCAATTGGGCATCTGGGCTTGTCCCATTGTATTTCGCCAAAGAGTCGGCATCCATCCCAATGCGATTGGCCAAGCTTCGCAGTGTATCCCCTCGGCGAGCAACAGCGACCTGATAGGTTGGATAATTGATAATGCCCTTCTCATCAGGTTTTGGGCGGGCTTCTGTCGCCTTAAGGGCGGCATCGGCGGTATTGTATTGATTGCGTCTAAAGTCGAAATCAAATCCAGATGTATCCGTACAGCCCGTCAAGGCAATTGCGCTTAGCGTTGCTATTAGGGCGCTCTTGCGTGCGTAGTTCATGTGCTCACTCCTCAGCGTAACCTCTTTGGGTTTTGCTATAATCTAACCTTCTTTTCCCAATCCTTCAACGAGGGGAACGAATCTTACTGATCTGAGGTCATCATAATCATAGCCATTTTCCGTACGTGTGACACGAATGAGACTCTGAACGGTGTCTGATTGCCCCACAGGCACGATCATGATGCCTCCGGGTTTGAGTTGTCCCAGCAAGGTTCCAGGCGGATCTTCGGCGGCGGCGGTAACGATTATCCGATCAAAGGGGGCTTGATCCGGCAATCCGTGGCTACCATCGCCCAAGATCGGCGTGATATTCACTAAGTCCAAACTTTGAAATAAACTGGCGGCTTCTTTGACTAATCGTTTGTGGCGCTCAACTGTATAGACGCGCCGTGCAAGGTGGCTGAGAATGGCCGCTTGGTATCCTGATCCTGTGCCGACTTCTAACACTTTGTCCCGTGGACGCACCTGAAGCGCTTGGGTCATCAAGCCGACAACAGAGGGTTGCGAAATCGTTTGACCACACGCAATAGGAAGCGGCATGTCCTCATAAGACCGTTCTGAAAACAATCCGCGCACAAACAAGCCACGGTCAATCTTTTCCATAGCCGTTAATACGCGTGCATCTGTCACCCCCTTGGATCGGAGGGCGTAGAGGAACTGCATTTTTCGTTCAGCAGAGAGGGTCATTCAAATCCCTTGAGCTGAGGAAGGACATCATGCGCCGTTAAATCCGCACGCATCGGTGTCACAGAGACATACCCTTCTAAATTCAACGCGGCATCTGTGCCTGCTGTTGTTTGGATATGTTGATCTCCGCCGCGCACGAAAAGGAAATGACGGCCATTGCGCGCCTCAAACAGATCCGCGCCAAAGCAGGTTCCGTTGCGATATCCTTGGGGGCAAGTTTTGATGCCTTTGACGTCCTTGGCGGGAACCGGTGGGAAATTCACATTGTAAAACAACATGTAATCGCTCTGATTGTCGACGTCTTGGTCTAGGATGGATTTGACGACCTTGGCGCCATAGGTGCGGCTTGCCTCGAATTTATCCGCACTATTGGCCATTTTGGGGCCAAAATATTGCGACAAAGCGATTGAGACGATCCCCTGCATCGCGCCCTCAATTGCGGCCCCTAGCGTGCCTGAATAAAGCGCGTTTTCAGCGGAGTTATTCCCACGATTTACCCCAGACAGGATCAAATCAGGCGGCGTGTCTTTGAGGACATGATGAACGCCGGCCAAAACACAATCGGCGGGGTATCCATCCACACTAAAGCGGCGCGGACCGTGTTGCGTGACCATCATCGGGGTTGTGTAGCTGATGCAATGCGCGACGCCTGATCTTTCCGTTGAAGGGGCAACGATCCAGACCTCGCCTGTGTCACCTGCGATCTCCGCAGCGATCGCTTCTAAGACGCCTAAACCTTCTGCGTTGATACCGTCGTCATTTGTTACGAGAATGCGCATTGCTTGCCCCATTGTTGCCTTTTCTCTTCAATAGACAAGCAAAGGCCATGGGGCAAGTAAACAGATGTTATCTGCGCAATTGAGCCAGAATTTTCGCAGCTTCGTCTTGGGGAGTGGCAAGTGTCGCGCGATCCTCGCCGGGATGAAAGCGTGCGCGTGTCGCCGTTGGCATCGCCGCAGGTGTCACAATATGCACCTTGGGTCCGACGTTTTGGCTTTCTGCAGCCCAGCTTTGGGCAAGGGCGATTTGTGCAGCTTTGCTCGCACCATAGGCCCCGAAATATTTGGATGACATATGTGTGTCATCAAAAAAGACCGCCTGACCGCTGTCCCCAAGCAAAGGCGCGACAAAAGGAATGAGATAACCTGTTGCCGTCACATTTAAGGCAACTGATTTTTCCCAATCTTTTGCATCCAATGTGGAGGCTGGCATTAATGGGGCCGCATGTACGGCTGTGTGCGCCCAAATGTCAATCTCGCCCCAGCGATCATAAATTGACCGACAAAGTTGCGCCATGGCATCCTTGTTCGTGATATCCATAGGGGCAAGGGTTGCTTGACCACCTTTGGCTTTGATCCGGTCATCTAGGTCTTCTAAGGCACCGGTTGTTCGTGCAACGGCAACGATATGATGCGTGTCGCACAAAGCCTCTGCCAAGGCAGCGCCCAATCCACGAGAAGCACCAGTAATAAGAGCAATTTTATCAGTCATAGGCTTCAGATGATCGGTTTTCGACAAATCGTCAAGTGGTCAATCTGATTGAATTTCCATCGCCTCAGGCAGACGATGTCCATATCCTTCGAGAAGTGTGATGAATTGATCAATGGTTAATCCATCCAATTGAGCCACATAAAGAGGATGATCTTCGAAGGCAACTTGCACCAATGGGCGTTGGCAGTCATTTTGGGGATGCAAAATAACGGGCAAAGGATAGGCATTTCCGCCTATATCATTGGCAAGCGTGCCATAGAGCGGACCGATGCTGGCCTGAGTAGTGCTGCCGAAACTTGCGTGATAGCGCTCTAAATATTCCCCGTCTAAAAGAACCCAAACGCCAATAATCAAAGGGCTTTCGCTTCCTTCAAGGGGCAAGCACAAGATGGCGCGGATATAGGTGTCTTGGGCTATTCGGCAAAAATCATCGCAGAGTATATCACTTAGTGAGGTTGCGAAAAATGAATTGTCAAAGGCCTCCATCGACCCCGCCCAATGCGTCGGCGACGTATAAGCAAAGCTGAGAAGATCAAGGATAGGCGTATCACAACAGGGGCAAACACCATGACAGACCAAATCCCAACGCGGATCGCGCGTCGGGATGTAGTCTTTTTGAGGAAGGGGAGCAGCGGCGCTCAGGAAAGAAGGGAGGCTGTTAAACCATGTCATTCAGCGGCCTTAACCGTGAACCCCTTGGCAATCATATCAGATGGCGCGACAGGGTATTCCCCTGAGAAACATGCATCACAATACTGCGGACAAGAGGCCTTGCGGCCCTCTGCTTCGCCAGCAGCACGATAAAGGCCGTCGAGCGAAATGAACTTGAGGCTATCAACAGCCAAATGTGCGCGCATTTCTTCTTCGGTCATTGTGGCAGCCAAGAGTTTTTCACGTTGAGGTGTGTCAACGCCATAAAAACAAGGCCATGCAGTGGGCGGAGAGGCAATACGGAAGTGAACTTCGGCCGCGCCTGCGTCCAAAATCATTTCCTTAATCTTGCGTGATGTAGTGCCTCGAACCACGGAGTCATCCACTAATATAATGCGCTTCCCTTTAATTAACGCCCGATTCACGTTTAATTTAAGTCGCACACCCATATTGCGGATTTGTTCGGTCGGCTCGATAAACGTGCGACCCATATATTGGTTCCGAATAATCCCCATCGCAAAGGGGATCCCAGATTCCTGAGAAAAGCCAATGGCCGCAGGTGTTCCGCTATCGGGAACAGCACAGACCAAATCTGCGTCAACGGGGCTTTCTTTGGCGAGCTCGACACCAATTTGACGGCGGGTTTCATAAACCGAGCGTCCCCCGATAATGCTATCAGGACGCGAGAAATAGACATGTTCAAAAATGCAGAACCGTGAATTTTGCGGGCGGAACGGGAAATGGCTTTCGACACCTTGATCGGTGATCACAACCATCTCACCTGGTTCGATTTCACGCACAAATTCAGCGCCGATGATATCCAGAGCACAGGTTTCGGAGCTCAGCGCGTAGCCTTCGGCAACTTTGCCCAAAACAAGAGGACGAACACCCAATGGATCGCGCACACCAATGAGTTTGGTGCGTGTCATAGCAACCACAGAAAAGGCACCTTCAACACGGCGCAGCGCGTCTTCCATGCGTTCTGGGATATTTTTCTGTAAAGAGCGGGCCATCAAGTGGATGATGCATTCGCTATCCGACGAGCTTTGGAAAATTGATCCACGCTCAATCAACTCACGACGAAGCGCGTCCGCGTTGGTGATATTCCCGTTGTGCGCAATAGCGGCCCCGCCCATGGCAAATTCGCCAAAGAAGGGTTGCACATCGCGGATAGCGGCGCCTTTGGACCCCGCAGTAGAATAGCGGACGTGTCCAATAGACAAAGGCCCAGGAAGGGTTTCCATAACCGATTGCGACGTAAAATTATCTCGGACATAGCCAAAGCGGCGCGCTGAGTTAAATCCAACTGTTGGATCATAGCTCACGATACCGCCGGCTTCTTGACCTCTGTGTTGAAGAGCATGAAGACCGAGAGCAACAAAATTGGATGCATCGCTTACGCCAATAACGCCGAAAACGCCGCACTCCTCTTTTAGTTTGTCATCATCAAAGGGATGGGCGGGGGGCATTTGTTTGGCAGACAAATTACAGTGCTCCGAATCTTGAGGCGTTTCTTTCATCTCTCTTAGTGGCTTAATGGGCTTATGTCACGAAAGGATCGGACAAGTTGGTATCGTTAAATAAAAAAAGGATGCCTGAGAGGCATCCCTTTGGTTCACTATGACCGAATGTCTTATTCGCAAACTGCAACAAGCTGTTCGTATTGACCTGTAATCCAGCCAAACAAACGCTCTGGTTCGCTTTCTTCGATGCTTGTTACCATATCTTGGAAGACCTGCGCAGAGCGGCTTTGATCCACAATTGGAAAGGCTTCTGAGCTTAGAACTGTTTTATAAGCAAAGAAAGCAACAGCAATGAGGGCGATACCGCGCAACACGCCAAAGACAAACCCCAAACCTTGGTCAACTTTGCCAAGGGCGGATTTGTTTATCAGTGAGGATAAAAGAGGGGTGAAGAAGGACACAATCACCAGCGATACCGCAAAAACAGCCGCAAAAGACGCGATGATAGCAAGCTCGCAACTGTCGGACAAAATGGGCCCGAGAACGGGAACTTCTTTGATTAAGGGCATAACCTGCGGGGCAAAAATGAATGCCATAAAGGCGGCACCAACCCAGCCTGCAATTGCCATGACTTCTCGAACCAAACCGCGTCCGTATGCCAATAGCGCTGACAGCACCACCACAACCAACACGCCACCATCTACAATGTTAAAACCTTCCATACCCAAGGCATCCCCTTATTTGCGCCCTTATCCAGCGCCAAAAATTTCCCCCACAAATGCCAATAATTCCGACATCTGCATCAATTCCATTCCGTCCACATCCGGCTGTTTCCCCCCAGCCGGAGTGATTGCTTTGCTAAAACCAAGCTTTTGAGCTTCTTTCAAGCGATTTTCTGCCTGTGATACAGGTCTCAAAGCGCCTGATAAACTAATTTCACCAAAAACAACAGTGTCCTTGGGTAGACTTACGTCTTCTCGTGCTGACAAAAGTGCAGCGGCCACAGCTAAATCGGCAGCAGGCTCACTAATTTTCAACCCACCGGCGACATTTAGGTACACATCTAGTCCTGTGAAGGGAATTCCACAGCGCGCTTCTAGCACAGCGAGAATCATCGCAAGGCGGCTTCCGTCCCAGCCAACAACAGTGCGGCGTGGTTGGCTATGCGGTGAGGGCGCGATGAGGGCTTGGAATTCCACCAAAACGGGTCGGGTGCCTTCAATACCTGCAAAGACAACAGATCCAGGGCTTGGCTCGCCTCGCTCAGAGAGGAAGAGCGCAGAGGGGTTCAAAACTTCGCTTAAGCCGCCGCCAGTCATTTCAAAGACACCGATTTCATCTGCGGGACCAAAACGGTTTTTAACAGCACGCAGGATGCGGAACTGATGACCGCGTTCCCCTTCGAAATAGAGAACCGTATCCACCATGTGTTCGACAACGCGAGGACCCGCGATTTGACCATCTTTGGTGACGTGCCCGACAATGATCACCGAGAACCCTTTGCGTTTGGCGAATGATGTCAGCTCATGCGCGGCGGCGCGCACTTGTGATACGCTTCCCGGTGCGCTTTCGACAGTATCGGCCCACATAGTTTGGATCGAGTCGATAATCACTAGATCAGGTTTTTCTGCATCCAACGTCGTCAGAATATCGCGTAAATTTGTTTCGGCGGCCAATTTAACGGGGGCATCTGCCAATCCCAACCTCTGAGCACGCATGCGCACTTGGGCATTGGCCTCTTCGCCAGTGATGTAAAAGGTTTTCAATCCAGAACGGGCAAATTCCGCCGCCGCTTGAAGCAATAATGTGGATTTCCCAATCCCTGGGTCGCCCCCAACCAAAAGCGCGGATGAGGCAACCAGACCTCCGCCGAGAACACGATCTAATTCCGTAATTCCGCATTTTGTGCGCGGTGGGGGGGCTTCTTGGGTGGCAAGGTCGGTGAGGATGATTTGGGACCCACGTTTGGCCCCAATGGATCCTTTTGTTGGACCTTTGGAAATTCCTGCATCCTCAACGATTGTATTCCATTCGCCACAGGCTTCGCAGCGACCAGCCCATTTAGTGGTGACGTTGCCGCAAGAATTACAAGAGAATGATTTCGTTTTAGCCATATACCCCTAGTGCCAAACTGTGCCGAACCTCGCAAGTGATTTAAACAGAGTTTGTGGTTTAGGGACATAAATTCCCCTTAACCCTCCGTAGGCTCATAATGACCAAAGAAACAGAACTATAAGAACGCCTAGCAAGAGAATATGTAGTCTGTCTAACCAGCTGCCATAGTCAGACCAGTGTGACCCAGAATAGAGAAAGGCAGCTGAGCTGAGAAAATGCGGCAACAAGCCTGCCATGCTAAGCGATACAAAGGATGCGTATATTGGAATAGGCCCAGAATACAGCCCTAAGGCCGCCGGTCCAAAGAGACAAAAGAGACCTATCAAAGCAAAAACCAAGCTTAGAGCGGCAAATTTGCGGTTCTTGGGATGGGTGATCGCCATTTGAACGCAGGCCAAAACCACCATGGCCTGAAGATAGATAAACTTCTGCAAAATTAGAAAAGCAACAACTTCGGTTGGGGGGCGAAACAGGGATTCCATTATCTTACGGCTTCGATAGGACCATCCGCGCGACCGTGAATGAACTGGTCAAGATAAGGATCACCTGAGTGATCCATGTCTGCCACGGGTCCTGTCCATTGGATAACCCCATCATGGAGCATGGCAATATCATCGGCAATGGCGCGCACAGAGGTCATATCATGGGTAATGGTCATTGCTGTTGCGCCCATTTCCACAACAATTTCGCGGATCAAGTCATTGATAACTCCAGACATAATTGGGTCCAATCCCGTTGTGGGTTCATCAAAAAAGATGATTTCAGGATCGGCGGCTATGGCGCGCGCAAGCCCCACACGTTTTTGCATGCCACCTGAAAGTTCGGCTGGAAATTTATCAGCAACTTCGGATTTCAATCCAACACGGCGAAGTTTTTCAATCGCAATCTCGCGGGCTTCGTCTTTTGGGCGTTTCAGAGATCCGCGCATCAGGCGAAAGGCCACGTTTTGCCAGACAGGAAGGCTGTCAAACAAGGCACCTCCTTGGAACAACATCCCAAAGCGGGCCAAGAAGGCTTCGCGTTCGGCGGTTTGGACGTCTTGACCATCAACAGTGATGAGCCCTTGATCGGGTTTGATCAAGCCAAGCACACATTTGAGGCAAACAGATTTACCCGTTCCAGACCCACCAATGATAACCATTGATTTCCCACGCTTAATCGACAAATCGACACCGCGTAAGACATCAATCGGACCAAAGGATTTATGAACAGAGGACAGTGTGATCATGCGCTAAAAAAGGCCTCTGTTAGAATGTAATTGGCCGCTAGGATCATCACGCTTGATGTCACAACGGCCGATTTCGTGGCACGCCCCACACCTTGGGCACCGCGCCCAGAGTTCATCCCGAAATAACAACCCATCAAGGCCACGATAAATCCAAAGACAGCCCCTTTGATCATACCGCTCGTGATATCTGCGATTGTAAGGAAATCGACGGTGTTTTTGAGGTAAGCCGCTGCATTAAAGCCCAGTCGTTCCGTTCCGACGATAAATCCGCCCATGATGCCAATCGCATCGCCAACGGCAACCAGAATTGGCACCGCCAAAGTCGCCGCCAAAACGCGGGGCAGGGTGAGGTATTTCATCGGATTGGTCGAAAGCGTTACGAGGGCGTCGATCTGTTCTGTCACTTTCATTGTGCCAATTTCAGCGGCAATCGAACTCGACACACGTGCCGCAACCATTAAGCCACCCAAAACTGGACCCAATTCGCGCGCCATACCAATGGCTACAATTGAGGGAACAACGGATTCTGCATTGAACCGCGCACCACCTGCATAGATTTGCAAGGCCAACGCTCCGCCAGTGAAAAAGGCTGTTAATCCAACAACAGGCAATGAGAGCCACCCGATTTGGATCAAAGCGGCAAAGAGCTCTTTGCCATAATAGGGGGGCGAAAACAGATGTTTGACTGTGTTAAAGGCGAATATCGAAATACGTCCAACGCCTGCCAGAGCTGACAGAACGAAGCGACCCAATGAAGCAAGCATCCCAATAAACATCATTACTCTATGTACCGCCTGTTATATCTCGCTCCAAGGGAGGTGAGGATTTCATAGCCAATTGTCCCTGCAGCTGTTGCCAAAGTGTCGACACCTTGGTGCCTGTTGAGCAAGCTTAGCTTTTTGGGTGTATGATCTAATAATGTCACATCCACCCCAATCATATCCATAGAAATGCGTCCCACGACAGGACAGCCGGCATCGCCAGAATAGGCGCGAATATTTGGGCCCATCGCACGGATCAAACCATCGGCATAGCCTGCTGCAATCGTGGCAATGCGACGTGGCGTCGGGGCGGTCCAAGTATTGGAATACCCAACGGTTTCCCCTTTGTCGATTTCTCGAATTTGAATGATTGGAACATCAAGGGCAACGACGCTACGGGCTTGTGTATAGGGTGCACCACCATAAAGACCGATCCCCGGACGTGTCATATCAAAATGGTACTCGGGCCCGAGCAAAATCCCACCCGTTGCCGCCAAAGATCGCGGAATATCTAATCCATCGGTTAATCTCTTGAATTCATTCAGCTGTTTGCGGTTCATCGGATGCTCTGGATCATCGGCACAGGCGAGGTGAGACATGATCAATGTTGGCGACATCTTGAGAACCAAGTCTTTGACCGCAAACCATTCGGGCGCTTCCATCCCGAGGCGGTTCATTCCCGTATCAAGTTGAATGCCAAAAGGGTGATCAGGTAGGCTTTCTGCATGCATAATCAGTTGATCAACAGAATTCAAAAGGGGGCGCAAGGCGTGATCCTGCAATAGGGCCGTATCCCCATGCATATGGCCTGAAAACACGTAAATAACAGGATCAGGTCCAACGGCATTTCGAACAGCAACACCTTCTTCTGCGGCGGCTACAAAAAAGGTTCGCACGCCCTCTTTGTAAAGGGCGGTGGCCACACGTTCGCCGTTTAATCCATATCCGTTCGCTTTGACGACTGCGCCGGTTTCTGCGGTGGACAGTGATTTCAACGCCCGCCAATTGGCACGCAGGGCCATTAGATCAATTGTAAGTGTTGCTGTGCTCATATGGTTTTCTTGTGCATCAGGTAGAGAAGGTCAAGAAGAAAGAACCTAAATCCTTATGCTTGGCAGATGCCCGCAAGTTGACTAAAGTTTAGGTGATTGGGATTAGGATGCTATTTTATGACCGCTTGGGAATTAGATATTCGATTAATCATTGCGTTTTTGGGGCCGAGCTTGGCGTTTTTGGTGTGGATTGGACAACGCTTTTTCGAAGATCGGCGCAAACAGCGCGACAGTGAACGTGAGAAAAACAATCTTATTCGTGCGCTTTATGCTGAGATTGATTTCAACACGTCAGATATGGAAGTTTTTCTGGATCAAAGCCCGCCAACTCGCAAGTTGCGCCGCGCGATCAAAGCGAACCGCAATCTTATTCCTCACGTGACGGATGCACGTCATACGGCCTATTATAACAACCTTATCGCTGATCTCTGGGTGATTTCAGATCACCTGATGGCGAAAATAGTGTTGTTTTACGGACAATTGGAGAAAATTCGGGTCCAAGTCGAGGGGCTGAATTATCCAAGCTTTCAAACGTTGAGTGATGACGGACGGTTCTATGCGGTTGATGTTATTCGGCGCAGTTCACTGGATGCGCTGATGAATGGGCGTGATTTGCTGGCGGATTTGGAATATGAATATCCACATCTTGGGCTACATCGCCATGTCCGGCCAGAGCACGAATCCCTTGAGGACCTCAAGCAAAGATGGGTAAACTTGGATACAAAGCTGGTTGCGCTGAAATACTAATGATTTCAACAATTAGATGATAATTGGGTCTGGACCTAGTTTCATCATTCTCTCCTTAGCTTGGATAAGTATGCCGCATTTTAAGCGAATATGCAAATCCAAAGCGTTTTCCTGTTACTAAGGTAAGCATTGTTTCCTTAATTTCAAGTAAACGGATCAATAGCCGCGATCACCGCCATCTTGTTGCCACGGCTTTATCAAATTACCAAAACGGGTGAACTGACCCTCGAACGAAAGCTCAATCGACCCAATCGGACCGTGACGTTGTTTTCCGATGATAACTTCGGCGCGACCATGCAGGCGTTCCATTTCATCTTGCCAGACGGCCATTTTTTCCAAATCATGATCGCCCGGTTTTTCACGTTCTTTGTAGTATTCTTCGCGGAACACGAACATCACAACATCCGCATCCTGTTCAATCGATCCAGATTCCCGCAAGTCAGAGAGTTGAGGACGTTTATCATCGCGACTTTCGACCTGACGGGATAGCTGGGACAAGGCAATAACGGGAATGTTCAATTCCTTGGCAATCGCTTTCATGCCTTGGGTGATTTCGGACACCTCATTCACACGGCTGTCTTTGGCAGAGGCGGGGCGCACAAGCTGCAAATAGTCGATGATCAAGACATCCAAGCCATGGGTCCGTTTCAATCGACGCGCTCTTGCGGCCAGCTGGGAAATCGGCAAGGCGGGTGTGTCGTCAATATAAAGCGGACAGCTTTCTAATCGTTTGGCGGCCTCAACAAAGCGGCGGAATTCAGCCTCCGTCATGTCGCCTTTGCGGATTTGTTCTGAGGGAACTTCTGCCGCCTCGGACAAAATACGCGCGGCCAATTGTTCCGCGCTCATTTCGAGGGAATAAAACCCGACAACGCCGCCCTCAATCGTGCCTTCGGTCCCATCAGAGCGCACACCGCGTTTATAGGCCTTGGCAATATTATAGGCGACATTGGTTGCAAGAGAGGTTTTCCCCATAGAAGGGCGTCCCGCAAGGATCAGCAAATCGGAGGGGTGCAATCCACCGAGCTTTTTGTCCATATCCACAAGGCCCGTGGAAATGCCTGCTAGTCCGCCTTCGCGCTGATAGGCGTTATTGGCGACATCGACAGCGGCTGTGACCGCTTTGAGGAAGGATTGGAACCCACTGTCAGCATTGCCTTCTTCGCCCAGTTTATAGAGCGATTGTTCAGCGAGGATGATTTGTTCTTTGGGTTCTGTTTGGATATCAACGTGACGCGCGCGTTCTGAGATATCTTCGCCCAAGAGGATAAGCTGACGACGGATCGCCAAGTCATAAATCATTTGCGCGTAGTCGCGCACGGCAAAGCCCGCGATTGCCGCCCCCGCAAGACGCGCCAAATAGGTGCCACCGCCAAGTTCCTTTAGGCCTTCGTCCTCTTGTAGGAAAGTGGACAGGGTCACAGGGGAGGCAAGGTTGTTTTTCGCAATACGCGCTGCGGCCACTTCAAAAATGCGGGCATGCACGGGTTCGTAGAAATGCTCCGGTTTGATGATTGAGGCAACACGATCATAAACGTCGTTATTTGTTAAAATCGCGCCTAGCAATTGTTGCTCTGCCTCGATTGAATGCGGCATCGTTTCTGGTGATTGCACGTCAGGCGTTTTATCGGAAATATTTGCGATCTGATTCATGTCCCACCTGTCAATTCGTCCCAGATAGATAGCCAAACTTGGCCAAGATCGCAAATTGTATGTTTCTGTGGATAACTCTTACCATGCGGAAAATGAGCGCGACTGACGCGCTCATTTACAGGTTTTATTTTGCGCGCGCCTCTTGCCATTCGCGCGGGGCATTCAAGAAGGCTTCGACTTCGTTAAGCGTGTCTTGATCAAAGGATCCTTGGGCTTTGGCCTCTTCGAGGACGTCCCACCATGTGCAGAGGTAATGCAGATCAACGCCGTGATCCCCAAGGGTTTTTTCCGTTTCCGGGAAGATGCCGTAGTAGAAGATCACCGCCGTATGGCCACAGCTTGCGCCTGTGTCGCGGATTGCATCCACAAAGCTAAGCTTTGATCCGCCATCCGTTGTGAGATCCTCAACCAAAAGCACACGCTCACCTTCGCTCATGGCGCCTTCGATACGGGCGTTCCGGCCGTAGCCTTTTGGCTTTTTGCGCACATATGTCATGGGCAAAGCCATGCGTTCTGCGACAAGAGCGGCAAAAGGAATGCCTGCGGTTTCGCCACCTGCGATGTTATCAAACGCCTCAAAGCCTGCGTTGCGCATAACTGTGACAGTTAGGAAATCCATTAAGGTCGCGCGAATGCGTGGATAGCTGATCAGTTTACGGCAATCGATATAGGTCGGGCTGGGAAGGCCTGAGGCCAAAATAAAGGGGTCTTTGCCATTAAAATGGACCGCTTGAATTTCAAGGAGCATACGCGCAGTGAGCCGCGCGATTTCCTTGGCCTCTGGGTATGTGGATGGGATCATAATCTATCCTTTCTCGGTAAGGTCGCGCCAGTTGCCTCTGTTGGATGCCTCCGGCGGGAGTATTTTTGCAAAGATGAAGACTTAGTCTGCGACAGACCAATGGACGTTAAAGCCTGGATCAAAGAGGGTCACTGGCCCTTGAGGGGTCTCAATGTGTTTCGGCCAGATCGTTTTTTGATCAGACTTGGTTAAGGTCAATGTTTCTGTATTCACAGGAAGGCGATAGAAGGCAGGGCCGTTAAGAGAGGTAAAGCGCTCAAGCCTGTCCAATGCGTTTTCTTGCTCAAAGACATGGGCCAAGAGGGGCATTGTGTTGGTCGCGGTAAAGCAACCTGCACATCCGCATGCGTTTTCTTTAAGGTGATCCAGATGTGGTGCGCTATCTGTGCCTAGGAAAAAGCGTTTATCGCCGCTGGTGGCGGCTTGGACCAAGGCGAGACGGTGGCTTTCGCGTTTTGCGACGGGCAAGCAGTAGTAATGCGGTTTGATTCCACCGACCAAGATGTGGTTGCGATTGATAATGAGGTGATGTGTTGTAATGGTTGCGGCGAGCCCCTCATCGACGGATTGTGCATAGGCCACGCCGTCGGATGTGGTGATATGTTCCATGATGACACGCAATTGCGGGATTGCGCGGCGCAGTGGGTCGAGGACGGTATCAATAAACACGGCCTCGCGATCAAAGATATCAACATCGTCTTTTGTGACTTCGCCATGGATACATAGTGGGCAACCGATTTCGGCCATACGCTCTAGTACGGGGCGGACGTTTTCAAAATTACGCACGCCTGATGCGGAATTCGTGGTGGCACCCGCTGGATACAGTTTGACCGCTTTGATCAAGCCAGATTGAAACGCAGCCGCTAAATCGTCTGGATCCGTTTGCTCTGTGAGGTAGAGCGTCATCAGCGGTTCAAATGACATACCCTCAGGAAGAGCGGCCATGATGCGATCACGATAGGCGCGGGCATCCTCGCCTGTTACAACAGGGGGCACCAAGTTTGGCATGATAATCGCGCGGGCAAAATGGCGGGCAGTTTCAGGAAGGACAGCAGCCAGCATGTCACCATCGCGCAGGTGAAGATGCCAGTCATCGGGGCGGGTAAGGGTCAAATCTGAGCTCATGGCACAGCGGTTACACAATATCGCTGAAATCTTCCAGTGGTTTTAGCCTGCTGAACTGTCTTTCGCGTGAGAATTTTCGCCCTCAATGAGATCAAGGTATTTCCGGAACCGTGGAGCGTTGTAATGCGCCAATGTATGGGTACACACTAATTTCGCCAAATCATAACGTTTGCTTCGATCGCAGGTCACCAAGAGAGAGCGTAAATAGGGAAGGTAGGTTTTACGCGCTTTAAGAATGTTAAAGATGTTGGAGGGTGCGGCATCTTTGTCCGTGATGGATTGGATCAAGGGAATCAAGGGAATGAATTGATCCATCTCAACGAGCATGCGTTCTATCCCTGTGCCGAGATGACGGAGGCGAATATGGTGAGAATGCTGATACGGGAACAAGGCGGCATGCATGGCGTCCTCGTCCACAAAGGGATCATAAAGGAGTGTGACACGGTCCGCGGCTTGCGCCATTGCAGGGGCATAGCCAAAGGGGGAAGAAAAATTCAAACGTCGTGCGGATTTGTGGCGTTTGTCCCAGATTGCGACATCGGGGTTCTGGCTTGCATGGGGGGATATTAAAACAACCTGCGCACTTGGGTAGCTGATGGAATAGGCGGCGGCAGCATAGCCTGCGGATTCCGCACCATAAAAGATAACTTGGTCGTATTCGTCCAAAGTTCCGTCATCGACGAGACGATTGAAATAGGAATAGACATAGGGATCACGAAACCAAGTTGGTCGTGAACAGACAAGTGACAGTGTGGACCATCCCAGAGACTGCGCCAATTGCCACGCTAGGGGGTGTCCAGCAGGAGCATAGGTAAAGAGGCCCTCAAAGCTCGTGAAATCGACAAACAGCGTCGAATTGCCCTCAATCTGAACGGAGGCATGGTCGTCTCCGAGGTATTCTATAAATAGATCGTCAAACTGGTCTAGATCCTCTAGCCATGCTTGAAACGAAGATTTTTCGAACACCTTGGTGAACATATCGGTTTGCGAATTCATAAGGGACCACAGTTTACTTGTTATGTTTTGCCCTCAGTGAGGGAGAACTGTGGTTAAACTTTGACCAAGTTACGCGCCGTTTTGGGCATTTTTTGCATAATTCACCAAAATCCGTGCATTTTCGGGTGAAATTGGCTGAGTTTGTGGTGTGACCATCATTCGGCCCAGCAAGGCGCGCATGGGTTCTTGCGCCATGAGTCTCTCAAACTGGTGATGCCGCCAAGCAACTGCTTTGTCATGGAGCTGAGCCAGTTTAGGATCAGAGAGGAACCGTTCCATGAGGGCGGACACCGTATCATTCAGAGCCAAAACGGATGTATCGCTCTCCGTATTGTAATTGCGCTCAGTCCAATAATCCATTCCTAAAGGTTGATATGAATGACCAGAGCGCCCGCGATCCACCTTGATAATAAAGCTCTGCATTGCCCCAAGGGGATAGTGGTTCATCTGCACTAGATCATAATTATTCTGTGTAAAGGGCGAAAACAGCCGATTGGTGAGATACTCGCCCCCCAAGCGCCGTCCAGAGCCATCAAACCAACGTGCTGTGTCCAGTTTTGATTTGTCAGGGTTACGCGGTCGATGCACGCCAAGCTTACGGTAGGTGCCATCGTTTTTGTATAATGTCTTGATCATAAAGGCACGCCACGGCCAATCAAGCGTCTCTGGCGCGGCTTTGGTGAATTGCTCACGGATAGGGAGGTCTTCGTAAGCATAGATGTTGTTATTCCCAAAGAGCCGCCATGTCAGGGTAATTGCCGTCGCCTCAGGTAGCGCCGACCACAAGTCCGATAATGTATGATCGCCTATTTTGATATTGACGAATTCATCCACGTCCATCGACAAAATCCAGTCCGCCTCTTTAACAAGGGGATGCTTTTCCGCCAATTTCAGAGCCGTGAATTGAATACCGCGATCATCATAGGGGCCATCATTGCGGACATGGTCACAATATCCCAATTCAGAAAGCCGATCTAACATGAGATCACTGCCATCGACACAATCGTTAGAGTAGACCAAAACCTTGTCGAACCCTGTGGCAATATGATGTGCAAACCATTCCAACAAAAAGGCTCCTTCGTTCTTTTGGGTCAAAAGGGCGAGAGCGCTGGGCATGATGGGTCTCCGATTGGTGGTTTAGGGAATTGTCTAAATGCTTTTGTCGCTCGGGGGAATATGAAACCCTTTTGTTGCGGTAAATTTCCAACAGAGTGTGCTATCTCCTACTTTAGGCAGGGTTGACCCCGCTGCGTGAGAGTGCAGCAATGGCATAAAAGGGAGGAACATAGTGGCATTTGCATCTATAGACGACGTTCAAACGGCGCTGGGCGAGCAGGGATATATCTGTGGTCGTGCTCTCGCGACTGTTGTGTTCCTGTCTTTGAAACTTGGACGCCCCTTGTTTTTAGAGGGCGAAGCAGGGGTCGGGAAAACCGAAATCGCCAAGGCTATGGCGGCCGCTCTTGGGAAACGGCTCATACGGTTGCAATGCTATGAGGGGTTAGATGCGTCCTCGGCGGTCTATGAGTGGAACTTTACCGCGCAAATGATTGCTATTCGCTCGGCTGAGGCAAGCGGTGGCAAATCTGGGGATGATCTTAATGCGGATTTGTTTAGTGATAAATACCTCATTAGGCGCCCTTTGCTAGAGGCCATGCATCCCCAAGAGGGCGGTGCGCCTATTTTGTTGATTGATGAATTGGACCGCACAGACGAACCCTTTGAGGCCTTCTTGCTAGAAGCCCTCTCTGATTTCCAAGTCACCATTCCAGAACTCGGCACGATCAAGGCCGAAGAACCGCCTCTTGTGATCCTGACCTCTAATCGCACAAGAGAAGTCCATGACGCGCTCAAGCGGCGTTGTTTATATCATTGGGTGGATTACCCTAAATATGAGCGTGAATTAGACATCCTACGCGCCCAAGCGCCAGAGGTCGCCGAAACCCTAAGCCGCAATGTCGTGGCCTTTGTTCAACATCTCAGAACGGAAGATTTGTTCAAAAAACCAGGCGTTGCCGAAACCATTGATTGGGCGAAATCTTTATTGGCCTTGGACGTGATCGAATTAAGTCCCGAAGTAATTTCCGACACACTTGGGGCCGTTTTGAAATACCAAGATGACATTGCCAAAATCCAAGGATCAGAAGCCAGCCGTATTCTAGATGAGGCAAAGGAAACGGTGGAAAGCGCCTAGTCATGGCAGAGCATATCCCCTTAGACTTGCCAGATCATCCTCGGTTGGCGGAAAACATTACGCATTTTGCCCGCGCTTTACGCCGCGCTGGGCTGCCCGTTGGGCCAGGCCGTGTGATTGATGCGGTTCGCGCAATCGAGGCGGCAGGATTTAGCAACAAGGCCGATTTTTATTGGGCGTTGCATGCCTGTTTTGTCAATCGCCCCGAACATCGGGCGACGTTTTCGCAAGTGTTCCGTCTCTATTGGCGCGATCCTCGGTTTTTGGAACATATGATGTCCATGATGTTACCCGCCGTCCGCGGTGTCCAAGAAGAACGCAAAGCTGCCGCCGCCGAAAAACGCGCAGCAGAGGCGCTCTTGGATGGGTTACAGCCCCAAGCCGAAGAGCAAGATCACGAGGATGAGGGCGAAACGATGATTGAGGTGGATGCCTCTTTAACAATGTCGGATCAAGAACGCTTGCGGACCTTAGATTTCGAACAAATGAGCACAGCCGAAATAGCACAGGCCAAGGCCTTGATTGCGCGACTAACGCTCCCCGTTGCCCCCATAGCCTCACGTCGAAGCAAATCCGCCCTCAGAGGCGCACATATTGACAAGGTCAAAACATTGCGGGCCTCTTTGCGCAAAGGCGGGGATTTCACCGCCCTTCACCGCAAAGAGCCGCGCATTCGTTGGCCGAACTTGGTCGTGCTCTGTGATATATCAGGATCCATGAGCCAATATAGCCGCATGGTGCTGCATTTCCTACATGCGGTTAGCAATCACAAAGGGGCAGGCTGGTCCAAGGTGCATGCCTTTACCTTTGGAACACGCTTAACCAATATTTCACGCCATATGAAAACACGCGATGTCGACGCAGCCCTTGCCGCAGCCGGTGCAGAGGCCCAAGATTGGGAAGGCGGCACACGCATTGCCCATTGTTTACGCAGCTTTAACCGCGATTGGTCACGTCGCGTGATGGGGCAAGGGGCGGTTGTTTTGTTGATTACGGATGGATTAGATCGCGGCGATGATGGGGATCTTGCCAAGGAAACCCAACGTCTTGGCCTATCTGCTAAACGCTTGATATGGCTGAACCCTTTGCTGCGCTGGGATGGCTTTGCCCCCAAGGCGACAGGCATCCGCGCCATGCTCCCGCATGTTGATAGTTTTCGTGCCTCCCATTCAATTGCCTCTTTGCAAGACTTGGCCGAAGTCATATCTATTAAAGGGGATCACGGGGACAAAGCGCGGTTGATGCGGATGATGTCTGAACCCTAAAGCAGGAGCCAAGATGGATACGATCTTTGAAAATATGCCAGAACGCGCCCTTGATTGGCATCAGGCGGGCAAGGGGGCTGTGTTGGCAACGGTCATCCAAACGTGGGGCTCTGCTCCGCGCCGCGTTGGGGGCCAATTGGTCATCAATAAAGACGGCGATATGGAAGGCTCCGTTTCGGGGGGATGCGTCGAAGGGGCTGTTGTTCTTGAGGCGATAGAGGCTTTGGACAGGGGAGAGCGCAAGGTATTAGAATATGGCGTGAGCGACGCGGATGCCTTTTCTGTCGGATTGGCCTGTGGGGGAACCATTCGAATACTGCTCGAACCTGTTGGATCGGCCCTCTCGGTTGAGACGCTCAAAACCTTGGTTGATCATCGTGCCCGCCGCGTTCCTATTGCCTATTGTGTGAATGTTAAAACTGGCGAGAGCCGTTTGACCTCTTCCGAATTCGAGGATCGGTTCCGCGCGGATAAATCTGGGTTTTTAGAGGATGGTGAGACCTTTATCGCCATTCACAATCCACCCCTGCGCTTAATCGTCGTCGGAGCGGTGCATATTGCACAAGCTTTGGTTCCAATGGCGCGCATTGCTGGATTTGATCCTGTCATCATTGAGCCGCGCGCCAGCTTTGGATCCCAAACCCGGTTCCCGGGGGAAACAATATTAGAAGATTGGCCGGATGAAGCCATGGAGCAGATCGGTGTCGATAGGCGCACAGCAGTAGTTTTGCTGACGCATGATCCCAAATTGGACGATCCTGCGCTTATCATAGCATTAAAGGAAAGACCCTATTACATTGGCGCTCTGGGCTCCAAACGCACACATGCAAAGCGCATCGAACGCATGAGAGCCCGTGGATTTTCTGAAGCGGACATCGGCCGAATTCACGGTCCAATCGGCTTGGATATTGGATCGGCAACCCCGTCAGAAATTGCCCTCTCAATTTTGGCGCAGATGGTGCAAACTTTGCGTCGGCCAGCATGAAATTCGGCGATGTTCCAGTAGAAAATGCCAGAGGGGCCATCCTCGCGCATTCCGTGTCCTGCAATGGATCGCGCCTGCGCAAAGGGGCCATTTTGGACGATGCACATCTGGCTCAACTGAGCGCTGCTGGTATCAAGACCGTCACCGTTGCGCGTATGGAGCAGGGTGATGTCCATGAAGATGCCGCCGCGCTGCAATTGGCGCAATCAATCTGCCCAAACCCCGCGTCGGTTAACATCCGCCTCAGTGATGCCTTTACAGGGCGCGTCAACCTCATTGCGACCACTGCGGGGATTGTGCGCTTGGATCGTGACAAGCTCATTGCCATGAATGCGATTGATCCTATGATCACTGTGGCAACAGTCCAAGACTATCAACAGGTTGCAGAAGGCAGTTTGATCGCGACGATAAAGATTATCAGCTATGCGGTTCACCAAGACCAGCTATCGCTCGCATGCGCGCGTGCTAACGCGACGATTTCTTTGATCGCGCCCCAAATCAAAGCCGCAGATTTGATTTTATCCGACATTGGAACGAGTGTGACGGAAAAAGGGGTCTCTGCGATTGAAGCGCGGCTTGCTGCGCTGAATGTCACCTTAAGCGAAACGCGCATTGTCCCACATGAAACCTCTGCGATTGCCGACGCGCTTGGTAAGAGCAGCGCAAATTTGAGCCTGATTTTAACGGGGTCAGCCACATCGGATCAAGAGGATGTTGCACCGCGGGCGCTGCGCCAAGCTGGGGGGCAGCTCATCCGATTTGGGATGCCTGTTGATCCGGGGAATTTACTGTTTCACGGAACACTTAAGGGGCGACCTGTGATCGGGCTACCGGGATGCGCGCGCGCGCCTGCGTTGAATGGGGCAGATTGGGTGATGTCGCGGATTATCTGTGGGATCACACCCACGGCACAGGATTTTGCGGAAATGTCAGTGGGGGGATTGTTAAAAGAGATCCCAACGAGGCCATTGCCGCGTCGATCCATCAAAAACACATAAATTAAGTAGAAAAGCAAAAAGCCGAAGGCGTGACCTTCGGCTTGATAGAATTATCTAGGCGGCTGGCTAGGATTATTTAGGAAGCGGGCCAATCATCATAGACATTTGGCGGCCTTCCATTTTTGGCATGTTTTCAACCTTGCCAAACTCTTTGACGTCTGCGGCAACACGTTCCAACAGCTCGCGACCCAAGTTTTGGTGCGCCATTTCACGGCCACGGAAACGAAGCGTGATTTTTACCTTGTCCCCGTTTTCCAAAAACTTGAAAACACTGCGCATTTTAACTTCGTAGTCGTGAGTATCAGTTCCCGGACGGAATTTGATCTCTTTTACCTCGATGATCTTTTGCTTTTTACGAGCTTCAGATTCGCGCTTTTGCTGTTCGTATTTGAACTTGCCAAAGTCCATGATTTTACAAACGGGCGGATTGGCATTCGGGGAAATTTCAACCAAGTCAAGTCCGGCATCTTCTGCCATAACGAGTGCTTTTTCAGGGGTGATAAGTCCTACGTTTTCGCCATCTGCGCCAATAAGGCGAATTTCTGGGCACCGGACGCGGTCGTTGACACGAGGGCCGGTTTCGCGCGATGGAGGCGCGTTGTGAGGTCTACGAGCTATGGTTTTAATCCTTGTATAGTTAGCACATTGAACGTGTGCACAGTAGCTATGATCGCTGGGAACATCAAGCAAGAATCCGCTCGCAGAGGGGAGATAGCGCAGAGTTTCCCCCTTGTGTGTCCCTTTCGTTTCATATGAAAGAGCTGCAAGAGCCAAACTCCGATTGGTTCATTGTTTAAAGGGATGCGAATATGAAAAATGTTATCTATGCAGTCATTGCGATTGCAGTTCTTTTTGTTGGATACAAAGTCTACTCTGGGATGTCTGTCTCCGAGGCCGTGTCAGAGGCAGTTGAAGCAACTGGTGCCGATGCTGTTGTTGAAACTGTGGGTGATGCAGCGACGACTGTAGCTGATGGCGCAAGCGATGCGGTAGAAGCCGTCGCCGAAGGCGCAACAGATGCAGTAGAAGCAACAACAGAAGCAACGACTGAGGCAGTTGAGGCAACAACAGAGGCCGCAGCTGATCCTTTGTCCGTGGCAGGGTTTGATTTGAACTCAGTCTCAGAGATGATTGAGGGCTCAGAGATGAACTCAATGGGTAAAATGGCGTTGAAAACTGCTTTGGACAAAGCCAAAGACGATCCTGAGCAACTTCAAGCGATTTTGGTTAAGATCAAAGAAGCCATCGGCATGTAAGCCTAAAAGCTTTGCAAAACAAAGGGCCGCGTTGCAGATGCACGCGGCCCTTTTTGCGTCTTGGTGATTGTCTCAGCCAACAAAGGCTTTTTCAACGACATACTCAGCAGGCTCTGAATTTGCCCCTTCGCTCAGGCCATAGCCTTCTAGAATGGCTTTGATGTCGTTGTTCAATCCCAATGATCCACAGACCATCGCGCGATCCGTTTCCTTGGATATACCTTCAATTCCAAGGTCTTTGAAGACTTCGCCAGAGGATAATAGATCCGTGATCCGACCCATTTTCGGGCTCTCCTCGCGCGTCGTTGTGGGGTAGTAAACCAATTTATCCCCGATCATCTCGCCAATCAAAGGATCATCGGCGAGGCTTTCGACCAATTGACGCCCGTAGTCCAATTCGGCCACATCGCGACAGGTATGGGTTAGAATGATCTGGTCGTAATCTTCATAGGTTTGCGGCTCTCTTATGAGAGATGCAAAGGGGGCAATGCCTGTTCCCGTTGCAAAAAACCACAACCGTTTCCCAGGCAAGAGAGCATCATGCACCAATGTCCCAACGGGCTTGGGGCGGAGGATGATCTGATCCCCAGGTTGGATATGTTGTAAGCGACTTGTCAAAGGGCCGTCTTGGACCTTGATCGAATAGAATTCTAATTCCTCGTCCCAGGCAGGGGAGGCAATGGAATAGGCCCGCAAGAGGGGTTTGCCATCCTCCTTGAGCAGCCCAATCATCACAAATTCGCCTGAGCGAAACCGCAAGGATTGCGGACGTGACACACGGAAGGAAAACAACCGATCCGTCCAATGTGTGACCTCGGTCACTGTTTGTGCATCGGGAAGAGTGGGAACTTTGGGGGCTACTGTGTCGGTCACTGGGATTTGCTCTGTCATAATGAATTTGGAACCTTTATAGGGGGCTTTGTTGAGATTTAACAGGGGCTTTGAGGCGGGATTGATAGTCATGGTCGCGCCAATTTGATCGAAAGAGCCATTGCTCTTGGGGTTGACGCGCGGCGAGGTCGTCATGAATTTCAACTTCATCAAATCCTGACCGACGCGCCATTGCGTATTGATCCGCGATCAAAGCACCATAGGCCCGCAAGCGTCCCTGATAGCCTTGCAGGCGCAACAATCGCGCAAGGGTAAATCCGCGCCCGTCATGGGATGTGGGAAAATCAATTCGGATTGCAGGTGCATTTAGAAATTGATCCAAATCATTTGGATCCGTGTCAGAGGCAAGATGCACACCCTTATGTCTTGTTGTATTTTCAATTGACACAAACCCTGCGTGCCACGTTTCAGGGACAAACCCTGTGTCGTTAATGAGTTGACTCATGAGAGGTCTCCTTGTGTTTCTTCTATGCAGTTGTCAGTCTTCCTCAGGCCGCTTGTGATTTAGCGGATGCATCTGCATAGAGCGCCGCTTTGAACGGGGCCATTCCCACACGTCTGTAGGTTTCCAAAAAGATTTCGGCGGGTGACAGGCGGAGATCGAGATAGGTTGCCACAATCCGATCAATTGAGGGCAAAATGGCATCGGCGCTAAATCCAGGTCCGGTGCGGTCCCCGATCTGGGCCGTTTCTGTGGCATCCCCCCCCAAGGTGATTTGATAATTTTCGACACCTGCACGGTCTAATCCAAGGATGCCAATATGAGCAACATGGTGATGCGCACAGGCATTGATGCAGCCAGAAATTTTAACCTGAAGATGACCAATTTCGTGTTCGATCTTGAGTCTGTCAAAATGCGTTGCAATCTCTTGGGCGATTGGGATGGACCTTGCAGTTGCCAAGGCACAATAATCCATTCCCGGACAGGCAATGATGTCGGAGATAAGCCCGATATTTGCTGTCGCAAGATCATGGCGTTTCAATTCGGCATAGATGTCAGGCAGGCGCGATTTCGGGACATGGGGTAATACAATGTTTTGCTCATGGCTGATGCGAATTTCGTTGTAGGCGTAGCTTTGTGCCAAATCCGCGATTGCGTACATTTGATCGGCAGTTGCATCGCCCGGTGTGGCCCCATGTTTTTTTAGAGAAATCGTCACGATGGCATGATCGTCGACTTTGTGAGACGCGGTATTTGTGTCCACCCATGAACGGAAAACGGGGTCTTGGCGATAGGCGTTTTCAAACCGTTCCGTTGAGGCTTCGATAAATTGGGGGAGGGTAAATTGGGCTTTGATCTCGTTGAGGTAATCCTGATCAATGCCTTGATAGGTCGGCTTGATTTCGGCAAACCTTTGATCAACGCGCGCTTTTATATCCTCGATCCCATGCTCGTGCACCGTGATCTTGATGCGCGATTTGTATTTGTTATCGCGTCGCCCCAAAAGGTTCCAGACACTGACCACCGCCTCAAGATAGGCCAAAAGATCGCTTTGTGGCAGAAATGCATTGAGTGTTTTGCCGATCATCGGCGTGCGGCCCAAACCGCCGCCGACAATGACTTCAAACCCCGTTTCTTGGCCGCGTTTCACAAGTCGCAGACCAATATCATGCGCCTTGGTTACAGCGCGATCACGGGTGCCACCAGAGACAGCGATTTTGAATTTGCGCGGCATGAACTGAAATTCAGGGTGATCGGTGGACCATTGACGGATCAATTCCGCATAGGGGCGCGGGTCTTCGATTTCATCGGCAGAGGCAGCAGCAAAATGATCGGCTGTGACATTGCGAATGGTGTTGCCGCTTGTTTGAAGCGCATGCATTTCGACTTGGGCCAGAGCGTCCAGCATTTCAGGAATGTCAGAGAGTGTAGGCCAGTTGAATTGGATGTTTTGACGTGTGGTGAAATGCCCATAGCCCCGATCCCAGCGTTGCGCAATATAGGCCAGTTGGCGCAATTGCGCACTGTTCAATGTCCCATAGGGAATGGCAACTCTGAGCATATAGGCATGCAGTTGCAGGTAGACGCCATTCATCAAACGAAGGGGTTTGAATTCATCTTCGCTGAGGCTACCGTCAATGCGGCGGGCGACTTGTTGGCGAAACTGTGCGTTGCGGGTTTCGACAAATGCGCTGTCAAAGTCGTTGTATTTATACATGATTTTGGGTTTCCTGTTTGCCGTGGAAATAATTAGACGGCCCAGTCTTGCGGAACTCTTCGCGGAAATGGGTGGTGTGGATGATGCCCTTGTCTAGGACAACGGACGTGAGATAAACGCCGACCGCTTGGCTGTGTTGCGCGCTCGCTGTGATCAAAACATCCTGTGCAATGGCAGGGTCATCAAAGACCTCTGCATCTTGGATGTCGGGTGACCACTCTCCCTGAGCTGTGAAGTAGATCACATCGCCGTTTATTAGGGCGTTGGCAGTGATGATTTGATGGGACTCTTGTGACATTAGGCCAATTCCTGCTGTTTGATATGCGTGATGCTTTCTGAGTGACGTGGCGCAATACCGTAAAGCGTCATCACGGGTCCTGTCAGGTCATGCTCTGAAATTGCGTTAGGTAGCTCGGCCAAAGTCGTCTCAACTGTGGTTTGCTCGGGCCGCGATGCGTTTTCAACCAAGGTGACAGGCGTTTTGGGATGCGCGCCATGCATGAGCAATCGGCCCTGAATAAAGCGTGCGGATTTCTTGCCCATGTAGATCGCGGCAACTTGGCCCTCTTGTGCAAGGCCGCGCCAATCGTGATCTGCAAAGCCTTGCATGTCATGCCCCGTGAGCAATCGAACCGAGGCATTGCGCCCCCGTTTGGTTAAAGATTGCCCAATGCTCGCCACTGCAGCAGAGGCCGAGGTTATTCCAGGCGTGACGCTATAGGCAACGGAATGGGCGACACAGGCGTCTAATTCTTCGTCCAAACGGCCAAAAATACCACAGTCCCCCCCTTTGAGGCGCACAACCTGTGCACCTGTTTGCGCATGCTCAATGATCAAGGTGTTGATATCGGTCTGTGAGGTAGATGGGCCAAAGCCCTCTTTACCGACATCAATCATGATGGCTTCACGACGGGCAAGTTCAAGGATACCTTTGCCAACCAGACGATCATAAATCACCACATCCGCTTCGTGCAAAAGGCGCCGCGCCTTGAGAGTGAGCAATTCAGGATCCCCAGGACCTGCACCGACAAAGGCGACATGCCCTTGGCGCTGTTTGGTGCCAAGATGATGATCTAGTAAATCCTCAAGCGCGGATTCCAACCCTGTCTGACCTTGGCTATCCATCGTTTTAGGTCCAACAGAGTGATAATACTCCGCCCAAAAATCCCGCCGCTTGCGTCCCATTGGCAAAGCATCCGCTTTGGGGCGAAATGTTTTCCCGATGCGGGCCAGCGTTCCAAGGGTAGGGTGAAGCCAGTCTTCGAGCTTTGCTTTGATGGATCGCGCCAAAACGGGTGCGGCGCCTTCGGTTCCAATGGCCACAGTCACGGGGTCACGATCGACAATCGCAGGTGTGATAAAGGCGCTGTCGTGCAAGTTATCAACGATATTGACCAAAACGCCCTGTTGCTGGGCAATGTGTGAAACGCGCGCATCCTCATCCTCATCCTCATTCGCCGCATAAAATAAGATGGCGTTTAAGGTGTCGTCTGAGGTGAGGGCATGTGGGATCAATGTTAGCCTTTGCTCACGGTGCCATGTGTGAATGCGCGGCTCTGCGTGATCTGCATAAACTGTGATTGAGGCCTCTGATTTCATCAAAAGCCGAAGTTTCGCCAGAGCGGCCTCACCCCCTCCAGAGAGCACGATGGATTTGCCTTCGGTTGCAATGAATATCGGGAAATGTTTCATTTTTGAGCCTTGGATGGATTGCTATTTCGGTCAAAAATAGAATATTGTCCCATTAATTTGCTAGTGTCTGCGACAAATAAGAAACGTTGTTCTGTTTTTGTCAAAATTCACTCGCTTTGTTCCATAGGTGAAAAGGAAAATAAAATGGCTGTTCGTATTGATGACACAGATCGGAAAATTCTTGTCGAGCTTCAGAGCGATGCAAGTCAGTCTTTGGATGAAATTGCCAAAAAAGTGAGCAGTTCTAAGACACCCGTTTGGAACAGGATTCGCAAAATGAAAGAGGCGGGGATCATCGGTCAAACAACGGCGCAGCTCGATGCCGAAGCTTTGGGGTTTGAGGCCTGTTTCTTTGTTCTTATCCGAACCAGTGAACATGATGCCACGTGGCAGGGCGCTTTTCTCAAAGCACTCCGCGATCGTCCTGAAGTTCAAGAAGCCCATCGTTTGGCAGGGGATATTGATTATATCTTGAAAGTCCGTGTGAAAAATGCTCGCGCCTATGATGTGTTCTATCAAGCGCTCATTTCTGAGGTCAAAGTGCACAATGTAACGGCGCTGTTGTCGATGGAAGAAATCAAATCCACCAATATTTTGCCGCTATAATGTGACTTTGAGCGCCTCTAATCCGTGAAAATGATAAACATCGCCATAAACGGGTGGTGTTTCAAATACCATATTGGGATGACGCTCAAACAAGATGGGCAAGGCCACTCTTAGTTCCAGACGCGCAAGCGGGGCACCGACGCAAAAATGAATACCGCCGCCAAAGGCCGTATTCTTTTTAATCGCACGCGTAGGATCAAATTGGTCAGCCTCTTGCCATACCTCTGGATCGCGCCCTGTAGACCCCAACATAAGCGCCACCTGATCGCCGCGCTCAAAGCGATGTCCAAAGAGGTCGCAAGCCTCATAGCAATAGCGCGTGAACATATGCAGCGGGGGATCATAGCGTAGGATTTCTTCGACACAGCGGTCAATGACATCCTCTTTGAACCACTCAGGAGTGCTGCCGTGTTCGATTAAGGTTTTGATCCCATTGCCCATTGTATGCACTGTCGCCTCATGACCCGCATTGAGGAGAAGAATACAGGTGGTGATCAATTCATCAGTGCTGAGCTTATCGCCTTGTTCCTCAGCCGCAATCAAATGTGTGATAAGATCATCGGCTGGCTTGTGGCGTTTTTGCTCAATATACCCGCGCATGAAATCGGAGAATTCCTTTGAGGATTGCGCGGCTTGATCTTCGTGCTGTCGCGTGCGTTTGGCCTGATACATCATGACCATATCATTGGACCATTTCAACAAATCAGGTGCCATGCTTTCGGGAACGCCCAAGAGGCGGGCGATGATAATAACAGGGATTTGGTTCGCAAAGGCAGGGATAAGATCGACGCGGTCCTTGGGGAATGTATCAATCAGATCATGGGCAAGCTGTGCAATGTCTGGCGCAAGGGAGGCAATGCGCCGACTGGTAAAGGCGCGCAGCACCAATCCACGCAACCGCGTATGGCGCGGCGCCTCAAGTTCAAGCATGGAATGCGCTTCGATGTCATAAAACCGGGTCAAATGTGCAGGCGGTGGTTTTTGATCCTCTTGCGGCACTTCGCGCCCAAAGCGTTTGTCCTTGAGAACATGCGCCACTTCGTCAAAGCGAAACAAGGATTTCATCTGATAGTCTTGCCAAAATATCGGCTGACGACTTTGTCGCGCCTCCGAATAGAGAGGATAAGGGTCTTGGACAAATTGAGGATCTGTTGGGCTTTGCTCAAGGAGTTTCATCTCAGGCTCGCTTTTTCTGTAATCAAGGTGCGGAGATCAGCTGTTTTCCAGAGCCGTCACAATCGGTGAGAAATCAGCTGCCTTGAGGCTTGCGCCACCAACTAAGGCACCATCAACATTCGCAATCGCAAAAATGCTATCGGCGTTACTGGCTTTGACTGAGCCGCCATAAAGCAGGCGCATTTGGGACGCGCTATCACCAAATCGTTCAACCACGGTCCGGCGAATGAATTTGTGGGCTTCTTCGATTTGCTCAACACTTGGAACGAGGCCCGTTCCGATGGCCCAAACGGGTTCATAGGCAACGACTGTGTTCTGAGCCGTGCATCCATCAGGAAGCGATCCCGCCAGTTGTCTCGCCAAGACATCCAAAGTCTGACCTGATGTGCGCTCAGCGTGCGTTTCGCCGATGCAAATGATTGCGATTAATCCGGCCTCTTGGGCGGCTGTCGCTTTGGCGGCGATGGTTGCATCGCTGTCGCCATGATCTTGGCGGCGTTCAGAGTGCCCCACAATAACCGAGGTCGCACCCGTTGATTTGATAAGCTCTGCTGAGATGTCGCCTGTATGTGCGCCGCTCTTGGCCATGTGGCAATCTTGCGCGCCAATTTGGACCAGATCACTTTGCTGTGCCGCTGCAAACAAGAGAGGTGCGGGGGGGCAAATCAGGATATCGACCTTGGGCGAGGGATGTGCCTGTGTCAAATTGTCGATTTCTGCCAGATTTTCCAACAGACCGTTCATCTTCCAATTGCCAGCAGCGAGCTTGCGCATTATTGCCTCCATAAAAGTGTAAATGTTTGTGTATCTTTAACAGAGTTCTCACGGACGGCAATTTGTTTGATAAGGGATAAATCCATGGTGCCGGTATTAGATGGAGCGTTGTTAGCAAAGCGTGATGCAAAAACATTACAAGATTTGCGCCTTGGTGTTGAAGAACACGGGTTTTTGGTTGTGCGCAACACCTCGCTCAGTGCCGCTGATGTCATGCGTTTGATTGAGGTCTATCGTAGCTTTTTCAAATTGCCTGAATTCGAAAAATCCAAGGTTGATATGGCGCTGACTGGATCAAACCGTGGCTGGGGGCGTGCAGGATCGGAGCAAGTCGATCCAAAGGCTAATCCTGATTATAAAGAAGTCTTTGATTGTGGGTTTTCCGTGGCTAAAGCGGATCCTCATCGGGATTTATCTGTGTATGCCCCAAATCTTTGGCCCGATCAGCCTGCTGGATTTAAAGACGCGATTTCAAGCTATTACAAAAGCGCTATGGGCGTTTCATTGGATATATTGCGGGCAATTGCGGATGTCATGGGGCGCGATGCGGATTACTTTGATGACAAGTTTTCCAAGCCGATGGCGCTGTTGCGGGGCAATTATTACCCATCGCGCCCTGATTTGGCAGGGGACAAGGATTTCGGCATCGCAGAGCATACAGATTACGGCTGTGTCACGCTCTTGGCCACGGATGGCGTGGCGGGGCTTGAGGCGCAGACAAGGGATGGGGCGTGGATCCCTGTGCGTGCAGAGCCAGGTGAATTTATCATCAATTTTGGGGAAATGTTGCAGATGTGGACCCAAGGACAGGTGCGTGCAACACCCCACCGTGTGCGCGGCTCCAGTGATGAGCGGATATCGGTTCCGATGTTCTATAACCCGAATTACGACACGAATGTCGCGCCATTGTCTTCAAGCGATACAATCCTCGCAGGTGAGCATCTCACCAAGCGGTTTGAAGAAACCTATCTTCACCTGAAAAAGTAAGGCTACATGCCTGCAAATTTTATGGATTCACCGCATCCGCAGGCTTCGGTCACATTGGGGTTATTGAATTTAAAGCCAGCTTCTAACAAACTGATTTCATAGTCAATTTCAGTTCCAAATAAAAACATTTGCGCCATTGGGGCAATTAACACGCGCGCGCCGTCTTGTTCGACAACTTCATCCGCAGCTTCCGCTGAGTCCACGAAATCCATTGTGTATTCCATACCCGCACAGCCGCCTTTTTTGACACCAATGCGCAACCCATAGCGATTGTCCTTGCTCATCAAGTCAAGGATTTGCTTGATCGCCGCAGGCGTCAATGTAATCGGGGATTTTCCAGGCATTGCAAACATGGTGCGGTTCCTATCGTTACATAAAGCCGAGCTCGAGACGGGCCTCATCGCTCATGAGGTCCATTCCCCACGGTGGTTCCCAAGTCAGCTCAACTTGAACATCTTGAATGCCATCAACGGGCCCAACCGCATCTTCGATCCAGCCCGGCATCTCACCGGCAACAGGACAGCCAGGGGCGGTCAAGGTCATGATGATTTTGACATGATTCTCTTCGTCGATATCAATCGTGTAGATCAATCCGAGATCGTAGATATTCACAGGAATCTCTGGATCATAGACCGTGCGACACGCTTCAACGATAGACTCATACATTGGATGATCCGTTGAAGATGGTGCAATGAGCGGTGTGCCTTCTAAGGGAAGAGATGCCTCAGTCATGGTGTGTCCTATTGATTACCTGAGTAAACATATAGGGTATTCTCATAGGCGCGTCCAGTGTCGGAGCCGCTATTTAAATCCATTCGGTTCGATTTGAGGAATAGAGAGCGAGGCAACTTGCTCCGAGATGGGTTCGGAATTCATAGGATGAAGAACAGTTGAATATTGTTCAGGATCCCCAATCGGTTGCCAGGCCCCTTTGTAAAAGACCTCTAAGCCAGAAAACCGTGATTTATAATGCATTTTCGGGCTGCTTGGCACCCAATACCCAAGGTATACATAGTTAAGCCCAGCTTGAAGCGCCATAGCGACGTGATCCAAAATTAGAAATGTTCCCAGCGAGCGCGCAGATTCCTCGGGATCATAAAACGAATAAACCATAGACAAGCCATCATCTAAAATATCCGTCAACGACACAGCGGTTAAGTCATCGCGGCCGTAGTCAATCACGCGGGTTTTTATGGGTGTTTCCTCAACCATTGCGGCAAATTCAAAGACATCCATATCAGCCATTCCACCCGCGGCATGACGGCTTGATAGGTAGCGTTTAAACAGATCATATTGATCTTCTGTCGCCCAAGGTGAATTGACCGAGCGTTCTAGATCACGGTTGCGATTGCGAACGCGTTTCTGGTTGCGGCTTAGTTTGAATTTCGACACGTCAATACGCGCTGACAAACACGCGCTACAATCGGCGCAAGTAGGACGATAGAGAACGTTTTGCGACCGACGAAATCCTTGCTTGGATAAGGCGTCGTTGAGAGGGCGCGCATTGCTGCCTTGAAGGGCGGTAAAAAGCTTGCGTTCTTTGCGCCCATCAAGATAGGGGCACGGCTGTGGAGCCGTCACATAAAATTGTGGCGCGATAGGCAAACTGTGTCTCATGACTACAAACCTATCAACGCCTTAGCCCCATATCAAGTATGACTAACCTGTAAAGGTGTTAAGACTTTAGTCGGTTAATCATCGCAGTTCCCAAGACACGATCTGTTAGTCCTTGGCCACGATCGCTAGCGACCATCAAGATCATGGATGCGATTTGTAATAGAGGCATCGCAAAAGAAATGATCAAGCCAAAGGTGTGAAGCGCAGCAGTCGGCAGGTCTAGGCGTTCCCCAGTGTTGCGACGCAATTCAATCGCCATAAGCCGCATGCCCCAGGTTGACGAAGATGTCGCCAATGTCGTCGTGCGATAAAAGAAGCCGACAAGAGCAAAAAAGAACGGCCAAAACAGAACAGCTATAAAGAACGTAAATGGCGTTAATATCAGGGTGATAACAAATGTGATAATAACGTCGATCACCCATGCCACCAAACGCTTGGACGCAGTTGAGGCATAAAATTCTGGGTGGGTTTCAGCAGACGGCAAAGGAAAAGTCATTTTGGCTCCGTTAATTGGGGGACCCCCGCGATGACGCGGGGGGCTTGGATATTAGGCGTCTTGTTTTTCACGATCCGCAAGGAATTCGTCAAACTCAGCTTTGTCTTTGGCATCACGAAGACGCTTTAGAAAGGCTTCAAAGTTCTCTTGTTCATCTTGCAATCGCTTGATCGTGTCCATTTTGTAGGCATCAAAGGCACTATTGCCGGACGATTTCGTCAGATGAATTTTATTACGGTGGGTGCAGAAGCTATTTTTCATTTTTTTATTCCAAATTATATAGACAAGAAGCGCTAGGCCGAGAGGCCAAAAGAAAACGAACCCTAAGACAGTCGCAGCAATCCATGCGCCACGACCCTTATTGTCGAGCCAGTTTTCCGCGCGTTTAAGCCAAGATTGGTGGTCTACGTGGTTCGGCGTATATTCGGCGGTGGTCATTTTGTTCTCCATTAAAATAAATGTGAATGCTTTTCACATTAAACAAATGGGGAGGGTTGAGTTTTGCTTCAAGGGTCAATGTGAATATTATTTACATTATTTTCGATTTCTGAATTTTATCAGATGGTTAATTAAATATTTTTGTTGAAATTTAGGAGGTATTCTATTTTGATCATTGACGATGTCGCGCTTTGGGGCCTTGATAGAGTTATGACATTTGAAAATTTAATCACATTCACGCCCGAGGTTTACGAGGCTGATCACGCGGCTGATATTGACGCGCTCTTTCGTCAGTCGCCCGAGGCCATCCGCACCCTTTTGAGCGGCGTTGCGAGCTGCAGCCCCTATTTGAAATCATTGATGCAGAAAGAACAGGATTGGTTGCTCAGTCAATTTGCACATCCTGACACTGCCATTGAAACTGAATTTGCCCGATTGCGGGGCTGTCCATCGCAGGACCTGGCCTCTGAGCTGCGTCGCGCCAAACGACGTGTTGCTCTTTGGTCTGCGCTTTGTGATATCGCCGGCATTTGGCCGTTAGAGCAGGTGACACAAACACTGACTGAATTTGCTGACTTCTCTGTTGAGCTAGCGCTTGGAGATGCAGTTCGCAAACAAATCAAACGAGGGAAATTGCCGGGGTTTGATGCGGAGGCCAATCTCGCCGATACAGGTATATTCGTGCTCGCAATGGGGAAAATGGGGGCTTATGAGCTTAACTATTCCTCTGATATTGATTTGATCGTCTTTTTTGATGAGGCAAAATTTGACACGGATGTGTTTTATCAAGCGCGCGCAAGCTTTATCAAAGCAACGCGGGAAATGGCGGCAACCCTGTCTGATTTAACGGGTGAGGGATATGTTTTTCGCACTGATCTAAGATTGCGACCTGATCCTTCGGTTACACCCGTTTGCATGGGGATTGACGCGGCAGAGCGTTATTATGAAAGCTTGGGCCGCACATGGGAGCGTGCCGCCTATATCAAGGCACGGGTCTGTGCAGGCGATCATATCGGGGGAGAGGCCTTTTTAAAAGGCATGCGGCCCTTCGTGTGGCGCAAGCATTTGGATTTTGCCGCCATTGAGGATGCTCATAATATGCGAGTGCGTATTCGTGAACACAAAGGCTTGGGGGGCAAGCTTGATCTCAGTGATCACAATATGAAACTTGGCCGCGGGGGCATTCGAGAAATCGAATTTTTCACGCAAACACGTCAAATCATCGCTGGCGGGCGCGATCTAGATTTGCGTGTGCGTGGCACTCTTGAGGGGCTGGCGCAGCTACAAGAAAAAGGCTGGATCAGCGATGAAGTGCGCGATCGTTTGAGCGATCATTATCGCTATCACAGAACAATCGAGCATCGCCTCCAGATGATAAATGATGCTCAGACCCATAACCTTCCGACAAGTGATGCAGGGTTTGATCGATTGGCAGCCTTTGTCGGCACGCCGCGCCCTGAGCTTGAGGAAACCCTCAGGGATCGCCTTGAAGAGGTGCATTCCCTCACCGAAGGGTTCTTTGCGCCAGGCCATGCCCAACCCGCAGATCCCGTAAATGAACAGGAAACAGAGGTCACGGCGCGATGGGCGAGCTATCCAGCATTGAGGAGCGAACGGGCCGAAGTCATTTTTAACAGGCTCAAACCTGAGATTTTGAAACGATTACGTACCTCTGCGCGTCCTGATGAGGCCTTGATTGCTTTTGATGGGTTTTTGGCGGGATTACCCGCTGGTGTTCAGCTGTTTTCACTCTTTGAGGCCAATCCACAACTGATTGATCTCTTGTTGGATATTGTGGCGACTTCGCCCGCATTGGCGCATTATTTGTCCAGAAACGCCAAGGTCTTTGATGCGGTCATTGGTGGGTCGTTTTGGCAAGAATGGCCAGATTTGGATCAATTAGTGGCTGAACTGGATGCGCGTTTGGCGCAAGAGCCAGACTACGAGGCACAACTTGATGCGGCTCGTCGATGGGGCAAAGAGTGGCATTTTCGCATTGGTGTGCATATGCTACGCGACATTATTTCACCTCAGGAGGCCTCTCAGCAGTATGCAGATTTAGCCGAGGCGATGCTAAAATCGCTGTGGCCTGTTGTCATGCATCAATTCGCCCAAAAACATGGGGCCGCACCGGGACGCGGGGCGGTGGTTTTGGGGATGGGATCGCTTGGGGTCGGGCGCTTGCATGCGCATTCTGATCTTGATCTGATTGTGATTTATGATGCGCACGGCGTGGATCAATCTGACGGACGCCGCCCTCTAGCAAGCCGTGCCTATTACGCGCGCCTAACCCAAGCTTTGGTCACCGCAATGACGGCTCCGATGGCGGAGGGTCGGCTCTATGAGGTGGATATGCGATTGCGTCCCTCTGGGAATAAGGGGCCAGTGGCCACCTCTTTGGAGTCCTTTCGCGATTATCAAATCAATGATGCATGGGTCTGGGAACATCTTGCTTTGACACGGGCGCGGGTGGTGGCTGGACCTGATGACTTGGCCCATGATGTTGAAGCCTTTCGCCACTCGTTGATGGGCACGCGTGATCGGGATCAAGTGAAACAGGCGCTTGCAAAAATGCGCGCGCGGATCGCCGAGGCAAAACCAAGCAGCCATTGGGACCTCAAAACAGGCGCGGGGCGCCTTCAAGATATTGAACTGTTTTCACAAATGGGACTTTTGTTATCGGGTGAGGGTGCGCGTGCAACTAATGCAGGGCTAGATGCCAGTGCTCGTTTAGGCTTGATCACACAATCTGAGGCAAAATCATTGGGCGCAAGCTATGCTGTGCTCTCTGATATCCATATTGTAACCAAGCTTTTGTCCGAAAATATCTTTGATCCGCATAACAGCGGTCAAGATGGGCTTTCTTTTGTGATCCGAGCGGCAAAAGAGACCGGATTGGTCGCGCTTGATCAAAAAATAGGGGATTCTGTACAAGTTGCAGCGGAGATTATCGCGCATGCTCTTCCTGAACCAGAGGAGGGCACCGATGAAAGGTGACACAGATGATCCTAAGGCATTGATCCGAGAGGCTTATAACATTGACGGCATTACAGCCTCTGAATGTCGGGCGATATTTCTGGATTGGGCCTTAGGCGTTCCGATGACCCAAGACACACAGTTGGTTATTCAACGTGTTTTGGAGCAATATAGCGATCAACCTGAGGATCATCCCATGACGCAAACCTTGCGTGAAGGACTGGAAGCCATGAACAAGCCCAAACGACGCGGCGGCTGGAAAAGCCGCCCCCGTCCATAACCTTAGACTAAGGCGCAGGCCTCTTGCGCAAGCTTGGTAATTCCGTCCCAATCTTTGGCATCAATGAGCTCTTGCGGTGCAACCCAGCTCCCTCCAACACAACGTGTGTTTTTGAGCGATAGATATTCATGTGCGTTTTTCGTGGAAATCCCACCTGTTGGACAGAAAGTGACTTGAGGGATCGGCGCACCAATCGCCTTGAGCGCTTTGGCGCCACCATTGGCCTCAGCGGGAAAGAATTTTTGAACGCTATAACCGCGCTCTAACAACCGCATCGCTTCAGATGAGGTTGCCGCCCCCGGAAGCATCGGCAAATTGGCGGCTTCTGCAGCGTCAAGCAAGAGATCCGTCGCACCTGGTGACACCCCAAAGGTGGCTCCCGCAGCAAAGGCGCTTGAGACGTCGTCTGGTGAAAGTAAAGTTCCCGCACCCACAATGCCGCCCTCAACTTTGGCCATTTCGCTAATCACATCAAGCGCGGCCTCTGTACGCAATGTCACCTCAAGAACAGGCAAGCCCCCTTCGACTAGGGCGCGAGCGAGGTCTTTGGCAATTGAGGCGTCATGGATCACCAATACGGGAATGACGGGCGCCATTTCACAAAGCTTTAGGGTTTCAATGCTAGCGTCTTGGGGTGTCATATCTCTAGTCCTTATAAAATTGTGCTGGCGCCATTTGAGGCGAGGCCGACATTTTGACGGAAAACGTCAAACAGTTCGCGTCCCGTGCCATATGTATTGGTGTCCATTTCAGCCGTTTTTGGCGTCCGTGTGTCAAAATCATCGCTCAACACTTCGAGCGAGCCTGTTGTGGCATCTAGTCGGACAATATCACCGTCTTGAAGTTTCGCCAAAGGTCCGCCCATTGCAGCCTCTGGGCTGACGTGGATCGCGGCAGGAACTTTGCCAGAGGCCCCTGACATACGACCATCTGTGACCAAGGCCACTTTGAGACCACGGTCTTGCAAGACGGCCAAGGTCGGCGTGAGGCTGTGAAGTTCGGGCATTCCGTTCATGCGTGGTCCTTGGAAGCGCACGACAACAATCGTGTCCGTGTTAATTTCGCCAGCTTGGAAGGCCTGTTTCACCGCATCTTGGGTTTCAAAGATACGCGCGGGCGCCTCGATAACATGACGCTCTGGAGCGACGGCTGAAATCTTGATCACGCCTGTGCCTAGATTTCCCGTTAACTGTCGCAAGCCCCCCGTTGGTTGGAACGGATCAGAGGCGGGGCGAAGAATTCTGTCGTTTTGGCTGGTCTCTGCACCGTCTTTGAAGGTGACAAGTCCCTCAACAAGCTTGGGCTCTTGGCTATATTGCGCAAGCCCGTCGCCCATGACGGTTTTCACATCCTCATGAAGCAAACCTGCGTCTAACAATTGGCCAATCATATATCCCAAGCCACCTGCCGCATGGAAGTGGTTCACGTCGGCTAGGCCATTTGGATAAACTTTGGCCATCAAAGGCGTGACGGAGGAAATTTCATCGAAATCTTCGACCTCTAAAAGAACTCCAGCCGCCCGCGCCATCGCAGGTAGGTGAAGCACGAGGTTGGTTGATCCCCCTGTGGCCATCAACCCAACAATCCCGTTAACAAAGGCCTTTTCGCTTAGAATATCACAAGCAGGGCGGTAATCATCGCCAAGGTTTGTGATTTCCATAACACGTTTGGTTCCATGAACCGTCAAAGCGTCACGAAGCGGCGAGTCTGGGTTCACAAAAGAGGAGCCTGGCATATGCAGTCCCATGAACTCCATCAGCATTTGGTTGGAATTGGCCGTTCCATAAAAGGTGCATGTTCCAGCGGCATGATAGCTTGCCATTTCCGCCTTCATCAATTCATCACGTCCAATTTCGCCCAAAGCAAATTGTTGGCGCACTTTGGCCTTTTCATCGTTGGGGATACCAGATTGCATCGGACCCGCAGGTAAAAAGATCGTCGGCAAATATCCAAACGTCCCTGTCGCCATGATGAGGCCTGGAACAATCTTGTCACAGACACCAAGGTAAATCGCGGCATCAAAGGTGTTATGTGACAAGGCCACACCAGCGGCCAAGGCAATGACGTCACGCGAAAAGAGCGAGAGCTCCATTCCGTCTTGGCCTTGGGTGACGCCATCACACATCGCAGGAACGCCGCCGGCGACCTGAGCAGTACCACCGTTGTCACGGGCGGCCTGACGAATGAGGTTGGGGTAGGTTTCAAAGGGTTGGTGTGCAGACAGCATGTCATTATAAGCGCTCACAATCCCGATATTTGGACCACGACCTTCGGCTAAACTGGATTTGTCATCCCCCATTGCCGCATAGGCATGGGCCTGGTTACCACAGCTGAGATGCGCCCGACGCGGCCCTTTGTCAGATGCAGCCTTCATCCGTGCTAAATACTCTGAGCGTGAGCGAGCAGAGCGTTCGATAATGCGGGTCGTGACGCGGTCAATCGTTGAATTCAGAGCCATGTGATGTCCTTTAGCGGTATTTAGGCGGCGCAAAGTGTATGTTAGCGCTAACTTACCTGTGATCTAATCCATTCTGTCTCCAATAGCAAGTCAAGAGACTGCGTCATTCTGTTCTTTCCAAGCGGAAAAGAAACGACTAGAGAGAGCGCATGACAGAGATATCGCGACCAGTAGTCCGGCTTCGGCCAACCGCAGCAGCCAAAGCAATCCGCCACGGCTTTCCTTGGGTCTATGACAATGAACTTGTTTTTGACCGCAGAACCAAAAAAATCCCAGATGGCACGATTGTGACCTTGGAAGACAGCGACAGAAATCCATTGGGGACCGTTGCCTTTAATGCCACGTCGCGGATTACCTGCCGCATGTTGGACCAAGATGGCGAGGCTGACATCAACTATGATTGGATCGCTGCGCATTTGAAACGCGCACTGACCTTGCGGGAACGCATGTTCGATAAGCCGTTCTATCGTCTTGTCCACGCAGAAGCCGACGGATTTCCAGGCGTGATCATTGATCGCTTTGGCGATGTTGCGGTGCTTCAGCCAAATGCGGCTTGGGCGGATGCTTTGGTGGACGTGATTGTTCAGGCACTTGTTGATGTGACAGGCGTTAAAACGGTTATAAAAAACGCCTCTGGTCGCTCGCGTGCCTTGGAAGGCTTGGATGATGCGACAGCAATAGCATTTGGGGAGATGCCAAATGCGGCTATTCCCGTTGAGATGAATGGCGCGACCTATATGGCGGATGTCGCTGGGGGTCAGAAAACAGGCTTGTTCTTTGATCAACGCCCGAACCACGCCTTTGCCGCGAGCCTCAGCCGTGATGCAGATGTCTTGGATGTCTTTTCCCATGTCGGCGGATTTTCCTTAGCAGCACTCAAGGCGGGGGCGAAATCTGCTTTGGCAGTGGATGGCTCTGCGCCAGCGCTTGCTTTGGCGGAACAAGGGGCTGAAGCGAGCGGCGTTGCAGATCGCTTTGCCACGCTCAAAGGCGATGCCTTTGATGTGCTGACCCAGCTTGGTGAAGAGGGGCGCAAATTTGACGTTGTGATTTGTGATCCACCTGCTTTTGCATCTTCGAAACCTGCGCTCGAGGCGGGATTGCGGGCCTATGAGCGCGTGGCGCGTTTGGCGGCGGATTTGGTTGCTGAGGGTGGTATTTTGGGGCTATGCTCTTGTTCGCACGCGGCGGGATTGGATAAATTCCGCACCGCGTCAGTACGTGGGATAGGACGGGCAGGGCGCTCTGCGGCCTTGATCCATACGGGATTTGCTGGACCTGATCATCCGCTTCACCCACAATTGGCGCAAAGCGGATATCTTAAGTCGCTGTTTTTCCGTCTATGAAGCTGTTGTTTGACACCTGTGTTTTGTATCCCACAGTCATGCGGGATACATTAATGGGTGTCTGCCGCATTATGGATTGGACGCCTCTGTGGTCTGATCGCATATTAGAAGAATGGGCACGTGCGGCGCGCAAGATCGGACCTTTGGGCGAAGATCAAGCGCGCGCAGAAATCGCGCTATTGAAGGCTGCTTGGCCAAATGCTTGCGTGAATTGGCCTGCATCCTTGGAAGCGCGGCTGTATCTACCAGATGAGGCGGATCGGCATGTGTTGGCCGCAGCCATTGCGGGATCAGCGGATCGCCTTGTCACAATGAATATCAAGGATTTCCCGCGCAACACCCTTTGGGAAGAAGGGGTAGAGCGCTCTGGTCCCGATGAATTGATCATGAAGGCCTGGCCGCATCATTCAGATGCGATCAAAGCATTGGCTGCGGATATGGTTGCCAAGGCCAGTGAGATGTCAGGCGAGGCTTGGACCGCGCGGGCCTTGTTTAAAAAGGCGCGATTGCCGCGGTTTGCCAAAGCTGTGAGCGCGGCACTAGGCTGATCCCGTGGGATTGCCTTCGGCGAGAGTATTTTTTCAAAGATGAAATTGAATGAAAAAAGGCGCCCCGAGAGGCGCCTTGATCATTTATGTACGTAGGACAGAGCGACCTGCGTAGAGGGCGGTTTCGCCCAATTGCTCTTCGATGCGGATCAATTGGTTGTATTTTGCCAATCTATCAGAGCGCGCAAGGGAGCCTGTTTTGATCTGACCACAGTTTGTTGCAACGGCGAGGTCGGCGATTGTGGCGTCTTCTGTTTCGCCTGAGCGGTGGCTCATGACATTGGTGAAGCGCGCACGATGCGCCATATCCACAGCTTTTAATGTTTCAGAGAGCGTTCCGATTTGGTTCACTTTGACCAACATGGAATTCGCGCTGCCTTGGGCAATCCCATCTGCAAGGCGAATTGGGTTCGTCACAAAGAGATCATCACCCACCAATTGCACGCGATCCCCTATGGCGTTTGTGAGGGCTTTCCAGCCGTCCCAGTCATCCTCGGCCATGCCATCTTCGATGGAGATGATCGGATAGTCATTGACCAATTCTGCAAGGTAGGCCACGTTTTCCTCAGAAGAAAGGGATTTTCCCTCGCCTTTGAGTTCGTATTTGCCATCGCGGTAGTATTCAGTCGACGCGCAATCCAGCGCAAGATAGATATCTTCGCCCGGTGTGTAGCCCGCTTTTTCAATGGATTTCAGGATGAAGTCCAAGGCATCCCTTGTTGAGGACAAATTCGGGGCAAAGCCACCTTCGTCGCCAATGCCCGTTGACAGACCTGCGGCGGAGAGCTCTTTTTTCAATGTGTGGAACACTTCGGAGCCCATGCGTACAGCCTCGCGGATATTTGTCGCAGAGACGGGCATGATCATGAATTCTTGGATATCGATTGGGTTATCCGCGTGTTCGCCGCCATTGATGATGTTCATCATTGGAACAGGAAGGACGCGTGCCGATGTGCCGCCGATATAGCGATAGAGCGGCTGACCTGAGAAATCCGCGGCGGCTTTGGCAACAGCCATAGACACACCAAGGATCGCATTGGCCCCCAAGCGGCCCTTGTTCGCGGTTCCGTCCAATTCGATCATGGCCGCATCTATGGCTTCTTGTTCGGTTGCATCAAATCCAAGCAGGGCTTCTGCGATTTCGCCATTTACAGCGGCAACAGCCTCTAGGGCACCCTTGCCCATGTAACGCGCTTTGTCGCCATCGCGCTTTTCAACGGCTTCATGCGCCCCAGTTGAGGCACCAGAAGGCACAGCAGCGCGGCCCATTGTGCCGTCTTCTAAGGTGACGTCAACTTCGACGGTTGGGTTGCCACGGCTGTCTAAAATTTCGCGGGCGTGGATATCAATGATCATACTCATGGACGGGTCCTATCGGTTAATTTCTGCGGTTGCATAACACGGGTTGTCCTAAATTGGAACAGTATTTGTTAGCGGTAACATAAATGATAGCGCAAGCATTGCTGTGGCGGAATGACGCGGCTAAGGGGCCTGCGTTTTGAGCTTGCGTTCACGCATCAAAGTGTAGAGCCCAGAGAGGACAACAATCAACGCCCCAAAGAGCGTGATGGCATCAGGTCGTTCGCCCAAAAACATCATCGACAGCAAAACGGCGAACAAAAGCCGCATATAGCGGAACGGGGTCACAACAGATACGTCACCGACGCGCATCGCCAAGACGATAAGGTAATAGGCAAATGTTCCTGTCAGAATGGCACAGAGGAAAAACCAAGCACCGGACGGAGTGACGGCGCGCAGCGTTGGATCAAAGGCCAAACAGATAAAGCCAGCAGAGCCCATCGCGCCAAATCCATAGATTGAGACGGTCAAAGAATTCATGCTTCCTTGCATGCGACGCGTCGCCAAGTCGCGGGTAGACAAAAAGAGCACGCAAATCACAGCAAAGAGCGAGGCAGGTTCAAATCCATCAAAACCCGGCCGGATAATGATCAACACCCCGATGAAGCCGATTAAAATGGCGAGCCAACGTCGCCAGCCCACGCTTTCTTTGAACATTAAAGCCGCCCCGAAGGTCACAACCAACGGCATCACTTGGATGATTGAAGAGAGAAGGGTGAGCGGGATCGACACAATTGCCAGCATAAAGAAAACCGCGCCAAACAAATCAGAGAGCGTGCGAATAATCACAGGTTTTTGCCAAAGCTCAGGTGTGTAAAGCGGGGCATTCATCGCCTTGGCCACCCCCATAAACACCAATGCGCCGCCAAATCCGACGATCAACAAAATTTGGGCGGGCCCGTGATTTATACTTAGAAATTTGATAAAAACATCTTCAATCGCAAAGAGCGCCATTGAAAATGTCATCAAAACGATGCCGCGAAAATTATCCATAAATCACCAGTTGTTGCTAAAACTGTCTCTGCCTGCGGCTGGCAAAAGTCAAGCGTCACTTTTTGATGGGAACGCCATAAAGCTCAAGCTTGTGGCCAATCAATTTATAGCCCAGTTTTTCGGCGATTTTTTCCTGAAGCGCTTCGATTTCGGTATCAACGAATTCGATCACTTCGCCTGAATTCATGTCGATCAAATGATCATGATGTTCCCGCTCTGCGTCCTCATACCGCGCGCGCCCATCGCCAAATTCTAGCTTGTCCAAGATGCCAGCTTCTTCAAACAATTTAACTGTCCGATAGACTGTTGCAATCGAAATTGAGGCATCCTGAGCTGAGGCGCGGGCGTAGAGCTCTTCTACGTCGGGGTGATCGTCTGAGGCTTCTAAGATGTGAGCGATTGTTTTGCGCTGATTGGTCATGCGCAAACCATTGCGTTCGCATCTTGTTAGGATTGTATCTGACATGTTGGGCCTTGGAAACTTGGATCGCGTGTACATTAACGGCCCTCGTGGGGGAAATGCAATGGCTTGACTTATCCGCCAGATAAGAGCATTAGACGTTTTCAAACATTCGTCTGGCTGCGTGAGTTCAGGCTATTCGGAGCATGAGAGGGATCATATCCCATAGTCTTAGCAGCTCCCAAAGACGAGTTTGTATAATCCCACCTCTCACGCATGGGTCCAAATGTGCTGCGCTTGCGGCATGCATATCTATATGCCCTCGCTCGAGGGAAAGGACGACTATGAGTTTATTTAAAGAAATGGGTTTGCCCAAGGCTTTGTTGACACGAATTTCCAACATGGGCCTTGTTGATCCCACACCAATTCAATCCCACGCTATTCCAGTGGCCTTGCAAGGCACGGATGTCATGGGTTTGGCGCAAACAGGAACAGGGAAAACTGCCGCATTCGGTATTCCTCTTGTTGCAAAAATGATGGAATTTTCTGGCAAGCCCAATCCCAAGGCCGTGCGCGGCTTGATTTTGGCCCCCACGCGAGAATTGGCCAAACAGATTAGCGATACAATCCGCGAATTGGTCAAGGGCACTCCGCTCAAGATCGGGTTGGTTGTTGGCGGCGCCTCTATTAACGCACAGATCCAACGCATCGCACGCGGTACGGATATTTTGGTGGCAACACCGGGTCGTTTGATCGATCTTATGGAACGTCGCGCCATTAACCTTAATGAAACCAAATTCTTGGTGTTGGACGAAGCGGATCAAATGTTGGATCTCGGCTTTATCCATGCATTGCGCACGATTTCAACGGCCTTGCCCGAAGACCGCCAAACAATGGTTTTCTCGGCGACAATGCCGAAACAGATGAACGAGCTTGCCAATAGCTATCTGAAATCCCCAAAACGGATCGAGGTGAACCCCGTTGGCAAAGCGGCTGATAAAATCGAACAATCGGTTCACTTTATCGCCAAGGCGGAAAAGCCAAGCTACCTTGTTGAACAGCTCAGCAAGCACAAAGATCAACAATCTATCGTGTTCTGTCGCACCAAACACGGCGCGAGCAAGTTGGCCAAATTCCTAAGCAACAAAGGCTTTGCCGTGGACGATATTCATGGCAACAAATCCCAAGGTCAGCGCACACGCGCCATTACAGCGATGCAAAATGGCGATATCATGGTTCTGGTTGCGACCGATGTGGCGGCACGTGGATTGGACATTCCTGCCGTTCGGTATGTCTATAACTATGAGCTTCCCAATGTTCCTGAAAACTATGTGCACCGTATTGGGCGGACGGCCCGCGCAGGGGCCGAGGGGATCGCAATCGCGTTTTGCTCTCCTGAGGAAATGGGCGAATTGATTGACGTGCAAAAAGTCATGAAAGTCAAAATTCCTGTCGGCTATGGCCGTCCTTGGGAAATCGAAGATGCCCCACCTAAAAAATCAGGTGGCGGAAACCGTGGCAAAGGCAAGCCGCGCGGTCGCTCTGGTCCACCGCGCGCGGGCAATGCTGAGGGCGGACGCCCCGCACCGACAGGCGCACAAAAAGCCCGCCAACGCAAGCGCAACAAACCAGCGCGCAGCGCAGCATAAAGCAAAAGGCAGTCCCACAGGGGCTGCCTTTTTCAATAAGGTCAAGCTGCCTGACCTGGCGGGTTAATGGAACCTTCATCAAATCTGCGTGCGACACCTTGCACCTTCGTCAGAAATGTCGTTGGGTCGCGCCATGAGTGAGCGCAAATCATATATTGATGGCCAAGGAGCCATTCTCTTGATCGGATTTTCCCTGTTATTGGGATTCAATCAAGTCGTCATCAAAGTCAGCAATGGCGGGTTTCAACCTGTGTTTCAGGCAGGCGTGCGCTCTTCCTTGGCGCTTGTGTTTCTTGCGCTTTGGATGTGGTGGCGTGCAATTCCCCTCATGCCAAGGAGCACCAATTTTCTACCCGGTCTCCTTGTCGGTCTCCTTTTCTCGTTTGAATTCATATGCTTGTTCGTCGCGCTTGATTACACATCAATCGCACGCTCTAGCATCATGTTTTACTCCATGCCCGTCTGGTTGGCGATTGCCGCCCATTTTGTGTTGCCCAATGAACGCCTCACAGCTCTGCGATCCCTCGGCCTATTGTTGGCGATGGTGGGCATGATTTGGTCACTGGGTTCGGGGCTTTTGATAGACGGAGGGAGCATCACAGGCGATCTCTTGGCGCTCTTATCTGCATTTGGATGGGGGGCGATTGCTCTGACGGTTCGGCTTTCAAGCCTATCGCGCGAGCGGGCTGAAACCCAGCTCTTTATACAATTGCTGATTTCCGCGCCGGTCTTGCTGATTGCTTCGCTCTGGTTTGGCGATTGGCTGCGCGAGCCCACATATATCAGCTATGCAGCCTTGCTCTTTCAGGCCTTGGTCATCGCCTTCTTTGCCTTTCTTTTGTGGTTTTGGATCATGACCATCTATCCCGCCTCTGGCGTCGCTTCCTTTAGCTTTCTAAGCCCAATCTTTAGCGTCGCCCTTGGTTGGTTGATCTTGGGAGAGGGGATAAGCTTTAACCTCGTCGGAGCGCTGGCCTGTGTCGCGCTTGGCCTTGTTTTGATCAATAGGAAATAGCGGTCAAAGACTCTCTTCTTCGCTTGCCTAGAGCCGCACCAATCCGTGAGTATGGCATCGAAACCATCCTTACATAATCATGTTCCGCAAAACGTCGCCTGTACCACTTCGTCTGGCTTAGGAGGATGGGTAAGGTCGCTATATTGAGCGTCCATGTCATAGGGCATCGCATAGGCTGTGTTTAGGCGATGCACCTTGGAATAATCCCCTGTAACAGCAGATTGGATCATCGCTTCGATTTGATGATTGCGCGGGATGAGCATGGGGTTAGCTGATTTGAGAGTGGTCTCAACATCCGAGACTGATCCAATACGTTTCGACCACTGGCTTTCCCACGCGGCAAAGGCCGAAGGTGAGGCAAACGCCTCAGCTGCGGTGCCGCTGCGCAATCCAGAAAAACAATTCGTGAAATCGACCTCGTGTTCCGCCATCAAACTCAACAGAGATTTAATAAGCGCCTCATCCTCAGGCTCAACCTCCGTAATTCCGATTTTTGCGGCAAAGACCTTGGTCCATTCGCCCTGAACCCGTTGAGGCATTGCATGGACCGCCTTTGTGAAATCTTCGACAGCCTTATCCTGATCTGCGAGCAAGGGAACCAAGGAGGTCGCCAATTGCGCCATGTTCCAGACGATAATATCGGCCTGATTTGCATAGGCATAGCGTCCCTGTCGATCAATCGATGAATAGACCGTCATCGGGTGATAGCTATCCATAAAGGCACATGGCCCATAGTCGATTGTCTGACCTGCGATCTGACAGTTATCTGTATTCATGACCCCATGGATAAATCCAACACCCATCCATTTGGCGATCAATTCCGCTTGGGCATTAATAACCGCATTCAGAAATTCAAGCGGTGTTTCCGCTTCTGGGTAATGTCGCTCACGCGTGTAGTCAAAGAGGGTTTTCAGGTGATCATATTGGCGACGCGCGGCGAAAACCTGAAAGGTACCAACGCGAATGTGACTGGCGGCAACGCGGGTGAACACGGCGCCTGGCATTAGATCATCGCGGTAAACTGGATCACCCGTTGCCACTGCGGCAAGAGCGCGGGTCGTCGGGATGCCCAAGGCATGCATCGCTTCGCTTACGACATATTCGCGCAAGACTGGGCCAAGCCAGGCTTTGCCATCACCAGATCGTGAAAAGGGTGTTTGGCCTGATCCTTTGAGCTGAATGTCAAAGCGCCGTCCCTGTGCATCCACGACTTCGCCCAAGAGATGCGCGCGACCATCGCCAAGTTGTTGATTGAAATGTCCGAATTGATGCCCTGCATAAAGCTGGGCAATTGGGTCTGCACCCAGCGGTATCTCTGTGCCAGAAAAGACCTCAGCCAAATTTCCATCGGTGTTTTGAATCCCAAGCTCTGCGGCCAAGTCATGATTAAAGATAATCATCTCAGGATTGCTAGCCAGAGCAGGGCGGGCCTTGGCTGAAAATCCGTCTGGGAGGGCGGCATAGCTATTGTCAAAGGGGATAAAGAGATCGCTCATGACAGCTCTGCGCTCATATAACCATAGGAGTCACGAAGGCGAAATCCGAGACGTTTATAGAGGGAATGCGTTTTGGCGTCGGTTGTGTCGACTTCTAAGGACATGGATTTTACGCCATAGGTACTGAGTGTTTTCATCAAAGCACGCAATGCCTCGCCTCCCATACCACGTCCGCGCACGCGCTCGCGCACGTAAAATTCATCCAATACTACGTCCAATCCGCCAAATTCAACGGACCAGCCAAAGGATATGACAATATAGCCAACGGGCGCCGAATTGGGTCCAATCAAATAGACGGCCCCATGCGGCAAACCGTCTAACAAGGGGGCAATCGCCGCGTGTCGATGGGCAACGTCAGATGCTATTCCCATATGTTGATGAAAAGCCTCGACCATGGGCAAGAGGCGCGCGAGGTCGTCTGGTTTTGCTAATCGTAATGCGCTCACACTGTGGCCAATCGTGAATAGAGCAATTCGAAAAAGGCGTCATGATCGATTGCGTTGATAAAGGTTGCATTTGCGGGGCGGTCTGTGACATACCACCAATCAACAACAGAGGCCCCAAGGCAAAGCGTGGATGTGGTTTCCATTGTGACATTGACATGCTTTCCTGAGAACAATTCAGGCTGAACCACATAGGCCAACACGCAAGGATCATGGAGAGGGATGCCAGAGCCAGCCTCTTGTTTTAAATCGAACCGTTCGCCATGTCCCAACATTCCTGCAATCGCGTCACCTGCGGCGTTTCCAAGATTGGCAAAACGATCAAGACGGGTTTTATTAACCAAAGCCTGATGGGTCACGTCGAGCGAATGAATGACAAGGTTGCATCCTGATTTCATAACGATATCAGCAGCTTCTGGATCGACGTAGAAGTTAAATTCCGCCATTGGGGTGATGTTACCCCCCTCGAAATGCGCACCTCCCATGATGACAATCTCTTTGATGCGCTCCGCTATGTCCGGCGCTTGGGTCAAGGCAGCCGCGACATTGGTTAAGGGCCCAAGGGTGCAGAGTGTGATGGAGTTTGTAGGTTCAGATCGGAACGTCTCAATCAAATACTCAACGGCATTGACGGACTGCAAAGGATGTACAGGCTCGGCCCAATCATAACCATCCATGCCTGTTTTTCCATGTACATGCTCGGCCGTAATCAGATCGCGGTTTAAGGGTTTGTCACAGCCCGCATAGACGGGCACGTCAGCACCAGCGAGATCGCACAAACGGCGTGCATTAGTTTGGGTCAAGGAAAGGGGAACATTCCCTGCAACACAGGTGAGCGCCAAGACATCTAAATCAGGGCTTGCTAGGGCAAACAAGATCGCAACCGCGTCATCTTGGCCGGGGTCTGTGTCGATGATAATTTTTTGCGCACTCATATGTCACCTGTCGTTTTCTTAGACCTGACATGGGTGGCCAAAAGGTGCAAGTCAATTGCCCCTACGGTTTTCGCATAGGGGCAAGCATTTGTTAGCCGTCAAAGTTAACTATTTCTGTTAACCTTAGCGCTTTTGATCGAAGTTTTGCCAAATCCATCAAGTTCACACCATCGGCCTCAAACGTGCCCCAATCGGCGACCAAGTCAGCAGGCTTGGTGCCCTCTTTGATGGGGTATTCATAGTTTGCTTCGGCATAGATTTCTTGCGCATCTGGTGAGGTCAAGAATTCCATGAGGCTCAGCGCCGCCTCTGGATTGGGCGCATGTTTTGCCATTGCGACCCCTGAGATGTTCACGTGGGTGCCACCGTTTTCAAATGTCGGGAACATAATTCGAACGCTATCGGCCCATTCTTTTTGTTCGGGGTCGGCGAGCATCGCACCCATGTAATAGGTGTTGCCAATAGCAATATCACATTCGCCCGCCCAAATCGCTTTGACTTGGGCGCGGTCATTTCCTTGGGGTTTGCGGACAAGGTTGGCTTTCACCCCTTCGAGCCAAGATTTTGCGCCGTCTTCTCCATGATGATGGATGACCGCTGAGGTGAGGGCGATGTTATAAGCATGCATGCCCGAGCGCGTGCACACCCGATCCTGGAATGCGGGATCTGCGAGGTCTTCGTAGGTTTCAAATTCGCCCTCGGCTACACGATCTTTGCTGACATAGGCGATGCGCGCGCGGGTTGAGAGGCCAAACCAGTGATTGTCAGGATCACGGTATTGATCTGGCACATTGGTTGTCAATGTCTCGCTCGTGACGGGTTGCGTGAGCCCTTCGGACACCACGGTACTGAGGCGAGAAATATCGACAGTTAGGATAACATCCGCGGGTGAGCGACGCCCTTCGGCCTTCAGGCGTTCAACCATGCCTTTGTCCAAAAAGGCAACATTGACGTCGATGCCTGTTTGGGCCGTGAACGCATCTGTGAGGGGTTTCAACAGCTCAGGCTGACGATAGGAGTATATATTCACCTCGTCTGCGAGAGCAGCGCCAGAAAAAAGGCTTGCAACAAGAGCCACAGAAGATGCGTTGAACCGAAACATTATTAGATCCTTTCTTAATCCAAATCTTGGCGATCTTAAATCCGACTTTTTTAGTCGGGTCAATACCTGATTTTTTTAATCAGATATTTTTTCGGCGATTTTAGCTTGATCCCATAAGGCATCCATTTCCTCTAGGTTTGACTGGTCTGGTCGCTTGCCTTTTTTGTTAAGTTCGGCTTCTATATATCTGAAACGACGTGTGAATTTTGAATTTGCTGCGCGAAGGGCTTCTTCTGGGTCAACATTCAAATGCCGCCCCAAATTGGCCATGACAAACAAGAGGTCGCCATATTCTTCGGCTATATCCTCTTGGGTTAGCTCGTCGCGGGCCTCAACCAATTCTGCGATTTCTTCTTGGATTTTATCCATGACATCGTCGATCACAGGCCAATCAAACCCAACACGTGCCGCCCGTTTTTGAAGTTTGACCGCGCGCATGAGGGCGGGCAGTCCGATGGCAACATCATCCAATACGCCCGAACTTGCCTTTGCGGCCCGTTCTGAGGCTTTGATCTTTTCCCAATCTAGGGTTTGCTGTTCTGCGCTTTTGTCGCGGCTTTCATCGCCAAAGACATGTGGATGGCGATGCACCATTTTATCACTGATGTCATTGACCACATCCTCAAAATTAAACAGGCCTGCTTCTTGCGCCATTTGTGTGTGATAGACGGATTGAAGCAACAGATCCCCTAATTCACCGCGCAATTCCCCCCATGCCTGTCGATCAATGGCATCGGCAACTTCATAGGCTTCTTCTATTGTATAGGGGGCGATGGAGGCGAAATCTTGTTCTATGTCCCAGGGACAGCCCGTTTTAGGATCACGCAAGGCGCGCATAATCTCAAGCAAGCGGGGCATGCCGCCCTTGGGGTTTTTGATCAAAGTTTCATTGTATGGCATTGCAAGCCCTCTTAAGTTCAGGTTCACTGCATAGTGAACGTCCTAACGAAGTGAGTCCATATCAATGCCCGTGATAAATCGCATAGCTGGCCTGAGTGATCAGATGACGCAGTGGCGCCGATATTTGCACCAAAACCCAGAGATTGGGCTTGAGTGTCACAAGACCGCGGCATTCGTCGTTGAGCGGCTCAAAGAGTTTGGCATTACCGATATTCATACAGGCATTGCCACCTCTGGGATCGTTGCCATCATTGAGGGACGCGGCGCAGGGCGCACAATTGGTTTGCGCGCGGATATGGATGCTTTGCCGATGCAAGAGCTAACGGGCAAGGCATATGCCTCAGATGTCAAAGGGGTCATGCATGCCTGTGGTCATGATGGTCATACGACCATGCTTCTTGGTGCTGCGCAGTATTTGGCGGAAACGCGCAATTTCTCGGGGCGCGTGGCGTTGATTTTTCAGCCTGCCGAGGAAAACGATGGCGGTGGTCGCATTATGGTCGAAGAGGGTATCATGGAGCGCTTTGATATCTCAGAGGTCTATGGGATTCACAATATGCCCGGTGTTGAGGTGGGACATTTCTACACAAAACCTGGGCCATTGATGGCAGGTGCAGATCAATTCCATGTGGATATTCAAGGGCAGGGTGGGCATGGGGCCTATCCGCAAGATACCCGTGATCCTTTGGCCGCTGGGGTCTCTATTGTGCAAGCTTTCCAAACGATTGTGTCGCGCAACCATGACCCGTTACAGGATTTGGTTGTCTCTGTAACACAGTTTCATTCAGGCTCAGCAGATAACATCATTCCAGATTTGGCTTATATTAACGGAACCGTTCGCATTTTTGACAAATCCGTTCAAGAAATGGTGATGAAGCGGATGCAAGAGATTGTGGATGGTACGTCGCAGGCGTTTGGTGTCGAGGCGCGTTTAAGATATGAAATCGGTTATCCTCCGACGATAAATCATGAAGAGCAGACCGCCTTTGCAGTTGACGTTGCGAATGATGTGTCTGGAGCGGATCGTGTCAGAGGGAATTACGGCCAAGAAATGGGGGCCGAAGATTTTTCCTATATGTTAGAGGCGCGACCTGGATCTTATTTGTTCTTGGGAATTGGGGAGGGTGCCGGTGTTCATAATCCTCATTACGATTTCAATGATGAGGCCTCGCCCTATGGCGCTTCGTTTTTTGCGCGTTTGGTTGAACGCGCCAACCCGATTGAGTGACGCCCTTTTTCGCGTCGCCCACCCTCCCACCCCGTCACGAAAAAGGGCTTTTCATGGCATTAGAAGATGCAAAACGACAAATTGACCACGCTTTTACCCGTCAAGACAAACGCGGGTTGAGCTATGAAAACGCATTTGGCGGCGCGACATCGTTTCTACGCCGTCGCTATACCAAGGATTTGACTGGTGTTGATTTGGCGATCACGGGGATACCGTTTGATCAGGCTGTCACCAATCGCCCAGGTGCGCGCTTTGGTCCCCGCGCGATCCGCGAAGCCAGCAGCTTGCAGCCCTATGATCCGCCCTATGGTTGGGATATGTTTGATCCCTTAGGCGAATTTAATATCATTGACTACGGCGATCTGGCCTTTGATTACGCACATGTCGCCAGTTTCCCCAAGCTCTTGCAAGAGCATATCGCGGGTTTGTTGCAAAGCGATGTGGCGAGCATTTCACTTGGCGGTGATCACTTTGTGACCCTGCCTATTTTACGCGCCTATGCAGAGAAATATGGACCGATTTCTGTAATTCAGTTCGATGCCCATTCCGACCTCTGGCAAGATGATGACCCAGATCGCATTGATCACGGCACATTTATGTATAAGGCGGTCAAAGAGGGGCTCGTGGATGTCACGCGCTCGCTTCAGATTGGGATTCGCACAGAATGCGATGATTATTGTGGGATGGAGTATATTGACGCCCGCACGGTCCATGAAAAAGGGGCCAAATGGGTTGCGGATTATGCCAAGGATAAAGTGGGCGATCACCCAACCTATGTCACCTTTGATATTGATGGTTTGGATCCTGCGTTTGCACCGGGAACGGGAACGCCGGTTTGGGGGGGATTGGCCTCTTGGCAAGCGGCGGCGATTCTGCGCGATTTAGCAGGGATCAATTTGGTTGGCGGCGACATTGTCGAGGTCTCTCCACCCTTTGATACAACGGGTGCGACGGCTGTTGCAGGCGCGCATATCGCGATGGAGCTTATTTGCCTTTGGGGGTGGATACGTCGGGCGCAGACATCATGATCAAAGTGTTCATGATCTTCGCTCTCATAGTTGTGGTGTTTATGGCCTATGTGCGCCTCGCGCCACACACTCCGCACGTGTGGCATCGCGTGCCTCAGGTCAAACAGGATCAAGATTTTGCAGGCGGCGCTGTGCGCGTGTTGCCCTATACGGTCGAGCTATTCAACACGTTGAACCAAGTGGCGCAGTCCGCGCAGCGTAGTGCGCAGTTGGCTGGGACCGTTGAGGACGGACATGTGACCTATGTCGTGCGTTCCTTGGTTTTTGGGTTTCCTGATTATGTGACGATCTGGACCAACAAGGAGACTATCGTGCTCTATAGCCGTTTGCGGTTTGGCCAATCCGATTTGGGCGTCAACAAAAAGCGCCTTGAGACGTGGATCCACGCGGCGCAAACCACCAGCGGCTCTTGACCATTGGAGTTGAATATAAGAAAGGAATGTCATGGTTCCTTTAGATAAACTTGAACAAATAGAGCAGCGCTTTCAATTTTTGGAAGCCAAGATGAATGCAGGCGTCTCAGGTGATGAAATTGCCACGCTTGCACGCGAATATTCTGATCTGAAATCAGTCGTGGATCAAATCCATGAATATAAAACCCTTCTGTCCGATATGGATGAGGCACGGGTGATGTTGGATGATCCTGATATGCGTGAATTAGCCGAGGATGAATTGCCCCGTCTCAAAGCCCGCATTCCAGAGGTCGAAGCCGCGCTTCAGCTTGCTTTGTTGCCCAAGGATGCGGCTGATGCCCGTCCTGCCATGTTGGAAATTCGCCCTGGAACAGGCGGCGATGAAGCCTCGCTCTTTGCGGCTGAATTGCTGCGGATGTACCAACGCTATAGCGAGGCGCAGGGGTGGAGCTTTGATATCATTGAAGAGCAAGCTACTGAATTAGGTGGGATCAAAGAGGTTGTTGCCCATATCAAAGGGGACGGCGTTTTTGCTCGGATGAAATATGAATCGGGTGTGCACCGTGTTCAGCGCGTTCCCGAAACAGAAAGCGGGGGGCGCGTGCATACGTCTGCCGCAACCGTTGCTGTTTTGCCCGAGGCCGAAGATGTGGATATAGAAATCAACACAAATGACCTTCGCATTGATACCATGCGTAGTTCAGGCGCTGGTGGACAGCACGTGAATACCACGGACTCGGCGGTTCGGATTACCCATATTCCAACGGGTCTTGTGGTGACGAGTTCCGAAAAATCACAGCATAGAAACCGCGAAATCGCGATGCAGGTTTTGAAAACACGCCTCTATGATATGGAACGCCAACGCATTGATGGCGAACGCTCAGAGAGCCGTAAATCCCAAGTCGGGAGCGGTGATAGATCCGAACGCATTCGCACCTATAATTTCCCTCAAGGACGGATGACGGATCATCGGATTAACCTGACGCTCTATAAATTGGATCAGGTGATGCAAGGGGATTTAAACGAAATCATCGACGCCCTCACTGCGGATGCCCAAGCTGCTATGCTTGCTGAAATGAACGCATGATCTTACGCGATTTGTTGCGTTTGGTTCAAAGTGAGCTCACCCAAGGGGGGATTGAGAGCGCCGCACGTGATGCGCGGCTTTTGGTGGCCGCGGCATGTGAAATCAAGCCTGATAGATTGACGTTAGAAGCCAATAGCGACGTCACTGAGACTATGGTCGAAATGGCCCAACACTACACAAAGGCGCGCCTCAGCCGTGAGCCCGTCTCAAGAATATTGGGGCGGCGTCTGTTTTGGGGGCGGTGGTTCGAAATCACGCCCGATGTCTTGGACCCTCGTGGGGATACGGAAACCCTGATTGCATTGGCTTTGGATGTTTCTTTTGGCTCCGTTTTGGACCTCGGAACAGGAAGCGGGTGCATTGCCATAACGCTTGCCGCTGAAACATCCGCCGACGTTGTGGCCACGGATATATCGCAAGCGGCTTTGAAGGTTGCGCAGCAAAATGCATCGCTCCATAAGGCGCCTGTCAATTTTGTGCACTCAGATTGGTTTGTCGATGTAGCAGGGCGCTTTGATTTAATCGTCTCAAACCCACCTTACATAAGCGAAGCTGAAATGTCAGATTTGGATCCAGATGTGGCTTTGTTTGATCCGCATATTGCGCTAACACCTGGGGGGGATGGTCTGTTGCCCTATCGAGAGATTGCCGCGCAAGCACCGAAATATTTAACGGACCGTGGGCGTATTTTGGTTGAAATTGGTCACAAGCAAGCCCGTGACGTGATGGGTTTCTTTGAGGACGCTGGCTTTGCTCAAGTGACGTGTCATCGTGATTTAAACGGAAAAGATCGCGTTATTGAGGCCCTTTTGACCGTATAGACTGCGTTTTCGCAGGCATTTGCCACTTTTGGTAAAATTATTTTGAATAAAGACTTGTATTTGTCGCGCAAAATGGGATACCAATTTGGTGTTACTAGCGTGAGCGTCACATTGTCTGTTCCGGTAACACTTAGCCGACACATTTATCGTAGCCTTAACCGCATGATAAGAATGTGTCTTTGCCATAAATTAATAGGCTGGATTGCTCATAAATGAGATCTTCTAAAACACGCTCGCGGTCAAAACAGAACCGTAATCGATCTGTCGGTAATGTCATAAATCGCGTTTTTGATAGCTCCGGTCCCGAAGGCAAAGTGCGCGGGACGCCTCAGCAAATCATTGAAAAATACAACCAACTTGCGCGCGATGCGCAATTGGGAAATGACCGTATTGCGGCTGAGAATTTTCAACAACACGCTGAGCACTATCTTCGTTTGCTGGCTGAGGCCCAAAAAGAAGTGGATGCACGGCGCGAACAACAAGAGCGTGAAAACCGTGAACGCCAAGCCGAGCGCGATCGCGAACGTCAAGAGCGCACACAGTCAAACGATCAGCCGTCGCAATCTGGGGATGCCATCATTGATGATATGGCCAGCAGTGAGCAGCCTGATATCGTAGATCACCCAAATTTGGGAGGCGACGCTGGATTGGTTGAAACGCCTGAGGCAGCGCCTAAACAGCAAAAGCCGCGTCCTCCGCGCAAGCCGCGTGCGCCACGCAAGCCACGTGGGGATAAACCCGAAGGGTCGGAAACGCCTCAACCGCCCGCAGCTGATACGGCTGCTGCAGAATAAATGAAGCCCCGCAAAACTTGCGGGGTTTATTTTTTGGCGATTTCGCGGGCGAGGGCGCAGAACCCTTCAATTGAAATTTGCTCGGCGCGCTCTGTTGGTTTGAGACCTGCGGCGTGCAATCTATCTTCGATATCAGGGGCCACGCCCTTTAAGGCCGCGCGTAACATTTTTCGGCGCTGATTAAAGGCCGTTGCAACAACTCTTTCCAACACTTTAGCATCGGCCTCAAATCTCGGCTTTTCCAATGCGGTGAGATGCACCACAGCGCTTGATACCTTGGGCGGCGGAGTAAAGGCGCTTGGGGGGAGGTTGATCACGATATTGGCGTCAGCACGCCACTGGGCCAAAATAGCAAGGCGCCCATAGGCCTTGGATCCCGGTTGCGCGACGATCCTATCGGCGACTTCGCGTTGGAACATCAATGTTAAACTCTGCCAAAAGGGGGGCCATTCTTTTGGGGTGAGCCATCGCACCAACAATTCGGTCCCCACATTATACGGCAGGTTCGCTGCGACGCGAATAGGCGGGGTGAGATGTTCGAGCGGATTGACCTCAAGCGCGTCGCCTTCGATGATCTGCAATCGATCTGCATAGGCCTCTGCAATCTCATGCAAGGCAGGAAGGCAGCGATGATCTTTCTCAATCGCTAGAACTTTGCGTGCTCCTTCGGACAAAAGCCCCCGCGTTAATCCACCTGGTCCCGGTCCGATTTCAAGCACGTCACAGCCCGTCAAATCCCCCGCTTGGCGGGCAATTTTCGCCGTGAGATTAAGATCAAGCAAAAAGTTTTGCCCCAGAGATTTACGCGCGGATAGCCCATGGTTTGCGATCACCTCACGCAAAGGGGGTAGGGTATCAATCGCGCTCATGAGGTGGCTCCTAGCTCGGCGGCCAATTTGATGGCCTCTATTGTCGAGCTCGGGTTTGCCTTATTTTTCCCTGCAATGTCAAAGGCTGTTCCGTGATCGGGAGAGGTGCGAATAAAAGGAAGCCCAAGGGTAATATTCACACCACGGTCAAAATCCAACGTTTTGATCGGGATGAGGGCTTGATCGTGATACATGCAAATCGCGACATCATAGCCTGCGCGCGCGCTTGCATGAAACATCGTATCCGCCGAAAGGGGGCCGCGAATATCCATGCCATTGCTGACAAGGTTTTGAATAACGGGGGCGATGATCTCTTGATCCTCGTGGCCCATTTTTCCGCCTTCGCCTGCATGGGGATTGAGGCCCGCAACGGTTATGCGCGGATGCTTTATTCCGAATTGGTCGATTAGCGCGCGATGTGTGATTTTGATGGTGTCTTCGATCAATTGAGGCGTCAGTGCCTCAGGAACATCTGCGAGAGGGATATGAATCGTGGTTGGCACAACGCGAAGCTGGTCTGAGGCTAACATCATCACCACTTGATCCACATTCGCCAAGGCCGCCAAATATTCTGTGTGTCCTGGATAGGCAAAATTCGCCCCGTCTTGGAGCGCTTTTTTATGAATAGGAAGCGTGCAAATTGCACTGGCTTGACCTTTGAGCGTCATATCAACTCCGCGAGCGATAACGTCAATCACGCCTTGGGCGTTGCGCGGATCAGGTGTGCCATGGCTGAGCGCGCCATCAAAGGGATGCGCCAAAACAGGAAGAGCGGTTTTAAATGCACCTGCTGCTTCGGACGGGTCTGATATGACCTGAACTGGGGCTGATTTGGGTAAATGACGCGGATCGGCAATCAGGAAAAAGGGACGGCTATCCTTGAGGGCATCCCATGCTTTTATCGCCAGCTCGGGGCCAATTCCCGCTGGTTCACCACAGCTCACAGCAATAGGCGCATGTGTCATTTTTCAACAATCCGCGCGTCTTGGCGTAAGTTTTCCAAATAGCCATTTGCGTAGGTTTCAAGTTTTTTATTCCGCAGTCCATTGCGGATCGCATCTAAATCAAGGCTTTCTTCGGGGGCAAAGGCGCGTCCACAGAGCATTGTAATCGTTGCAAACCCTTCACCTTGGCTCAGCTCGAATTCATTAATGTCCAAGCGGCTTAAGGTGGTGCGTAAACTTGATGGTAATGTTTTTGGATCCCCTGACAACCGACGCAGGGAATGGGTCGCGTTGTCCTTGGCAAAGCCATAGAGATCATCGCAATGCACAAGGCTTGCACTTAGATTTGAGAGGGCTTCATCGCCATTTGGGACAGAATAGGTCGCATAGTCCACACTCACTGGGGTTGGCCGTGAATAGGGTGTTTCTGTCATCGCTCTAAGTTGGAACAGGGCGATTGCATTCGGGAGCTCAAGCGGCTCCGTGACTTCACCTGGTTTCAAGTCAAAGATCAGCGGCTGCAACACAGGGGGTAATTTATCCAAACGCTGCCATTCGAGGCGTCCCCCTTGGTCACGGGTGGGAACCGCGGAATATTCACGCGCGGCGGCAGAAAACCGAGCGGTTGAGGTATAGCCTGAGACCTCTTTGGCGATTGCGCGCACTTCTTCTTCGAATTGAGGTTGAAGCGGCATGATAAGCTCAGATAGCAAAACCTGAATGCTTGTGCCGCCTTGACCTGTATTGGTGGTCCGCTCAATTTGATCTTCGCTGACCTGGCTTTGAGAGCCGAATTTTGCGCGCACAACTTGGCGCCATGCAAGACCTGCTTCGATAAAGGCGCGGATCGTGCTCTCTGAGACGCCGCGGCGCGCAAGGTCGGCGACAAGCGCAGGTCCCGTTTTTTGAGTGCGGGCGGCAAATTCGTCAACGCCTTGGTCGATTTCATCTTCTGAGATCCGAATGCCTAGTTGCTTGGCTGCACCAAGCTTTAGTCGGTCTTCGATCAACTGCGTTTTTGCGAGGCGTTTTTTATTGCCAGGCGCATTCAAAACGCTCAGCAATCTTTCGCGCTGCGACAGCTCATAGCCTGTTATGGCGCCATCGTTCACACGAATGGCCGTTGAAAAGAGGCTCTGAGCCTGTGGAACACTGGGGGTTCCAAACAATAGCCCAATGCTAAAGGTTGCTATGGTCAAGTGACGTAAAGTGTGACGCATCCATTATTTCCTACATGACCGAGTGACCAATCCGCTTTGGCCCCCAGTGCTAAACCCCAATAAATCCACCGTAAGCCCATAGGTCGTTAATGGCTCAGATGTTCCCGATACAGTAAAGCGGCGTGAGACGGAAAAATCAATCTCCACGCATTCATTTTGATATTTTAAGCCAAGTCCAGCCTGCGCTGTTTTGGCGGAGACAAGATCATAGCGCAAGTTGTTTGAGACTGTCCAATTTTGGTTGGCCTTATATCTCGTGGCCAGCTTCCATTCCGCGACAGTTGTATCCCGCTCTTCATAGGCGTCAGCCTTGAGCAAGCTATACCCCGCATTCACGTCCCATTTTCCGTGTGTGACGTCAAACAAGGCTTCGGCCTTGGTGACTTGGGCCTTTTGGTCAACAATAGCGCGGGCCATGATTCCAAAGGTTTTACCGTTGTTATAGCGCGTGCTGATCAGGAAATCAGATTTTGCATTGCGCAGGCCTGAACTAGCGGAGAAATCTTCGCGTGCATTTTCTCTAAAAACCTGCCCCATGACGAAATCTAATTTGTGCGATTGGGTAAAGTGATGTTTGAATCGCAACCCGATTGCGCCACGTAACCCGCGTTCGTAACGATCTGGAGCCGGAAACCTCGATAGCGACAAGAGATTAGCACTGTCAAGTTCGACGCGCGTGCTTTCCTCATTAGGTAGGTCAAGGATTTGGCGGGCGCTGTAACCGAGTTGAACCATCGGCTCGATAAGTGTGACTTGCTCGGCGGTTCCTCGGCGAAGAAGGGGAAGCCGTGCATCGAAATAGGTGTCAGCCGTTGCCGCAGATTGTATCTCGGGATATCGGCTGTCCTGGGAAATGGCGAAATAATCATAGCGCGCTTGGGCGCCGGCGCTCCATTGAATGCCTAGGCGATCTGTAAAGCTCCGGCGATACAAAAGAGAGCCGTTTAAACGCGCCATATCGCGTCCGATTTGATCTGCATCAGAGCCGCGAACATTTGTATGCGCTTGAATGTTTAACCGCAGCTCCCCGCCGATGGATCGCGGCAAGAACCGTTTTTCATATTCGCTAAAAGTGACAAGGGTCGGAAGTGTTCCGTTATCGTCATAAAATGAATGGTAGTTGATGAAATTGGCTGCGCGATAGGACCTTTTGGCCGCTTTTGACAGGGTCAGCGTGCTTTGTAAGCGGTCTTTGGTTTCGATTTCATAATCGCCGAGATAGCTGTCATCGCTGACAGTTTCTAAATCAAAGTTGAATTTATAATCATGGGCAAGATTGAAATTGCCAATAGCGCGCATGTAACCGCGCCACGAAGCCGGTGTCAGGTCATCGCGCGACACAGATCCATTTATAGTGAGGCCGCCTCTTCGAAAGGCTTGTCTATAGCGCCATTCAAAGGTGTTTGTTTTTGTGGATATAAATGGAGTTACAGTCAGGTCTTTGTCATCCCCGATCGGGATAAAATAGGGGAGCTTAATCCCCAAGCCCACAATCGAATTTGATACCCCCTTAGGGGACAAGAACCCTTGATACCGCTCAACCGTTGGATCAGGGAGCCGCATGTAAGGGAGATAGAACACCGGAATGTCATATATGCGGAATTGCGCGTGACGGAAATAAATTTGCTTTTCTTCATCATCATGGCGCACGGATCTTGCACGAATTTGCCACAAGGGCGGGCGATCATCGCATGTCTGACAGGATGTTGCACCAACCTCCGTCATATCCGAATAGCGTCCGTCAATCCGACTGAGCTCTGCGGCTTGGAGTTCCATTTGTTGGCTCAAAACGAGGCGCGCGCTTCGCAATATCCCGTTTTCCAAATCGCGATCAAGCGTGCCTTGGGTTGCGCTCACAACGTTGCCTAATGTGTCGCTCAAGGTAATGGGGCCTGAGATGTCAATTGTATCCTTGGTGCGATCATATGTGATTTCGTCGGCCAACAAGGTGTTTCCGCGATAAAAAACTTCAACGACGCCTTTGGCGATCAAATCCCCGCTTGCGGTGACCTCAATAGTATCAGCGATAAGAACCGCATCCTCATTGGTTTGTGCCGTGGCAATTTGTGCGAGGCAACAGACAAGAGACAAGACAATAACGCGGAGCATGGTCATCCATCCTCCATCTGTAAAATCAAGCCCAAGGCAAGCGCGATAGAGGCAAGGGCAGGGACCCATGCCGCAACCACAATGGGCAATTGGCCGTTATCCCCCAAAATCTGAGCAAAGTTGCGCACGTAATATAATCCAAATCCCAAGAGGACAGCGGATAACACCCGCAAGCCCGTTCCCCCAAACCGAGAATGCTTCATCGTGAAAGCCGCTCCAATGAGCATCATTGCCACCAAAAAGAAGGGTCGTGCAAGTTCCATCTGCATCCAAACGGCATAGCGACGCGCGGAAAATCCAGCCTCGTCGAGTTGCTCAATGAATTTGGGCAAATCCCAAACAGAAATTGAAGACGGATTTCCAAATTGATCGGTGATTTGTTCTCGTGTCAGCGTGGACTCAACGCGCAAAATATCATGCTGTTGAGCGGCTTCTTCTGAATTGATACCGGGAATGAGGGGCCAAACTTTGACCCGTTCTAATATCCACATCCCGTCGCGAAGCGAGGCTTGGTCTGCTTCAATCCGTCGATTGGGGCCGCCAAATTTGCTATAATTCAGCATGCTGACATCAAACAGAATGGATCCATCAAAATTCGCGCGTGCGGCCCGAATAACGGTTTGCCCTGTTTCGCCACCTTGACGAAGCCAAAGACCTTCTCGACCAATTGAAAATGCAGAAGGGCTTCCTGATCTATAGGTTTCGCTGAGCTCTCCATAGCGCACGGATGTGGCGGCTACGATTGGGTTGAATAATGACACAGTGACCAACCCGATCAAAAAGGCAACAGTGATGGGCGCAATGAGCGTATGGAGCGCAGAGCGACCAACAGATCGCGCGACAACCAGCTCGCTTGATCTCGCCAAGGCGATAAACAGGCTTACTGTCGAGATAATCATGACGAGTGGCAAAATTTGATAGAGCGCTTGGGGCGTTTTCAACATCGTAATGTAAACAACATCCCCAAACGACACATAGCTTCCAAAGCGCCGCATTTGTTCGACCAAGTCAATCAATGTCATGAATAAGAAAAACACGGCAAAGACTGAGGCGAACATTTTGAAAAAGCGTCGGGCAAAATAGAAATGCAGCGTCATGAAAACGCTCCCCAAATCATCCAGCGACGTTTTGGTTGCGAGGCTTTGTATAACAAAAGGCCAGAAGTGACAAAGGCAAACACAGATGGCGCGTAGACCAAATACCACAACGACGGGCTGGACCTAACCGGTCCCGTCACAAGGCTTTCGACCATTTTGATGAGGACCAACAAAAAGATTGCGAACAAGATTTGTCGGGTCGCGCCGAACCTGCTGAAGGATCCAATCATTAGCGCGCTATATCCGATTAATGCGGCCGCTAGACACAAAAGAGGCTCGTGAAGTCGGCTATGCACTTCTTCGATTAATCTGGCTTCTGTTTTGAGCGACGTCGTTGTTTTTGCCTGTTCCAAGAGGTCAGGGATGGACATTTCTTTCATGCCCAAACGTAGTGGTCCTGTGTTGGCAAAAACTCCAGAAATATCATAGGCGAAATCGCTAAATAGTGTCGTCGAAATTTGGTTGGTTTCGTAATTCAATGTTTGGGCTAACCCATTGAGCATGACCAAATTGGTCGAGGGTCCATCGCGTAACAAATAGGCTTTGTTGGCTGTATAGGTAACGGCAAACTCTTCGTCACGCCGGTCCGAGAGGAAAATATCCAATAGCTCACCGTCTGAGGTGATTTCGCGAATGTAAAAGGTCGTGCCTTTGACTGGATGCAAGAAGATCCCATCGCGCAACAGACGTGAGGACACCGATGCCGTGATGTCGCGTTCGCGCTGCTTTAATTGGGCATTGCTTTCGGGCACGAGGTAGACAGTCAAGCTCAGCATGAATAGGGCAACCAAGAGACCAAAGACCACGACAGGACGTGCAAGCCTCCACGGGCTAAATCCAGTGGCCTGCATAACGATCAATTCGCTTTCATTATTCAAGCGATTGATGACGTAAACGACGGCGGCAAATGTCGAAATCGGAAGAACCATACCGATCACATTGGGCAAGGTCAGCATGGTGAATTCCAAGAACACGCCCGCTGAATGACCGTCTGCGATGAGCAGATCAAACAAAACAACGGCGCGATTCACCCAATAAACGGATACCAACACAAGCGAAAAGAACCCAAATAGGATCATCAATTGTGATAATAGATATCTGTCAAATCGCGACACGTCGCCCTCAAACCCTTGTTATGCATCTCGTTTAAAGGAATTATTGCTTGGGGAAAACTGCTAACTGGATATTGTGGCGGATCACCGCTAGATCTATGGGATAATCAACAAGGAGAAATAGAATGGTCGCCATCTCAAACGTTCACTGTCGCACAGTCGATTTGGATCAACTTTCTGAAACAAAAGGAAGAATTGCTGTTTTAATCGGCAAAGATGCCAAGCTCGATCTCGGCGCGCGTCGCGTGAACCGTTTGACCAAAGGCGCGATTGCCCGTGTTGTCGAATCAGAGCGCTTTGAAAAGGCCAAAGTTGGCGATGTGATTTCGTTGAATTTCCCAGTTGGACTTGAGGCTGAGGCCGTTGATGTCGTGATCATTGATCGCAAAGGCGCCTCACTCGATATGCGCAAGGCGGGTGTCGCTTTGGCCAAAGCACGGGCCAAATCCGCCGTGACCGTTTTGGGGATGTCTCACAAGGGAATAGTTGATTTTATTCAAGGTGTTGTGCTGCGATCTTACAGTTTTGACGAACGTCGCAGCGCGCCTGTCGAGTCCTATGGGGACATCACTGTGATGCATACGCAATCAGACACACTTGCACCACAAATTGATGTGGTAAACGCAATCGGAGAAGGTGTGTTCTTTACCCGCGATCTCACAAATGAACCCGCGAATATCCTCACAACAACAGATTTCGCAGATCGTCTAAGCGCGCTCACCTATTTGGGCATTGAGGTCGAAGTGTTAGAGGAACCAGAGCTGGAAAAGCTTGGCATGCGCACGCTTCTCGCGGTGGGTCAAGGATCGGCGAGCCCGTCCAAAGTTGTGGTCATGCAATGGAAAGGTGGCGCAGCGGATGATGCTCCACTCGCATTGGTTGGCAAAGGCGTTGTCTTTGATACAGGTGGGATTTCGTTGAAACCTGGCGCTGGTATGGAAGACATGACCATGGATATGGGCGGCGCGGCTGTCGTGGCGGGTGTTATGAAAACGCTTGCTCTCAGAGGGGCCAAGGCTAATGTCGTCGCAACCGTCGGATTGGTTGAAAACATGCCTTCTAGCACGGCCACCCGTCCGGGTGACGTGATTACGTCCATGAAGGGTGACACAGTTGAAATCATCAACACAGACGCAGAAGGGCGCATGGTCCTCTGTGATGCGATGTGGTACACACAGGATCGCTTCAAGCCCGCAGCTATGATCGACCTAGCTACGCTAACGGGCGCTGTCATCATCGCCTTAGGCCATGATAAAGCAGCGATTTATTCCAATAATGATGCCTTGTGCGATGGCCTGCTCACTGCGGCGGATCGCGAAAACGAAGGCGCGTGGCGCATGCCTTTGGCGCAAAGCTATGATGATCAACTCAAATCGCGTGTGGCGGATATGAAAAACGTCGGTACACGTGCAGCAGGGTCGATCACTGCGGCGCAATTTCTAAAGCGGTTTGTCAAAGATGCCACACCTTGGGCACATATCGATATCGCAGGTGTTGCACAGACCAAAGCCGATACAGATCATGCACCATCTGGATCAACGGGCTGGGGTGTTATGACCTTGAACACGCTTGTCTCTGATATGTTTGAAACCGAATAACATGGGCGCTGCGTATTTCTATCACCTCAAGCAGAGCACGCTGGACGGAGCTTTGCACAAGCTCTTGCCACGGGCGCGCGCGGCGGGCTGGCGCATAGAAATACGCGGGCGCGACGTGTCAGCGCTCAAAAGGTTGGATCATCAGCTCTGGGAAGGTCCAGTGGACGGCTTTTTGCCCCATGGCATTGCTGGAACGCCAAATGATCCCCTTCAACCGATTTTGCTCACTCATGAGCCAAGTGATCACTCTTTTGATTGTGTCATGGCGGTTCATGGTGCAGATGTGTCGGTCCAAGAGGTCACCGGGGCTGAGAGGGTCTGTATCCTTTTTGACGGCAACGACAGTGATGCGGTTCAACACGCTCGTGTTCAATGGAAAACCCTCACTGCGGGTGGCGTATCTGCGCAATATTGGTCTGAGGCGTCTGGCTCGTGGGAGAAGAAAGCCGAAACATAACAGTGAGTTATTTGGATAACCTCAACTCATTTGGGGTGAGCTGAATAGAAGCAAAGCGGTTTAAATATTCCATACCCAAGAGCGAAATCCGCAAGTCGCCTTCGTTAACAGAGGCGCGAAAATTGCGCTCGACATAGGGGCCAAGTGCCATGGTTTCTAATCGCACAGGCGCTGTGCGAACCTGTCCATTGGCTGTATTTGCGACATTCCAAAATGTCAGCGTCTCTGGGTCAAATCCAAGAGCTTTGGCATCTTCCATGTTCAACACAATTTGCGTCGCGCCTGTATCAACTAAAAAATTGATTGGCGTGTCATTGACCAAGAGAGTTGCATAATAATGCCCATCGGGGCGCTTTGGAATGACGACGTCGCCGTTACTGGTTTCTTGGGCGAATTGAAGTTTGGAATTGCCTTGGATATCGGTCCACATCCCATATCCAAAAACAACGACCAAAAAGACCACCAACCAAACAGTGGCCTGCTTCATGACCTGTCCCAATTGATTTCGGCGAGAGACCAAAACAGACAGTAGAATGACCCCCAATAAGAGCGAGGCGTATATCAAATTTGCGTAATCAAAGCTTTCCATAGCTTATATCTAGGAAAGCGCGATGAAGGATGTAATACCTTCGAGCACAAATTGCACAGAAAGTGCCGCCAAGAGCATGCCTAATATACGTGTCACAACGTTAATTCCAGTTTTCCCCAAGCCACGCTCAATAAATGACCCCATCATGAAAAAGGCCGCGACAATGGCTAGAACGGCGATTGTGATAATTAATGTTTCACCATAGCCGATGAACCCTGGGTGCGAGCCTGAAATCAAGATCACGGTTGTGATTGCGCCTGGTCCTGCAATAAGCGGAATGGCCAAAGGAAATATTGAAGGATCATCATGAATTTCCTCGTCAGAATTATCTTGGCGACGTTTTGTGCGCATTTGAAATAACATTTCCAAAGCGGTGAGAAAAAGCAATATCCCCCCCGCAATACGGAAGGCTGGCATCGAGATGCCCACAAATCCAAGCACGGCCTCGCCAAAGAGCGTGAAGACCACCAAGATAATAAAACCTGTCACAATTGAGCGAATTGCAACGCGTTTGCGCTGCGCATCGCTCATCCCTTGGGTCAGGGCAACAAAAAGTGGCGTCAACCCAATCGGGTCAATAATGACAAAAAGCGTGACAAATGATGTCACCATAAACGCCATATCCATAAAGCATCCCTACCTATTCGTGTTAACCAGCGTTGGCTGTTTCAAGTTTTTCTTGCGCCGCTAACCACATGGTTTCTGCACGCTCCAAGGCGCCCATGACTTCGGCATATTTCTTGTTCCATGTCTCAAGCTCGCCAATGCGCTCGGCTTCATAAAGGGCGGGATCAGCAAGCTTGGTTGCCAATTTGTCGCGCATATCATTGAGTTTGTCGACACGTTCTTCGCATTTGCGAACCTCTGCGCGCAATGCCAAGATATCATCCCGGCTTGCCCGTTTTGGTTTTGGTGCGTCGGCCTTTTTGGGCTTGGGCGGCTTGTCACCAGATAGCAGACTCGCACGGTAGGTTTCGAGATCATCCTCATAGGGTGTGACCCGTCCTCCTTTGACTTGCCACAAGCGATCCGCCACCAAAGACAAAAGGTGCATATCGTGGCTGACCAAGACAACAGCGCCCGTGTAGGCGGTCAAAGCCTCGACCAAACCTTCGCGGCTTTCCATATCAAGGTGGTTGGTGGGTTCGTCCAAGATCAACAAATGTGGTGCATCAAGCGTGGCGAGCATGAGCGACAGACGCGCTTTTTGCCCCCCAGAGAGACGCCCAACAAGGGTATCGGCTTGTTCGGTCCCAATGCCAAATCCGCCAAGCATCGCGCGCAACTGAGCGGGTGTTTTGCTGGGTCGCATGCGGCGCAGGTGATCTAGGGGCGTTTCATCAACGAAAAGCTCGTCGACCTGATGCTGTGCAAAATACCCGATGCGTAGTTTGGACGAGGTAATGACACGTCCCCCCATCGGATCAAGGCGTCCAGAGATCAATTTGGACAGGGTTGATTTGCCTTCGCCGTTTTGCCCGAGCAAGGCAATGCGGTCATCTTGGTCAATACGCAAATCTAGGTTTGATAGAACTGGATTGCCATCATATCCCGCAACCCCATTTTCAACCCGCAAAATTGGTGGTGATAGCTCTTCTGGTTCTGGGAAACTAAAGCGGCGCAAAGCGGCCTCTTGGGGGCGCGTGATGGGTTGCATACGGGCAATCGCCTTGAGGCGAGATTGCGCTTGGCGGGCTTTGTCAGCTTTGGCGCGAAAGCGATCCACATAGGCCTGCAGGTGGGCGCGACGGGCATCTTGTTTCTTTGCCTCAGATTCAGCCGCGGCCAAACGTGCCGCACGGGTGCGGGCAAAGGTATCGTAGTTGCCTTGATAGAAATGGAGCTGCTTGTCCTCAAGATGCAAGATCGAGCCAACCGCGCGATTGAGCAAACCGCGATCGTGGCTCACAATAATGACAGTGTGGGGATATTTAGCCAAATAGCTTTCCAGCCAAACCGCCCCTTCTAGATCGAGATAGTTGGTCGGTTCGTCCAAGAGCAAGAGATCAGGTTGTGAAAACAAAACGGCCGCCAGAGCAACGCGCATGCGCCACCCCCCAGAGAAATCGCTACAGGGAAGCTTTTGTTTTTCGGAATCAAATCCGAGGCCTTTGAGTATGCTGGAGGCGCGTCCTTCAGCCGACCACGCGTCAATATCAGCCAAGCGCGTTTGAATATCCGCAATCCGAGTTGGATCCGTCGCTGTTTCAGCTTCGGCCATCAGCTCGGCGCGTTCAATGTCGGCGGCAAGGACCGTATCGATCAGGGACACCTCATTGCCAGGCACCTCTTGGGCGACACCGCCAATGCGGGCGCGGTTGGGGAGGGATATGGCTCCGCCTTCAAGCACCAATTCATTGCGAATGAGCTTGAACAAAGTAGATTTGCCCGTTCCGTTGCGCCCCACAAGTCCGACCTTGTGACCTTCTGGAATAGAGGCGCTTGCCCCTTCCAATAATGTTCGGCCTTCGACCGAATATGTGATGTTTTCAATTTTTATCATGGACACGCCTTATCAAAGCAAATCTTGGCACGCCAGTGGGCCTCTGCGATATTTAGATCATTTCACATTCTTCTTGCGGATTGATGCTTTTCAAAGGGGAACTTGCATGGTATTGGCCGTCGCAATTCAAAAGGGGCAAATGCCCAGATCATTTAGAGGACATGAAAATGGCTGTAGAACGTACACTAAGCATCATCAAACCAGACGCAACAAAGCGTAACCTAACTGGTAAAATCAACGCAAAGTTCGAAGATGCGGGCCTACGTATCGTTGCACAAAAGCGCATCCACTTGAGCAAAGAGCAAGCGGGCGTTTTCTACGCTGTGCACGCTGAGCGTCCGTTTTACGGCGAATTGTGCGACTTCATGGCGTCTGAGCCAGTTGTTGTTCAGGTTCTTGAAGGCGAAGGCGCAATTGCGAAAAACCGCGAAGTTATGGGCGCAACAAACCCAGCAGACGCAGAAGCCGGCACAATCCGCGCTGAGTTTGCTGAATCAGTTGGTGAAAACTCTGTTCACGGTTCAGACGCTCCAGAAACAGCCGCAGTAGAAATCGCGTATTTCTTCTCTGGCCTAGAGTTGGTTGGCTAAGACCGACTGGATCAAAGATCCAATCGGTTCGGGGGGCTGTCTGCCCCCCGAACCCCCCCGAGAGTATTTCGGCAAAGATGAAAGTTAGGTCGGGTTGCGAACCCCGATTTTGTCAAGGATCATTTCGATTTCGGAGTGATCCTTTTGTGTTTTTGTGAGCGAGGATTTGATGTCATCAAATCGGCGTCGAAGATCGCTTTTTTCTGATCCTGTTAGGTCATTCCAAGGGCGTCCTTGGAGCCCCATAACCATAGCATAATAAGCGATGAAATGAGGGCGATGACCCGTTTCCAACAGCTTTTTATAGGCCTCATCTGGGCCAATCTCGCGGAGCGTTTCGGCATCCCTGACGCCTGCCTTTATGAAGGCCTCTTCCATGGCAGGGCCGAGATTGCGGATGGAGGAAATTGGCGTGTTAGCCATGCGACAAATCGGTTGCGAATTGACATAAGGTGTTAAGGGCGCTCGAAAATCGATCATCTGGGATTGTCATAGCAATTCTGAGGTGACCCGCAGCGGACATGCCAAAACTTTCACCTGGCATGACAGCAATTTGTTTTTCATCCAGCAGGCGGGTGGCAAACTCTTGCCCCGACAAGCCCGTCGCGCGAATGTCGAGCATAACATACATGCCGCCCTTGGGGGTGATGGCGCTGAGCTTGGGATAATTTGCAATGATGGATTGCGCGATCTCGCGGCGGCGTTTGAAGGGCTCTGCTATCTTTTCCTCAAAGGCGGCTCCTTGGTTTAATGCAAAGAGTGCGGCGTCCTGAATATAGCCTGGAACGCCATAGGTCGTGTGGGTCGCCAGGTTGATGAGGTGTTCGATCATATCCTCAGGCGCAATGATCCAACCAAGGCGGCTTCCGGTCATGGCATGGCTTTTGGACATGGAGCCAATGACAAGGGTACGCTCGGCCATATTTGGCAAGGCTCTCGGTGAGAGATGCGTTCCTTCCCAGATTTGCGTGTCATAGACTTCGTCAGAAATGAGCCAGAGGTCATTCTCTTGGCACAGGCGCGCAATCAGGGCCAAGGTTTCGGGAGAATAAGTGCTTCCTGTTGGGTTGTTGGGCGTGTTTATCAGCAGGGATTTTGCGCCGCTGATGTGCGAGGTGAGTTCAGATTCCGTTGGTTGAAAGTCATTGCTTGCTTTGGTTTCAATACTTTGAGCGAGGGCGCCAGTGGCACGAATTGTTCCGGGATAGGTCGCATAATAGGGATCAATATAAAGTGCGGTATCCCCCGTGTCACAGGCTGCCATATGAGCCGCAAACAATGCCGATTGCCCCCCGGGTGTGACCATGACGTTATCGGACGTTGTCGGCACGCCCGTTTGCTGTTCGACGCGCGCGGCGATGGCGGCGCGTAATTCAGGCGTTCCCGGGACAGCGGCGTAGCCTGTATGGCCTGAATTTGCGGAGTTATGCATTTCCGTAAGGATGCTGGGGTCCGTCCTTATATCATGCTCACCGATGGTGAGTTCCACAATATCGTGTCCTTGGGCCACAAGGCTGCGTGCCTTTAAAAAGAGGCCCCATCCATTATCACCAGAGGGCGAAATTGTACTGATGCGGTTGGATGGCGTCATGGGGCATGTCCTCTTTGTGATGGCATGAGGTGGCCAGATTCGTGATCCCCTGTCAAACCGTTGTCTTGAAATAGGGCAAAAAACCATGCTGATTGAGAAATTGCACGTTTTCAAGGGAGTGTGAACTTGGTAAGGCAAGAGGCAAGTTTACTGAGGGGACGGCATCATGGTCGAGATCAAGCTGCATAACACAAAACATCGCAAGAAAGAGGTGTTTACACCTTTGGACGATAAAAACGTGCGTATGTATCTCTGTGGACCGACGGTTTATGATCGCGCGCATATTGGCAATGCGCGCAATGTGATCATGTTTGATGTGTTATTTCGGCTTTTGCGCCATACGTATGGCGCGGATCATGTGACCTATGTTCGCAATTTCACAGACGTAGATGACAAGATCAATGAACGCGCCGCAACAAGTGGGCGTGATATCAAAGACATCACAGCCGAAACCACGCAATGGTTTTTGGACGACATGGGTGCATTGGGGAATATGGAGCCCAATGAGATGCCACGGGCGACAGATTACATCGATGCGATGATCCGCATGATTGAAACCTTGATCGACAAGGGACACGCCTATGAAGCCGACGGACATGTGTTATTTTCGGTCCAAAGCTATCAAGAGTACGGCGCTTTGTCGGGGCGCTCTGTGGATGATATGATTGCAGGGGCGCGGGTCGAAGTGGCCCCCTATAAACGTGATCCGATGGATTTCGTTTTATGGAAACCTTCAAACCCCGATATTCCAGGCTGGCAAAGCCCTTGGGGGCGGGGGCGTCCGGGGTGGCATATTGAATGTTCTGCTATGTCGTATGAATTGCTTGGCGATACATTTGACATTCATGGGGGCGGAAATGATTTGATGTTCCCGCATCATGAAAACGAACTGGCGCAGAGTTGCTGTGCCAATCCTGAAGGCGGATTTGCGCGCTATTGGCTGCACAATGAGATGTTGCAGGTCGAGGGCAAGAAAATGTCCAAATCCTTGGGCAACTTCTTTACCGTGCGCGATTTGCTAGACAAAGGCTACGCAGGTGAGGTCATTCGATTTGTGTTCCTTTCGACCCATTACGGAAAGCCGATGGATTGGACGGATGACAAGGCCCAAAGCGCGGAGAAAACCCTACGAAAATGGCGCGCGATGACTGCGGGCGTTCCTGAAGGGGATATCCCGATGGCAGTCTTGGATGCAGTTGCGGATGATTTGAATACCGCTGGTGCGATTGCGGCCTTGCATGCCTGTGCGACGGCCGGAGATGTCGCGGGATTGCGCGCGGGCGCCGCATTGTTAGGGCTGTTGAGGGATGACATGGGCGGTTGGGCCGTTGGAGTCGATCTCAGTGCCTTTGAAGCAAAGCTGAGTGAAGCGCGTGCTTTGGCTATGGAGAGCAAAGATTTCAGCGAAGTGGATCGCCTCAAGCATGTCTTTCAAGAGGCGGGGCTAGAAGTGCGGATGAGCAAAACTGGGGTCGAGCTGATTGCGGGCTCTGGATTTGACATCGCCACATTGGATGGCCTTTTGTAAAATAGACAAGATGGGGGGCTGCTTGCCCCCCAAACCCCCCAAGAGTATTTGGGCAAAGATGAAAGACGAACGCTGTGACAAAAGAAAAACTTTATCTTTATGATACGACTTTGCGCGATGGACAACAAACGCAAGGGGTGCAGTTTTCGACAGCTGAGAAAATTCAGATTGCGACGGCCTTGGATCAGCTCGGGGTGGATTACATCGAAGGTGGCTGGCCCGGTGCCAATCCAACAGATAGCGCGTTTTTTGAAGAACGCCCCAAGACCCGCGCGCAGTTCACAGCCTTTGGTATGACAAAAAGATCAGGGCGATCCGCGCAAAATGATGAGGTCTTGGCGGCCGTGATGAACGCTAAGACGCCCGCTGTCTGTTTGGTTGGAAAATCTCATGATTATCATGTTGAGGCGGCTCTTGGGATTTCGCTCGATGAAAACTTAGAAAATATATCAAAATCAATTGGCTATATTGTGGATCAAGGGCGCGAAGCCTTGTTTGATGCGGAACATTTCTTTGATGGGTACCGCGATAATCCCGACTATGCGTTGGCAGCGTTAAGGGCAGCGTTTCAGGCGGGTGCACGTTGGATTGTGCTTTGTGATACGAATGGCGGCGCACTGCCCAGTTTTGTGCATCAGGTGGTGAAAGAGGTGATTGTAGCAGGCATTCCTGGGGCTCGGCTCGGCATACATACCCATAACGACACAGAAAATGCAGTGGCCAATTCACTGGCCGCTATTGAGGCGGGTGCGCGTCAGGTGCAGGGAACCCTGAATGGATTGGGCGAGCGCTGTGGAAATGCAAACCTCACCACATTGATCCCGACGTTAATGTTGAAGGAACCCTTTGCCAGCCAGTTTGACATTGGCGTGACGCGTGAGGCCTTGACACAATTGACCCAAGTGTCGCGTCTTTTGGATGATATTTTGAACCGTGTGCCAGCGCGTCAAGCGGCCTATGTGGGGGCCTCTGCTTTTGCGCATAAGGCGGGCTTGCATGCCAGTGCGATTTTGAAAGACCCGTCAACTTATGAACATATTGATCCAAGTGTTGTTGGTAATGCACGCATTATCCCCATGTCAAATCAGGCAGGGCAATCAAACCTAAGGCGACGTTTAAGCGAAGCGGGGTTGGATGTCGGATCGGATACGGCCGCTTTGTCACGCATTTTGGATGAGATCAAATCCCGCGAAGATCAGGGATATTCCTATGACACCGCTCAAGCGAGCTTTGAATTGCTCGCGCGGCGTGAATTGGGTCAATTGCCTGAATTCTTTGATGTGAAACGCTACAAAGTGACCGTTGAGCGGCGCAAGAACAAATACAATAAAATGGTAAGCCTGTCCGAGGCTGTGGTTGTCGTCAAAATTGACGGTGAAAAGAAGCTATCGGTGTCTGAGTCGCTTGATGCCACTGGATCGGATCGGGGGCCTGTGAACGCTTTGGCCAAGGCTTTGGCAAAGGATTTGGGCCAATATCAAGCGCTGATTGATGATATGCGGCTTGTGGATTTCAAGGTGCGCATCACCCAAGGGGGAACCGAAGCGGTAACGCGCGTTGTGATTGACAGCGAAGACAGCAAGGGACGCCGTTGGGCCACCGTTGGTGTATCGGCTAATATTGTCGATGCGAGTTTCGAAGCGCTCTTGGATGCGATCAATTGGAAGCTGGTACGCGACACTAAAGGTTAAGGTCGTTTAATTCCTGTGTCCGCTGTGGCTGAAATACAGTGGGCACCTTAGTGTAATTTTAATGTTCTTGTTTACGTGCATTATTAATTTTGTTCGAATGGACACTTAGATGTTTATTTTTAAGATACTTATAACCTCAATTGTCATTTACTTTGCCATTGCCTTGGGATTGATCCTGTCGCAATGGCCAAACAAAGCGTTAACATCGCAAGACACCTTGGATTTTGACAGTATTGTTGATGGCTCTGAGCCGCAGGATTGGCCCGTTGAACAGATCACATTAAAGGATGGAACACGCCTCGATACACCCCAAGTTATGGGTGAGGGGGGCGAACGGCCATTGATCGTATTGGTGCATGGCTCAGGATGGTATGGTCAGCAATTTGATCGCATGATTCCCATTTTGGGCGAGGTTGCTGATGTGATCGCGCCGGACTTGCGTGGACATGGACCAAATGCAGTTAATCGTGGGGATGTGAACTATATCGGTCAGCTTGAGGATGATTTGGCGGAAATTAAAGAAACAACCCGTAAACCGGGGCAAAAGGTCGCCATGCTTGGTCATTCTTCAGGGGGCGGCTTAGTGGTGCGCTTTGCGGGTGGGGCGCATGGCAATCTGATGGATCATGCCTTTTTAATTGCGCCGTTTTTGAAATATAATGCCCCAACAACGCGCGAAAAATCTGGCGGTTGGGCGCATGTTCTGTTGCGCCGTGTCATCGGACTATCGATGTTGAATACTGTGAAAATCACCGCTTTGAATCACCTCACGATGATCCAATTCGCCATGCCAGAACATGTCTTGAACGGTCCATATGGGGCAGGGGCGACGACCGCCTATTCCTATCGGCTCAACACATCTTATGCACCACGCAGGGATTACCTCGCCGATATTGCGGCCTTGCCCCAGTTTGATCTGATCGTTGGGGATCGAGATGAGGCGTTTTTTGCAACGGAATATGAAACCCTGATGTCGTCCGTGACGGAAAAAGGGGAATATCATATCCTAACTGGACTAGGGCATTTGGATGTGGTTCAAGCGGCGCCAACGATTGATGTGATCAAGGCGAGACTGAATGCGTTCTGATGATTTTAATGCCTGTGCGGAGCTCGTGCAAAAAGGGGACGATGTCAGGTTCCGCGCGGCCATGGCGTCGCCTGTCGCGGCGCGCGCTGTTTTGTTTCCGCTCTATGCTTTGAACGTCGAAGTGGCGCGTGCGCCTTGGGTGACATCGGAGGCGATGATTGCTGAGATGCGGCTTCAGTGGTGGTATGATGTGCTTGAGGCGATTGTCCAAGGGGAGCCTGTTAACCGCCATTCCGTTGCAACACCTCTGGCAGAAATTTTGACGCCAGCACAAGCCAACGACCTGCAAAAGATGGTCGAGGCCCGTCGCTGGGACATTTATAAAGATCCGTTTGACGATCAAACTGCTCAGGAAACCTATATTCGCGATACATCGGCTGTTTTGGTTCGGGTTGCGGCCCAGCTTTTGGATGAGGACATCTCGGATCAAGGGCTGGAGGCCGCTGAACAATTTGGTTGGGCAATGGGCTGTGCGAACTACCTCAATGCTATTCCCTCGCTCTTGGCACAAAAGCGCATTCCACTGGTTGATGGTCGCCCCGAAGCTGTTGCGCAGCTTGCGACCTTAGGATTGGACAGCTTAAACAAAGCGCGTCAAAAGGCACGGTTTGTCACAAATGCAGCCTCGCCTGCGTTGCTGGCAGGGTGGGACTGTGAGGCGGTATTGAAGCAAGCTGCACAGCATCCAGACCGTGTCATTGACGGATTGGCACCGGTTCATCCGCTTGCCTCATCGCTACGGTTGATGTGGCAAGCTATGACGCATCGCTATTAGGTTTTTTGCGGCCGCAACCAGAGCCAGATCAACGACCCACCTGCCAAGACGAGAAATGGAACCATCGCGATATTGACCGCGGTCCACCCTTGTTGCGCGCTGCCACCTGAGCAATTCATCAAGCCACCAGAGGCAAGCGAGGCCAAAGTCACACCACCAAAGACAAAGAAATCATTCATGCCTTGCAAGGCACCGCGTTCATTCGGGCTATGTGCGCCCGCCAACATCGTGGTCGCTCCGATAAAGCCAAAATTCCACCCAATACCAAGCAAAATCAAAGCGATGTAAAAGTTTTCAATCGCAACACCCTGGAGTGCAACGGCACCCGCAGCCCCCAAAATGACCAAACCACAGGCAACAATTTTACGAACGCCAAATCGGGCAATCAGATGACCTGTGAAAAACGACGGAATGAACATGGCCAAGACATGCGCCGAAACAATGTCGGCCGCGTTGTTTTTATCAAACCCACATCCCACAACAGCCAAGGGCGTTGATGTCATCACAAGGTTCATAAGGGCGTAAGAGACCATTGCACAGATGATCGAGACTACGATCACGGGGTCTTTTAACAATTCACGTCGGCTGCGACCCAAGGTGGCATTCGCGCTTGGCGCAGGGGGTTTTGGGATGTCTAAGAAGAAAAACAGATTGATACCGATGATCGTCAGCACAACAATCGCGAGATATGTTCCGACAAAAGGAATGACAAAGCTATCGGCGGTAAATTTCACCAATTGCGGCCCAATGATCGCCGCAAGCAATCCACCAGCCATCACATAGGAAATCGCTTTGGGGCGGAATTCTTCCGATGCGGTATCGGTGGCGGCAAAGCGGTAAAACCCTTGCGCCGACATATAAACCCCAGTGAGTAAGGAGCCGACCAAGAAGATCGGGAAGGACGCATAATAGAGGCCAATCGCCCCGACCAATGCGCCAATCGCCCCAAAGACTGCCCCGACAATAAACCCAGCCCGACGGCCATGTGACTGCATCAAGTTTGACATCGGCGTTGCCGCCAGCATGGACCCTAAAACGATCAGCGAAATGGGGAGGGTCGCAAAACATGGATTGCTGGCCAAAGATTGCCCCGCCAAACCGCCAATTGTGAACACCATTGGCATTTGCGCGCCCAAAATAGCTTGCGCCATAACGAGGACGAGGACATTGCGCTTTGCTAGGGTATCAGAATGAATATGTGTCATGCGCAATCGGTACGCCTTGATTTATAAAGGTGCAAGCCTCATAAATGCGCAAAACGTAATATATTCTGTTTTAGGAATGCGGCTCTTTGTCATCAACGCGCGCTAAAATTTTGCTCTTGGCAGGAACCGGAGAGGCCAAGACATTGGCGAGCTTGCTTGCGAAACGAGAGAGTATTGATGTCATTGCATCAATTCATGGCGATGCTCGGCTGCCGCGCGATTTGGACGTTCCGACCCGAATAGGCGGCTTTGAAGATCAACAAGAATTCGCCGCGTTTCTCAAGGATCAAGCACTCTCTGGTGTGATTGATGCAACGCACCCCTTCGCTGTTGAAGTGTCTCAACAGGCCAATGAGCTGTGTCGTGAGCTTGACATGCCATTGTGTCGACTGGAACGCAGGGAATGGCGGCCTCAGGACGGGGATCACTGGATTACTATCGATGATGAAACAGAGGCCGCTCACCACCTAGCTCACTGTCAAAAAGTGATGGCTTTCACAGGTCGTCATTCTATTGGTAAATTTTCGAATATTGAAAATATTTACATATTTAACAGAATTTTGCATAACGAACTTGTTGATTTCCCGCTCCCTCATGGGGAGCATGTCTTTGGCAAACCACCGTTTTCAGTCCTAGACGAGGTGGACCTTTTCCGCCGGCTTGAGATCGACGCGATCATTTTGCGCAACGTTGGCGGCGAGAACGGATTTTCCAAAGTCGAAGCCGCGCGACAGTTGGGGCTAAAGGTGATAATGATAAATCGTCCTTTCACGAGCTTACCAAAACCGATCAGGCGGATCGAGGACGCATTAGAATGGGTGGATAATCATTTTGGATGAGCGCATCATTAGATCGCAAGACTGCATCAACGAGGGGGCCGCATTTTTGGCCAAGGCTGAACCGCGCTTTGCCCATGCGATCACTTGTATAGAAACGGTGCCGCTCCGCCTACGTCCCGATGGATTTGAACGGTTGCTCGGCGCGATTGTTAGCCAACAGGTGTCGGTTGCGGCAGCGGATGCCATTTGGTCGCGGCTAGAGACGGGGGGAATGATCACCCCTGATGCAATCCTAATGGCCAGTGATGATGACCTGCGCGCCCTTGGCCTTAGTCGGCAAAAGGTGAAATATGCGCGCGCTTTGTCTGAGGCCAATGTAGATTTCGCCGCCCTGCGAGATATGCCGCATCAGGACGTCGTGAAAACCTTGACGGCGATATCCGGTATCGGAATTTGGACCGCTGAAATTTACGCTATGTTTAGCCTCGCCCGTGCGGATGTGTTTGCCCCGGGTGACCTTGCTTTACAAGAAGCGGTGCGCATGCTCTTTGATCTAGAAGAGCGCCCCAAAGAACGCGCTTTGCGCGAGATGGCCTTGGCGTGGTCCCCATGGAGATCGGTTGCAGCGCGCGTGCTCTGGGCCTATTACGCATATGAGAAAAATCGAGAGGGAATTCGATGACACGAGTATTGAACGCAGAACGCAAAGAGCCAGTGTCCGGAAGCACACGATCTGTTGTCGTCTTTTTGCATGGGTATGGCGCGAATGGGGCCGATTTGCTTGGCCTTGCGGATCCTTTGTCAGAGCACCTTCCCGATACGCTATTTGTGGCCCCGGATGCGCCTGAAAATTGCGCGGGTAGCCCGATGGGATATCAATGGTTCCCAATCCCGTGGATCGATGGATCAAGCGAGGAAGAAAGCATGCGCGGCATGCAAGCGGCTGTTGAGGATGTGAATGCCTTTCTCGACGCGTTAATGGTGGACGAAGATGTCTTGCCTGAACAAGTTGTTTTATTTGGCTTTTCCCAAGGGACGATGATGTCGCTTCATGTGGCACCCCGTCGCGAAGATGCGATTGCAGGGATCGTTGCCTTTTCAGGTCGCCTGCTCGAGCCTGATCTTTTGGTGGACGAAGTGATCAGCAAGATGCCAATTCTGTTGGTGCATGGCGATCAAGACGATGTTGTTCCAGTTCAATCCTTGCCCGAAGCGGCAGAAGCGCTGCAAACCGCAGGGTTTCAAGATGTCTTTGCTCATATTCAAAAAGGCACGGCGCATGGGATCGCACCAGATGGATTATCTGTGGCGCTCGCCTTTATGCGGGATAAGTTAAGCCTTTGAATTCTAAATAAAGGGGGCTTGTCATAAAACTGACACCATATATAGTTAACTCACAGACAGTAACTGTAGTGATCCGACGATGAATAGGTGACAGAAATGGACGGAGACTTTAGACACGATTTTGTGCGCATTCCTTCGGGAGCAAAAAATCATCCCGCTTTGGTGTTAAACGCGGATTATCGTCCATTGTCTTATTATCCGCTGTCTCTTTGGTGTTGGCAAGATGCGATCAAAGCGGCCTATATGGATAGGGTTGATATCGTGGCCGAATATGACGACTATGTCAGTAGCCCCACAACACGGATCAGGATCCCATCTGTTGTTGTTTTAAAAGACTATATTGTTCCTCAAAAGCGCGTGGCCTTCACGCGCTTTAATTTATTTCTGAGGGATGAATTTAAATGCCAATACTGTGGATCACGAGGTGATTTGACCTTTGATCACGTGGTCCCGCGTGCCTCGGGTGGGGTGACCAGCTGGGAAAACGTAGTGGCGGCCTGTAGCCCCTGTAATTTGAAAAAGGCGGCTAAATCCCTGCGCAATTCTGGCCTGTCCTTGCAACGCAAACCACGTCAGCCGCAAGCCGAGGAATTGAAAAACATCGGCCGCAAGTTTCCCCCAAACCACCTGCATGACAGCTGGATGGATTTTCTCTATTGGGATGCAGAGTTGGATCATTGACGAGCTGCGTCGACGCTTGGTTTATGGTGTTGATGGTGGGGTATTTTGATACCTAAATTGTAAGCTATTGTTTTTGCTTGCTTATTTAAGGTGAAATGCCGTTGACTGCGCGATTTAACCGTATATAACCCGCCCATCACAAACGAAACAGGCCTTTTGCTTGGTTCGGGGACATTTAACTAAGGGTAACCTTCGATGAAAACTTTCTCTGCAACACCAGCAGACATCGAGAAAAAATGGATCATTATCGACGCTGAAGGCGTTGTTTTGGGCCGTTTGGCATCGATCGTAGCAATGCGTTTGCGCGGCAAACACAAAGCATCTTTCACTCCGCATATGGATTGTGGTGACAATGTCATCATCATCAATGCAGAAAAAATTCAAATGACAGGCAACAAGCGTCAAGAGAATTTTTACTGGCACACTGGCCACCCAGGTGGCATCAAGTCACGTACGAAACAGCAAATCTTGGAAGGCAAGCACCCAGAGCGCGTTGTTATCCAAGCTGTTAAGCGTATGTTGCCAGGCAACCGCCTAAGCCGTCAGATCATGACAAACTTGCGTGTCTACGCAGGCACAGAGCATGGGCATGAAGCACAACAACCAGAAGTTTTGGACGTCAAATCCATGAACTCTAAGAACACTCGGGTGGCGAACTAATGGCTGAAGATATTAAATCCTTGGGCGACCTAGAAGCAGTCGCCGGCGATGTTGCTGTAGCACCTGTAGAAGTTGCAGCTCCGCGTGAACCACAACGTGACGCGCTTGGCCGTTCTTACGCAACTGGTAAACGTAAAGATGCGGTTGCACGTGTTTGGATCAAACCAGGCTCAGGCAAAGTTGTTGTAAACGGCAAAGACATGAGCGTTTATTTCGCACGTCCCGTTCTTCAAATGATCCTACGTCAGCCTTTCCAGGTTGCAGGTGTTGAAGATCAGTTTGACGTTATGGCGACTGTCACAGGTGGCGGTTTGTCAGGTCAAGCGGGCGCGGTTAAGCACGGCATTTCAAAAGCTCTCCAGCTTTATGAACCCTCCTTGCGCGGCGCATTGAAAGCAGCTGGCTTCCTCACTCGCGATAGCCGCGTTGTTGAACGTAAGAAATTCGGTAAGCGTAAAGCGCGTCGTTCTTTCCAGTTCTCAAAGCGCTAACAGCGAACGACATAATTTTCAATATAAAACAAAGGGTTGCGTATTTCGCAGCCCTTTTTTTGTGCGTAGCAGAATTGTAGCAGACGCTGTATGTTTTGACGTTATGGTTTAGCGATTTTAGCATATCTTTAGCGTTTTAGGTCGCTATTGGAGTGAGCTGTTGGCGTTTTATGAAGACAAGAGGGCGCACGATGGTGGTGCGCTTGCGCCGTTTAAGCGCAACCTTAGTGCCGCTGTAATTGCCAATCCAAATGCAAAGCTGTTTATAGCAACAGCAACTATCGAACTAGCTTGGTTTAGGGATGTGAAATGAAAAAAGGAAAACTCATATTTTTTTGTGGCAAGATGGGTGCTGGAAAAACTACTCTTGCTGCGAGAAAAGTTGACGAGATGGATGCTGTTTTAATAAGCGAAGACGAACTTTTATCTAAACTATACGAAGGCAAGGTTACGTCTGTAAGCGACTATAAATACTATTCCGAAAAGCTAAAGCCAGTCGTTTTTAATTTGTCGCAGCAAATTCTTAGCAAGGGTATAAACGCGATTTTGGATTTCCCAGCAAACACAGAACGCCAAAGGCAATGGCTGCGGAGCATAAGTGATAGAATAAACGCGGAACATATCTGTTATTATGTCGAACGAAGTGATGAAGTTTGTATAAATCAATTATTAAAACGCGGAAATGCAAACACTGACACTGTAGAAATGTTTTATGCGATAACACAATACTTTGTAGCACCTAGTGACGATGAAAACCTAAACATAGATATAGTGTAGTTGCACGATATTAAACCAACTCTACAGCATTCGCTAACTGTTCTGCGTTTACATCAATGTATCGCTGCGTTGTTGCAATACTGCTGTGCCAGCAAGTTCTGCAAGCACACGAACGCCAATGATAGGCACATTTTGTTATGTTTGGTGTCGAAATGAGGAGTGTACTTTTAATGTACGGTAATTTTGTTGCGCAAGTTAACTTACGGTAATTTTTAGAAAAATATGTTATTTACACTTTGCAAAGCGTTAATTCTGCTTTTACATTATTTTACAAAAGGGCTGTGGTTTTCGCGGCCCTTTTGTGCATTATGGGCCTCAGTTTACCGGCGCAGCCATTCTGTCAGGAAAATACGATGCTCGAACTCTACAAAACTCTCCATTTTCTCTCACTTTGGGTGGCCGGTGGCATTGGTGTCGGCGGTTGGGTGATCCAACACATGCATGCCAAGGCTGGCGCGCGTCCGACGCTTGACGTCGTAAAATCCTTGCGGCTGCTCGGGCTTTTGGCTCTGATCTCTGTGATTACGCTGTGGGTAACTGGTTATTTGATGGCAAATGCGATTTATGGCGGCTTGCCGAGCATTGGCGCATTTCATGTCAAACTATTGGGTGCCAGTGCCGTTTTAATTGGCTCGGCGGGAACAAATCTGGAAACCCTGCGCTCCATCCGCCGTCAAGCGCCCCCGCGGGCCCAAATCATGAATACCCTTGCATGGATTGTGAGAGGTGGACTGCTCGTCGTCTTGGTGGCGACTGCTATTGCCTTTAGCTAACTTGGTTGAACGGCTCACTACAAGAGATATTGTATGACAGGGCTGCAGAGATCGCGGCCCTTTTGTTTTAGATGGAGTGTATGGTACGCGGCATTATGTGACGCCCACTCGTACAGGACAGTTAAATTCTCATGATCCGACACCTCACACCGCAAGACACGCTGCCCTTGAAAGATGTCTTCTTTCAGTCATTTTCTCAGGACGAAGCGCCTGTAACCTATGATCTTATGATGAAAATCATCTTGCAGGAAACGGATCCTACCTCTTTGTGTTTGGGGTATGATGTGGATGGCGTGCTACAAGGTGCTGTTGGGTTTACCCCCGTGTATTTCGCCAAAGGCGTGGATGTGACCGTTTACATTCTGGCCCCTCTAGCAGTGCATAGCGCGCATCAAGGGCAAGGAATTGCGACTGAGTTGGTCACACATGCAAAGCAAACATTGTCAGAGCAAGGGGTTGACGCATTGCTAGTTTACGGCGACCCCAACTATTACGGTCGCCATGGATTCACTGTCGACATGGGTCAGAAATTTGTCCCGCCTTATCCACTTGAGTTTGACTTTGGATGGCAGGCGATGATGTTAAACTCGAACAAAGTTATCGACGACGCGTATCAGTTTACCTGTGTTGAGGCTCTCTCTGATCCTGCGCTTTGGTGACAAGATGTCGCATTTAGATTGACTTTCGTATTGAAAACAACCCAAAAATGAACGCTGTCCTTTACCAATGGGGGGCCTGAGGATCACTCAGGTGTCTTAAGGGAGGACATTATGTCAATAAAAAAGCCATTTACTGATCTCGAGATCAGAACGGCTGATCGTGGGTTTTATGAAGGCAATAGCGTTTCCATTGCATTGCTGAGTAAAGGGATCATGGTCGCATTGGTTTTGTGGGCGCTTGTATGGCCTGCAAACGCTAACGGCGTGTTGGGGAGTCTGAACTGGCGCTTGTTAGAAGATTTCAACCAGTTCTATATCATTATCGTAGGCCTATTTGCCTTTTTCCTTTTCGTCATAGCGAGAATTCCAAGCACGGGACGTCGTGTGATGGGGCGCGAAGGAGAGGCCAAAGAGTTTTCGAATTTTTCATGGTTCTCTATGATGTTCGGTGCCGGTCTTGGCGTCGGATTGATGGTCTTTGCCACCGCAGAGCCACTGGGCCTTTGGGGATCAAACCCAGTTGTTTTGTCTGGTGACGTTGCCGCAAACACAGAGGCATCCTTGCAATCGGGATATCGCTATACATTCTTGCACTATGGGTTTCATGCCTGGGCTATCTATGTTGTGACAGGTCTATCACTAGCATATTATGCATACACACGCGACATGCCTTTGACGATCCGCACAGCGCTGACACCTCTATTTGGTCGCCTCATGAATGGCATCTTGGGGGATATCGTTGATGTTTTGGGCGTTGTGGCCACAATCCTTGGTGTTTCAGTAACGATTGGATTTGGCGTATCGCAGTTCATTGACGGTCTTTACGCAATCACTGGCATGGATTGGATGATGAACCTTACAGGGGATGCGCCAGTGCCAAGCACAGTTGGTCTATTGGTCGGTTTGGTTGTCATTATGGGCTTGTCAATTATTTCGGCGGTGTCAGGTGTTGGCAAAGGGGTTAAATACCTGTCCAATTTGAACTTGGTGTTGTCTGTCATCTTGCTTTTGACATTCGTGATCTTTGGATCGTTCCTATTTGCGATGACGACCTATGCGACAGCCTTTGTTGATTATATGTTCCACTTCATCTCTCTCAGCTTTGGGGCCTTTGGTCCACAAGACGCGGCGGATTTTGCAGCGGCTCTTCCTGCGGAAGCAGCACCTTATGCGGATGCACTCCGTGGTGGGGCAACCAATGCATGGGGATCGTTTGACAGCTTTAAGGCTGGCCTAGAGGGGGATGCGGCTGCACTCTCCGATGACGTTCTAGCCTCAGTTTATTCTGCAGGTGAGCAGGGGCGTCAGTTTGGATGGCAAGCGGGTTGGACCACGTTCTATTGGGCTTGGTGGATTGCCTTTTCACCATTTGTTGGGTTGTTCTTGGCCCGCATTTCTCGTGGTCGGTCTGTGCGTGAATTTATTGTTGGCTGCGTATTTGTTCCAGCAATGGTTTGCTTTGCTTGGATGACGATCCTCGGTGGGACCGCGATTGATCTTGAACTGTCTGGTGCGGCTGATGGAGCAATCATTGGTGCGTCAAACACTGCTAAATTGTTTGTCACACTCGAAGCAATGCTTAGCAGCCCTGCAGTTCTCGGGGCAATTACAGTGATGTGTGTTGTCTTGATCATGACGTTCTTGGTGACATCTGCGGACTCAGGTATTTTGGTTATGAATACAATCATGTCTGCAGGATCCGAAGAAACAACCGTCAAGCACCGCATTGTTTGGGGTGTCATTCTGACGCTTGTGATTGGGACACTATTGATTGCAGGAACCAGTGGCGATGCAGATCCAATGGAAGCACTGCGCAGTGCTATGATCATCGGAGCGTTGCCGTTCACAATGGTCATGGGGTTGATGTGTGTGGCCTTGGCCAAAGCACTATACCGTGATGGGTTGCGCGCCAAACATGGTGTCTCTGACAGTTAAAGCCATTGTTCATTAAATAATGGGCCCTCCAAGGAAACTTGGGGGGTCTTTATATATCGCTGTCTATCAATCCCATTCCGCGCAGATAGACACCGATTGCGCTTTCTAACAGGTCCTCTGGATCAAAGGGGCTTTGGATACCTGGTGAATTGCGCGCGAAAAGTTCAACAACCCCATGCGACATCGCCCAGATATGGGCGGAAAACATGCTGGCGGGGGGGCGACGGTCCTCTGGAATATGCTCGCACAGCTCATGTGCTGCGGTTTCCAAGACGCCGCGGGCTTTTTGCGATATTGCGGCCAATTCAGGCGTGCGATTGACGGAAATACCACTTTCAAACATTGAAATATAGTGACCGGGGTATTTGCGCGCAAATGCGAGATAAGCCCGTCCTGTCGCTTCAAACGCTTTGAGAGCGGAGGGCTGACCGCTTTCGTAAGCATGCTGCATCAGATCGGCAAAGATGACATAGCCTTGTCGCGCGGCTTCTGCGATTAAATCTTCGCGTCCTGCGAAATGACGATAGACGGCGGCTGGCGTCACACCTGCGCGTTTTGCCGCCTCAGAGAGGGTAAATCCTGTTGGACCTTTTTCGGTGATCAAAATGAGCGCGGCCTGAACCAGTGCTTCTTTGAGATTGCCATGATGATAGCCGCGTTTAGGCATGCTGATCCTTTGCTGGAGAGCATATGGCGTCATCATTGGGGCCGATAACCTCCATGTCGCGACCATCATATGCAAACTGTCGCAAAATGTGACGCATGACGGCGAGGCGTGCTCGTTTTTTGTCATCACTGCGCACAATCGTCCAAGGGGCGGCGCTGTGATCACTTTTTTCAAGGGTTTCTGAAATCGCGGCTGAATATTCAGTCCACTTTTGCAACCCTTTGACATCGATTGAGGACAACTTCCATTGTTTCAAAGGATCGCTTTCGCGGTCCAAAAAACGGCGGAGCTGTTCGGCTTGTCCCACATCTAGCCAAATTTTGATGAGTGAGATCCCGTCTTCTTGGACCATGGTTTCAAAGGGGATCACTTGATTGAAAAATCGGGCACGTTCTTCATCGGAGCAAAAGCCAAAGACTTTTTCAACGACACCGCGATTATACCAACTGCGATCAAAGAGCGTGATGCCTCCTTGGGTTGGCAAGTGTTTGATATATCTTTGAAAATACCATTCACCCTGTTCTTTTTCCGATGGTTTGGCCAAGGCTACGACGCGCGCACCACGGGGATTAAGGTGTTCGCGTACTCGCTTGATTGTGCCACCTTTTCCCGCGGCGTCACGTCCTTCGAACACAATGGCGATGCGTTGGCCGGTTTTGTTAACCCACGATTGCAATTTCACCATTTCGATTTGCAGGGAATGATAGTCTTTTTCATACTTCTTATTAGAGAGGGATTTAGAGTAAGGGTAGCTTGGGTCCAAAATATCCTTGCCCGAGGAGGACGCGATTGCGTCGCGAATATCTTGGGGGGCGTGTTGTTCATAAAATGTGCGAATTGCACCATCAAAGGGAAGCATGGGTGTCCTCGCTGTCGTTGGGTGGAATGTTATCGAACATGCGGTCTATCGCAGCAATAACATCTTTGGGTGCGGCGTGATGCGGCATGTGCCCGATACCTTCCAAAGGTGTGAGCCGTGCCTGTGGGATTTGCTCTGCTAGCTTTTGTGCATGGATTTGAAACGGGACCGTGTCGTCATCTGTTCCATGTACAATATCGACTGGGATTGAAATGTCACCGTAATGTGTCACTTGCGCGTCGATTTGATTGACAAGGGTTTTGCGTTGCAAAGCATTTGCGTGAATGGATTTAGGCCGAAGTAGCATATCAACCCCGAAATTTGCGCGATACCCAAGTGGCACAGGATCAGGCGCAAAGACGGCCGCGATATTCTTGTGAATGTGCGGTTCTGGGGCAAAAGCCGCAACAAATGTGGAGTAGGCTTTGCCGAGGATTGGAGCCGACGCCAATGTGTAAAAGAGCGTTAATCCCGTGCTCCATGTGTTGGAGACCGCAGACAAGGGTATGAGCCCTGCGATATTTTGTGGCGCATGGATGGCCCACGCTAAACCAATTGCACCGCCAAAACTATGTCCCACAACAACTGGACGCGTGGCACCTAACATGAGAGCGGCATCGCGAAACAAGAGCGCTTGATCTTTGATATGATCGCCTTGTGTATCAAAAGCCTCCGTATAGCCATGTCCTGGCCTATCAAACAAGATGACGCGGTAACGTGTTGATAATTCGTAAGTAATCGACATGGTCATGTCGCGCATATTCCCATTTGATCCATGGATCAGCACGAGGTCAGGACCTGTGCCCAATACCAAGTACTGCACAGCTTTGCCATTCACGACGAGCCAATCACCAATTGGGGGCGTAGAAGACTGTGCGACCCTTACGCGACGATGCGCGAGCATCGTGGTCAGCAGCGCAAAGGCCGCTAGGATTATGAACAGTTTAAGTGCCAATTTTATTCAGATCATAGGGGGTTGTTTGATAAATTTGATTAATCCAGTTCCCATACAACAGGTGCCCGTGGCTTCGCCATCTGTTTTGAGGCGGTTGAGAGGGATCATTGTTCGGGTAGTAATTGATTGGAACATTGATCTCTGTGCCCTCTGACACGTCGCGATCATATTCCTGTTTCAATGTGTCACTGTCATATTCAAAGTGGTTAAAGATAAACAGCGCTCGATGGTCTTTGTCCTCTATCAAACAGGGGCCAAAATCATCATTACCCAACAAAGTGGTTACGCTTGGGATCGCATCCACTTCGGCTTGTTTGATTTCGGTCCATCGGCTAACCGGAATAACGCAATCATCTGAGAACCCACGCAAATAGGGAGAGGTGGGTACAAGGTTTTGATGACGGAAACATCCAAAGGCCTTGGCAGATAGGGGATGTTTCTTGATCCCATGAAAATGGTTGATCATGGCCATGCCCCCCCAGCAAACGCCAAAGGTAGAATGCACATGCGTTTGCGTCCATTCAAAGACCTCTTTAAGCTCTTGCCAATAGGTCACTTCATCAAAAGGAAGGTGCTCGATCGGTGCGCCAGTAATGAGGAGGCCATCAAATTTGTCGCCGCTTGCTTTGACCTCGTCAAAGGGGCGATAAAAGCTGGTCATATGTTCCGCAGCCGTATTGCGCGTTTGATGCTCACTCATCCGGATGAGGGACAACTCTATTTGCAAAGGGGTCGCGCCAATCAAACGGGCAAATTGGTTTTCCGTTTGGATTTTCTTGGGCATCAAGTTCAGCAACCCAATACGCAGAGGCCGAATGTCTTGGCGGGATGCGTCATCATCTGCCATGACCATAACACCTTCGCGCTTGAGAACGTCAAAGGCAGGGAGGTCGGCGGGAAGTTTGATGGGCATGAAACCAATCCTTATGTGTTGTCTTAGGTATAAATAGGTCTTGAGCTATCGACGCTCAAGAGCAGAGGCGATTAAGGCATTGAAATCATCAACAGATTGAACCTTGGCAATTTCGTCAGCCTCAACTGTGACGCCCCAATTTGACATAGCCGCGTAACAGGGTTGGCGATGCGCAAGAGCCTGAGCATATGTCCAACGCACAAATCTATCAGGGTCTACATCCTCTGGGCTTTGATTGTGAAGGCTCAGGTATTCCTGCCATTTTTCAGTCAAAAACTGTGGCTGATAATACATAGGCTTTGGCGCACGATCAAATCGGCGCGCGAGCTCGTCATTGTGGGCATCGCTGCCTTTGATCCAAACCAATAGGGTCTGTTCAGAGAGATGTGTTAGGACGGGATCATTTGGGTCATTGGGATCAACGACTTCGCAAATAGAGCCGCCACTGTCACAGACAAAATTCTGATAGCCATAGATGTCTTGAGACCGCTCGATAAAATGGCCCGTGTCAAGCAGTGCAGCTATTTCGGCGGTTCGGTGTTGATCCTGACGACGGCGGTAGGTGTCGATTGGAATGCCGCCTTTCTCTGAATTTCCAGGCTTGCCAAGATAAGTTGAGAGCGGAGCAAGGTTTTCAAAGGTAATATTAGACGCGATATATATGGAATCCGAAAGCAAGAGCTCGCGCAGGTAAGGCGTTTTCATGGCCTCTTTCTTAAAGCTATCGGCAATCAATTCGCCCATGTATCGTGTGCCAATGCGATAATCGATGGAGTAATGAAACCAGTTCCCAGAATTGCGCAAAAGGTTTGAGACATGGGTTTTTCCCAAACCTGACATGCCAAACAATAAAACGCGCTTGTTAGCGGCGTTGGTCCAATCCTGAGCTGAGGTATAGATCATGTTATTCATCCTATTTGATGCCTTGGTATCGAGTGCATGCAAAGGGGTCAAATGGATTTCTTAGCTTTCGCGATGTCGGCTTTCGTACCAAAGGTTGGCGTGATTTCCTGAAACGATCAAAACGGCGCCGATAAACACATAGATGTCTATGCCTTCGTTGAAGAGGATCATGCCGATAATTGCGATCACGGGGAGGCGGATAAAATCAATCGGGACAACGACTGTTGCAGGGGCCAATGTCAGGGCTGTTGTCAAACAGAAATGCGCCAATAGGCCAGCGCCCCCAATGACAACCACCCATCCCAAAGAGGCGAAAGAGGGCAGCGCAATGTCCCCATCGATGCCTGCACAGAGTAGTCCAAAGACAAACTGTATCGCCGTTAGGTAAAACAAAATGGTGACGGTTTTCTCTGTTTTCGTGAGATGCTTTGTAAAAATAATCGAGCCCGCAAACCCAATGGCCGAAAGAGCCGCCGTCATAACACCAATTGACATCTCACCTGAAAAGGGGCGCGCCACAAACAAGATGCCCACAAATCCCAAGAGACCCGCGAGAACGCGCAAACTCGTTAGGCGTTCGTTCAAAAACAAGGGGGATAGCAAGAGAACCCAAAGCGGTGATGTGAATTCGAGGGCAAAGACTTGGGCCAATGGGGCCGCTGTAATCGCGAAAAACCACAAGTTTTGACCAGAGAAATGAAAGGCATTGCGGATGAGGTGTGTGCCAAGTTTTTGTGTCGGGATAAGTGACCATTTTCCAGACAAGGATATAAACGTTACCATAATCGCAAACCCAACCACAGATCGGTAGGTCATGATTTCAAATGTATCTAATTCCCAGCTGATATAACGGCCCGCAATCGCCATCATGGAAAAAGAGGCGATTGCCCCAGACATATAAAGAGCAGCTGCCCAAATGTTGTTTGTCACCATGATTTTTCCTGCTCTGTGGTCTGGAATTTCTTACTTTTGCAAACTTCATTTTGCTATAGTAAAGACATCATCGCAGCAATGTTTTTAGCGTATCAAGTTTATATTGGTTTTGTATTATGAATACTGGATTTTTTCCTGTCCTCGCGACATTAATTATTTCCTGTGGCTGCGATCTAGCAGTGCCAGTTGTTACCCAAAATAACTTTGTGCCTGTCAAGCAAACTGTTGCACGTCGCTCAATGTTAATCGTTTTTTCTCAAAAGTGCCCTGAAGAGATGTCAGGCTTCATGCTGATTAAAGTTGAACGTCATGCGTCCAACAAATTATGCATTTACGGGTGATTGTCTGCCTTATTTGAGGTGTCTTGAGCGTCTAACATCCACTTGGCCAATCTGTGGCCCTTTTCTGTGACTCGCCCAGTTTGGTCGATCCAGCCCATTCGATTTGCATAGACTTCGGGGCGATATCCCCATGAGCCGGCCATGACCTGTGCATGATACAATATCGCTTGTTTTGATGAGCTGCTGTAAAATGTCATTTGGTCGTCTCCTATAAATAGGGTGGCGTGGACTTAATGGGTTTTGATCAATGGTCTGCTACTCAAAGGGTCTGTGTTTGTGGCTACTACTGAGTAGGGTGTCCGAAGCCGAACTTTAAATCTATGATACAAACGGATGTTTGTTTTGGTAATACGTATTGGTAAGTTTTGTAACTTTAGCTAGTTTTTGGCATTGTCTCCCGCAAATAGTGCAAAGAGATGAAGGTTATTTTTGATCAGCCTTGTTGTCAGACGAGAATGAGTATTATCTAATGATCAACGGAGGCATGCTCATGCGGACAATTTTAAATTCCCTTATCCTTATCTTAGGTCTTTCAACCCAGTCTTTGGCGGATGTCTACCAAGACCTTTATGATGCGATGTATTTGGATGACATTGCCGCAATCATGCAGGATGAGGGCGGTGACTATGTCGACTCCATCGGGGCCAGCTATTTAGAAGGGCGCAGCCTGGATCGCTACAAGGAGCAAGGACATAAATTATACGACATTGCTGGTTTGCAAAGCGGACTTCTCAATGGATTGCGTGAAGAGCTCGATGCCGATGTTGCGGCCCAAGTTCTAGAATTCTACGAAACAGAGGCCGGGCAAGTCGCAGCCAAGCTTGAGGTGACAGCTAGGCGCGCAATTTCGGATCAAGCTGTCGAAGATATGGCCGAAGCTATGGTTCAAGAAGCGCGATCAACCCAGCCGGAGCGCATTGCCGATTTGCTGAAATTTATTCAAGATCTCGATTTGGTTCAGAAAAATCTAGAAGGGTCATTCAATAGTCAGTTTGCCTTTCTCTCAGAAATTTCGACTGTGCGCCAATTCGGGCTTGATGAACAAACAATTTTGGGTCTCTTAGCTGAGGGCCAAAGTGAAACAGAGCGTAATATCAAACAATGGCTTATGGCCTTTACTTTTATGGCCTATCAGCCTTTGACAGAAGATCAGTTCAACGCCTATCTTGGCATGCAGCGATCTGATATCGGCCAAGACCTGAATACAGCACTATTTACCGTATTTCACGACATAGATACCCAAATCTCACGAGACTTGGGTAAGATTGTTGCCCGATTATTAACGTCACAAGATTTGTAAGGCCATTTTATGAGACCAAGATTAAACGCCGTCGCGATTACTTCTGCAGATTTTGCAAAAACCGTTGCGTTTTACGAATGCATTGGGTTCGAATTCCCCGAATTTGGTCCCGAGGATCAGCATTTGGAGCCTGTAACGCAGGAGGGAGAGGCGCGGTTGATGATTGATCACGTGGATTTGACCTTAAAGCTCACAGGCAAACCGCCAAAACCGCCAAGCCATTCAATTTTCGCGCTTCTCTGCGATAGCCCAAGCCAAGTGGATGAGATCGCTGAACGCATTAAATCGACAGGTGGCACAGTGAAAACCGACCCTTGGGATGCCTTTTGGGGGCAACGATATGCTACTGTGGTCGATCCTGACGGCTACGAAGTGGACCTATTCGCGCCGCTGGCCTAAGAAACTTGGGAAATACCCATAGTTTCATGGGGATTTTTGTTGACTTTGCTCTGAAATACCTTTTTAAGCCGAGGCTCATGGCGGACTCCGATGTCCGCTATTCGTTTAATGACGTCCTGACGGACGCGCTGTTCTAGGTGGCTCAGGCCAGAAATACCTCTAGGGGAACCAACGAACGCGGTAATGAAAAGGAAAGACGCATGTTTGCGGTTCTAAAAACTGGCGGCAAGCAGTACAAAGTTCAATCCGGCGATATCCTCCGTGTTGAAAAATTGGCTGCCGATGCAGGTGAAACAATTCAGTTTAACGAAATTCTAATGGTAGGCGGCGACAAGCCAGTCGTTGGCGCACCATTCGTATCTGGCGCAGCTGTTCAAGCTGAAGTGATCGACCAGATCAAAGGCGACAAAACAATTAACTTTGTAAAACGTCGTCGTAAGCACAGCTCACAGCGCACGAAAGGCCACCGTCAGCAATTGACTTTGGTTCGTGTCACGGACGTTCTTGCATCAGGTGCCGACAAGTCTGGCATCAAAGCAGCTATCGGCGCTGGCTCTATTGCTGGTGTTGCAGTTGCTGCGGCAGCGGCTCCTAAAGCGGCCAAGAAAGCGGCTCCTAAAAAAGCAGCGGCTCCAAAGGCGGCGGCGGGTGCTGACGATCTAAAAGAGCTTTCAGGTGTGGGACCCGCGCTTGAGAAAAAGCTACATGAAAACGGTGTTACAACATTCGCACAAGTTGCGGCATGGACAGACGCTGATGTAGCTGAGATGGATGAGAAACTTTCGTTCAAAGGTCGCATCGAGCGTGAAGGCTGGATCGCTCAGGCCCAAGCGAAAATCGCAGAGTAAGGAGTAACCCCCCATGGCACACAAAAAAGCAGGCGGTTCATCCCGTAACGGTCGCGACTCAGCAGGTCGTCGTCTCGGCGTAAAAATCTATGGCGGCCAAGCCGTAAACCCAGGTAACATCATCGTGCGTCAGCGCGGTACTAAGATGTGGCCAGGTGAAGGCGTCGGCATGGGCAAAGACCACACAATCTTTGCAACATCCGAAGGCAATGTGAAATTTCACAAAGGCCTCAAAGGTCGTACATTTATCTCAGTTCTTCCAACAGCAGAGGCCGCTGAGTAAGCCGAAACCAGAAAATATACATTTTCAAATGAGGGATCGGCGGAAACGCCGGTCCCTTTTTCGTTTCAATCTGTCGCCGACAGATCAGGAGATTTAATAATGGGCATATTGGTTCAAGAATTTGCATGGTTTGCAGCGTCCCAAGTCGGCACGCCTGGTCCTGCGAATATGGCAATGATGGCAACAGGCGCGCGGTTTGGCTTTCGTGCAGCTCTGCCATTTGTCGCCGGTGTGCTATTGGGCAAACAGCTCATTATTTGGCCCATTGGCTTTGGCTTGATGCAATTGGCGCAACAAGTCCCGCTTTTGTTTACGTTCCTGAAATTTGCCTCCGCTGCCTATATTATCTGGCTCGCATGGCGGATCGCGAATTTGCGCCTGTCGCCTGGCATGGCCCAAGGCAAGGCACCGGGATTTCGCGCAGGTCTCTTGATCCATCCGCTCAATCCTAAAGCTTGGGCGATGATTGTGACAGGCTTCACATCTTTTGTGGAACCAAACACGGGCGCCTTGCTCGCGACGGCAACAATCGCGGCGACTTTGTTTTCAGTACAACTTATTTGTCACCCAATTTGGACTTTTTTCGGTGATCGCATCGCAAAAACTATAATTGGGACACCTTTTGAACGTTATCTTATGTGGACACTTGCAGGATTGACCGTTGCATTTGTCGTTTATGCAGTCTTGAAAGGGGAATTCTAATGATCCTTGAAAAAAACTTTATTCAGCCCGTTGTTGAAACGGATCGTTTTACCCTGCGCCCTCTGCGTCGCTCGGATCAAGGGCTCATTGAATTTTATACCAAAGACGAACGTGTGGCGCGGATGACGACCACTATTCCACACCCCTTGCCGCCAGGGGCGACAGAGGCCTTTATTGAACGCAGCCTGTCTGAGGACCGTGAAGAAGACATCTGGGTCATAGACGGGATCAAATCCGAGTTTTCCGAAGTCGTTGGCTTGATTAGCCTTGAGCGGCTTAATCAAACCCAAAGTGAACTGGGTTATTGGGTGGCTCCTGCCTTTTGGAACAAAGGGGTTGCCTCTGAAGTCGTGCGTTTTGTTTCGGATATGAACCCAATGAAGAACCGCACCATGTTTGCGGCGGTCTTTCAGGATAATCCGGCTTCGGCGCGCGTGTTAACCAATTGTGGGTTTGACTATATTAGCGACGCCGAGGCTTTCTGTGTGGCTCGAAATTCCTCTGTTCCAACGTGGACATATTTGAAAAAATACAAATAAATGAGTATATTAAAATGCATAGTTCAATTATTAACACACCCCGCCTTCACCTCAGGCCATTGTGCCTGGAGGATGTCGCCCCATGCGCGGCCTACATGAATAATTATGAGGTGACCAAGTGGCTCACTAATCCGCCGTTTCCTTATTCTGAAGAGGATGCGCGGGGGTTCGTTACCAGTATGACGGAAACATCCGCCCCCGTCTGGGCCATCACAAACTCAGATGGGTTTATGGGAACCATTGGCCTGCATGAACGCGACACAGGGTCGATTGAATTGGGATACTGGATCGCTCAAGAGTTCTGGGGCAATGGATATGTCCGCGAAGCGGCCTTGGCCGTTGTCACTGACTTTTTCGCAACCTCAGAGCGGGACGACCTCGAAAGTGGATACTATGTCGGCAACAACAAATCCCAAGCCATCCTCACAAAGCTCGGCTTTGTGCCGCATATCGAGCCAAAGATGATCCACTCAAATGCACGTAATGAGGCCGCGCTTTTGCAAAAGGTGCGATTAACGCGACAGGCTTGGAACATGCTCGCATAGGCTTCATCTTTGCAAAAATACTCAAGGGGGCGCGCCAAAGGCGCGGGGGCAGCGCCCCCAACCCACATTCCCCACTTGAGCCTAGGTCAGGAACCCTATATCGGTTAGCCAACCCTAATTAAGGAAAAATACTATGAAATTCCTAGATCTGACCAAAGTTTACATAAGGTCAGGCAGTGGCGGTGGCGGTTCTGTGAGCTTTCGTCGTGAAAAATTCATCGAATACGGCGGACCCGATGGGGGTGACGGCGGCAAAGGTGGCTCTGTTTGGGCCGAGGCGGTCGAGGGATTGAATACCCTGATCGATTTCCGCTATCAGCAGCACTTTTTTGCGGATAATGGCCGCCCAGGAATGGGTCAGGCCCGCTCTGGTGCGAATGGCGAAGATATCATTCTCTATGTTCCTGCGGGCACGGAAATCTTGGACGAGGATCAAGAAACGATTATCGCCGATCTTGAACGGGTTGGGGATCGCGTGTTGTTGGCCAAAGGCGGCAATGGTGGCTTTGGAAACCTGCATTTCAAATCTTCCACGAACCAAGCGCCCCGCCGCGCAAATCCAGGACAAGATGGCATTGAACGCACCATTTGGTTGCGCCTCAAACTCATTGCGGATGCAGGATTGTTGGGGTTGCCGAATGCTGGGAAATCAACCTTCTTGGCGGCGACTTCTAATGCCCGTCCAAAAATTGCGGATTACCCGTTTACCACGCTTTATCCAAACTTGGGCGTTGTGGGCATTGATAATGCGGAATTTGTGGTTGCGGATATTCCCGGACTTATCGAAGGGGCGCATGAAGGGCGCGGGCTAGGGGACTTGTTCTTGGGCCATGTCGAACGCTGTGCGGTTTTGTTGCATTTGGTGGATGGTGCTTCTGGGAATTTCTTGGAAGATTACCAAACCATTATTGACGAGTTGAACGCATATGGCGGTGAGTTGGCGAATAAGAAACGCATCACAGTTCTGAACAAGATTGATACCTTAGATGACGAAGAGCGTGCGTTTTTCAAAGACGAGCTTGAGAAATTGACGGGGGAGCCTGTCTTGCTCATGTCAGGTGTGAGCCGCGAAGGCGTGGACACTGTTTTGCGCGCCATGCGGGCGGAAATTGATGAGGACCGTCTGCGTTTAAAAGCCGTAGATGAGGAACCAGAGCCATGGCGTCCCTGAGTGATGCAAAACGCATAGTCATCAAAATTGGATCCGCTCTCTTGGTTGATCGCGAGAGTGGAGATCTCAAGCGTGATTGGCTGATCAGTCTTGCTCAAGACGTGGATCAGTTGAAATCCCGCGGATGCGATGTGGTGCTTGTGTCCTCTGGATCCATTGCCCTTGGGCGCGGTGTCTTGGGATTACCGATGAGCGCGCTTCCTTTGGAACAATCTCAGGCGGCGGCTTCTGTGGGGCAAATCCGTCTCGCGCGCGCCTACGAAGAGGTCTTGGCCCCCTATGGCATTACGGCGGCGCAAATCTTGGTGACGCTTGAGGATAGCGCAGATCGCCGTCGCTATTTGAATTCACGCGCAACAATGGAAACTCTGCTTGGTCTTGGCGCGGTCCCTATCGTGAACGAAAACGACACTGTGGCGACAGATGAAATCCGCTATGGCGACAATGATCGTCTCGCGGCCCAAGTGGCGGTGACGATTGGGGCGGATTGCTTGATCCTGTTGTCAGATGTGGATGGGCTTTATACGGCTAATCCAAATTCCGACCCTGAGGCCAAGCGCTTTGATATCATTGAGGATATCACCCCTGAGATTGAGGCAATGGCGGGCGATGCGGGCTCTGGCCTCTCCAAGGGGGGCATGAAAACCAAAGTGATGGCGGCGAAAACGGCGACGGGGTCAGGCTGTGCACTGGTGATAACCGAAGGCTCAACAATGAACCCGATTGCCGCCTTGGAACAGGGCGCACCGTCCACAGTGTTTCGCGCACAAATTGATCGCAACACGGCGCGCAAACGTTGGATTTCCTCCAACAAACCATTGGGTGCCGTGATGATTGATGCAGGGGCGATCAAGGCGCTTAACTCAGGGAAAAGCCTACTACCCGCTGGGGTCCAATCGGTTAGTGGTGAGTTTACACGCGGCGATAGTGTGTCGATTTGCAATCTTGAGGGCCATGAGATCGGACAAGGCTTGATTGCCTATAGCGCGCACGAAGCACGGGCTTTGATTGGGCGCAACACCTCAGAAATAGAAGAGATTTTGGGCTACCCAGGGCGCAGTGTTTTGATCCACCGCGATGATATGGCACTCTAAAAAAGGGATGATGATATGAGCGATATTCAAACGATGATGCAGGAATTGGGCCGCAACGCCAAAGCGGCGGCCGCTCAGCTTGCCACGGCCTCATCCGAGAGCAAAGAAGCCGCGCTTCTTTTTGCGGCGGATCAAATTTGGGCAACGCGTGCCGATATCATCGAGGCCAATGCCAAGGATTTGGACTATGGTCGTGACAAGGGGCTTTCCGATGCGATGATGGATCGCCTGACGTTGGATGAGGCGCGTATTCAAGGAATGGTCGATGGGCTTCGTGCAATTGCGGCGCAAACGGATCCAATTGGCGATGTGATCGAAGAATGGGACCAGCCCTCTGGATTAAACATTCAAAAGGTGCGCACGCCATTAGGGGTCATCGGCGTGATTTATGAGAGCCGCCCAAACGTGACGGCGGATGCAGGTGCCCTTTGTTTGAAATCTGGCAATGCCGTTATTTTGCGCGGCGGCTCTGAAGGGTTCAACAGCTCAAACGCCATTCACGCCTGTTTGGTCGCGGGCTTAGACCATGCTGGCCTTGATCCCAATGCGATCCAATTGGTGCCAACGCGTGATCGTGCGGCGGTGCAAGAATTGCTCGGCATGACGGAATACGTCGATGTGATTGTTCCCCGAGGGGGCAAAGGGCTTGTTGGGTTAGTGCAACGCGAAGCGCGTGTGCCCGTCTTTGCCCATCTTGAAGGCATCGTTCATATCTATATCGATGCGTCCGCAGATCCGATCAAAACCTTGGACGTTGTGTTGAATGCAAAAACACGCCGCACAGGAATTTGTGGCGCTGCGGAATGCCTGTTGATCCATCGTGATGTCGCCGATAGCTTGGGCAGTGGGATTTTGCGCGCCCTCATAGATGCAGGCGTTGAAACGCGGGTAGATGCGGCACTGTCTCATATAAAGGGAACCACGCCTGCGAATGAACAGGACTGGGGCAAAGAATACCTCGATAGCATCATCGCCGCCAAGGTCGTTGATGATATTGACGCGGCAATCGCGCATATCGCTGAGTTTGGGTCCAATCACACAGATTGTATCATGACCGAAGACATGGCGGCGCGAGATCAGTTTTTCAAGCAAGTTGATAGCGCGATTTTGATGCATAATGCCTCGACCCAATTCGCAGATGGCGGGGAATTTGGAATGGGTGCCGAAATCGGTATTGCCACGGGTAAAATGCATGCCCGCGGTCCCGTTGGCGCGATGCAATTAACCAGCTTTAAATACCTCGTCGTTGGGGACGGAACTGTTAGAAGCTAAGCGTTAGAGATGTGTCTGAGTGGTTGATCGCAAGTTGTTCAGGATCCGTTAAGTCTGCCAATAGCTGGAATTGAACTTGGGACGGGGCAACAGAGCATTCTGGTTGATTTTGCGTCAAGAGCGACCACAGAGGCGCGTCCCATTCTATTGTGCTTGCTTTGGCCTTGAGTGTTGTCGCCTGATTTGAAAGGTCAACCTCGATCGCTCCTCCGCGTGGCAGTGCGTTTTCTATGCATAAGAGCGCCAAAAGAACCGCTTGGGCACGAGGTCGGTCAATGGGTTCGCGTCCTGATAAACTCACCCTTATTCGATCAGAAAACACTGGCGTTACCATGTCACTCAACGCGCGGTGTGACACGGTTTGCGCGCCGTGCGACATGCCAAAGGCCAGCCGAAAAAATGTCACCCGTGCGCGCGCATTTGCGCAGCTCTCAATGATGAGCTGCATTTCAGGGGTTTGCGACATTCCACCCGACAGCTCAAGAAGCTCAAGCCCATTGTGAATGGCCCCAATCGGGCTAATTAAATCGTGACAGATACGCGACCCAATGAGGGTGGCTAAATTTGAATGAGTATGCGACATAACAATCCCTAAAGGAGATCCGCAGTGAGCGAAGATTTAAACATGTTTCTAGAACCAGGCATGCTGGTGCGACATCCAACCCAAGCGGATTGGGGCGTTGGACAAGTACAATCGCGCATAAATGGTAAACTAACTGTAAATTTCCAAGAAATGGGTAAAGTCGTCATTGATAGCACTTTGATTGCTCTTGATCCCGTCTATGATATTGAATAGCAAAGAAAATTACCCAATCCTATTGAGGTAATTGTGTCATTTCTTTCTTAAAATGTGACGGCTTGAATATGACTTTGTGACAGCCTAAACACGTCCGAAACGATTAGAGATACACGATGCCCGCTCAACAGCCCGAATTTGTTGTTAAACTTGCAACGACCCAAGACGAAGTTTTGGGCGCTCAACATTTGCGCTATCAGGTGTTTGTTCAAGAGTTAGGGAGCGATGGGGATCTGTTGGATCATGATCGACAGCTTGAGACAGATCGCTTTGATGCCCATTGTGACCATTTGATCCTGATCGATAAATCGCGCCCTCTGGATGCCTTGCATCAGGTTGTGGGGGTCTATCGCGTTTTGAGTGATGCGCGCGCCGCAGAGGTCGGTCAGTTTTACTCCGAAGATGAATACGATCTGACCCCATTGAAAACATCGGGGCGCAAATTGCTAGAGCTGGGCCGGTCTTGCTTGCATCCAGAGTATCGCGGCGGAACGGCGATGTTTCATCTTTGGCAAGGGCTGGCGGATTATGTCATTGAACGTGATATTGAGATATTATTCGGCGTTGCGAGCTTTCATGGCACTGACATTGAAGCACTTGCCGCGCCTTTGAGCCTTTTGCACAACCGCCATCTGGCACCTGAAGAGTTGCGGGTGCGAGCAAAGTCAGCGAATGCCCGCGACATGAGCATTTTGGATCCTGCAAACTTGGATGCCCGCAAGGCTATGTTGGCCGTTCCTGCTTTGATCAAGGCCTATTTACGGTTGGGCGGATGTGTCGGTGAGGGCGCATTTGTGGATCATGCCTTTAACACAACGGATGTCTGTTTGGTTATGGATACGCAAAAAATGAATGCGCGTCAGAAAAATATCTATGCAAAAAGAGACGCATCATGAGTGATTGGCAAACGGCACCTGCGGTCAAAGAGATTAAAGACATCTCCTTATTGGGGTGGGTCTTGGTCATTCTACGTACAGTCCCATTGGCGATTGTTGTCTTTGGTGGGCTGTTGGTTCATTTGACCTGTCGTTTGATCGAGCGTCCCCTGTGTGGGCAAAACCGTCCTGTGACGCCATTTATTACTCAGGCCGTGTGCCGTTTGGCCTTTGTAATTATGGGAATCAAATATAGCGTTATTGGGCGCCCCATGACCCAAAAGGGCGCCATCGTTGCCAATCATTCTTCATGGCTTGATATCTTTTCACTAAATGCGTGCCAGCGTATTTATTTTGTTTCTAAATCTGAGGTTGCAGGTTGGCCAGGGATTGGTTGGTTGGCTTTGGCGACAGGGACCGTGTTTATTCGACGGGATCCACGGGATGCCAAACGGCAGAAAACTGTCTTTGAAGAACGCCTGAATTTGGGTCACAAACTGTTGTTTTTCCCTGAAGGGACGTCCACGGATGCAATTCGCGTTTTGCCTTTTAAATCAACGCTTTTTGCGGCGTTCTTTGATGATAACTTACGCCAAGACATGTATATCCAACCCGTGACGGTTCTCTATCATGCACCCAAAGGCGCGGATGCGCGCTATTATGGATGGTGGGGGGATATGGATTTTGGAACCCACTTACTTGCAACCCTGTCAACGGTTCGCCAAGGGGCGATTGAGGTTGTGTTTCAATCTCCCAAAGCTGTCGCAGATTTTGATGATCGGAAATCTTTGGCTGCCGCCCTAGAACAAGATGTGCGCGCCAAGCATAGCCTGACGCATCATGCCGATTAAGACATTGCGGCAATAAGATCGCTCAATGCTTGGCTCGGTGTGTCATTGCCCCAAACTTCGTCCTGAAACGCAAAGAAATCGGTGACAGGGGTGAATTGGCGGATCAATTCGGGGGTTAGCCCACCTTCGGCAACGATTGGAACCTCAATCATCTTGCTCCACCAGTCAAACAGCTCATGTTCGGCCAATTGCCCATCACCCAAGTTGCCGCCCGAGATCGGGCCAAAGCTGACGTAATCTGATCCTGCTTCGCCAGCGCCCATGCCATCATGCCGGGATGCTGAACAAAAGGCGCCGACAATTGCATCATCACCAAGCTCTTTGCGGGTTTTGCGCACATTGCGCGATCCATCGGGCAAATGCACACCGTCTAGCCCCAGTTTTTCGACCAAAAGGATATGGCTATCAATCACAATTGCAACGTCGCGCGCATGACAGACTTCGCGCAAAGCATCCGCAGATTTCGACAAACGCGCCTCGTCGCGCGTGGTCAAAGCCATACGAACGCAGGCGACATCATGGGCGTCTAATACAGAGGCAAGCTGATCGGGATATTGGCTAAGTTCAAACTCAGGGGGCGTTATAAGGTAGATCTGTGGAAGCTCTTGATCGGCCATGTCTGTTATCCTTTGCTCAGCGATAGTGTTGTTCATAAACTGGATTTCCTGTCTTGGCTATGGGGATTTAGTGGAATTCGACGGGTGAGGCAGGGGCGTTGTAACTTGGGGAAAATTGGCTTAGATCGCTCTTGTTGATAAAAACAATGGTTCCCAAATGACAGAGACACCTCCACATCCCTCAATGATCCTTGTGCGTCCACAAATGGGCGAAAACATAGGTGCAGCAGCGCGCGCTATGTGGAATTTTGGATTGGATCGCATGCGCGTCGTCAAGCCACGGGATGGGTGGCCAAGTCAAAAGGCCGTTGCCATGGCCAGTGGTGCAGGGCGGCTTTTGGATGAAGCGGGGCATTTTGAAACTGTCGGAGAGGCGATTGCGGATCGCCATTTCGTGTTTGCGACAACAGCGCGGGTGCGCGGATTGACCAAACCTGTCTATTCCCCCGAAGAGGCGATGACCCTTGCAGCCCAAAAAATTGCAGCGGGTGAAAAAGTTGCGGTGATGTTTGGACCTGAGCGGGCTGGACTAGAAAACGATGATGTGGCCCAAGCCAATGCAATCATCTCGGTGCCTGTGAACCCAGAGTTCCCATCCCTCAACCTCGCACAATGCGTGTTATTGACGGCCTATGAATGGAAACGCGCGTCAAGTGAGATTGAGCATATGCGCATGGATATGGGCAAAACTGAGTGGGCCGAAGGGATCGAAGTGGAAAAGCTTGCCGATCATTACGAACAACGTCTTGATGAGGCTGGGTTCTTTTTCCCGGAGCATAAAGCGCCCTTGATGAAAACCAATTTGCGCAACCTCTGGTCCCGTATGCCGATGACACGCGCTGATGTTCAAACCTTCCATGGTATCCTGCGTCAAATGGTGCGCTGGAAAAGTGGGGGGGGATAGCTTGAAAGGGGTGGGGTTCCACCCTAGACTTAGCACAAACAATCAGAGGCTAAATCATGAGCACGAAACGATCCATTTTCGAAGACGTTCCATCCGACACTCGGCCGCATGAGGACACGCCACAGGGCGGCGTGATTGATCAGGGGCGCAATCTGGGCGCGCGACGCGGTATTCGCGCGTGGCTGATGGTGATCTTCGCTTTGGTCACGATCATGATCGCCGTGGGTGGATTGACCCGTTTGACTGATAGTGGGTTATCGATCACTGAATGGAAACCGGTGACTGGATCCGTGCCACCTCTGAATGCCGAAACCTGGGAAAGTGAGTTTGAGAAATACAAACAAATCCCAGAATATCAGCTTCAGAACAAGGGAATGTCCCTTGCTGAATTCAAAGTGATCTACTGGTGGGAATGGGGGCATCGTCAGCTCGGGCGCGTGATTGGCCTTGTTTGGGCCGTTGGGTTCCTTGGGTTCTTGGTCACAAAGAATATTCCGACAGGGTGGACGGGGCGTTTGCTATTCCTTGGGGCGCTTGGTGGGCTTCAGGGAGCTGTTGGCTGGTGGATGGTGTCCAGCGGATTAGAAGGGTCTATGTTGGATGTGGCCAGCTATCGTTTGGCTACGCATTTGGGCCTCGCATTTGTTATTCTTGGCTATATTTCATGGTTCGTGTTCCTCTTGGGACAATCGGAAAAAGACTTGCTTCAGGCGCGGCGCATGCGCGAAACCAAGCTGTTCAAAATTTCGACCGGCTTGCTGCACTTCACATTTTTGCAAATCCTGATTGGTGCATTGGTCGCCGGCATTGATGCAGGGCGCAATTATGTGGATTGGCCTCTGATGGCAGGTGGATTTCTCCCGCCCGATCTCTTTGCGCTTGATCCATGGTGGCGCAACTTCTTCGAAGATGATGGGCTGGTTCAGTTCATGCACCGTATGGTTGGATATGCGCTGTTCATTTTTGCCATCGTTGTGTGGCGTCGCTCGCGTCAGTCTGGCAATAGCCAAATTCGCACAGGCTATAACGCGGTCATGCTGATGATCATTGTGCAAATGATTTTGGGCATTGTGACGGTTATGTATTCAGCGCCTTGGCAAATTGCCATTATCCATCAAATCGGAGCTGTGCTAACATGGGTCTTGATCCTGCGTGCGCGCTTTATGGCCGGCTATCCACCGGCCCAATCTATTAGAGGATAAACCATGACTGCATATGACCGTTTGATGGCCTATCAACGCCAAACCGAAGCCTTTGCCAAGGTCGC
>CBFHNR010000002.1:0-107458 GCA_965657215.1 uncultured Paracoccaceae bacterium
AAACTTGAAACCATGGCCTGTGAACAACGCAGAGCAGAACTGGTATTCAAAAGACCTCTATAAGGTCGCTGACTAAGCACGAAAACGAGGGCGCCCCATGCGGGTGCCCTCAAACTTTGGTCCTCAAGGGCACTTTCCAACATGTTAAATCTTATCTTGCGTCGCTTTGCGATTGCGATCCCGACGTTGTTGATCCTGACGATCATTACGTTTTATCTGATGCATTCGGCACCGGGTGGTCCATTCACCTCTGAAAAACCTCTACCGCCTCAAGTTATGGCGAATATTGAGGCTAAATATGGGCTGAACGAACCTCTCCCAAAACAGTTGTTTAATTATATCACAGGTATTGTGACCCAATTCGATTTCGGGCCGTCCTTTAAATACAAGGACAGAACGGTCAACGATATTATATCCCAAGGTTTGCCGATTACGTTGATATACGGGACCTTTGCGTTTTTGTTTGCTGTGATCTTTGGGGTGAGTTTAGGGGTCTTTGCCGCCGTTAATCAGAACTCTAAATTTGATTATCTGGCCGTTGGCTTCACAATGGTTGCGCAAGTATTGCCAAATTTTGTCATGGGGCCGATCTTGATCTTGATTTTCACTCTGTGGCTTGGATGGTTGCCGGGCGGCGGTTGGAATGGGGGCCAGTGGCAAAACATCGTTATGCCTGTCATCGCTTTGGGGACGTCCTATATGGCCTCTATTGCGCGATTGACGCGTTCGTCCATGTTAGAAGTCTTGCGATCCAATTTTATCCTCACAGCGCGCGCGAAAGGAATTCCCGAAAAAACAATCATTTGGCGTCATGCGTTAAAGCCTGCGATGTTGCCAGTGATTTCCTATCTTGCCCCCGTGTTCGTTTATATGATCACAGGCTCCTTCATCATTGATATGATCTTTTCGACGGGCGGTTTGGGATATTACTTTATCAACTCGGCCTATAATCGTGATTACGCCGTGATGATGGAAATTACCCTTCTTTTGGGAAGCTTGACCATTTTCTTTAACCTTGTCGTGGATGTGATCTACGGCTGGATTGACCCTCAGATCAGGTATTAATGCCATGCGGACAGTTTTTGAAAAAGACAAAATGGATGCCTTGGCGGACAACTTGGCAAATATGGACCCTGTCAAAGGGCGGTCCTTATGGACCGACGCAAGGAAACGCTATGCGGCCAATCGCGCGGCGATGTGGTCAACTTATGTTTTGCTGGCTGTTGTACTATTCGCCCTCTTTGGCGGCTTATTCGCGCAATATAGTAATGAAGAGATAGACTGGAATATTCTAGGCTCCGTCGCCGAAAAAGGGGGGCCGTCGATTGAGTCGGGTCACTACTTTGGGGTTGATGATTTGGGGCGTGATCTTTATGCGCGCGTCATTCAAGGATCGCAAGTGTCCTTGATGGTTGGCTTTATCGGGGCCTTTGTTGCGGTCTTTGTTGGCACGCTTTATGGCGCGATTGCAGGCTATGTGGGCGGTCGTGTTGATAGTGTGATGATGCGGATCGTCGATATTTTGAATGCGGTTCCGTTCTTTTTCATTTTGATCCTGTTGCTCGTGGTTTTTGGTCGCAGCATTCTCATGATCTTTATCGGAGTTGGTCTTGTAAACTGGCTCGGCGTGGCCCGTGTTGTGCGTGGCCAAACCCTCAGCCTCAAGAACAAAGAGTTCATCGAAACGGCGCGCGCAACAGGGGTGCCGACGTTTACGATTATTCGCCGTCACATTATCCCGAACCTTTTGGGCGTGGTGATTGTCTATGGATCGCTTTTGGTGCCTGATATGATCTTAGCGGAAAGCGTGATTTCATTCCTCGGCGTGGGTGTTCAAGAACCAGACACCAGTTGGGGCGTTTTGATTTCAGAGGGAACCAGCACGATGCAATATGGGACCTATTGGCAAATCGGGTTCCCTCTGTTCTTCTTTACGGTCGTTTTGTTTTGTTTCTTCTACATTGGTGATGGACTGCGCGATGCGCTTGATCCCAAAGATCGATAGGTGGTGTGATGACTTTACTTTCTGTTGAAAACCTATCGGTTGAATTTGAAACCAATGATGGGCGCGTACAGGCGGTTGATAACATCAATTTTTCTGTTGATCGGGGACAATCGCTTGCCATTGTTGGTGAAAGTGGCTCGGGAAAATCGCAGACTGTGTTTTCTCTGATGGGGCTTTTGGCGCAAAATGGTCGGGCCTCTGGGCGCGCTGTTTTGGATGGGCAGGATATCCTCAACATCCCGACGGCGCAGCTTAATCATATTCGTGCTGAACGCATGGCGATGATTTTTCAGGATCCTATGACCTCGTTGAACCCCTATATGCGGGTCAGTGATCAAATGGCCGAAGTCTTGGTGCATCATCGGGGCATGTCAAAGCGCGATGCCATCAAACGATCGGTTGATTTGTTGGATGCGGTTCGCATTCCAGAAGCGGCAAAACGTGTTCAAATGTTCCCGCATGAATTTTCAGGTGGCATGCGGCAGCGCGTTATGATTGCGATGGCGCTCTTGTGCGAACCTGATCTCTTGATTGCGGATGAACCTACGACAGCTTTGGATGTGACGGTTCAAGAACAGATCATGGATCTCTTGGCCAATCTGCAAAAAGAATTGAACATGGCAATGATCTTGATCACGAATGATTTGGGTGTCGTGGCGGCCAACTGCCAAGAGATGCTGGTTCTCTATGGGGGACAGGTGATGGAGCAAGGCACGACCAAAGACCTCTTCGCAAGCCCAAGCCATCCCTATACGCGCGGTTTGCTGCATGCGATCCCGCGGTTGGATCAGGACACAGAGGCGCTTCAGTCTATTCCAGGAAGTCCGCCAAATATGATGAACATGCCCAAGGGATGTCCGTTTTCACCGCGGTGTGATTTTGTGCGCGATATCTGTCACAGCACACTCCCAAGCTTGGCATCTTTTGAAACCCGTCAGCGTGCCTGCCATGTCGCATCAGGAGAGTTGTCATGAGCAAACCTATTCTAGAAGTCCGCGACCTCAGTGTGACCTTTGATGTGAACCCGCGCGGCGCAATGCCGTGGACACGTCCCCTCAAATTAAAGGCGGTTGATCAGGTTAGCTTTGATCTCAAACGCGGTGAAACGCTCGGGATCGTTGGGGAAAGTGGTTGTGGCAAATCAACCCTTGCTCGAGCTGTTATTCGCATGCTCCCTGCGTCAAATGGGTCTGTCACATGGATGGGGACGCCCATCTTTGATCTCTCGCATCGGGAGATGACGGCCCTTCGAAAAGATGTTCAGATGATCTTTCAAGATCCGCTGGCCTCGCTTGATCCGCGTATGACGATCGGCCAAATCGTGGCGGAGCCGTTGATCACCCATCAACCGAAATTGTCGCGCGTGGAGCGTGACAAAGAAGTGCGGGCTGTATTGGATCGCGTTGGAATTTTACCTAGCATGATCAACCGCTATCCGCATGAATTTTCAGGCGGGCAATGTCAGCGGATCGGCATTGCACGGGCCTTGATTACAAAGCCAGATTTGATCGTCTGTGATGAACCTGTCTCGGCGCTTGATGTGTCCATTCAGGCCCAAGTGATCAACCTCTTGATGGAGCTTCAGGCCGAATTGGGCCTCTCCCTTATCTTTATCGCGCATGATTTATCGGTTGTGAAACATATCTCAGATCGCGTGATGGTTCTTTATTTGGGAAATATGGTGGAATTGGCGGACAGCAAAAGCCTCTATTCCAATGCCAAACATCCTTATACTAAGGCATTGATTGCCTCGGTGCCTGTCCCTGATCCGACGTACGCGCGCCCCCCATTGGATGAAATGTTGGCAGGTGACTTGCCCTCGCCAATCAATCCACCTTCAGGTTGCGTATTTCGGACGCGGTGTTCCAAGGCCACTGAGATTTGTTCCCGTGACAAACCAATTGCCGATGCGGTCACGGAGGGTCATCATGTGGCCTGTCATCACTGGCGCGAGGGGGTTTAGATGTCGATTGAGTTATCGTTAGCGATAAAAACCGATTTGATGGTCGAAGGGCCGAGATCGCGTATTACCTATGAAGGCGACATCGCAATCGTGCGAACCCCAGATTTACCGAGCTATTATTTCGGCAATTTCCTCGTCTTTGATGAGGCGCCGACGGCTGCGATGTTTCAAACCTATATTGATCGCTTTTACGCGGCATTCAAACAGGATCCAGAGGTTAAACATGTCACTTTGCAATGGGTCCAAGATATAGCGCCTTCACCAGAGGTGATGGCTTTGGCCAAGCAATTGGGATATACTTATTCACGTGATGCTGTTTTGGTGAGCCCTCAGCCCACGGCACATCGTGACATGTCCCACAGCTACGAGCTACGTGTGATACAGACGGATCAAGACTGGGAGCTTGTGACGCAGTCCCAAATTGAAATCGGATCAGAGACCTATAAACAGCCGAGCTTTCCTGATTTCATGCGCTCGAAAATGCTGACACGGCGGGACTTGGTTGATCAAGGCAATGGAATTTGGGTGGCCGCCTTTGATCAAGAGACCTGCATTGGTGACATGGGAATTTATGCGACAGATGGCATTGCGCGGTATCAATCGGTTGGAACCAAAAAATCCTACCGCGGACAGGGATTAGCAGGACAGCTGATTGCATTTGCCGCCAATGAAATTGGGCAACCGGTTGAGACCTATGTTATTATTGCAGAGGCAGAGAGCACCGCGCATCGTCTCTATGCAAAATGCGGATTTGATCTAAAAGAGCACTGTCATTCCTTTTGCAAATATCCTGACGAATAGATCGGACTTGCAAAGGCGGCCGAGCTTTGCTCTTGTAGCCTCCAACAGGAGACCCGTCATGACACAGAATTACGCAATATACCCAAGCCTAAAAGGTAAAAACGTTCTTGTTTCCGGCGGCGCGTCGGGAATCGGAGCTGAAATTGTAAAAGGTTTCGCTGAGCAGGGCGCCCATGTCGCGTTTTTAGATATGGATGCCACAGCAAGCCAAGCCTTGGTGGATGGGATCGACGGTTCCGTGACCTATGAGCTCTGTGATTTGCGCGATATCGATGCGCTCAAGGCCTCTATAGATCGTTTGCGCGACCGTATTGGAGGATTTGATGTCTTGGTCAATAACGCGGCGCGAGATGATCGCCATGATTGGCGTGATGTGACGAGCGACTATTACGACGAACGCATTCAAGCGAATTTGAAACACTTCTTTTTCACCATTCAGGCTGTTGCGCCGGATATGATTGAAAAAGGGGGCGGCTCTATCATTAATATGGGCTCGAATTCCTGGATGGAAGCCGGCGCAGGGTTCCCGATTTATGGCAGCGCAAAGTCCGCAGTGCACGGATTAACCCGCACTATGGCGCGCGATTTAGGAGATCATCGCATTCGCGTGAATACTGTTGTGCCTGGATGGATCATGACACAGCGTCAAAAGGATCTTTGGATTACGCCTGAAGCCTTGGAAAAACAGCGGGATCGCCAGTGTTTGCCCGATATGATCGAACCACATTATGTCGCTAGAATGGTGTTTTTCTTGGCTGCGGATGACTCGGCTATGTGCAGCGCGAACAACTATATGGTCGAAGCGGGATCGATTTAAACACGTCAAAACTATAGTGTTGTTCGGGACAAAGAGCTGCTTCGCGCTTGGATATAATCAATCTCGTGGTTTCTTTCCTTGCGTTGTGCAGTTTGCGCGCTAACATCCTCTTATAAGAATAAATGGGAGGAAATAATGAAATCAACTTTTGCAAAAATCGCTATTGCGACTGTCTCAATGGCAATTGCTACAGAAGCAATGTCAGAAGAATGGAATGTCTCTGTTTGGGGCAAGCGGCGTGCCTTTACTGAGCACGTTGAAAAATTGGCTGAATTGGTCTCTGCGAAAACCAATGGCGAATTTACGATGAATGTGAGCTATGGTGGTCTATCGAAAAACCGTGAAAACCTTGATGGGATTTCTATTGGCGCTTTCGAGATGGCGCAATTTTGTGCAGGATATCACCGCGACAAGAACCCAACTATAACGGTTCTTGAGCTTCCATTCTTGGGTGTAAACACGCTTGACGAAGAAGTCGCCGTGAGCCACGCAGTCTATGCGCATCCTGCTGTTGAAAAAGACTTGGGTCGCTGGAATGCCAAGCTTTTGATGACCTCACCGATGCCGCAATATAACTTGGTCGGTACAGGGGATCCTATTGACACCCTTGATGGGATGAAGGGCATGCGGGTTCGCGCCACTGGGGGTATCGGGGATGCCTTTAAATCTGTGGGTGCGGTTCCAACTTCTGTGACTAGCTCTGAGGCATATAACGCGATGGAGTCGGGTGTTGTGGATACGGTCGCTTTTGCGCAGCATGCGCATTTGTCATTCCGCACGATTGATCAGGCGACCTGGTGGACCGAGAACTTGAACCCGGGCACTGTGAATTGTCCTGTTGTGGTAAATGTCGATGCCTATGAGGGATTGTCTGATGAGCACCGCGCGGCATTAGATAGCTCTGTTGACGAGGCGATTACTTATTACCTCGAAAACTACGGCAGCCTTTTGGATCGTTGGGAAGGTATTCTTGCAGAAAAGAATGTGAAGAAAGTTAATTTCTCAGAAGACGAACTCAACAGCTTTAGATCAATTGCAGCTGATCCCATTCGTGAGAAATGGATTGCAGATATGACAGCCCAAGGCATTCCTGGCCAAGAGCTCTATGATCTTGTCATGAAAACATTGGCTGACATGCGTTAATATTGGTTTGGGGCAAGCACGTCTTGCCCCATTTCATCAATAAGGGAGGACCGCATGGCAGGTGCAGCTGTGTTAGAGGATGGCTCAGTTCTGAGCCGTCTTGATAGTCATTTATACTCTGTCGAACAAAAAGTTGCGATCTTTTCAGGTGTCGCAACTTTGATGTTGATGGTCTTGGCAGTTGTGTCGGTGACAGGGCGGATTGCATTTAATCAACCGCTGCCGGGCTATGTGGATTGGATTTCTCAGGCACTGCCGTTTATCGCATTTCTAGGGCTGTCTTATACACAGCGTGACGGTGGTCATATTCGAATGGACATTGTTGTGGGTCAGTTGCAGGGACGCCCGCTTTGGGCTGCGGAATGTGTAACCTCGATTGTCACGCTTTTTATCGTTGTCGTCCTTATTTTTGGGTCTTGGTCGCATTTTGGGCGGAGCTTTGATTGGGCCGCACCGATGTGGAGCCGCGATAGCACGATTGACCTTAACCTTCCGATTTGGCCGACCAAAATTTTGGTCCCTGCAATGTTTAGCATTCTGGCTCTGCGTTCTGTTATTCAAATCATTGGATATGGGCGCGCCTTTGTCTTGGGGCTAGAGACACCCGTTGCGGTTCCCCTCATGCAATCTGTTGCAGAACAAGCGGCGGCCGAAGCCGCTCTTGTTGTTGACGAAAAGGATCACTAGCCCATGGAACCGATTGATATTGGCATCGCTGTTTCAGGTGTCTTGCTCCTGTTTGTGATCTTGGGAATGCGTGTGGCCTTTGCTGCGGCATTGGCTGGATTTTTGGGTTTGATTTGGATTTTTTGGGCCAAGAAAGGTTATGACCCAGAAGATTTTTCTTGGGCCTTTAGTGTGGCCATGAAAACCGCAGGGCAGGTGCCACATTCCAAAGTGTCTACAGAGGCCTTGTCTCTTATTCCGACCTTTATCCTAATTGGATATTTGGCCTATTATGCGGGCCTCACCAAGGCCCTATTTGAGGCGGCCAAACGCTGGGTTGGATGGTTACCCGGTGGCATGGCTGTATCGACTATTTTTGCGACGGCTGGCTTTGCGGCTGTCTCTGGGGCGTCTGTCGCGACGGCGGCGGTCTTTGCGCGTATTTCCATTCCTGAAATGTTAAAGTTGGGATACGACAAACGCTTTGCCGCAGGTGTGGTCGCCGCAGGGGGGACATTGGCTTCGCTCATTCCGCCCTCTGCAATTTTGGTGATCTATGCCATTATCGTGGAACAAAACGTTGGTATGCTGCTATTGGCTGGATTTATTCCGGGGGCCTTTTCTGCGCTTATCTACGGGGCTTTGATTGTTGGGCTCGCGCTTAGTATCAAAAATTTCGGCCCGCCTGTGACAGGATACACATGGGCAGAACGGTTCAAGGCCTTGCCACCTGCTTTGCCGATCTTTTTCGTGGTCTTTATCATTATCTTTTTCATCTATAACCCCTTTGGCGACAAAGCCTTTGGCACGCCAACCGAAGGGGGCGCGTTGGGTGCGGCTGTTGTGTTGATCTATGCGCTTGCCAAGGGCATGAAATGGGCGCAACTGCGAACCGCTTTGATGGAAACAGCGAAACTTAGCGCAATGATCTTTGCCATTATCTGGGGGGTGTTGATCTATGTGCGCTTCTTAGGTTTTGCACAGCTGCCCTCCGCCTTTGCGGATTATATTACGGGATTAGAGCAATCACCGATGATTACGCTTTTGATGATCTTATTGGCCTATGCCGTTTTGGGGATGTTCATGGATGCGATTGGCATGCTCTTGCTCACGCTTCCTGTGGTCTATCCCGCAGTGATGGCTCTGAACGGTGGGGAATTCGTCACAGCAGCCGATAGCGCCTTTGGGATGAATGGGACCATGTGTGCCATATGGTTCGGGATATTGGTCGTTAAGATGGCAGAGTTCTGCTTGATTACCCCGCCCATTGGTCTGAACTGTTTTGTTGTGGCTGGGGTCCATGATGACATAAGCGTTCAAGATGTCTTTCGCGGCGTAACCCCGTTTTTTATCGCGGATGCGGTGACGATTGCCTTGCTTGTGGCCTTTCCTCAAATTGTTTTGTGGTTACCGTCGCTGGTATAGAAAAAGGGCGCTCTGTAGCGCCCTTTAATTATCTATCCCTATTCGGCCTTATAGACCTTTGGCGAGGGCATCAAATTCACGAAGTGTTTTGATCAGATCGGCCAATTCATTCACAGGAACCATATTGGGACCATCGCTGGGGGCTGTATCGGGGTCTTGGTGGGTTTCGATGAAGAGACCCGCAACCCCAACGGCACAGGCTGCGCGCGCAAGAACCGGGACGAATTCACGCTGTCCGCCTGAGCTAGTACCATTCCCGCCTGGTTGTTGAACCGAATGCGTGGCGTCAAAGATCACCGGATATCCCGTTTCCGCCATTGTCGGCAGACCACGGAAATCAGACACAAGCGTGTTGTAACCAAAGGACGTGCCGCGTTCACACAGCATGATATTGTCATTCCCTGTGCTCGCCACTTTGTTCGCGACATTGCCCATATCCCAAGGGGCCAAGAATTGCCCTTTTTTGATGTTGATGGCTTTGCCCGTTTTTCCTGCGGCTAGCAAAAGGTCGGTTTGACGGCACAGGAACGCGGGTATTTGGATGACGTCAACAACCTCACCAGCCGCGGCGCATTGGGTTGTTTCATGCACATCTGTGAGAATAGGACAGCCAAATTCGCGGCGCACATCATCCAATATCCGCAAGCCTTCGTCCATTCCAATGCCGCGCTGGGCACTCAGGGAGGAGCGGTTTGCCTTGTCGTAGCTTGCCTTAAAGATGAACTGTGTATTGCTTTGAGCACAGGCCTTGGCAATATGTTCAGCCATCATCATCGAGTGATCGCGGTTTTCGAGTTGGCAGGGACCAAGGATCAGGGAAATCGGGTTTGCGCCACCAAAGGGGATTGATCCAATTGTGACTGTTTTTGTTGTAATCATAGGGTGTCCAATACTGATTCAATGCGGGCAACATCTTCTGGGTTGTTGAGCTCCCAAAAGACGCGGCCTTTTCCGTCGACTTCGACGCATCTGATTTTGTGACCGTTTTCTAAGAACCTAAGTTGCTCTAATCCCTCAAGGGATTCAAGCGGCCCCTCAGACCAAGTCCCATAGGCGGCAAGCGCTTGGGGCGTATAGGCATAGACGCCCACATGGTGGAACACTGGAATAGGGGCGTCCTTGGGCAATTTATTCATGTCCACAAAAGGCACGACCTCTTTAGAAAAATAGAGCGCATGCATGTTCTTATCAAATACAGCCGTCGTGCCGCCTACGCGGTCGTTTTTGCGATCCTCAACGAAATGCCCATGTGTGAGGCGATCCAATCGTAAAACTGGCGTGGCCATTCCAGCCACCTGTTCCGTGCGCATTGCGGTTATGAGGTCTTCGACAAACCAATGCGGAGTCAGGGGGGCGTCCCCTTGAAGGTTCACATAGAGGTCGGCGTCTAAGTTTGCATTCTTGACCGCCTCAGCGCAGCGCGCTGTTCCATTTTCGCAGGCTTCAGAGGTCATGATCACATCGGCGCCAAAGCCTTCTGCCGCTTCTTTGATCCGATCATCATCAGTCACAACATAAACATGATCGACTTCTGCTACACGACAGGCGGCCTCATAGCTCATTTGGATGAGGCTTTTGCGGCTTCCGTCAGGAAGTGTGAGTTCGGCCAAAGGTTTTCCCGGGTAGCGGGTCGAGGCATATCGGGCGGGTATTAGAATGATTGTTTTCATGCGACACCTGCACGTAAGAGATCATGGATATGCAAAATACCAATGGGGGAATGGTTGGCATCAACTGCGAGAAGAACGCTAATTTTCTTGTCGTTCATAATGGCCAAGGCTTCTGCCGCGAATTGATCCGCTTGTACAGTGATAGGGTTTTGGCTGGCAATGCCACCTGCGCTTTGATCCATTAAGTGATGCATATGACGCCTTAAGTCACCATCAGATATGACCCCATACAAGGTGTCCTCTTTGACAACGGCCGCCACACCAAATCCTTTGGCCGACATTGTGATCAAAGCCTCTTGCATCGGTGTACTTGCCTCAACCAAAGGAAGGTCATCCCCCGAATGCATCAAATCCCCAACGGTCGCCATCTGCGCGCCCAGTTTTCCACCGGGGTGGAAGACCCGAAAGTTTTCAGGCCGGAAATCACGTCGCTCCATCAAGGCAACCGCCAATGCATCGCCCAAGGCCAAAGCCAGCGTTGTTGATGTTGTCGGGGCCATCCCAATCGAACAAGCTTCAGGAGCTTGGGGGAGGATAAGCTGATAATCAGCAGCCTTCATAAGCGTGCTGTCAAGTTTGGAGGATATCGCCATCATCGGAATTGCAAACCGGCGCGTATGTGCCACGATATCGCGGAGTTCGGAGGTTTCTCCAGAGTTTGATATCAAGAGGCACATATCATCAGACGAGATCATGCCCAAATCTCCATGACTGGCTTCTGCGGCATGGACAAAATGCGATGGTGTTCCTGTACTGGCCAAAGTGGCTGAAATCTTGCGGCCGATATGCCCAGATTTTCCGATGCCAGAAACGATCACCCGCCCTTTGCAGGTGAGCACGGCTTCTACCGTGGCTTGGAAATCATGCGGGAGCTGATCGGCGAGCGCCATCAAAGCATCGGCTTCGATTTTCAAAACGCGTTTTGCATTCTCAAGTATGCTGTCTTTGGAGGATGTCATTTAGGTTCCTTTGGTCCCGTAATAGCTTTGGTACCAGTCTACAAAAGCCTGCACACCTGTTTGGATGTCTGTTTTCGGGACATAGCCCGTTAAGGCCTGCAGCAAGGACGTTTCAGCCCAAGTTGCTGGCACGTCGCCTGGCTGCATGTCCATGAAATTCTTACTCGCTTCTTTGCCCAAGGACGTTTCAATCGCTTTGATGAAGTCGCCCAATTCAACTGGATCGCTATTCCCGATGTTGAGCACGCGAAACGGAGCAACAGGGGACAGGCTGTCAGCAATATTCGCAACAGGGGTATCCGTCGGTGGCGTATCTATCAACATGATCAAAGCGCGCGCAAGGTCATCAACGTAGGTGAAATCACGACGCATGTTGCCGTGATTGAATACTTTTATCGGGCGATCATTGACGATGGCATCGGTGAACAAAAACGGCGCCATATCAGGGCGTCCCCATGGGCCATAAACGGTAAAGAAACGGAACATTGTGATTGGAAGATCATAGAGATGCGCATAAGAATGCGCCATGCTTTCCGTGGCTTTTTTGGTGGCCGCATAAAACGACATTTGATGATCGGCTTTTTGCGTTTCTTGATAGGGCATATCGGTGTTCGCCCCATATGCGCTTGATGTTGAGGCCAAGAGCATGTGTTTCGGAGGCGTGGCGCGGGCGGCTTCTAACAATTCAAAGGTGCCGTTAATGTTGCTTTGCAAATAGGTGCGTGGTGATTCAATGGAATAGCGCACTCCTGCTTGGGCGGCCAAATGGATGACTGCGTCGAATTTTTGCTCAGAAAAAAGATCAATCAGCAATCCTTCGGTTTCAATCGACCCTTCAATAAAGGAAAACCCATCCCGCGCAGTTAATCGCGCAAGTCGGGCCTCTTTTAAGGAGACGTCATAGTAGTCGTTCATATTGTCGATGCCAGTGACTTGATGCCCTTGATCCAGCAATTGTTGGGCGCAGTTTGCACCGATAAACCCGGCGGCACCTGTGATAAATACATGCATAATGCTTTGTCCTATATCTCTTGGCGACGTGATAGAGCAGAACGTTCAAATTGTCAGCCAGTTAATTTAATTGATACGCTTTCCCTAAGGCCGTGTTGTTTTTAAATATTTTGACTTTGAGTTAAGCTGTTGTTAGCCTCTCCGTATTGGGGAGATGCGGTAAGTTAATCAAATCAGTTTGGTTGCTACGCGTCAGAGTATCTGTCTCTCGGCGGGGTCTTTTAGAGCCTGTCTAGGACAATAGGACGTGAAGTATGATGTGTTGCATGGCCTTGCGTTTCGCAAGTCATTCTACCCGTTGTAGTGTTTTTGGTTTCTTAGTTTCGGTAGTGATTGGGGGGATACCCTCGGTATTGGTAGCTCAAGCTGCTGTGCGCGATAGGCTATTGGTAGAAGAGGGGGTCTTGGAAACAATTACCCTTGGATCAATCTTAAATGATTACGTCAACAACCCAACGGTGTCGTTTCAGCAAACCTATGCAACCCCTCCAATTGTCGTCTGCAGCGGTCAAAGCAGTGGTGCTAAGCAAGCACCTATTGTGCGCGTGAATAACGTTTCGACAACGGGATTTTCCGTTCGCACACAGCGGCTTTTTAAATCAAACAGTTCGGCTGTAAGTGGGATTGCCTATTGCATCGTTGCCAAAACGGGCGTCAACCAATTGCGAGACGGCACCTATTATCAGGCAGGCTCGGTGAGCACGTCGTCAACAATGTACAGAAATAAATGGGTCGTTAGTCGGGGGGAAACAGTGACCTTGGACCCAGCTTTACAGGGTGAAGTGGGCGTGCTCGCGCAGATTTTGACGGATGACAGTCGATATTACGAACGGGGTCAGGCTGAGGTCGTGAGCCGTGACACGGACACGAGGTTTCCCCCATTCGACAATGGTAGCCGAACTTTCCTATTGGGGCGTCATACAGGGAAAGGAACCTATACTGTCGGTGCTGAAACCGTCGGCTACATTGCGTTTCAAACAGGTGTATCCACTTTCGTTCGCCCCGCCGATGGTGTCCCAATTTTTAAAGCAGGTGGCATTTCCAACCGCGTTGTCCAAGGCGTCTATAATTCGCCGCCCTATAGCGACACAATCGATCCATCGGATGCCAATGTCGTCCAAGCCCTACAAGCCGCAGCTGTCACCCAACAGGGGCAAAGAGGAAACAATGGGGCATTTGGGATTCTTTATGGCGCAGATCCGTTCACAGGAAACGAGATTGACGTTGCCGTGGATGAATATGGTCATTCAGGAACGAACCGTGATCACGAGTCACCAGAATACATGGCGTGGTGGGGATTTGGGGAATATCCTGCGAAATTCGTGGTGAACAAATCTGTCAACATTGATCTTACGTCTGATTTGGACCTCTTAACCTACCAGATCACGGTTGAGAATGTCGGCACGCAAACCGTGATCCCTGATACCCCTGTTGATGTCTTGTCCCAAAGTGGTGAGGCCTTGGCCTTTACATCAGATGTATCCCTCGTTGACGACACAGATACAGGGAGTAAAGGCGAATTTTCACCAGGGGAAACATGGACCTATCAGGCAAGTTATCAGCTTAGCCAAGATAATTTTATCGACGGAGGCGACATCGAGAACTCTTTCACCATAACGGGCGTGGTTAAAAATGATTTAGTAGGGGGACAAGCAATTGCGATTGGATCAAATCTCCCATCTGGTACAGAAACCCGTCCAACTGTTATAACAGAGTTGGACCCTGAAGTGGATGTTTCTGTCGTCAAAGAGGCCTATTATACGAATGGAACGATTATTCCAGAGGGGGTCGGCGTTTCGGTCGGGGAGGATGTGACCTACGTTTACACAATTACCAACACTGGGAGCCTACCGCTTGAAAACATCACAATTAGTGATGACCATCGCGGATCAGGCCCGTTGGTGGTCCAAGGCTGTAACCTCACCAAGAACCAGAGCAATAGCCTTTTTCAAACGGGCGCCTCTGTGATCGAACGTCTAGGCGCCGAAGATGTGGCAGAATGTTCAAGCACATATACAGTCACCCAAGTCGACATAGATCGCCAATGATCCAATAGGGGCTCCCCTCTTGGGATTGGCTGTGCTAGAGCAGGGTCCAATCGCACTTTGGCCTTGGATGAATTGGATGACTGATACCCATAACTTGGATCGCGCAGCGCGTTTTTCTGTTGCCCCCATGATGGATTGGACGGATCGGCACTGTCGATATTTTCATCGTGTTTTGTCCAAAGAGACGCTTCTCTACACGGAAATGGTGACATCCCCTGCCTTGGTGCGCGGAGGGGCGTTGCATTTGTTGGATCATTCGCCCGAGGAACATCCTGTAGCGCTTCAGCTTGGGGGATCGGATCCTGTGGAATTGGCTGAGGCCGCACGGATTGGTGCTCAGGCAGGGTATGATGAGATAAACCTCAATGTTGGCTGTCCCTCTGATCGGGTTCAATCGGGCACCTTTGGGGCCGTGATGATGCGAGATCCGGAGAATGTCGCCGCCTGTTGCGCTGCGATGCGTGCAGCGGTTGATGTTGATGTGACTGTGAAGTGTCGCATCGGGGTGGATGATCAAGACCCCGAACTCGTTTTGCCGATGTTTTTGGACAAAGTTGCCTCAGCAGGGGTGAGGCGGTTCACAATTCATGCGCGCAAAGCCTGGCTGCAAGGGTTAAGCCCAAAGGAAAATCGGGATATTCCGCCGCTGGATTATGACCTCGTTTACAAAATGAAACAGAAATTCCCTGAATTGCACCTCTCTGTGAATGGCGGCATCACGGATTTGGCTGCGGCCAAAGAGTTTTTGGACAATGGTTTGGACGGCGTCATGATTGGGCGCGCTGCTTATCACACGCCCAATACGATTTTGGCCTCTGCTGATGTCGATATCTTTGGAACAGGGTCACGGCGCGATCCCCTTGATGTGGTCCAAGAGATGATGCCCTACATCGAAACCCATTATGCAAACGGGGGCAAGCTGAGCCAAGTGACGCGCCACATGCTGGGACTATTCACAGGCCAACCAGGGGCGCGTTTATGGCGGCGCACCTTGTCCGAAAACGCCCATCGCGCTGGGCCGGACTTGGTACATGAAGCCTTGGGCAAGGTTCAAGAACAACTCGCCCTTGTGGAATAGAGCTTGTCGTCGGCAGGGGCTGTGATAGCTATGCCTAAGTGATCGAATAAAGGACACGGGAATGCCTGATGTAACACTCTTGCTCATGATGATTGCGATGCTGCTCTGCATTGGTGCTTTTGCTGGTGTGTTGGCTGGCTTATTGGGCGTTGGAGGGGGCATTGTTTTGGTGCCTGCGTTCTTTTACGCCTTTCAGACGCTTGGCTATGAGGGACCGCAGTTGATGCAAATCTGTCTTGCGACGTCTTTGGCGACTATCATCGTGACCTCTGTGCGCTCGGTTATAAGCCATCACAAAAAGGGCGCGGTTGATTGGACGATCTTGCGCACTTGGGCACCTGGGATTGCCGTTGGTGCATTGATTGGCGTGGTTATCGCGGCGCAACTTCGATCAAGCGCGCTTCAGGCGATTTTTGGTGTTTTGGCTGTGACGGTCGGGGTCTACATGACCTTTGGCAAATCAACGTGGCGACTGGGGCAAGCAATGCCAACTGGCATCCTGCGCGCACTCATGTCGCCTGTCTTGGGGTTTATGTCTGTTCTGATGGGGATTGGCGGAGGAAGCTTTGGTGTGCCGATTATGAGCCTCTTTAATGTGCCTATCCATCGAGCTGTTGCAACGGCTGCGGGGTTTGGGGTGTTGATTGCTGTTCCTTCGGTTGCAGGGTTTCTCTTCGTGACAATCGATCCCGCACATCGCCCCCCTTTGACCATCGGGTCGGTGAACCTAGTTGCTTTTGTCGTGATTATTTCTGTGACACTAATCACGGCTCCGATTGGTGCGCGTTTGGCGCATTCAATGGATGCCAAACCCCTAAAACGGGCCTTTGGCGTGTTTTTGATTTTGGTCGCTCTGAATATGCTGCGCAAGGCGCTTGGGGGCTAAGATGCTGTTGGACAGGGGGTGGTACAAGTTTCCCATGTCTCAGGACCGTCAGCGCTGGGCAGAGGTGGCGCATGAGAAGGCCGTGGCCATTTCTCGTGATCCAGAGCAAATCAAAACATGGCTGCAATGTGAGGGCACTTGGTTCGTTGGGGTCGAGGCATTGCCAACCGATGCGATGGGCGCTTTGGGGTCCATGTGCTTGGATCCTGAGCTAACCGAATTCATTGCCTCCTTTGAAATTGCCCCCATGCCCGCGGCACAGCTGTCCATTATTTATCCAGATTACCCCAAACCACGTGCAGGCGACAGCGACGCAGCCTTTCGATATCGGCGTGATCGCGATGCTGCCCATGTGGATGGGTTGCATGCGATTGGCACGCCCAAGCGGCGATTTTTGAAAGAAGCGCATGCTTTTGTCTTGGGTGTTCCGCTCAACACAGCGGATGAAAAGGCCAGCCCAATGGTGGTTTGGGAGGGCTCGCATATCATTATGCAAAGGGCGTTTCGCACGGCTCTTGCTGGGATACCCATTGATCAATGGCCTCATATTGACCTCACAGAGGCTTATATCAAAGCGCGCAAAACAGTCTTTGACACCTGTGAACGGGTGATCGTTCATGCGCACGTAGGCGAGGCCTATGCCATTCACCCCTTGTCCGTGCATGGGGTTGCCCCATGGCAACAAGGCGCCCAAGCACCTCAAGAAGGCCGTATGATCGCCTATTTCCGTCCAGAATTCAAAGATTGGTCACATTGGTTAAGGTGATTAACGCTCGACCCGAGCACTGCGCCCCCCGCGACGTTTCTTGAGCAAGCTTGCTCGATTAGGGAGCTCATCCATGACCTGCGCGCGCGCTTCATTGCTCATTTTGGACCATTGCGTGATTTCGTCAATCGAGCGTAAACACCCTGTGCAAATGCGTTCAGCAGGATGAACAACACAGATTTTAATGCATGGCGACTGAACTTCGTCGCGGGACCAAATGTCGTCTTTCACTGCAATGTTCCCTGCCAAAATCGTTTCATGAGAGATGTGAAAACCTGTCTAACACACCTTGAAGAATATACGACGCTGCAACGTGATCTATTACCTCTGCGCGACGTTTTCGTGTCGTATCCGCCTCTAAGAGTGCTTTTTCGGCCGCAACTGTGGACAATCTTTCGTCCCAAAATCCGATAGGGCGGTCAATCAATCGGTCCAAATTGCGCGCAAATGCACGGGTAGATTGGCATCGCGCCCCTTCGCTTCCGTCCATATTGCGCGGCAACCCCAAGACGACACCGCCAATTTCGCGTCCTTCAATCAAGGTAATCAGTTGATTGGCGTCCGCTGTGAATTTCGTGCGCTTAATCGTTTCAATTGGGGTCGCAGTTGACCAGAGACGATCTGAAATCGCCACGCCAATTGTTTTGGTGCCAAGGTCCAGCCCCATAACAGCCGTCATTGGGCGCAGAGTGTGATGAAACTCTTCTATGGCCTCATAAATCATTCGCGGAGGCCCGCTTGACGTGCTGCCGCTTCGATCGCGCTGAGATCGCGCGGTGATTGACCAAATATCTGTCGTGCTTCGGCAAGGATGGCGATGGCTTGATCTTTATCACCCAGGACACTCAATGCTGAAATGAGACGCGCCCATTCTGCCGATGTGCCGCCCTCTGTTGCCAAACGATCCGAGAGCTGAGCAACCATGCCTCGAACCATCTCTTGACGTTCTTCTGGGCTAAGGTCGGAGGCCTCTGCCATGTCTTGTGCGCTTGGCCCGCTGAGCGCGCTCTCTTCTTCTGGAAGGACAAAGTTGATTTGCCCTGCAAGCGCTGCGATTTCTTCGATCTGCGCGCGTAGAGGTGGCATCCAAGGATCGCTTGGCTCCGACTTGCGAAGCAAATCGTTCCACACACGGAAGGTCAGATCAGGGCGCCCGTTTTGCACCATCATGAGGCCCATGTAATACCGCGCCGCGCCGTAATCACGATCCCGCGTCAACACAGCCCGCAGTGCCGCCTCAGCTTGAGGAGAGATATAGCCATTGGCCGCCAAAATCTGCATTTCCGCATAATCGAAATAATCCTCTGCGGTCGCACTCTCACCTTTGAGGCTCAGAACACGCCCCTGTGCTTGGGAGGCTTGTTCAAAATTCTCAAGGCTCGCTTCTGTCCGCGCAAGCAAGATATGCCCCTGAAGGTCATTCGGGTTTTGCTCAACTGCTTCTCTAAGCTTTATGATCAATTCACCATATTGCCCTTCGGGAAGGGGCGCCTCAACCGAGGCTGGCAATTGAGCGAGGAATTCATCTTGGGATGGGCGCGTTTCAAGCAGGGTTTGCGCCTGTTCTTTGCGCGCATCAAGCGGCATATCAGGATAGCCCGGTGCGCCAAGTTTGGAATACAGCCAAGCCGTTCCAGCAATTAGAACACCACCACAGAGCGCCGAAACCGCATATCGCGTCATGGCCGACGAGGTTTGATAGGCGGCTCTTTCGTCGCCATCGAGCGACAAAATACGCCGTGACACCTCTGTGCGCAATCTCTGCGCTTCTTGTTCGCTCACAATCCCGCGTTCGACATCGCGATCAACATTGCTCAGTTGATCTTTGTAGACTTTCAAATCAACATCGTCATCACTTTGAGGAGCTTGCACCCGAAGAGCGAAAACAAGCGCGAGCGAAATCAACGTGGCGAGGGCGATCGCTATAATCCAAAATTCCATGAGACCTCCAAGATTTGAGCTACATCTAATGCGCTTTTATCCAATTAAAAAGGGTCAAACGAGGAACTGTCAAAAGATGTCGCAAGTGGTCAGGTTTGTGACGCTCTGGATCGGTGGTAAATAGCGTCTGTGATGGATAAGCTAAGCCTGACCATTTGGGAACCGGATTCGACGCCATGACAAGATACTCAGTCTTTGCAGTAGCCCGTGAGGCCGCACGTTATCACTCAGGTTGGGAACGCGCTTGGCGCAGCCCTGAGCCGAAAAAGAAATATGACGCCATCATCGTTGGGGCAGGTGGGCATGGATTGGCCACGGCTTATTACTTGGGTAAAAACTTTGGCATCACCAATGTGGCGATTATCGAAAAAGGCTGGCTTGGCGGCGGTAATACGGGGCGCAATACGACGATTATCCGCTCAAACTACCTCCAAGATCCCTCCGCTGCGATCTATGAAAAATCCCGCAGCCTCTATGAGACGATGTCCCAAGATTTGAACTACAATGTGATGTTCTCACCGCGTGGCGTGATCATGTTGGCTCAGACGGAACATGAAGTGCGTGGTTATCAACGCACCGCCCATGCGAATGCGCTGCAGGGGGTGAAAACCGAATTTATCAATCCCAAGCGTGTCAAGGAATTGGTTCCAATTATCAATTTGGATGGTCCACGATATCCGGTGCTTGGCGGTCTATGGCAAGCCCGCGGCGGCACAGCGCGTCATGATGCAGTGGCATGGGGCTATGCGCGTGCCTGCTCTGACATGGGCATGGATGTGATCCAACAATGCGAAGTAACGGGTGTGCGCCGTGATGGCGGCAAAGTCGTCGGCGTCGATACAACCAAAGGCGCGATTGATTGCGACAAGCTCGGTATCGTTGTGGCGGGTCACACCTCTAGCCTCGCGGAAATGGCCGGCTTCCGCCTTCCTATCGAATCCGTGGCGCTTCAGGCCTTGGTGTCAGAGCCGATCAAACCCTGCATGGATGTGGTCGTCATGGCCAACACTGTGCATGGATACATGAGTCAATCTGACAAAGGCGAAATGGTCATTGGGGGCGGAACTGATGCGTTCAACAACTACACCCAGCGTGGCTCGTTCCACCATATCGAAGAAACCGTCCGCGCCCTTGTCGAAACCTTCCCGATGATTGCCCGTCTCAAAATGCTGCGCCAATGGGGTGGTATCGTTGATATGACAGGCGACCGCTCTCCGATCTTGTCCAAGACCCCCGTAGACGGCGTCTTTGTGAACTGTGGTTGGGGAACAGGCGGGTTTAAGGCGACGCCTGGATCAGGATGGGCCATGGCCGAATTGATGGCCAAAGGGCACTCACCCCTGACCGAAGAATTCAACATGTGGCGCTTCCGCGACGGTAAATTCATCGACGAAAGCGTCGCCGCAGGAGTGGCGCACTGATGCTACAACAGTCCTCAGCTACTATATCTGCCACGTTGTATCTCGCGATAGGCCTCGTATTGTCGCTCCAGCTCACGCGTAATTTCACGGTTTGGTTTTTGAGCCTGCGTCAAATCATGCTTCAAAAGAACGCGCCCTTTGCGCCATTCATAAAGCGACAGTCCAATACCGACGGCGAGCACGCCACCCACAATAAAATAAATAATCTCCATACATCAAACATAGGGACTAACCCTGCGTTTTTCAATCCAAAGGTGCACCCATGCTGATCCTTGAATGCCCTTATTGCGGCGTCCACGCCGAAGAATCCGAACTCTCCGCAGGCGGCGAAGCGCATCTTAAACGCTTTGGTCCTGGCGCGTCAGATGATGATTTTGAAAACTATCTGTTCATGCGCGAAAACCCAAAAGGCGTGCATTTGGAACGCTGGCGCCATGCGAATGGCTGCGGAAAATGGTTCCACGCCGCGCGCTGCACCGTCACGCTCGAAGTCTTCGGAACCTACAAAGCCCAAACTTTCGAACCACCTCAAGCGATCAAAGACGCCATAAGCGCAAAACGCCCAGGTTGGTCATGGAGGAACTTCTCATGAGCTTCTTCTTTTCACAAATATCCTCGCCGAAGGCATCCTCGGTTTCAACCCAACTAAAGGGTCTGTAATATGAGCACACGTTTAAGCACTGGCGGCCGCCTCATCAATAAATCCGTCGCCCGCGAATTTAGCTTTAACGGCAAGCGGATGACAGGGTTTGACGGCGATACATTGGCCTCGGCTCTGTTGGCGAATGATCAAATGATGGTGGGTCGGTCCTTTAAATATCACCGTCCACGAGGCGTTGTGGCGTCAGGCGCTGAGGAGCCCAATGGCTTGGTCAATATGGGCGAGGGGCATGAATTTGAGCCCAACCAACGCATCACAACCACTGAGATTTTTGATGGGCTAAAAGCCACGTCTCAGAACCACTTTCCGAGCCTTGAATTCGATATTGGTGTCGCCAACAACTACCTCGCGCGGTTCTTGCCCGCTGGGTTTTATTACAAGATGTTCATTCACCCACGGCCTTTGTGGAAACATGTCTATGAACCCTTCATCCGCCAATCCGCAGGCTTGGGCAAAGCACCCAAAGAGCGCGATATGGACCGTTATGAGCATTTCTATGCCTTCTACGACGTTGTCGTTATTGGCGGCGGTGTCGCGGGTCTTCAGGCGGCCAAGGCGGCGGCTCTTGGTGGGGCAAAGACATTGATCATGGAGCAAACCGCGCATTGGGGCGGTCGCGCGCCTGTGGATGGCGGTTTGATTGATGGAAAACCTGCACAAGAGTTTGTTGATGCCACACTCGCCGAGCTTGCGGCGATGGATAATGTTGTCATCAAAAATCGCATGATGGGCGCAGGGGTCTATGATCACGGCTATCTACTTGGCTATGAGCGTGTCACAGATCACGCGCCAACCGCAACGGGCCCACGTCATCGCTTGTGGCGCATTCGAGCGGGTCAAATCATTACAGCGACTGGGGCGATTGAACGTCCTTTGTCCTTTGCGGGAAATGATATTCCAGGTGTGATGCTTGCCTCAGCTCTGCGGGATTATGTTGTGAATTATGGTGTCTCTGTTGGGGATCGCACAGTTGTTGTGACCAATAACGATGACGCCTATCGGACGGCATTGATCCTGAAACAAGCGGGGCTTGAGGTTCCGGTCATTTTGGATGCGCGGATCGGGGGCGGTGGCGCCTTGGCGGATCAAGCGCGCGCAGCGGGGATCCGCGTTGAAAATGGCAAAGCCATTGCCAAGGTCAAAGGTGGCAAACGGGTTAAGAGTGTTTGCATTTGTGCCCAAGCTGGCGAAGGATCCGTTTTAGAAGAAATCGCCTGTGACGCGGTTGCTATGTCGGGGGGATGGTCCCCTGTTGTGCATCTTTGGTCACATTGTGGTGGCAAGCTGACGTGGGACGATGCGGACGCTATGTTCCGTCCTGATGCAAGCAGAGCGCCGCTCGGCAAAGCGGGCGAGGCCTTTGTTTTAACGGCTGGCTCAGCGTCAGGTCATTTTGGGTTGGATGAAATCCTATCTGATGCGACCAAAGCGGGCTCTCAGGCCGCGGCGCAGATGGGCGGCACAGCGGATGCGGTGCCTACACCCACAGCAGATGCACGCGATGAAGCGCCGCTTGAACCTGTTTGGATGATGCCGCAGGGCGCCAATATCAAGCTTCGTATGAAGGCATGGCTGGATTATCAAAACGACGTCAAAGTGAGTGATGTTCAACTCGCCGCGCAAGAGGGCTATGAAAGCGTCGAACATACCAAGCGCTATACGACCTTGGGGATGGCGACGGATCAGGGTAAATTGTCGAATATCAATGGATTGGCGACCTTAGCGAATGCATTGAATGCACCGATTCAAAAGGTGGGAACAACGACATTCCGCCCCCCTTATACGCCGATTTCTATGGCCTCTATTGCAGGCTCTGCGCGCGATGAGGTGTTCCAGCCTATCCAACGCACGCCTATTCAAGAGTGGCACGAAGAGAACAACGCGTTTTTTGAACCTGTCGGTCATTGGCGCCGTCCATATTGCTTCCCTCGTGACGGTGAAAGCCATAGCGACGCGGTGAGCCGTGAAATCTTGCAAACACGCAAGTCCCTTGGCCTCTTGGATGCCTCAACCTTGGGCAAGATCATCGTCAAAGGGCCTGACGCAGGCGAATTCTTGGACATGCTCTACACCAATATGATGAGCACGCTCAAAGTTGGCAAATGTCGTTATGGGTTGATGTGTTCTGAAAATGGGTTCCTCTCGGATGATGGCGTTGTTGCCCGAATAGATGAAGAGACATTCCTCTGTCACACGACAACTGGGGGCGCAGGTCGCATTCATGCCCATATGGAAGAATGGCTTCAGACCGAGTGGTGGGATTGGAAAGTTTATACTGCCAATGTCACTGAGCAGTATGCTCAGATTGCCGTGGTCGGACCAAATGCGCGCAAGGTTTTGGAAAAGCTCGGTGGCATGGATGTGTCCAAAGAGGCGCTTGGCTTTATGGAGTGGAAAGACGGCACATTGGGCGGTTTTGAGGCCCGTGCCTATCGGATTTCATTTTCAGGTGAGCTGTCTTATGAAATTGCTGTTCCAGCCAGTCAGGGTCGCGCCTTTTGGGATGCGTTGCTAGAGGCGGGTGCGGAATTTGACGTGATGCCCTATGGCACAGAAGCGCTTCACGTGATGCGGGCCGAGAAAGGGTTCATCATGATTGGGGATGAAACCGATGGTACGGTGATCCCACAAGATTTGGGCCTGCATTGGGCCATTTCCAAAAAGAAAGAGGATTACCTCGGCAAACGCGCCCAACAGCGTCGCTTTATGGTTGATCCAGAGCGGTGGCAGTTGGTTGGTTTGGAAACCTTGGACGGTGCTATTTTGCCAGATGGGGCCTATGCCGTTGGCGAAGGCCACAACGCCAATGGTCAGCGCAATATGATTGGGCGGGTCACATCGACCTACTATTCCCCAACCTTGGATCGCGGCATTGCGATGGGCTTGATCAAACATGGTCCTGATCGCATGGGCGAGGTTGTTGAGTTCCCAACGACGGACGGAAAAATCATGAAGGCGCGGATTGTTGATCCTGTGTTTTATGACAAAAACGGAGACAAGCAAAATGTCTAATCTTGTGACTGCATTAAATGGCGCGTCCTCTGAGGGCTATGTCTCTGTTCAAGAAGCGCCTTTGACAGGGATGGTGACACTTCGTGGTGAGTTTGACAGTGCTGCGTTCAAAAAGGCTGTAAAAGAGATCACGGGCTGTGATGTCCCTGCTCAGCGGATGATATCCCATCAAGGGGATGTCAGCGTGGGATGGATGTCGCCAGATGAGCTATTGGTGATCTGTGCTTATGAGGGCGCAAATGACGTTGTCGCCAAGTTCACGTCTTTGATGGGGGAAGAACATTCCCTAGCTGTGAATGTGTCGGATGCGAGGGCGCGGTTTGTTGTGACGGGTGATCGGGTGCGCGAAGTGATCGCAAAATTGGCCCCTGTGGATATGACTGCTTTTGCAGAGGGTGAATTGCGTCGCACGCGGTTTTCACAAGAAGCGGCGGCATTTTGGATGAGTGATGCACAAACTGTGAATGTTGTCTGTTTCCGTTCTGTTGCGGAGTATATCTTTAAATTGCTGTCACTCTCCTCTGAAACAGGGTTTGAAGTGGGTGATTTCTAAATGAGCCGCCCTTTGGGGCGGCACAGGTTTTTTGGTCCTCTTCCGAGGACATTGGCGCCAAAGTTGAAAATGGTGCAAATAAAGCGTGTAAAAAATAACTCTTGGGGTTGACCTTGGCACATGGAAGGCAACATTTAGGAGTGGATGAATTATTAACAGAAGGGGGCCCTGAAATGGCTTTTGAACTTCCTGATCTACCCTATGCGCATGATGCACTTGCTGATGTGGGCATGTCCAAAGAGACGCTAGAATACCACCACGACCTGCACCACAAGGCCTATGTGGACAATGGTAACAAATTGGTTGCGGGCACAGAGTGGGAGGGTAAATCCCTCGAAGATATTATTAAAGGCACATACCAAGCGGACGCCGTTGCCCAAAATGGGATTTTCAACAATGCGTCGCAGCATTGGAACCACATGCAGTTCTGGGAAATGATGGGCCCAACGGGTCGCGCGATGCCTAGCGAGCTTGAAAAAGCAATCACAGAGAGCTTTGGATCCGTTGATAAGTTCAAAGAAGAATTCGGCGCAGCAGGCGCGGGTCAATTTGGCTCTGGCTGGTGCTGGTTGGTGAAAGACAGCGATGGTGGCTTGAAAGTGACCAAAACTGAGAACGGTGTAAACCCGCTTTGCTTTGGCCAAACAGCCTTGCTTGGGTGTGATGTGTGGGAACACTCATATTACATCGATTTCCGCAACAAGCGTCCTGCGTATTTGACCAACTTCCTTGATAACTTGGTCAACTGGGAAAACGTTGCATCACGCCTCTAACACAGGCCTGATATTTTAAGTTTACCCCGCGGCCCGATGGTCGCGGGGTTTTTGTTTAAAGGGACAGACATGAGTGAGGCGACTAAAGGGGTCTGGGCGGTGATTGCCGCCTGCACGATATGGGGCATCTCTTCGGTCTTTTATAAAATGCTTTCGCATGTCCCCGCGATCGAAGTTCTTGCCCATCGTACGGTTTGGTCAGTTGTCTTTTTTACCATCGTCTTGGTGATCCAGAGGCGGTTTATGGCATTGCGAGAGGTCTTTGGATCCCTTAGCCGCATCGGCATTGTTGGACTTGCCTCTATCATGATCGCGTTTAACTGGTTTTGTTTTATCTATGCGATCCAAATTGGCCATGCGACAGAGGCAAGTTTTGGGTACTTCATTTTCCCGCTTGTTGCTGTGTGCCTTGGTGTTGTCTTTTTCGGGGAACGGTTGAGCCTTGGTCAGAAACTGGCGATTGCCTTAGCGGCTGTAGCCGTTTTGACATTGGGCGTGGGGCAGGGAGTTGTGCCATGGGTGCCTTTGGCCCTGTCATTGTCTTTTGGAGCCTATAGCGCACTAAAGAAACGGCTAGAGATGGGACCAGTTGTTTCTGTGACGGGAGAGGTCATATTGTTGTTGCCGATTGCACTAGGGCTGATGCTGTATTTCGGGGCGACAGGAACATCTGGTGTGCAGGGGGATATTGGGACGATTGGCCTCTTGATGGTGTCTGGTCCATTGACCGCTATCCCGTTGATTTTGTTTTCCTACGCCACGCGCCGCGTTGATTTAGCAACCATTGGGATTTTGCAATACCTCAACCCAACGCTACAATTCCTCTGCGCTTTGCTCATCCTGCAAGAGCCCTTCGGCTATTGGTATGCGATTGCCTTTCCAATGATTTGGATTGCATTGATTCTTTATAGTGCCGCGACCTGGCGCAAAGCTTAGCTGAGGTAGGCTTCGGCGTCTTGAACTGTTGCTGCCACAGAAAAGAATGAGGTCAAGCTTGGGTCGGCAAAGCCAGAGGCAATTATGTGATCCAGCATGGTCATCAAAGGATCCCAATACCCATTGATATTGATCAAGATAATTGGTTTCTGATGCAGCCCCAATTGCGCCCATGTCAGCACTTCGAAAAATTCATCCAAGCTGCCTGCGCCACCTGGCAATACAACCACAGCGTCACTATTCATGAACATAACCTTTTTGCGTTCATGCATATTTTCAGTGATTACAAAGCTTGTTAAGTCCTGTTTCCCAACCTCTGCGTGTAGCAAATGGGTGGGGATAACACCAAAGGTTTCGGCACCATTCGCCTGAGCTGAGCGCGCAACTGTCCCCATGAGGCCCACATCACCGGCACCATAAACTAAGCGCCAGTTATTGCGGCCAAGCATAGCTCCGAAGTCCACAGCTGCCTGTTCGAAGTCGGAATGATTGCCGGAACGGGCTCCGCAAAAGACACAAATTGACTTTTCCGCCATTTTACCACCTTATCTGTCAACTGTTTTGACCTTGCTACCCCTTGTTGTTAAGGAGAGGCAAGAGAGCGTTTGATCTTGGGGAGAATAAAATGGGAATTGGTTCAGTAAGCCGCAAAGGGGTCCTTGTCGGTTGTGGTTTAATTGCTGTGTCATTTGCAGGGTGGGTTTTTGAAAATCGACCCTTTTCTGGCGCGGTGGGCACGACTGAAACCAGTCTCAGTGAAGAGATCGTTGAAGTGCAACCCAGCGCGCCTGTTATCGCGAGCCTTCCAGAACAAAATGGTGAAGCCGCGGAAGTAGAGGCACCTGTCGAACAGCCTATTGAGGGTGTCGAGGAGGTCGCGGAGGCTGTCGCAGCTGAAGCACCTGTCATGGAAACTGCACGCATTGATGCAGACGGGACCGCCATTATTGCAGGGCGCGCCGCACCGAATGAAACCGTTTCAATCATGGTAGATGATGAAGTCATCGACGAAGTCCAAACGGATGGATCAGGCAACTATGCGTCCATTTTCGAAATGGACGCCTCTGATACGGCCCGTGTGGTCTCTGTGGCGACGCCTGAGGCACAAGGGACCCAAGACTTGATCGTCATGCCAACTCAGGTTCAGGTCACTCCTGACCCAGTTGAGGAGGTGACAAAGGTGGTTGAGGCTATCGAGACAGAGGCAGAAACCGTTGTGGCAATGCTTTCAGAGGAGACGCCTGTTGAGGACGCCGTTGTAATGACAGAAACAGTGGACGCACAGGGTGATGCTGAAGTCACAAAAGAGGCTAGTGTTGAGCAAGTTGAATCTCCGAATGCTGAGGTGGACACATCCGTCACTCCTGTGACGGCTGAGGCTTTGCAAACTGTTCCTGTTGAGGCCGCGCCCAAACAAGAGGTTGTTGAACAAACACCTGTTGCCGAGCCTATTGAGCAAGCCCCTGCAGTTTTGATGACAAGCAAAGAAGGTGTCAAAGTTGTTCAAGCTCCTGTTGAAAAGACGGATGATGTCACCTTGGATGCTATTAGCTATTCGGATCAAGGGGATGTGACGCTTAGCGGGCGGGCGAGCTCGGAAACGAATGTTCAGGTCTATGTGGACAATACGCTGACGACGGCCACAACAACAGATGAAGACGGGGCATGGGAAACCGATTTGGACAATGTTGATGCGGGTGTCTATACGCTACGGATTGACGAAGTTGATCAATCAAGCCAAGTCCAGTCACGCATTGAATTGCCATTCAAACGCGAAGATCGTGAGGTCTTGGCCCAAGCTTCTGACGCGGAGGCAGAGGATGATGCCGTGATCAAGAACGTGATCGTTCAGCCGGGATCGACGCTTTGGGCGATTGCGCGAGAGCGCTACGGAGAAGGTATTCTCTACGTGCAAGTCTTTGCTGCCAACCGCGACAAAATCCGCGATCCTGACCTCATTTATCCTGGACAGGTCTTTGATCTGCCCAAAGACGTCGCGGAATAATCTAGGGTTGTGGAATTAAATCAACTGGGCCTCTGGGAAACCTTGGCCAAGCATATTATTTGTGCTTGACGATATAAAGGATTCCCTATGCGTTCTGCTGCCAATTCGACCCCTGATGACCTTGAACCCAACGAAGCCAAATCAGGCTGGCGCACAATCATGCGGGTTGTTCCCTATCTTTGGCCCGAAGACCCAGAGAAGGCATGGATCAAATATCGTGTTGTACTTGCTTTGTCAGCTTTGGTTCTGGCCAAGTTTATCGCAGTCACAACGCCTCAGATTTACAAAGCGGTTGTGGATCACTTGTCTGGCGAAGGTGTATCCAACTTTGTCTTGGGGGCCGTTGGGCTGACTATTGCTTATGGTGTGTCGCGCTTGATGACGGTTGGATTGCAACAGCTTCGCGATGCGGTCTTTGCCAAAGTGGGACAGGGGGCTTTGCGGGCCTTAGCGCTTGAAACCTTTCAACATATTCACCGCCTATCCATGCGCTATCATATCACCCGTAAAACTGGCGGATTGAGCCGCATTATCGAGCGCGGTGTCAAAGGCGTCGATTTTTTGCTGCGCTTTATGTTGTTCTCTGTGGGTCCATTGATCCTTGAGCTGATTTTGACCGCAGGGATCCTGTTCTATTTCTTTGATGTGTCTTATCTCATCGTGGTTGTTGTCACGATTGCCATTTATGTTTGGTTTACGTTCAAGGTGACAGAATGGCGGGTCAAGCTACGCCGCCAGATGAATGACCAAGACACGGATGCCAATCAAAAGGCGATTGATAGTCTTTTGAATTTCGAAACCGTTCGTTATTTTGGCGCTGAACAGCGCGAAGCCAGCCGTTACGACAGTGCCATGGAAAAATACGAGGATGCCGCGCTCAAGACCAGCTATTCGCTATCTTTCTTGAACTTTGGTCAATCCTTTATCATTACGACGGGATTGATCATTGTCATGGTCTTTGCAGCGCTCGGTGTTGAACGTGGCGAATTGACGGTTGGTGATTTTGTCATGGTGAACGCCTATATGATCCAAATCACGATGCCTTTGAACTTCCTAGGAACCGTATACCGTGAAATCCGCCAGAGCCTTGTTGATATGGGCGAAATGTTTGATTTGCTCGAGCAGCCTGCTGAAATCACAACCAAGCCTGGTGCGCCAGATTTGGCGGTGTCAGGCGGACATATTCGTCTCAGCAATGTTGATTTTGGCTACGATCCGGAACGTGCCATTTTAAAAAGGGTCTCGTTAGATGTTCCAGCAGGTCAAACCGTGGCGATTGTCGGATCCTCTGGATCAGGGAAATCGACCATTGGACGTCTCTTGTTCCGCTTCTATGATGTGACCGGCGGATCCTTGAGCATTGATGATCAAGATGTGCGGGATGTCACGCTCACAAGTTTGCAACAAGCTATCGGTGTGGTGCCTCAAGATACAGTCCTCTTTAACGACACGATCCTCTATAACATCGCTTACGGGCGAGAGGGTGCAAGCCGAGATGAGATCGAACAAGCCGCGCGTGATGCGCAAATTCATGATTTCATCACCTCCTTGCCAGATGGGTATGACACCAAGGTTGGTGAGCGTGGGCTCAAATTGTCAGGTGGTGAAAAGCAAAGGGTCGGCATTGCGCGCACCTTGCTCAAGAACCCGCCTATTTTGCTCTTGGACGAGGCGACAAGCGCGCTGGATACCGAAACTGAGCATGACATCCAAGACGCGCTTAACCGCGCGGCTGAAGGGCGGACTGTGATCACCATTGCGCATCGCCTGTCTACAGTTGCAGATGCGGATCAAATCGTCGTCTTGGAAAAAGGTGTCGTTGTCGAACAAGGCCGCCACCAAGATTTACTAGATCAAGGTGGCCGGTATCATGAGCTTTGGGCGATGCAGCAATCATCGTCGCATTGATTAGAGTTTGCGAATTGTGCCGCTTGCTGTGACAGAGCGTTCGTTCACGGAGTAAATGCTGATGATCCGGCATGTTTCTTCGTCAAATGAGGCGCCAACAGTAAGACGATCTCCGATTTTTAGCTCGTGAAACAAAGGTTCGAACTCGTCACGGCGTATGACGACGTCCTGTAACGTCTCATCCTCCGCACGGCAGATGGCTCTTTTCTTGCTTTCGTCAAAACCTGTTAGTTTAATTTCCATGTCATGCTCTCTTTGGTGCAAATGTTGAAACTAAAACAGCCCTAAGTAAGAAGATGAACGACAGACTGAGTGTTCGAGGGGGGATGGGGAGTAGAACGACTACAGTTAAAAATTCGTTATCTCTTACTTAGAACATAGAGTAATCAACAATGTTTTCCTTTTACAAGTTTGAGTCCTTAATTGACATTTTTAAAAAATAACGAACACAGGGTGGTGATTGTGCCGCTACAGGTAAACAATATCATTCATTGCTTCACTGTTGCATCCCCCTAAAGGGGAGGCATGTCGCGTTTGTTGGAAAATCGCGTGGTTTTTAATTTAGTGTCAGTGAAAAAAAGGCACCTCAAGCTTGAGATGCCTTTCGTCTTTTAACACATGATGCAAGACATCTATTCTGCGGCTTTTATAGGCAAAATTGGGGTGTCATCCTCTAGCATGCTAGGACGCATGTCATCCCAGATGATTTCGGATTGCTTCATTTTTCTAGCACTACGGGAGAGGACCCAATCGCGGGTGATATTGGCCTGTTTGCTCAGGAATGTCCGCGCAAGAAGCTTGAGAAGCGCAAGCACATAGGTCACAAACCAAATTCGCGCAGCCAGCAAGGCAGGGGTAAAGACAAGCGTCAGAACCGTTGCAATACCCAGTCCAAAGACCACCGCGGTTGCAAGTTGTTTCCACCAAAGAGCCGTTGGGCTATCGATTGAATACCCCCCGTTGATGAAATCAAGCGATAAGCCAAACATCATCGGCGCGAGGCCTGCCATTGTTGTGATCGTGGTCAGCAAAACCGGACGGATGCGTTGTTCTGCTGTGCGAACAATGGCTTCGATTTTCGGCATGTAGCGTGAGAATTCTTGATAGGTATCGATTAGAACAATGTTGTTGTTCACCACAATCCCCGCCAAGGCGACAATCCCTGTTCCCGTCATGATAATAGAAAACGCTTGATTCATCACCAACATGCCGATCAAAACCCCAACTGTTGACAGAACCACAGCCACCAAAACGATGAAGGAATTATAAAAGCTGTTGAACTGCGCCAGCAGAATAATGAACATCAAAGCCAAGGCCGCGGAAAACGCACTGGAGAGGAACGCTTGGCTTTCGGCTTGATCCTCTTGATCGCCAGTCCATTCCCATTCCATACCACTTGGAAGCGGGTTCTCGGTCAAATAGGCGGTCAAATATTCAATCCGCTCATTTGCGTTAATGATGACTTCGGTTTCCTTACCATCAACCATCCGCGTCTCACGAAGGTCTGAGGCCACCGCTGCTTTGATATCAAAATAACGGCGCTGATCACTGCGTTCGATTTCCGCAAGCTTTTTGACAGGCTGACGGGTCACAAAGTTAGAGAGAGGCACGAGCCCATCTTGCGTGCGAACTTTGAGCGTGTCTAACGTGCTCAAGAGGCGATCTTCTTCAGGGAGGCGGACGCGAATTTCGACTTCTTCTTCGCTGCTGTCGACGCGCATTGTGTCCAACAGGACGCCGCGTGTCACAAGCTGAACCATGGCACCAACTGTGGCAACATCCGCGCCGTAGCGACCGGCTTTTTCAACATCAACGTCAATTTGCCAATCAATACCTGGAAGAGGGCGGGTATCCTCAATAAGCTCAAGTCCTAGCGTATTATCAAACTTTGTCCGTAAATCTCCGACCACCTCTAACAATTGATCAAAATCATCGCCAAAGATACGAAGATGTACAGGTTTCGCACTAGCTGGACCACGGGCCAATTCCAAGACCTCGATTTGAATGCCAGGCAATGTGTTTAGCTCGGCTTCGAGATCTGCCATAACCTGATTTCCGTCAAGCTCTGGGTTATTTGCGCGTCTTTCCCACGGAATTGTTTCCAATTGGATTTGCCCAATGGTGTCTTTTGGAGTTGTGGCACCAGCAGTATTGCTGTTCAAGCCACCTTCACCGGCAAAGGCAAAGACACTGTCAACGCCTGGATGGGCCAAAACAATGTCTTCAGCTGCGCGCAAAAGATCGTCTTTCTCGCTCAGGGACAAGTTCCCACGCGCTTTGACATAGACGATGGCTTGCTCTGGTTCGGATTCAACAAAGAATTCCACCCCGTTATTATTCGCGCCGAAATAGCTAAAGACCGAAATGGTAAAGGCGACAACAGCGGCGATAGTTACGAGCGGCATAATTGGATTGCCTGCGATGAACTTGATAAAATATCCGAACGGGGTTCGGTTATATCCGGCTTTCACCTTTGTTTCGGTTTTCTGACGCGCGGCCGCTCCCATTGTGATTGAGGCTAAAAATGCGCTTGCGATAAACATCAAGAAACCAGGCAGATAGGCCATGATCCCTGCGTCTTTATCAAGTCCGAGCAAATAGGCCGGATTGATGAACTGCATTGCACTCACAAATAACATAAAGATTGCCACAGGCACCAACGCGGCGCGCACGATCCAAGGGAAGCTTTGGCGCAATGCCTCAGAGCTGTTCTCAAACACGCGGCTCAGACGACCAGAGACCCCACCCATGATCGGCAAGTAGATCAGAGCCACCACCAAAGAAGCGCTCAAAACAAAAATCAACGTGACAGGCAACATACCCATAAATTGACCCGGAACGCCCGGCCAAAAGAGCATCGGTAAAAATGCACAAAGCGTTGTCGCAGTCGAGCTGACGATTGGCCAGAACATGCGCTTGGCGGCTTCGGTATAGGCGGCCATTGGGCCGGAGCCGTCGTTGATGCGCTTGTCCGCATATTCGACAACAACAATCGCACCATCGACCAACATACCCACGGCCAAGATTAGGCCAAACATAACAATGTTTGAAATGGTGATGCCCATGACACCGAGCAGAACAAAACACAAAAGGAAAGATGTTGGGATCGAAAATCCAACAAGCAATGCAGCCCGTGTTCCCAGCGAGGTCAAAACCACAATCATAACCAAGGCAACTGCTGTCAAAACGGATCCTTCGAGCTGGCTTACCATGCTTTCGACCGAACGGCTTTGATCGTTAGATGTGCCAAAATTCACGGCGGATTTCAAATCATCGGGCCAGTTGGCTTGTTCTTCTTCGACGACACGGCGCACTTCTTTTGCTGTATCAATAAGGTTGAACCCTTTGCGCTTAACAACTTGAAGGGCAACTGTATCTTCGCCGTTAAAACGCGCGGTGCCTGTTCGATCTTCAAAGGTCAATTTGATCTCAGCCAAATCCCCCAACGTGATCACGCGATCCCCGTTTGTTTTAATCGGAAGGCTGTAAATATCTTGGGGTTCATCAAAGCTTGATGGGATTTTTACGGCAAAGGTGCCTTGTTCTGTTTCAACTTCGCCTGCTGCAATCAATTGGTTGTTGTTGCGAACAACAGAGATCAATTCGCCGGCAGTCACATTATAGGCTTCGAGCTTGAGGGGGTCGATTGTAACTTCGACCATTTCGCTACGGTTCCCAGAAATCACAGCATCCAAAACAGCATCCATAGATTCAATGCGATCTTGCAAGCGCTCAGCAATCTGCGTCATTGTTCGTTCTGGAACATCCCCTGTGAGGTTGACGATAATGATTGGGAATTCGGAAAAGTTAATTTCGTTAATCGAATATTTGTCGGCGCCATCTGGAAATTGGGCTTCTGCGGAATTCATGGCATCGCGGACATCGGCCATGGTTGTGCCCTTGTCCCACCCAAATTCAAATTCTAGAGCAACACCGGCATAGTTTTCTGCCGCAGTAGACGTCATCGTCTTTAACCCGTCAATGTCGGCCAATTCGGTTTCCATTGGACGCACCAACAAGCTTTCACTGTCAATTGCCGAAATTCCGGGAAAGGGGACCGAGACGAAGAGAACCGGAATTTCAATGTCCGGTTCGCCTTCTTTAGGAAGGCCCGTATAGGCAAAGGCACCTGCTGTGAGGGACACGATGATCAGGGCAATGATCATCCGTGCCCGACTGGCAGCCCAATCAATTATTCCAGTCATTGTGTCATCTCCCGATATGTCGGTTCAACAATAATACCATCTTGGACGTATTCTTGGCCAACCAAAATCACATTGGTGTCCTCTGGCAGCCCAGCGAGCCAGACCCCTTGGGCCGTATCACGCAAAATGGTCACTTCGTGGAACATGGCTGTGTTGTCAGCCTCAATTGCCCGAATACCCAAGGCACCATCATCATTTAGGGTCAATGCAGATTGCGGAAGCAAATGCGCTTTGGAGCCGCGTGCACCGATTTCAATCTCAGCTGTTTGACCATCACTGATCACGAGGTCAGGGTTCGGTACGTCAATCTCAACGGCGAATGTCCGCGTCAGCTGATCGGCAGAGCGGGAAATAAAGGTGACTTGGCCTTCAACGGTTTGACCCGAAATCAATGAGGCGCGGGCAGGGGCGCCCATTTCCACGCGCGGCAATTCTGTCTCAGAGACAAAGCCTACGATTTTGATTGGATCAAGTTGGATAACTGTTCCGCAAACCGCACCAGGTTGAAGTAGCGACCCGATTTCGGCTGTGTCCGTTTCGAGCAATCCGGAAAACGGCGCTCTTAGGACGAGGCGGTCGATTTCTTTAGCGGCAGCGGCAACAGAGGCTTCAGCGGATTGGATCCCTGCGCTTGTCGCTTCAAAACCAGCCCGTGCAGCCGCGACACCAGATTCAGCAGAGCGCACAGCTGCTTGGGTAGAGGCAAGGCGCGTTTCCGTTGCATAGCCTTCTTTGGCTAATTTCTCAGCCGCGTTAAAATTGATTTTGGCTTCTTCTAAGCGCGACTGAGCTTCATCTAAGCGTGCCTCTGTTTCTGGAACGCGTGCTTTGGCTTCAGCGAGGCGCGCCTGTGCATCCGCAAGCATCGCAAGGCGGGTTCCGGGGTCGAGTTCACACAAGAGTTGGTCTTTCTCAATCAGGGCCCCTTTGCGAAGAGGGTCTGAGATAACTTGACCAGATGTTTCGGCGCGCACATCTACGGAACGGGCAGCCTTAGTTTGCCCTCGAAGAATAACGGCTGTGTCAATTTCACGCGCCACAGATTTGACTGCGATGACCTTGATTGGCTGTTTTTCTGATTTGTTTTCGTCTTTTGCGCCGACAGGTGCGGGCGCGTCAGTCTCAGCATCTGTGTCTTGCGTCGCGGCATCCACGAGGGTGCTCACTGGTGCACCGTCCGATACAGCGCGCAGGGCGTTGCGTTCAAATACCAAAAAATAAAGGGAAATAACCACAACAACTGCGGTTATGATTGAAACGATACGCATGTAAGATATTCCTTGATCGTGTGGTGCTCTAATGGCTGAGACTATTATGTCCTCGCATATATTCATTATACTCAGCTGAATCTAGATTAGATCACAATTATTAATAGGCGAGTTCAGGCGCAAAAGGATGGCTTTTGCCTTGGCACGGCTTAATTGACGCGCTAAGACTGGCAAAACTCGTCCAGTATTGGGGATTGCCGTGAGCGAAACAGACAGCTTTATTGAAGAAGTGACCGAAGAAGTCCGCCGTGACAAACTTTTTGCACAGATGCGCAAGTATGGCTGGATCGGCGTTGTTGCCGTGGCGGCAATCGTTGGGGGCGCGGCCTATAATGAATATACTAAGGCGCAAAAAACATCGCGGTCTCAAGCTTTTGGCGATGCAATTTTAACAGCGATTGAAGCTGATAGTGCAGAGGCTCGGACCAGTGGATTGGCTGGCATTGATGCGCCAACGCAACAAGGGCGCGTTGTTGTTTTTCTTCTTCAAGCTGCGGAAGAGGCGGCTGAAGGGGGGATTGGTGCTGCGACGGATATTTTGGGAACAGTTGCCAATCAAACGGACGTTGATGCGCAATATCGTGATTTGGCCTTTTTTAAGCAGCTTATCCGCACAGGCGAGGGCGCATTGCCCACGCAAGAGCGCCGCGCAGGTTTGGATGAGCTGGCAACGGCAGGCAACCCATTGCGCCTCTTGGCAGAAGAACAGATCGCATTGATGGATGTTGCTGAAAACGACGTTGATGCGGCGGTTACACGCCTATCTGCCATCCTTGAGGACGCTGAATTAACTCAGGGCTTGCGTCAACGCGTGACCCAATTAATGATTGCACTGGAACAAGATCCAACTGCGCTCGCGCAGTAGAGATCACTAGGCGAAGGGGTGCAAACGTGAAACTATCTTGGATGTCGATGACGGTGCTTTGTGCAACTTTGGTTGCATCCGGCTGTTCTGATCGGGAACCTATTTTGCCGGGCGTTCGAGAAAATGCGAATTCTGTATTTGAAGACGTCGCCAAAGATCGTCGCGTTTTCACCAATTCTACTCTGGCTTTCTCAGCCCCCCGCCAAGTGAGCAATGCCTCTTGGTCCCAAGGGCATGAAACCGAAAAGTCACGCACAACGCATCCTGCATTAGCGGCCTCTCCTAATTTGATCTGGAGCGCCAATATCGGCACGGGTGATTTGCGCCGAACACGCATTATCGCAGACCCCGTTGCCGCGAATGGTGTTATTTACACGCTTGATAGTATGAGCGTTCTCACAGCCACATCTTCAAATGGATCAACTGTTTGGAGTAAAGATTTAACGCCCTTTGGCGAAGCGTCAGGGGATGCAGATGGCGGCGGCCTCGCGATTGGTGATAAAACCCTATTCGTGACAACGGGCTACGGAAGCTTATTCGCCTTTGATCTCGCAACAGGCGCGGAAAAGTGGGAACAAAGCCTCCTTGGGGCGGGCAACACGCGTCCGACTTACTATTCGGGTCTCGTTTACGTGGTGAGCAACGACACAACAAGCTGGGCAATCGAAGCTGACACTGGGCGTGTGCGCTGGCAAACAGATGGGCTTGGCGATAGCAATAACCTCAGCGGTTCTACGGGACCTGCGGTATCGTCCAAATATGTGCTCTTTAGTTACGGCTCTGGCGAAGTCCAAGCTGCCTACCGTCAAGGCGGGCTTGTCACATGGAGCACGTCTTTGGCGGGTGGATCAAGCGCGCGCGCAGTTAGTGCGGTTGATGATATCACAGGCGCGCCAGTAATTGTGAACGGCATTGCCTACACCGCAAATGGAGCAGGGCGCATCGTGGCGATTGATATTGCGAGTGGCGATCGCAAATGGAACGCCCCTTTTGGCGCGCGCAGCCCTCTTTGGGTGGCCTCAGGATCGGTGTTCTTTGTCAATGATGATAGCCAATTGATGCGCCTGAATGTGCGGACGGGCGATCCTATTTGGGCCGTTGATCTCCCTAAATATGTGGCTGACAAACCGCGCCGTCGCAAAGAGCTTTGGACGCATCATGGGCCTGTCTTGGCAGGTGGCTTGTTGCGAGTCGCCTCTAATGATGGTGTCTTGCGGTCCTTTGATCCAAGCTCTGGGGCATTGGTGCAGGAGGTTGAAATACCCGCGGGTGCCACAACAAATCCGATCATTATCGACCAAACTTTGTACGTTGTCTCAAAAGAAGGTCAACTCCACGCTTTCCGTTAGTGGAAAACTGGTGTAAAGCGCAGAGCTTAATCCCCGTTGGAGCACATTATGAGCTTTACTCTCGCTATTGTCGGACGCCCAAATGTTGGTAAATCGACTCTCTTTAACCGACTTGTCGGCAAAAAACTGGCCTTGGTTGACGATCAACCTGGGGTGACTAGGGATTTGCGCGAAGGGGCCGCGCGATTGGCCGATCTCCGCTTTACTGTCATCGACACGGCAGGTCTCGAAGAGGCGACAGATGAAAGCCTGCAGGGACGCATGCGTCGTTTGACGGAGCGCGCCGTTGATATGGCGGATATCTGTTTGTTCATGATCGATGCGCGCACAGGCGTGACACCAACGGATGAAGTTTTTGCCGATATTCTCCGCAAGCGCGCCAAACATGTGATCGTGGCCGCGAACAAAGGCGAAGGCAAAGCCGCGGATGCAGGTGTGATTGAAGCATGGAACCTTGGCCTTGGGGAACCTCTGCGCCTGTCTGCGGAACATGGCGAGGGCATGGGCGATCTATTGCATGTGTTGATGCCATTGGCGGATAAGTTCGAAGAAGACGCGGTGAACGATGAGCCCGTTATTGAAGTTGATATCGAAGACGAAGATGAAGACGATGTTGAAATCGCCTACATTCCACCGAGCAATTCCAAGCCGCTTCAAGTTGCGGTGGTCGGGCGGCCGAATGCGGGTAAATCAACGCTGATCAATAAAGTTCTTGGCGAAGAGCGGCTTTTGACGGGGCCAGAAGCCGGAATCACGCGTGACGCAATTTCCCTAAAAATCGATTGGAACGATGTTCCGATGCGGATTTTTGACACAGCAGGCATGCGCAAACGCGCCAAGGTTCAAGACAAGGTCGAAAAGCTATCGGTGAGCGATGGATTGCGCGCGGTGAAATTCGCCGAAGTGGTCGTTGTCTTGTTGGATGCGGCCATCCCGTTTGAGCAGCAAGATTTGCGGATTGCGGATCTTGCCGAGCGTGAGGGTCGGGCCGTCGTGATCGCTGTAAACAAGTGGGACATCGAAGACGAAAAGCAAGACAAGCTAAAGGCGCTTAAGGAATCCTTTGAACGCCTCTTGCCGCAATTGCGTGGGGCGCCATTGGTGACTGTATCGGCCAAGACAGGCAAGGGCTTGGAACGCTTGCATGCCGCTATTATGCGCGCGCATGAAGTGTGGAACCGCCGTATTTCTACATCTCAGCTAAACCGTTGGCTGGCTGGCATGGTCGAAGCACACCCGCCGCCCGCCCCAAATGGACGCCGCATCAAACTTCGTTATATGACACAGGCAAAAACACGTCCGCCTGGATTTGTTGTCATGTGCTCGAACCCTGATAAATTGGCAGAAAGCTATAGCCGCTATTTGGTCAATGGGTTGCGTTTGGATTTTGACATGCCGGGAACACCGATCCGTTTAACCATGCGGTCACAGGCAGATAAGAACCCGTATAAAGACAAAAAGAAAAAGGCGCCGTCTCGGTTGAAAAAGCACCTTTAAGGGGTTGTTTTATTTTTGTAATTCGCTTTCAAAGGAAGCTTGTATGAGGCCCAATTCACTGCTGGATACGATGTGTCCAGCAAGTGTTTCCGCGCCATCACCGTAGAATTGTGCTAAGGCATCATCATGGGTTTCTGATCCGATAAGCTGGACAGGTTGACCGTTCTTGGTGACAACAATGTCTGTGCCCCGCAGGGTTGTTCCAGTCAGGGCCATGTCCGAGACGGATATTGTATCAAAACCCAAGTCAACCGAGGTTACAGACGATGAAGCTGTTAGCCCTGATAACACAACGTCAGCCGTCATATTTGCATTTGTCCCTGACACGTTGATCTCACTCGTGCCATCGAAATCGGCTGTTTCCATAGTAGAGTGTATAGCAAAGGCGCCCTTTGTTGTGCCTTTAAATCTTGCACCAACATGTTGGGATACATCGCCGATGTCACTTGGCTTTCCAACATAGGAAATTAGAGTGTAATTTTCTGATCCATCGTTCATTGGGGGAGTGATCAGCTCTACGGTCTTTGGGTCGCTAAGGTGACTGTAATCAATGCTTTGTGATCCGCTATTCAGCTTGTTGCGAGTCGCATCATAACTCCAATCTTGGGTATTGAGCTGGTCTTTAACGAGGCCCTCTTTGTTTTTAAAGCTAACCGTTCGAAAGCTGGCTGTCTGAGACTGCGCGGCTTGCGACGGGGCGGGTGCATTGAGCGCTTCAATTGATGTTGGCGCTGTGCTTCCCCCTCCGCATGCGGAGAGGGTTGCACTTATGCCCAAAAGGGCGAGGTACTTTGTTTTTACGAACATTGTGATTTAACCAAATACAAAGTGATCAACGTTGAGATCATCTGCTGTTATGCCATAGAAGACGATGCTTGTGCCTTCTGCACTAAAGACGGCGCCTTGGGCTGTTTCTGTGATGTGATTGAACAAGGTATCTTGTGTGACGTTCTCAAACCCAATCAAGTGAATGCGATCTGCGCTTGTCCAATCGGATGAGAACCCGAGTTCGGACATCGCCAGAGTTTGCGCCGCGATCACGTCCACACCTGCGATGGTGTCGACACCTGAGTTCGGTCGGAAGATAAACGTATCGCTCACGATCCCGCCCATCAAGATATCATCACCGGCACCGCCCTCGATGGTGTCAAGACCACCGAGATAAGTGGAGATGTCACCTATGACGACATCGTTCCCCTGACCGCCAGCCAAAAGGTCATTATTGTAGCCGCCGATGATGATATCCCCACCTTCGCCGCCGTCAATATGGCCTTCACCGCTGAGCTTTTTGAGAACATCATCGCCAGCTCCGCCCAAGATCGTATCCTTGCCGTTGCCTGCACTAATGCTGTCGTTGCCTAGACCTCCTTCGATCAAGTCATCGCCGTCAGAGGCGTAGATTTGGTCATCGCCAGCACCTCCATAGAGCATATCATCGCCAGAGTTCCCGTAGACCAAGTCGTCCCCGTCCTTGGCAAAGACCGTGTCATTGCCTTCAAATGCAAAGATTTGATCTGCGACATCTGTGCCATGGATGTTATTTGAGTGCTCATTGCCAAGGATTTGGTTGTACGTGATCACACTTGGTTTGGAGGGCTCTGGATCAGGGCTTGTCCCTTCGTCTGGTGTGACCTCCGGTTCTGGATCAGTGGTCTCGACGCTCGGCGTTGATGGGTCCACTGTTTCCTTTGGATTAGGAGAGACTTCAATTTCTGGAACAATGATCTCGCCCGTTGGAGCAGGGCCGGTTGTACCGTCAATCTCCCCTGATCCTCCTTTGTCCGTCGTGCTCACCCCGGCGCCGACGATTGTCTGCGTCTTGTCATCACCATCGTCGCCGTCATCCGTCTCAGGAAGCTTTCCTTCGCTTTCCTCGCCGTCGGTTTCTTTGGTGTTGGTTTCAGGTTCAGGTGGCAAGGGATGCTTGCCTTCACCTTCTTCACCATCGATCTCGATAGTGTTGGTTTCTGGTTCAGTTGGCACAGGGTGCTTGCCTTCACCTTCTTCGCCATCGGTTTCGATGGTGTTTGTTTCGGGTTCAGGTGGCAAGGGATGCTTGCCTTCACCTTCTTCACCATCGGTTTCGATAGTGTTGGTTTCTGGTTCAGTTGGCACAGGGTGCTTGCCTTCACCTTCTTCGCCGTCGGTCTCGATGGTATTGGTCTCGGGTTCAGTTGGAACAGGCTCCTTTCCTTCACCTTCCTCACCGTCGGTTTCGATGGTGTTGGTCTCAGGTTCGGTCGGCACAGGGTGCTTGCCTTCACCTTCTTCACCATCGGTTTCGATCGTGTTGGTCTCGGGTTCAGTGGGGACGGGGTCCTTACCTTCACCTTCTTCACCGTCGGTTTCGATCGTGTTGGTCTCAGGTTCGGTCGGCACCGGGTGCTTGCCTTCGCCTTCTTCACCATCGGTCTCGATAGTGTTGGTCTCAGGTGGAGGGAACTGGCCATTGGGTGACACGAGAAGCGCCTCTTTCAGCTCTTCAAGTGTTCCTGAAAATGGCGTTTGCTGTGTTCCCTCTATTTCAGATACGGCAACCGAGGTAATATTATGACCATAGGTGATGGAGTTACTCTGTGTGTAGGTCTCCATCAGGAAATCACTCGCATCTTGTTCAGAAATTGTGTCTTCTTTAACAAGTGGCGTGCCATCAAGAGTGAAGTAGTGGATGTTGAAATCAGGAAGGATGACACAGATCATGTCTGCGCGCGTTCCATCTGAGAGGGTCATTTCCATCGTATCGAAATAGAAAAGCTCTTCTATATTCAACGTCTGGCCGTTGATGCCAATCCATTGAACATTACCCTGATTTATTTGGAAATTATCTCCTCCCACCTGTGGTGAGATATCGAAATTTGCATCAGGAGATCCCCAAATTTGTAAATAGCTGGTTTGGAGGACACCATTCATACTGCCAATGCCGCGTACGACAGTTAGCTGTTGGTCCTCTGGTTCTACCTCAACAGGCGAGATGGCCTGAGGGTCGTTTACTGGTTCTTGGTTAACAGAATACTCGTTATAGGTTACATTGCCAAACTCACGGTCCATATCAGTGTCCTATAAGGTTTAGCCCCCACAGACCGTGCTACTTTGCAAGAATGGTTAAAAGTTAACGCAAATTAGGCAAAAATGAGACCTATTGCGTTTTCCAAATCTGACTTTGAAATTTTAGGAAAAATTGTGTAAACTATACAGATTATTTTGATATTTTATTAATTTTTTGAGGCTTACCATGAATATTCGTGAAGCGATGAGGCCCTATAGCGTGCCCAATGACACCAAAGCTTGGATGAACTTGCTCGGAACATTTGGCGCTTATGTCGTTTGCATGGCGCTTGCGCTTTGGTCTTTACCTGCTGTTGTTCCGACGGTTTTCTTTACGTTTTGGGCGGCGGCCTTTGGAGTGCGGCTCTATATGATCCAACATGACTGTATGCACCGATCATTTTTCTCGCATCGTCACTTAAACGATATTGTGGGAACACTCGTGTCGCCTGTGACAATGACGTCCTATCAGGCGACACGCTATAATCATAATTTGCACCACGCCCATGTGAGCGATTTGGATCGTCGGGATGCATTTGAAATCTATGTGATGACGCTGGATGAGTATCGCGCGGCCCCTTGGGGACAACGAATGTGGTATCGCTTTTATCGAAGCCCGATTGTCATGTCGTTGTTGGGGCCATTTGTGCTCTATCTGGTTCTGCGCCGCTTTCCCAAGCACGCTGTGAAAACAGGGGTCTGGGATGTGGTCCTACATGACACCGCCATCGTAATGTACGGAGTGATTTTATATCTCTTCTTCGGATGGGGTGGGGTTGCCGTTATGGTCGGCTCCGTTTATTTCGCCACGCTCTTTGGGGCCTTAATCCCTTATGTCGTTCACAATTTTGAGGATATCCATTGGGGACGACGCCCAGAGATGGATTTCAAAACGGCCGCGCTCAAGGGGTCAGCTGTCTTGGATTTTGGAAGGGTCTTTGATTTCATGACACTCAATATTGGCTATCATGATCTGCATCATTTGAATGCCAATATCCCAGGCTATCACCTCAAAGACTGTCACAAGGCCTGTGAACCCTTTTTGGACTCGCGCAAAATCACGCTGTTAGAGGGGATCGCCTGTCTTCAATGGAAACTCTATGATGAGGAAAACCGTAAAATGATCCGGTTTCCCCCGTTAGTCGACGATTTAAACCAAGTCGCCAGAGGCGCTTAGTCGCGTTTTGCCGCCCAAATAGGGGTGCAACACAGCAGGCAGATCCACAGACCCATCTGCCTGTTGCCCATTTTCCAACACCGCGATCAAGCACCGCCCAACCGCAAGGCCAGAGCCGTTCAATGTATGCACAAACTCAGGCTTGCCGCCACCTGATGGTTTAAAACGGGCATTCATTCGACGCCCCTGAAACGCCCCACACACAGACACAGAAGAAATTTCGCGATAAGTTCCCTGACCCGGGAGCCAGACTTCCAAATCATGGGTTTTCATCGCCCCAAAGCCCGTGTCACCTGTGCACAAAACAACCACCCGATAAGGCAGCTCTAGCTTTTCTAAAATCGCCTTGGCGCAATCCGTCATCCGCTCATGTTCCGCCATTGAGTGATCGGGATGCGTGATGCTGACCATTTCGACTTTTTCGAATTGGTGCTGACGCAACATGCCTGCTGTATCCTTGCCCGCGGATCCCGCTTCTGAGCGGAAACACAAGGTATGCGAGGCCATGCGGATCGGCAATTGCGCCTCATCCAAGGTCTCGCCATTCACCGTATTGGTCAAGGTCACCTCAGAGGTTGGGATCAACCACCAGCCATTCGTGGTCTGATAGCTATCTTCGGCAAATTTTGGCAACTGATTGGTGCCATACATGGCCTCATCACGCACCAAAACAGGGGTCATCGTTTCCGTTAGCCCATGTTCATCAACATGCGTATCAATCATGAATTGGGCCAAGGCGCGATGAATACGCGCCACGGCGCCGCGCAACAAAACAAAGCGCGATCCAGACAGCTTGGCCGCGGTTTCAAAATCCATCCCCGGCTTGACGCCCGCAATGTCAAAATGCTCTTTGGCATCGTTGATCGTGGCAGGCGTGCCCCAACGATGGATTTCGACGTTATCATCCTCATCCGCCCCATCAGGAATATCAGCATGGGGCAGGTTAGGGATCCGCATCAAAGCATCAGTTAATTCGCTATCAAGCTCTTTGGCGCGGGCATTCATCTCGGCCACTTCGGCCTTTTTCTCGGACACAAGCGCGCGCAGACGTTCAAATTCCGCCTCATCCCCACGACCCTTGGCGGCGCCAACTTCTTTGCTGGCTTTGTTCTGCTCGGCTTGCGCCGTCTCCGCCGCTAAAATCGCAGCCCGCCGCTTTTCATCAATCGCCAGAACCTCAGAGGACGCCGACACCACCCCACGCCGCGCAAGTGCGGCATCAAAAGCATCTGGGTTCTCGCGAATGGCACGAATATCATGCATGTCCTTGGTCCTTTGTGGTTAAACAGTATTGAATCGATGTGGCGACTTTTACGGCAATCAGACTGGTTTGCACAGAGGGGGCGGGATATATAATGAGTATGGCACTGAAAATCATCGAAGGGTGGGATGTAGCTTAATCGGTGTCAGGCTCATACAGAGAGCGATCAAACTTGTAGCCCTCGGGATCATCCACCCATTTTTTGTACTCGGTGTCAAAGTCAATCCAGTCCAAAATCATATCTGGCCAGTGCATTGGGCGGGTATGGCTCGCCAAGATAACCGTTTCATCTCCAAACATCTCGTTTAGTTGGCCGTCTGATATGTTAGCTTCGACAAAATCCATGCAACTGATTTGCACGTCATCAAATTCCGCTTCTCGGAAGTCCGTTTTGTTGCTGACAATGGTTCTGTTTAATACCGCTCTGAACAAGTTAGCGTTATTTAATGTTGCTCCGATTAGTTCAGTTGAGCAAAGTTGCGCGTCTATCAATTCCGAACCTTCTAAGCTGGCTCCATGCATTACCGCGCCATTCAGCACCGCGTTATTAAGAAAAGCGCCATCTAATTCAGCGTGGTTCATTTCGGCATCATTAAATTTTGCATATTTTAATTCGGTCGATTTCATTTCCGCATTGTTCAATCGGGCAAAACGGAAATCAGCGTGATTTAATTTAGATCGATTTAAGATAGCTTCATCAAATAAGGCATCCGAAAGAACAGCGTATTCGAGGTGACAATCTTGAAGATCGATGCGAAAATGAATGTCCTCTTCTATGTCGATTTGTTTTTTATTTCGGCGTCCGATTATCGTAAGGGCCATCTGCACATCTTCTCTTATCGTTTCGGTGCCCCCCCGAACAACGGTTACTTTTTGTTTGGTATTTTCTCGCAAATAGCTACACAAAATTTCCATTATCTGGACGTGTACATTGTCATTTTTTTGCGCCAACCGTTCTAAGGCTAAAATCGCGCCAACACGGACTTCGACATTTGGTTTTGTAGTCTCTTCACCTAATATATCCTTAACAATCTTATCCGCGCCAAGGCTCGCCACCGCCGCATTGATCCGATCCGTAATCAACCCTTCTTCTTCGGCTTCTGTTTGGCGACGGTTATAATGTTGGCGCAACACTGTAATTGGAAAGGCGATGAGAGCCGACAAAGGAACGACCATCGCGGGCAAAGCATAGGCCGAAACACTCAGCGACTCGAGCTTGGTATCTGGCCTGCTGATCATCAAAATGATGTTATAATGCGCGAATAATATGCTAAATAGCATCGCCAAAAACAGAATGATCCATAGATACCAAACGAGGCGAATGACATATTTGGGAACGTGGTTGAGCCCGAAGCTGGTTTGAATAAGCCCCGTGATGTCAAAGTGGGTTACCTTTTGCGAGACAAACCTTTGAGAGACAAGCCATTGTATCGCATAGGCCACCCCAACCAATCCAATAAAAATCCACAAAAACGGATGAGTCACGACACATAAAAAAAGTTCCACAAAGCCACCTATACTTCATCTTTGAAATAAATACTCAAAAATCCAACCGATCCCTCCCAGAATGAACGCTTAAATTTGGGCACCCGTCAAGGGGGAGGCCACTATTGCGACGTTGCGGTCAACTATTCCCCCGATCGCCCTTGCAAACCCTCTGATCAACGCATAGGTTCCCCTCGAAATTCAACAAAAGGTGACACGCACAATGGACGCTTTCGGCCAGTTTATCCCACTCATTCTGATCTTCGGGATCATGTATTTTCTTTTGATCCGCCCCCAGCAGAAAAAAATGAAAGAGCACCAAAATATGGTTAGCTCGCTGCGTCGTGGCGATCAAGTTGTCACGCAAGGTGGTTTGATCGGCAAGGTCGCCAAGGTCAAAGAAAACAACGAGCTCGACATTGAAATCGCAGACGGTGTCAAAGTCCGCGTTGTGCAATCCACAATCGCTCAGGTCTTGTCCAAAACTGAACCTGCCGATAACGCCTAATAGACCAAAGGGGCCCCAATATGCTATATATCGATCTATGGAAGCGGATCGTCATCTTGGGGCTCTGTGCCCTTGGTCTTTTGCTTGCTCTGCCCAATGGGTTTTATAACCGTGTTGAGCAATATAATGATGCCACTGCCGCCCTTGAAATGGGCGCGAGCGGCGAGGCGTTAGAGCAGCAAGCCACGCTTTGGCCCTCTGTTTTGCCATCCGGTTTGGTGAACCTTGGGCTTGATCTTCGAGGTGGGGCGCATCTCTTGGCCGAAGTTCGTGTAGAGGATGTCTATGCCGCCCGCATGAAATCGCTCTGGCCCGAAGTGCGCAATGCCTTGCGGCCTGAACGTGCCACAATCGGCACCATTCGTTTACAGCCTTCTGCCCCCAATGAAGTGCGCGTCCGTATTTCTCAGCCCGATGGCATGCCGCGTGCGCTTGAGGTTGTGCGCGCTCTGTCGCAGCCTGTAGTTTCCTTAACAGGGGCGGGGGCGCGCGACATTGAGGTGACCTCTGAGGATGATGTGATCATCGTGACCCTCTCTGAGGCCGAAAAATTGGCCACGGATGAGCGCACACTTCAACAGAGTTTGGAAATTATCCGCCGTCGTATTGACGAGGTCGGTACCCGCGAACCTACTATTCAGCGTCAAGGCAAGCAGCGGATCTTGATCCAAGTTCCCGGCATTGGCTCTGCGGCCGAATTGAAAGAGCTGATTGGAACGACCGCTCAGTTGACATTCCAACCTGTGATTGGCCGTGGATCCGACCCAGACGCCAATCCGGGAAGCGGCAATGTTCTCGTTCCATCACTGGATCAAGAGGGAATATACTATACGCTTGAAGCTGCGCCAGTTGTGACGGGCGAGGAATTGGTCGATGCCCAGCCTGCCTTTGATCAAAACGGACGCCCTGCGGTGAATTTCCGCTTTAACCCGACGGGTGCGCGTAAATTCGGCAATTACACAGCCGAAAACATCGGTAGCCCATTTGCTATTGTTCTCGATAACGAAGTGATCAGCGCCCCAGTTATCCAAAGCCATATTCCCGGCGGATCAGGGATCATCACAGGTGATTTCACTGTCGAAGAAAGCACGAACCTCGCGGTCCTCTTGCGGGCGGGGGCTTTGCCTGCAGGATTGGATTTCTTAGAAGAGCGCACAATCGGTCCAGAGCTTGGCGCCGATAGTATCAAAGCGGGGCAGATTGCTTGTATCGTGGCCTTTGTCGCTGTGCTTGTCTTTATGTTCCTGAGCTATGGCACGTTTGGGCTTTTTGCCAATATCGCCTTGTTAATCAACGTTGGTCTGATCTTTGGATTGCTTAGCATGATTGGTGCGACGCTGACCTTGCCAGGGATTGCTGGGATTGTTTTGACCATCGGTATGGCAGTTGATGCGAATGTTCTCGTTTTTGAACGGATCCGCGAAGAACTCAAAGCCAAACGTGGACCTGCGCGGTCGATTGAGTTGGGCTATGAAAAAGCGCTGAGCGCGATTATTGATGCAAACATCACGACATTCATTACCGCTGTGATCCTCTTTGTTATGGGCTCGGGTCCGGTGCGTGGATTTGCTATCACGCTTGGACTGGGTATCATGACATCGGTCTTTACCGCTATTTTCGTAACACGTTTGTTGGTTGTCATGTGGTTTGAACGCCGCCGACCCAAAACATTGGAGGTGTAAGATGCGCCTAAGACTTGTTCCTCAAGAAACCAACTGGGATTTCTTTGGCCGCTCTAAGCTATGGTTGGGCATGTCCATTGCCGCCGTTGTTTTGTCGATTGCGAGCTTTTTCATAAATGGCCTGAACTACGGCATTGATTTCCGTGGTGGGACAACAATTAGAACAGAGTCTGCAACCCCTGTGGATGTGGCGCAATATCGGGATGCTTTGGCAAGCCTTGAGTTGGGGGATATCACGATTTCCCAAGTGTTCGACCCAACCTTTGAAGCGGATCAGCATGTCGCCATGATCCGTATCCAAGCCCAAGAAGGCGAAGAAGCCGTCACAGCCGCCGTTACGCGTGCTGCTCTGGCTGCGCTTCAAACTGTTGTGCCTGATGTTAAATTTGTATCCGTCGAAAGCGTGGGACCGAAAGTGTCAGGGGAGTTGATCCAAACCGCGATATTGGCGGTGGCTTCAGCGATTGGTGCGGTTTTGATTTATATCTGGCTTCGGTTTGAATGGCAGTTTGCCTTGGGTGCAGTTGCCGCGCTCGTTCACGACGTTGCTTTGACCATTGGTGTGTTTTCACTGGTTGGGATTAAATTTGATTTGGCCATCATTGCGGCCTTGCTCACAATCGTGGGTTACTCATTGAACGATACAGTGGTTGTCTTTGACCGTGTGCGTGAGAACCTGCGCAAATATAAAACTAAAGCCTTGAGCGATTTGTTGAACTTATCGATCAACGAAACGCTCAGCCGGACGTTTATGACATCTTTTACCACGTTGATTGCGCTTGTTGCGCTCTTTGTTCTGGGTGGGGATGTGATCCGCGGGTTTGTCTTTGCGATGATTTGGGGCGTTCTCGTTGGAACCTATTCATCGGTCTTTGTGGCCTCGACCATTCTGTTAAAGCTTGGTGTTAAACGGGACTGGAGCAAGCAAAATAACGAAGCTGGCACGCAGGTACCGCAAGAATGATTGTGTCCTCCCTTCAATCCGCAATTGCTGTTGAAGGGATCTATTGGATTATTGCCGCGGCATTTGTTGCTGGTATCGTGCGGGGCTTTGCAGGGTTCGGCACGGCCATGATCTTTCTGCCGATTGCGTCACAATATCTAAATCCCTTTGCGGCGATCGCGGCCTTGACGGTGATGGACCTTGTTGGACCGTTGCCAATTGTGCGCTCTGCTTGGCGCGATGCCCATCAAAAGGATCTGTTTCGCCTGATAATCGGCATGATCGTCATTTTACCATTTGCTCTTTGGCTATTGGTTCAGCTTGATCCCGTGATCTTTCGCTATCTTGTGTCTGGTATCGCGCTCTTCATGCTGATCGCGCTCTTGTTTGGTCTACGCTACCGCGGGACCATTCGCGCAAAATGGGTTTATCTGATTGGGGGCTGTGCGGGATTAACGGGTGGATTGACGGGGGTCCCTGGTCCGCCAGTGATCATTTTCTACATGGCAAGCCCGCATGGACCCAGTGTCATCCGCGCAAATAATCTTTTGTTTCTGATGGCTTTTGATTTGGCCATTTTGCTCTATTTCCTCATGTTAGATCGGCTCACACTGACGATGGTTATAACGGGGATCATTCTGATCCTGCCTATCATGGTGGGAAATCTTATTGGGACGTATTTCTTTGATCCCCAAAAAGAAAAGATGTATCGCAATGTGGCCTATCTGGTGATAGCGGTCTCTGCTATCAGCGGTTTACCATTTTTGCACTAGGACGAGAACATGCGTTTAAATGAAATCACCTTTACAGATGCCAAGCCGATTGACGGCTATGGGCCAGGGTTCTTTCGCGTTGGTGGCGAGCGATTTGAAGGGGCCATTCTATGTACTGGAGCAGGGGTCACACCTTGGAAAGGCTACGAAGACGACGCAGCGCTTTTGGAATTGGCGCAAGACATCGATGTGATTTTCGTGGGAACCGGTTCTGAAATCGCTCATATCCCTGCGCCGTTGCGCGCAACGCTGGAACAGGCGGGATTAGGCGTCGAAGTCATGAACAGCCCCTCTGCCTGTCGCACCTATAACATCTTGCTCTCAGAAGGTCGCCGTGTTGCCGCAGCTCTGTTGCCTGTCGACGCAGTTTGACAAATTCGCCTTTTTATATGTGAGGAAATAGGCTAGGCAAGAGCTATGAAATTAAGTGTTCAAAACCTGTCTGTGTCTCGCGGTGGTCAACCTTTGTTGGCGGATGTGTCCTTTGATGTGTCCGCAGGACAAGCCCTGATTTTACGCGGTCCCAATGGATTGGGAAAAACAACACTCTTGCGCACAATTGCAGGACTTCAACCCTCGAACGTCGGCACAGTTGACGCCCCAGAAGACAGCCTTGTCTATGCTGCGCATTCGGACGGGATCAAATCGACACTAAGCGTGCGAGAAAACCTCACCTTTTGGGCGGATATTTTTGGGCAAACTACCATTGATCAAGCGCTGGATGATTTCGATCTCCATGACCTCATTGATCGCGCGGCTGGCACATTGTCCGCTGGACAAAAGCGCCGCCTAGGGTTGGCGCGGCTCTCGGTGACAGGCCGTACAATATGGATATTGGACGAACCAACAGTGTCCTTGGATAAGTGGTCTGTTGATCGTTTTGCCAATGTTATTCGCCGACATCTTGCAAGTGGTGGGATAGCGGTGATCGCAACGCATATTGATCTCGGACTTGAGGACAGCGCGACGGTCCTAGACCTTGAACAGTTCAAAGCCCAAGAGGATCAATCCCCGACGTCAGACGAGGCGTTTTTATGATTGCGTTACTGGTTCGTGATCTCAAACTCGCGATCAGGGCAGGGGGCGGATTTGGCCTTGGGCTTGCCTTCTTTTTGATTGTGGTTGTTTTGGTGCCTTTTGGCGTTGGTCCCAATATGGATCTTTTGGGGGAAATCGCTCCTGGTATTCTATGGATCGGCGCCTTGCTTGCCTGCTTGCTGTCCTTAGATCGCATTGTCGCACTTGACTTCGAAGATGGCTCATTGGATTTGCTCGCCACCTCCGCACTTCCTCTTGAGGCCGTTGTCACGCTCAAAGCGTTGGCGCATTGGATCACAACGGCCCTGCCTTTGGTGATTGCGGCACCTGTCTTTGGCGTTCTCTTAGGGTTGCCAACAGAGGGATATGAATGGATCATTTATTCTCTACTTATTGGAACACCAGCCCTAAGCGTTATTGGAACATTTGGCGCCTGTTTGACGGTTGCTCTGAAACGCGGCGGATTGTTGCTTTCGCTGCTTGTGCTGCCGCTCTATGTGCCCACGTTGATATTTGGCGCCGAAGTCGCTCGTCGTGGGGCGGACTCGCTTGACACCACAACACCGCTGTTGATGCTTGCGGGGATTACCTGCGGTACAATCGCTCTTTTACCATTTGCCTCTGCTGCAGTCTTGCGCATAAACCTGCGATAGGCTCTGTTAGCTCAGAATAAGGAAAATTGACATGTCTCTTTGGGAATATGCAAATCCAGTCAAGTTTTTACGTCTCTCAGGGCGCGTCCTGCCATGGGTGTCTGGATTGGCTGCGATCTCCTTAGCGGTTGGATTGATCTGGGGGTTTTTCTTTACGCCTGATGACTTCCGCCAAGGCTCAACTGTGAAAATCATCTATATCCACGTGCCTGCCGCCTTAATGGCAATTAACGCTTGGCTCATGATGCTTGTGGCCTCGCTGATATGGCTTGTGCGCCGCCACCATGTCTCGGCTTTGGCAGCCAAAGCTGCGGCACCTGTCGGCGTTGTGATGACATTGATCGCGCTGATCACAGGGGCGCTTTGGGGCCAGCCTATGTGGGGAACATGGTGGGCGTGGGATCCGCGATTGACCTCATTTTTGATCCTGTTTCTCTTCTATCTCGGCTATATGGCACTTTGGGCGGCGATTGAGGATCCTGATAGCGCAGCTGACCTCACATCGGTCCTCTGCATGGTCGGATCAGTCTTCGCGATCCTAAGCCGCTATGCGGTCAATTTCTGGAACCAAGGCCTGCACCAAGGTGCCACTCTATCCCTCGACAAAGAAGAAAACATCTCAGATGTCTTCTTCTTCCCATTGATCACATCGATGGGCGGATTTATCTTATTGTTTCTTGCACTCGTTCTTGTTGGAACACGCACGGAAATCATGAAACGCCGCACAAGCGCACTTATCGCACGGGAGCAATCCAAATGATGCCTGATCTAGGAAAATACGCACAAACCGTTTTGTCCTCTTACGTCGCGACGTTAGTTTTGCTTGCTTTCATCATTGTGCTTACATGGGTCCGTCACAAGCGTGCAAAAGCTGATTTGGACGCAGTAGAGGCGCGCAAGAATGGCTAAGTTTTCCCCTCTCTTGATTGCACCTCCCGTATTGTTTGCTGCTTTGGCTGGGGTATTTTACTTTGGAATGCAACGCGATAATCCGGATGCCCTTCGCTCTACGCTGATCGGAAAACCGGCTCCCAATGTCCCTGATAAAGCCCTTAAGGGGTATGAGCAATTGACGGCCGAAGATCTTGCCACAGGTCGCGTTACCTTGGTGAACTTCTGGGCAAGCTGGTGTCCCCCATGCCGTGCAGAACATCCCAAGCTTTTGGAGATGGCCGAAAATGGTATTCCGATAATGGGCATCAATTTCAAGGATGATGAAACCCAAGCCATCAACTACCTTGATCGGGACGGTAACCCCTTTGAAAAAACAGGGTTCGACCCCAATGGTCGCTTCGCCATTGATTGGGGTGTTACAGCCCCACCTGAAACCTTCATCTTAGATGGAAATGGCACCGTACTCTATCGTTATGCGGGTCCACTGGTCGGGGATGACTTTACCCAGCGCTTCTTGCCAGAACTCACCAAAGCTCAATAAGCTCAGTAAACTTCATTTTTTGTCGCCAAATATCCTCTGGGGTGAATTGGCAAAGCCAAGAGGGGGCGAAGCGCCCCTAAGATTATTCAACAAAAGAATACGCCACAAAAAAGGGCCCCGAAACGGAGCCCTTTTTCATTTATGCTGTTCCGCTTATGACGCTTTAGCAAGGTCACGAAGAACGTAATGCAACACACCACCATGTTCGATGTATTCGATCTCAATCGCTGTATCGATACGGCACTTGAGCGTGATGGATTTCACGCTGCCATCTGCCATAGTGATATCACATGGAACCTCTTGAAGCGGTTGGATGGTGTCCAACCCTTGGATCGACACAGTTTCTTCACCTGTCAGACCAAGAGATTTGCGTGTATCGCCATTAGTGAACTCAAACGGGATAACGCCCATACCAACCAAGTTTGAGCGGTGAATACGCTCAAAGCTTTCGGCGATAACGGCCTTCACGCCCAAGAGCGCAGTGCCTTTGGCCGCCCAGTCACGTGAGGAACCCGCACCATATTGCTCACCACCAAAGATGACCAGCGGTGTGCCTGCCTCTTGGTAGGCCATAGCAGCATCAAAGATGGATGTTTGATCGCCATCTGGACCGTTTGTATACCCGCCTTCAACACCGTCCAACATTTCGTTTTTAATCCGAATGTTTGCAAATGTTCCGCGCATCATGATCTCGTGGTTACCACGACGCGATCCATAAGAGTTGAACTCACGCACTGGAACCTGACGATCAAGCAAATATTGACCCGCAGGTGTTGTGTCCTTGAAGGAACCGGCAGGAGAAATGTGGTCAGTTGTGATCATATCACCCAAAACGGCCAAAACCTTGGCGCCTTCGATGTTTGTGATAACGCCTGGCTCTTTGCTCATACCTTGGAAATAAGGTGGGTTTTGAACATATGTGGAGGTCGCAGGCCAGTCATATGTTTGACTGTCTGTTGTTTCCACACCTTGCCATTTTTCGTCACCCTTAAAGACGTCCGCGTATTTTGTTTGGAACGCTTCACGAGTAACCGTTTGCTCAACCAATTCCGCAACTTCTTGCGATGTTGGCCAGATGTCTTTGAGGTAGACATCTTTGCCTTCTGGTGTCTGCGCAATTGGATCAGTGGCCAAGTTAATGTCCATCGTTCCGGCAATCGCATAAGCCACAACAAGAGGAGGCGAGGCGAGGTAGTTCGCGCGGACATCTGGGCTGATGCGACCTTCAAAGTTCCGGTTGCCTGACAAGACAGACGTTGCCACCAAATCACCTTCGGAAATCGCTTTGGACAATTCAGGCTGAATTGGGCCAGAGTTACCGATACATGTCGTGCAGCCATAACCAACAAGGTTAAAGCCGATCTTATCAAGGTCTTCCTGAAGTTCAGCCGCCTCAAGATAGGCAGACACAACCTGTGATCCTGGCGCAAGTGAGGTTTTGACCCATGGTTTGCGGTTCAACCCGAGGGCCGCCGCTTTGCGTGCAACAAGGCCCGCACCGATCATCACGTAGGGGTTAGAAGTGTTTGTGCAAGACGTGATGGAGGCAATAACAACTTTGCCCGATTCCATTGTGTAGTCTTCGCCATCGATGGCCACTTCTTTGCCCATTGGACGTTTGAAGGTGTTTTCCATTTCCTGACGGAACGCATCCTTGGCACCTGTTAGGGCGACATAGTCTTGGGGACGCTTTGGACCTGAGATGGCTGGAACGATTGTTCCCATATCAAGGTGCAATGTGTCTGTATAGACAGGCGCATAATCCGCACCACGCCAGAAACCGTTTTCTTTTGCATAGGCTTCGACCAAGGCCACGCGATCTTCGTCGCGACCTGTGTTGCGCAAATAGCGAAGAGTTTCATCATCAATTGGGAAGAAACCACATGTCGCGCCATATTCTGGGGCCATGTTCGCGATTGTTGCACGATCTGCCAATGGCAAGCGATCCAAGCCTTCGCCATAGAATTCAACGAATTTACCAACAACGCCTTTGGCGCGAAGCATCTCAACGACTTTGAGAACAAGGTCAGTGCCTGTTGTACCTTCTAGCATAGAGCCAGTTAGCTCAAAACCAACGACTTCTGGGATCAGCATGGAAATGGGTTGACCCAACATCGCGGCCTCGGCTTCGATGCCACCGACGCCCCAACCAAGAACAGCCATGCCGTTTACCATTGTTGTGTGGCTGTCAGTGCCGACCAACGTGTCAGGATAGGCAACTTCTGCACCGCTTTGGTCCGTGTCGGTCCAAACGGTTTGCGCTAGGTATTCCAAGTTCACTTGGTGACAGATACCCGTTCCCGGAGGGACAACGCGGAAATTGTTGAACGCGCTTTGGCCCCACTTAAGGAATGTATAGCGTTCCATGTTGCGCTCATATTCGCGATCCACATTCATTTGGAACGCACGAGGGTTGCCAAATTCGTCGATCATGACGGAGTGGTCGATGACCAAATCAACTGGGTTCAACGGGTTAATCTTTTCAGCGTCACCACCAAGAGCCACAATTCCGTCGCGCATCGCAGCAAGGTCAACGACCGCTGGAACGCCGGTAAAGTCTTGCATCAAAACGCGGGCAGGGCGGTATGCGATTTCGCGAGGGTTCTTGCCACCTTTGGCGCCCCACTCAGCGAAGGCTTTGATGTCGTCAACAGAAACTGTTTTTCCGTCTTCGAAACGAAGCATGTTTTCCAAAACAACTTTCAACGCGGCAGGCAGATTTGAAAAATCGCCCAAGCCTGCGTCTTGAGCCGCGGGAATGGAGTAATAGGAAATGGATTTGCCGTTAACTGTAATTGTTTTACGGGTTTTGGCTGTGTCTTGGCCGACAACGATGGGCATGATGGCTCCCTTTCATGAAAAATAGGGTGAAACTGCCGCTCTTTTGGCCTAAGTTTGTGTTTGGATCAAGTGCAAGAATTCAATTTGTATACTTTTGTACACAAAAAATAGTGGAAAAATTGTATCGTAACACTTTTCACCAAAGCTTGATTGGCTTTTTGGGGCGGAATAGGGGTAATTTGATACGATACCTCACTGCAAGGACCCTTTGTACATGCTCTATCGACTCAGTTTGATGTTTGCCCTCTTGATTTTTCCCTTTGTGGCGAAGGCAGAGATTAAGCCTGTTGTCTTAGTTGAACTATACACATCACAGGGGTGTTCCTCATGTCCGCCTGCGGATGCCTTGTTGCAACAGCTTGCCGAGCGCAGTGATGTTTTGCCTTTAGCGCTTCATGTGGATTACTGGGATTACATTGGGTGGAAAGATGCCTTTGCCAAGCCTGAATTCACCAAACGCCAAAAACAATATGCCCGCGTAATGCAGGCAAAATCCATCTTCACCCCGCAAGCGATTATCAATGGTGCTGTGTCAGTCGTTGGATCGAACAAAGGGGCCATGGAGGCAGGCATTGCTACCGAGGCGCCAAAGCTGGCCCCCATTACGTTAAGCGCGGCTTATGAGGGCGAGCAATGGGTGCTTAGGTTCACAAATTCTAATCGAGACCTAAATCAACGCGTCGCTGTGACGTTTGTACAGTTTAAGCCGCACGCTGATGTGAGCATCAAGGCAGGCGAGAACGCGGGGCGGTTGCTGAGCTATGCACAGATCGTGACAGGTTTGACCGTGATTGATCGACGCGCGTTAAGTGGATCATGGGTTAATTATGCAAAATTTCCGAAAAAGGGAAATTATGCTGTGTTTCTTCAATTGGAAGACACAGGTCGCGTACTCTCTTCTTATCGTATCAAGTAATCAGCTCTCGTCCTCAGTCGCCCAAGATATCTCTCCTGAGGCAATTTGTGATTGAATGGCTGCGACAACGGCGTTGATCGCGGCTTCCCCCTGCTTTTCCTTGATAACACCCAATTCGTCCATTTCCTCGATTAAGCTCGCTCCCATACGTTTAGAGAGATTGTCGATGATGAAATCCACGCTGCCCTGATGCCCTAATTGCCCCGCAAATTTGAGCGCAAGGGCCAAATCATCGGCGGCGACAGGGCGGATTGCTTTGGCGATGTCACGCGCATTGAGACGTTTGGGGATATCTTCAAAGGTAAAGACGGCCATGCGGACACGGGCGGCCAAGTCTGGATCGGTTTCTTCTAGCCCTGTTAAGACTTCTTCACGAAGGGCAGGGTTTGTTATGGTCAAGATGGCTCCCACGCGGCTTTCTGCAGGTTGAGCAAAGGCGCGATCGGGTTGATTGTCGAGCTGCGCAACCAGGCTTTGACCGATCCGCTCAACGGCCTTTGGGGTAACATCGCCTGTTTTGGAAATGGCAAAGCTGATTGAGCGCGCATGAGGTCCGTCTAGCGCCGTCAAGATTTCGGCGGCCACACTGACTTCAAGTTTGGACAAAAGCACGGCGCTAACCTCTATCCCCTCATTGCGCACAATCTCAACAAGATCAGAAGCGGGAAGGGCGCGCAAACGATCCCATGGATCAAGCAGCTTTTGTAAGCCAGCTTCCTTTTGCAAACGCTCCGCAGTCCGTGGCGCAATCTTGCCATCTAGAAAAGCCAAGGCCCCTGCCAAGCCGTCTGACGACCCAAGCCCTATATTTCCTAGGGTGTCAGCAAATTCCTCAATTACACTGGCCAAAGTGGCGCGATCAACAATGCCGAGGGTTGCCATGGTTTGAGTGAGGTCCGCTTGCAAGGGTTCGGGCAAGCGGTCCACAGAAATATCCGCGCCTTCTTGCATTAGGAACTTAACCACAATGGCGGCTTTTTTCCGCGGGGTGAGAACGCCGTGTGGTGGCGTCCCAGTTGATGGTGAGAGTGATAAGCTTCCCGCAGACATAGTGGTCCTAATCCTATTTAGACCACTTTGATAACACTTTAAGTGTAAACAGATTGTTAATAAAAACAGTCTCTTCTGCGGTGCGCTTAAATTAAAAAAGGAGCCCGTAGGCCCCTTAATTTTTATTAATTTCCAAAGACCCGTTTAAAGATCGTATCAACATGTTTGGTGTGATACCCAAGGTCGAATTTCTCTTCGATCTCTTCGACACTGAGCGCCGCTGTCACGTCTGCATCGGCAAGCAATTCTGTTTTGAAATCCTTGCCTTGTTCCCAGACTTTCATCGCGTTGCGCTGAACCAAGCGATAAGAATCTTCGCGGCTAACACCTGCTTGGGTGAGGGCCAATAGAACACGCTGTGACATCACGAGACCACGGAATTTATTCATGTTCGCGAGCATGTTGTCTGGATAGATCACAAGGTTTTCAACAACCGAAGTCAAACGCGCCAAGGCAAAATCCAAGGTGATTGTTGTGTCGGGTCCAATGTTGCGTTCAACGGAGCTGTGCGAAATGTCACGCTCATGCCAGAGGGCCACATTTTCCATCGCAGGCACAACAGACATACGAACCAACCGCGCCAAACCAGTTAGGTTTTCGGTCAGAACAGGGTTGCGTTTATGTGGCATCGCTGAGCTGCCTTTTTGTCCTTTGGAAAAGAACTCTTCGGCCTCTAGGACTTCGGTGCGCTGCATGTGGCGGACCTCTGTTGCAACGTTTTCAATGGATGAGGCCACAACGCCAAGTGCTGCGAAAAAGGCGGCATGGCGATCGCGTGGGATCACTTGGGTGGAAATCGGCTCAGGCTGAAGGCCGAGTTGTTCACAGACGTATTCTTCGACGCGTGGATCAATATTGGCAAATGTTCCAACCGCGCCAGAAATCGCACCAGTTGCGATTTCATCACGGGCCACTTCGAGGCGGCGTTTGTTGCGATCCATTTCCGCATAAAAGCGCGCAAAAGTAAGACCCATCGTTGTTGGTTCCGCGTGGATGCCATGGCTGCGGCCAATGCGAACAGTGTCCTTGTGTTCAAGGGCGCGTTTTTTCAAGGCGGCCAAGAGACCATCCATGTCTTTGAGAAGGATATCAGCTGCGCGGACCAGTTGGACGTTGAAACAGGTATCCAAAACATCGGAACTGGTCATGCCTTGGTGAACAAAGCGCGCTTCGTCATTGCCGATGTGTTCGGCAAGGTGTGTGAGGAATGCAATGACGTCATGTTTTGTGACCGCTTCGATTTCATCAATACGCGCCACATCAAATTCTACGTCCTTGGCTTTCCAAACAGCATCCGCATTTTCGCGAGGAATCACACCGAGATTTGCCATGGCTTCGCAGGCGTTCGCTTCGATTTCATACCAAATGCGAAATTTGCTTTCGGGGGACCAAATAGCGACCATATCAGGACGAGAATAACGAGGGATCATAAGAAGTGCCTTTTTCCTAAGGGATGTTGGCCTGCGTTTACCGCCTATTTCATTGAACAACAAGGGTGTGGCCCCTGTTTGGGAGAGTATGACACATTCCAGCCTTAGTTTTTCCTGAAATTCGAACGATTGCCATGGCATCTCTGACAATCGAAAAAGAATCTCACTGTAAAGGATGGACCATATGAACAAGATGCGTGACTTTGATTTTGCATTTCCATTCTGTCAGACACAGCGTGTTTCATTGCCAGAGTTTTGGGAACGCATGCTGAGCCCTCGTGTCCTAGCCTATTTTCTCATCGTCGGGTTCGTCCACACGACCTTTAATCCCAGCGCCTTTGACTCAGCGGAACGCTATGGTCTCGTTGCTGTGTTGTGGATCGTCGGGAGCATGGTTTACCTAGCCACACATTTGTCGATCATTTTTGCAGTCTTGTGGCTCTGGCCTAGTGGCAAGACACCAATTTATAATCAAATCTTTGGAACATTGGCTGCAACGGCTGCTTCGACCTTTGTTATGTTGGAAATTGGCGCGGTTGTTTTACTTCCGGCTGACCTTATTGGTGCCAGTTTTGCATCGATGTATGGGATTGCGGTATTGCGGATGATCCCGTTTGAGTGGCTGTTCTTTCACCACATCTTTTTCTTTCCCCTGAATCAGAAAGAGTCAGACTTGCTCATGATTGGGGATAGGGAATTTTCCATTCATGATCTTTTATATGTGCGAGCCAATGAACACCGCGTTTGTATCTATACCAAATCGGGCTCCTTTGTTGAGCGCACGCGCATGAAGGATCTGGTCAATGTTCTCAGCACAGAAGACGGCATTCAGCCACATCGCTCTTACTGGGTTCCGAAATACTCAATCAGCGAGGCGCGCTGTCGGGATGAAAAGCTGGTGATCGTGGTTGAGGATGGCACAGAAATTTCGGTCGCCCGCACAAGACGCGATCCGGTTCAAAAATGGCTCTTTGATATGTCCATTCCGATCCACACGTAATCAAGGGGCCTGACGGCCCCTTTGTTTATTCGCCCATGAGACGGGGATCAAAGGGATATTTGCTCAGGTTTTCATATCCATCTTCTGTAATCAAAACCTGATCCTCGAGTTTGATTGAAAAATCACCGCCCTCAGGTGAAACCAAAGCTTCAACACAGAGCACCATGCCTGCTTCGAGGTGATAATCATAAGCCCCCTCAACCATTTTGTCAGGGTAGGCGATTAAGGGCCATTCATCACAGAGCCCGACACCATGCATCAAACATCCATATTTCCCCTTTTGATACTGGGCATCCAAGACATGAGTGTTTCTGCTCAGCTCAGACATATGGACACCAGGTTTCAACATCTCCATATTTTGCATTATGTGTTCATGGCCATGTTGCATCGCATAGATCATATCGGGGCGAGGGGCCTGATCACCGATCCACCATGTGCGGCTAATATCCACACAAATTCCATAAGACCCGACGAGGTCCGTATCAAAGGCCACGATTTCATTGTTTTGAACAATACGAGGCCCACATTCTTGGAACCAAGGGTTTGTGCGCGGACCAGAGGCCAAGAGGCGCGTTTCAATCCATTCCCCACCACGGCGAATATTTTCCGCGTGCAGAACTGCCCAAATATCGTCTTCGCTCATATCTCCTTGAGGAACGCCGTTGCGCGCCACGCGTTCCATTTCGGCAACGGCTGTTTCACAGGCATGAGAGGCGCATCGCATTGCTAGAATTTCATCGGGACCCTTAATGCTGCGCGCTTTTTCGGTGAGCTCTTCGCCTTCCATGATTTCAAAGCCTTGCGCCTCTAAAGCGCGCAGACCATGCAGCATGATTTTATCCACGCCGAGTCGCTTGTTGCCGCCGCTGTGCTCTTGGATCAATTCACGGACTTCGTTGGAAAATTTATCCGCCGCGACATCTACTTTGTCGCCACGATCAAAATAAAACAAATCTGCACCTGATCGTTGTTCGCGCACCAAGGGGTTGAATTCGCTGAGGAAGGGTGAGTTTTTATAATCCCATATCACCATATATCCATCCGCACAGACAAGAACGGCGCGGAACGGGTTGTGTGTATTCCAAAGCTGCATATTTGTGCTGTCGGTTGCATAGCGTATGTTGAGGGGATCAAACATGAGGATGCCGCCGTAATCGCGATCAACGACGTGTTGGGTCAACCGTTCCCACCGATAGCGACGCATTGCCTGTAAATCGGGCATGATCAAACCCGCAGCGTCCCATTCCGAAATGGCCAAACGGGTTGGGCCAATTTCCACTCTGTTTTGATCGTTGGGGGTGTTATCGGCAAGCATGTCGCCGCGCGTTGGATCTATCTTGCGGGTATCTCGAAAATGCGTGTTCATCAGGACCTCCTCGTTTCGATCAGCTTCTGAGAGAATATCGATCACGTCCTGTCTGTTTACGACTTGATCTGTGCCGCAAATTGGTAAACTCTCTACGAAATGACAGACATTTTGCAATCAACGCTTCCCTTTGATCATACCAACCCTCGGAATTTACCAGGGGTTCAACCGCTTGATCCAAGCGACTGGATTCATGTGGATGACGCCTTCTCAGGACAAATGGGGGAACGCGAGCGCCTGTTGCGGGACCATCGTGGCGATGTGATTGCCTTAGATGACAGGGCAAGACCAGCGGCGGATGAATTGTTGAGTGTGCTATTGGACTATCTCGCGCAAAGGGACGATTATCGCGTCTCCTCTGGCACTGTTGTGCGTCCTGATGGGAAAACGGTGTCGATCGATTACGATGACCCAATGGGAACCCTGACGTGTCTGGTCCAAAATGACTTTTGCATTTTGCAAAAACAGGGCGACGAGCATGTGTTGACGGGGGCATGCCTGTGTTTTCCGGCCAGTTGGTCTTTGCCAGATAAATTCATGCGGCCTCTTGGGGCCATTCATGAGCCCATTGATAGTTATGATGAAAATATTGCCAAGCGGGTGCAGCGATTGTTTGATGGGCTTCAGGTAGACCGTCCTTTGTGGCGGTTCAATGTGTTGACCTATGATGTGCCAACCCTGCATTTACCCCAAACCCGTAGCTTGGAGCGGAGCGAGGAAGAACGCTCGCAGGATCGCTTTCTGAGGTCAGAGCGGCAAACTCTTGTCAAATTGCCCGACACGCAAGCCGTCATTTTTGGCATTCATACATTTGTCTTAAGAAAACCCGCTTCGCCAAATTAACGATGGTCCGCAAATCGCACAGTTTTTGCCCCAATCGGAACACAATCTCCTGACAAAACTCACTAAATATCGAGAGTAAGGAGTATTCTCTGTGCGTTTACGTGAATTTTGGAATGATCAGTCAGGTGCGGTAACCGTTGATTGGGTGGTCTTAACTGCAGTTGCTGTTGTTTGCTGCGTTGCGGCAGTAAGTGTCATAAAAGACCCCATCTTGAACAGCCTGAACAGGACTGTTGTTTACATGCATTCTTGGGAGGATTGCCAAGCCGGTAAAACTGTTATTGCCGCACTTTATGGTCCCCCTGTACGTATCTGTAACTAATACGTGCAAATCATTTGAAACGAAAAATAGTGGCCTTGGCCACTCTTTTTTATATGTGACCCGTGCAACAAAAAACGGCGGCCACTTGGACCGCCGTTTCTCTAATCTCAGACTGCCGCTTAGCAGCTGTAGTACATGCCGTATTCCACTGGGTGTGGCGTATGCTCGTACTGTTCGATTTCTTCCATCTTCAGGCCAATGTAGCCTTCGATTTGGTCTTTGGTGAACACGTCACCTGCGATGAGGTATTCGTGATCCGCTTGTAGTTCTTTCATTGCTTCGCGCAAAGAACCACAAACCGTTGGGATTTCTGCCAATTCTTCCGCAGGAAGGTCATACAAGTTCTTGTCCATTGCTTCACCTGGATCGATCTTGTTTTTGATACCGTCTAGGCCAGCCATCAAAAGGGCAGCGAAGCAAAGGTATGGGTTTGCAGATGGATCAGGGAAACGGGCTTCTACACGCTTTGCCTTTGGTGATTCAGTCCAAGGGATACGAACACAGCCAGAGCGGTTACGTGCAGAGTAAGCGCGAAGAACAGGAGCTTCGAACCCTGGGATCAAACGCTTGTAAGAGTTTGTTGACGGGTTTGTGAAGGCGTTCAATGATTTCGCGTGCTTCAAAACACCACCGATGAAATACAAGGCTTCTTGTGAAAGATCCGCGTATTTATCACCTGCAAACAATGGCTTGCCATCTTTCCAGATTGACATGTTTACGTGCATGCCTGTGCCGTTGTCGCCTGCGATTGGCTTTGGCATAAAGGTCGCTGATTTGCCGTAAGCATGCGCCACGTTGTGGATGATGTATTTGTATTTCTGGATGTTGTCAGCTTGCTCTGTCAACGTACCAAAGATCAAACCAAGCTCGTGCTGACAAGACGCCACTTCGTGGTGGTGCTTGTCAACTTTCATGCCGATACGCTTCATTGTTGAGAGCATTTCTGCACGAAGGTCTTGCGCATCATCAATTGGGTTAACTGGGAAATAGCCACCCTTGACACCAGGACGGTGACCTGTGTTGCCCATTTCGTATTCTGTATCAGTGTTCCATGATCCGTCGATTGCATCGACTTCGAAGGACACTTTGTTCATTGTGTTAGAATAACGAACGTCATCAAAGATAAAGAATTCGGCTTCTGGGCCCATGTAGGCAACATCACCAATGCCGGAGGCTTTCAAATATGCTTCCGCTTTTTCCGCTGTACCACGTGGGTCACGCTCATATGATTCACCTGTATCAGGCTCAACGATTGAACAGTGAACGCACAATGTTTTTTCCGCATAGAAGGGATCAACATAGCAGCTGTCCGTGTCCAACATCAGTTTCATGTCAGAAGACTCGATTGATTTCCAACCTGCGATGGATGAACCGTCGAACATAAAGCCTTCTTCGATGAAGTCTTCGTCAACAAGATCTGCACATACAGTGACGTGCTGTAGCTTGCCGCGTGTGTCAGTAAAGCGAACGTCAACGTATTCAACGCCTTCGTCTGCGATGAGCTTTAGCATTTTCTCTGCGCTCATGATCTTTCCTCTCTTGATCGTGATTATAGGGCGTCTGAACCGGTCTCACCGGTGCGGATGCGAATGGCTTGTTCTACAGGGCTTACAAAAATTTTGCCGTCCCCAATTTTATCAGTCTTTGCGGCATCTACGATGGCTTCGATGGCGGCGTCAACTTGATCGTCGTCCAAAACCACGTCGATTTTCACTTTTGGTAGGAAATCAACAACATATTCTGCGCCGCGGTACAATTCTGTGTGACCTTTTTGACGGCCGAAGCCTTTGACTTCAATCACAGAAAGACCTTGTACACCGACCTCTTGTAATGCCTCTTTTACTTCATCCAATTTGAATGGTTTAATGATGGCTTCGATCTTTTTCATTTAGGCCTCCTAAACGTACCCAGTGTCTGGGACCGTTTGATCATAGGGCGCTTTGCCTCGCAAGATCTAGCGCAAAAGCTGAGTGGACAAAACGGGCACTTCTTGGGGAGGGGTTAAAAAATAACCCAATTGCACAAAAATTAATCATTTTTGAAACTTGCGTGGTGGTGTCAATTTTACAGTGAATGGGTGACGGAAAAAAAAAGGTTTTTGTTTCAATGAATTAAAAGGATTCGGATCACAGATGTTCCGTTACAAAACGCGTGAACTTTTGCCTCTTCATAAATTCCAAAAATTTTTACAAAAATGCATTTTTGGTCTCGCATCCCAAAAGAATCTTTGTTAGAGACCGCTCCAGAACGTGCGGGTGTGGCGAAATTGGTAGACGCACTAGATTTAGGTTCTAGCGCCGAGAGGCGTGGGGGTTCAAGTCCCTCCACCCGCACCAGTTATCTCCCCAATAGCATTTTTTCATAAATAACAGAGCGTTGGCCGACATTTGTGTTTTGCGGATAGACGCTGACCTTCCAATCTATCTTGATCCACTTTCCATTCTTTCTGCTGTTAAGATGCCTTGATTTTGGGGCCTTACGATAAGGAATTTCTTGCTGTGGTCGCGAAACGAAGTAGACTGCTCTGGTCGCTAATGTGTTCACAAGCTGTTCGTTTTGATGTCTGGGGGAAATGGAAATGAAGCAAGACTACTCATTGCTGGGCGAAACTGGCAAAGCTGCGGTTGAGGCAGGGCTTGCCAAACCAAATTGGTTTCGCCCGAAAGTATCCCCCGAAGATATTCGCCGCCTTAGTCAAAAACAGGACCGGCGTCCCACGATAGATGCCTTCGTTTGGCTTGGTCTACTTGTGCTGTCTGGTGGCATTGCCGCCTATAGTTTTCCCTCTTGGTGGGGGCTTCCATTTTGGCTGATCTATGGCGTTTTGTATTCGTCGGCCTCTGATGCGCGTTGGCATGAATGCGGACATTCAACGGCTTTTAAAACCCAATGGAAAAACGAAGTGATTTATCAAATTGCGTCCTTTTTCCTATTGAGATCGCCGGTTCTTTGGCGGGCGAGCCACGTGCGACACCACACTGATACAATTATAGTCGGACGTGATCCTGAAATTGCGAATATGCGTCCGCCTGATCTGATCAATCATGCTTTTCGCTTTTTCGGGGTCGTTGAGCTCTATGTTAACCTTGGGCGCTGGTTTGATCACGTAAGAGGCCGCATTGACCCACAGGATGCGACATATCTCAGAGAACAAGATTTGCCGCGTGTCTACCGCATTGCCCGAATTTGGGGTGTGATTTTTGCGGCTGTAATCATAGCGGCGATTGCGTTTGCCTCATGGGTTCCGATCTTACTTGTGGTCACGCCGCGTATTTATGGCAATTGGCAGATGATCATGACGGGGACGCTTCAGCATTTGGGATTGGCTGAAAATGTAACAGATCACCGCCTCAATACGCGCACCGTCATGATGAACCCGATCAATCGGTTTTTGTATCTCAATATGAATTATCACGTGGAACATCATATGTTTACGATGATCCCATATTATAACCTTCCAGCGCTGCGTGAGTTAATCCAACATGATTTACCAGACGCAGAGCCAAGCATTGCTCAGGCCTACCGACGGCTGTTGCCTGTGCTGTGGCGCCAGTTGAAGGATGAGAAAGCCGTGATCATTTATGATCTCCCAGAGGGAGCCGCGCCCTATCGTGATGAGGTTAACGTACTTAGACCGCATGCAGTCTAGGCGCGCTGTTTGAATTCCTAATGATATTTCGGCAAATCTCTTTCCATTTGCCAATATCAGGCGCATAGTTTCGCAAATCAAAGCGAGCACCTAATGCCAGAGTCCCAATCCAATTCTGTTCCAATTTTACTGATGATTGGAGCGATATTTTGCTTTTCCTCTATGGATGCCGTTGCCAAGTCCGCGATGGAAATCATGCCTCCCGCACAGGCGATTTGGGCGCGCTATATCTCGCAAGCGGTCATCGTGACGTTAATTGTCATTCCTCGGTTTAAACAGCTCGCGCGGACAGGGTATCCCAAGCTGCAACTGATGCGCTCTATTGCGTTGATGGGGGCGACAACTTTGTTTTTCTTAGGCATTTCACAGATTAGCCTTGCTGAGGCGACGGCTGTTATGGATGTAAATCCTGTTTTGATCACGCTAGGGGCATTTTTGTTTTTGGGTGAACGCATTGGAATACGTCGGATTATAGGCGTTGCAGTCTCGCTGGTTGGGGCGCTGATTATCATTAGGCCTGGGGCCGGTGTGTTTTCTATTTATGCTTTGATGCCTCTAGGGGCTGCGGTTTGCTATACGGCCTATAGTCTTGCCACGCGATTTGTCGGTCGAGACGAGAGCCCATGGACGTCCCTGTTTTATTCCGCTCTTGTCGGCGCTTTATGTTTTTCTGCTTACATTGCATTTCATTGGGTGCCGTTATCAGGTGAGGCACTGATTTTGATGGCGCTAATGGGGTTGTTTGGGACACTGGGTCAGCTCTTTTTGATACGGGCTTTGACGCTCGGGGAGGCTAGTTTGATTGCTCCGTTTGCCTATACAGGCCTGATATGGGCGGCGCTCTATGGGATCGTTTTGTTTGGCGATTATCCAGATGCGTGGACCATCTTAGGGGCCGCCGTGATTGTGGCGGGTGGGCTATATGTTTGGATTAGAGAGCGCCAAACACGTTAAACGGCTATTGGTTGGCTGATTTAGCGAAGCGCATAAAGGTCCACATGGACCTTGTTGGCTTTGCGCTCACCCGTACCAACAAAGAGTGTTTTGTTGACCCAGTCATATCGTTGATCACCGGTTTCAAGTCGTGCCTGTGTGCGCATATAATAGCTATCTGGATCAACATCTTCACCACGAGCAATCGCGTCAATCACGTCCTTGGGGCCGTGGCGATACCCATAATTAATAATCTCGATCAATGCGCCATCATCAGTTTCCATCGCATAGCGCGTGTCCAGCTCTGCAACGCCATTTGCAAAGATCGTTTGCCAATCCGCACCGAGGTTGAGAATACGCCCACACAGCTCTGGCCCCGTTACAGTTCCCCCAACAATCGGAATAATCCGCCGCTCGCCTGCGCGCCCAGCCCCCATCTGTTTGATGGGATCAAGTTCGACCACAATTGAGCAAACATGAGACAGCTTTGGTATTGGGAGACCCATATGTGTCTTACCTTTAATTGTTTACACAGTTAACAATGCCAGATAATAATAGTTCACGCAAGTAACGAGGATGCCATGACAAAGATAATGACCAAAGCTGAACGAGACATCACCCTGAAAGAGGGGCATGGCGACTTGGATAGTTTGGTCGGCTATAACCTTAAACGCGCTTATGTTGTGATCAATGCGGATTACAGAGCCGCGCTTGGCGAGGATGGTTTGGCCCCGCGCGAATTCTCTGCTTTGGCTTTGATTGTCCAAGCACCGGGGATTACGCAAAGCACACTTGCCCGACATCTGGGTGTTGAGCGTTCTGGGCTGGTCAAAATTGTGGATGAGCTTGAGGCGAGGGCGTTTGTGCAACGTCAAGCGGTCAAAGGAGATCGCCGTGTGCAAGCTTTGATCGCGACAGAGAGTGGCACAGGCTTTTATGCCAAAACCCTAGAAACTGTTAAAGCGCACGAAGCCAAAATGTTGTCATCCCTGAGTTCTGACGAAGTGAACACACTCAAAGAGCTTTTGTACAAAATTCGAAGCATTGAGCTTTGAGCCCAAATTAAACGATTTATTATGGACCCAACCCGCATGACATCTTCAGATCCTCTTAAAACACCTAAGTTCTGGTCCCCGTCCTTTGAGTACGAACATCGCGCAGATGGCACGATTGTTATGCAACAAACCGAAGATTTGCCTGAGCATTTGCCACTTTTGGCAGATTATTTGGATAAGTGGGCCGATCAAACACCAGATCAAACGTGGCTTGCACGGCGTGGGGCTGATGGTGAGTGGATCCACATCCCCTATGGAGAGGCCCGCGATAAAGCCCGCCGCATTGGGGCGTATTTGCTCAACATGGGGCTTGGGGCAGATCGGCCTTTGCTCATCATGTCTGGCAATTCGCTTGAACATGGTCTACTTGGGCTTGCTTGTTTTTACACAGGCATCCCATATGCACCAGTGTCGCCTGCTTATTCTTTGGTTTCCAAGGATCATTCCAAGTTGAAGGACATTGCGCAAACCCTTGAACCAGGTGCGTTTTTTGTGGATGATATGGCGGCCTTTGGGCCTGCGTTAAAGGCAATAGCGGCTCAATCCTCCCAAGTAATCGCACTTGATAACATTCAAGAGAGCGCCGTAAATTTTGATGATTTGCACCTTGCGGACCCGCAAGCGGCCGATGTCGCGCGTCAATCCGTGAGGCCAGATACCGTTGTGAAATATCTCTTTACGTCTGGCTCTACTGGGACGCCAAAAGCGGTCATAAATACAAATCGGATGATCTGCGCCATGCAAGCCATGGTGCGCGATTGCTATCGCTTTGTCCAAGAGACACCCCCCGTCATTCTAGATTGGGCGCCATGGAACCACACGGCGGCAGGGAATAAAGTATTTTACCTCGCTCTGACGAATGGGGGCACGTTTTACATCGATGATGGGAAACCAACGCCAGGCAAGCTGGATGAGACATTGCGCAATTTGCGCGAGATTTCTTGCACATGGTATTTCAATGTCCCCATCGGGTGGGACACTCTAGTCGATGAACTTGAGCGTGACGCAGAGATGGCGCAAACATTTTTTGCCCGCTTATCGATGATGTTTTATGCAGGGGCCGGGATGGCGCAATTGACATGGGATCGCCTGCGCGCTGTGGCCCGTAAGACGACAGGCCATGAGGTGCTATTGGCGACAAGTCTTGGATCAACCGAAACCGCACCTTTTGCGCTGGCTTGTACCGAGGTTCAGGAGAACTCAGGCAATGTTGGGGTGCCCTCTAAGGGGCTCAAGATGAAATTGGTCCCAAATAGTGGCAAGTTGGAATTGCGCCTAAAAGGACCAAGCATCACGCCAGGCTATTACAAAGAACCAGAAAAGACCGCAGAGGCCTTTGATGAAGAAGGCTACTATAAAATGGGCGATGCACTGCGTCCCATGGATCCTGATGACTTTGCAAAAGGGTTTTATTTTGATGGCCGCATTGCCGAAAACTTTAAACTCAATACGGGCACTTGGGTTGCTGTTGGGTCTGTGCGCGCAGCCTTAGTCGATGCGTTTGAGGGCTTGATCCGCGACGCGGTGATCGTCGGCGAAAACGAGGCACAATTGGGGGCATTGTTGGTGGTGTCAGAACATGGCAAAACACTGGATGAGGCTGTTTTGGCCCAAGAGATCGAAACGAGGCTAAAACAAGCTGCTGCACAGGCTACGGGGTCCGCAACGCGTGTGCGCCGTGTGATCATATTGCCGCGCGACCCTAGCTTTGATCAAGGCGAAATCACCGAAAAAGGCTCGCTCAATCAACGCGCGCTAAGAGCGCATTCATATGATTTGATTGACACTCTTTACGCTGGGGGTGATGGGGTCATCGCTGTGTAACTGTGTTATCATTAGAAATAGGAAAAGGCGTCGGGCTGATAACCAGTTCGACGCCTTTTTATTTACAACGCATCAATAACCCAGACGAGCCACAGTGTTATCGCAGGGAAGCTTGCCAATATTACGACGCGGATCATGTCAGTGATAACAAATGGCAGGGCGCCTTTGTAGGTTTGAGAAATTGGTGTGTCTTTGTCCATTGAATTGATAATGAACAAATTCATCCCCACGGGCGGCGTAATGAGGCCCACTTCGACCACGATCAAGACCAAAATACCGAACCAAAGACCAAAGTCATTCACGCTCATCCCGAAATCAAGTGCGGACATGATCGGGAAAATGATCGGAACTGTTAGCAAGACCATGGACAAGCTGTCCATGACGCAGCCAAAGACCAGATACATAATCAGGACAAGGGTTAGAACGAACCAAGGGGAAAACCCTTGATCGCCCACCCAAACAGAGGCCAGTTGCGGCAGCTGCGTCAGGGATAAGAAATTGTTATAAATCCCAGCCCCCAAGATAATCAAAAAGATCATGCCCGATGCTGAGGCCGTTGAAAGGATAGCTTCTTGCAAGCGTCCCCATGTCATTTGGCCTGCGGCAAGGGCTGCGATGCCTGTTCCAGCGGCTCCAACTGCGGCGGCTTCGGTTGGGGTGAAGATGCCAGCATAAATTCCGCCCACAACAACAATAAAAATTGCCATGACTGGCCAAATTTCGGCGAGTGATTTTATTCTTTGACCCCATGGCACGCGGTCTTTTACCGCCGCGCTATTGGGTGAGAGATGAACCCAAATCGAAATCGCAACCATATAGCCAATAGCGGCAAGAATTCCTGGAATAAGGGCCGCCACAAAGAGTTTTTCAATGTTTTGCTCGGCTAGAATTGCATAGATCACCAAGATCACACTTGGCGGGATGAGAATGCCTAAGGTTCCCCCCGCAGCCAATGCGCCAGTGGCCAAGGATCCAGGATAGCCGTATCTACGCAATTCGGGGAGGGCGACTTGACCCATTGTGGCCGCTGTTGCCAAAGAGGATCCACAGATCGCTCCAAACCCAGCACAGGCGCCCACAGCCGACATAGCCACGCCCCCTTTGCGATGTCCAAGAAAGCTTTCTGCTGCGCGAAAGAGGGCAGCGGACATGCCTGAGAGGGTTGCGAACTGCCCCATCAGCAAAAACAAAGGAATGATGGAAAACGAATAATTAGAAAAGGTGCCATAGGTCAGCGTTTTCAGCTGATTTAATGTCATCATAGGGGTTCCGATGACAAGCCATGTTCCCCCGACGCCAACTGCAATCATCGCCAAGGCGATGGGCGCACGCAGAAACACTAACCCCAAGAGAACGGGAAAAGACCAAAGGGCCAGTTCGATATTGGTCATGACGCGTCTCCTTGATGTGACAAGCCGAATAGGGTGCCTAAAGTTTTGATAACGCAATAGGCCGCAACGAGGATAAAGCCGACGCCTCCAATCAGGCTTCCAGCATAGCCGTACCAAACTGGAATTTGTGCGATCAAGGTTGTTTCGCCGTAGGACATTTTATCCATGGCTCCAAGGTACAGCCGATAGGTGCCAATCAAGGCAATTGCGAACATGGCGCATTGAAATAAAACGTCGAGAAGATTGGACACAAAGGTCGGAATTGCGAATTGAAAGAGATCAACACGGGCATGCGCTGCGTTATATTGCGTCAACGGCAGAAAGGCGAAAATCGCAATGGCCATCCCAATTTCTGTAAAATCATAAATTCCACGAATTGGACCTATGCCAATATCTAAGGGGACCAACGCCCGACCGATAATGGAAAGACTGGTAAGAATGACGATTCCCAAAAGAACAGCCCCCCCAATGAGGGCGAGGAGTTTGGCAATGGCCTCAACAATACGATCAACAGAGCGGAACATGCATAGACCCCATTCGCTAGAGAAAAAGAAAGGCGGCCTGAACCGCCCTTCCAATTTTAATGTGAGTAAGACTTAGCCGCCGTGCTTTTTGATCAACGCTTTTGCATTGTCGATCAAGGCTGCACCGTCAATATCTTTGCCATTCATGTCGTCCACCCAACGGTTCACAACAGGTTCAGCCGCCGCTTTCCAACGTGCAACTTCGTCTGCATCCAGAACAGTTACAGAATTCCCCGCATCTTCGGCGATTTTCTTGGCTGGAGCATCCATGTCCCACATTATTTGTGAGGCAAATTTAGACAATTTCATGCCAGATTCTGCATCCAAGATTGCGCGGAGATCATCAGGCAGTGCTTCGTATTTGGCTTTGTTCATCACAAGAACAATCGCCGCCGTATAAAGCGCCTCATCCCCTGAGAACTCAGTGTGATTGCCAACCAATTCAGACAAACGGATCGCAGTTGTAACCTCCCATGGGATCACAGTTCCCTTGACCACGCCTTTTGAAATAGCCTCTGGAATAGCAGGCAACGGCATACCAACAGGCTCGGCACCAAGTTCGCCAAGCATATCATTGATGATCCGTGTTGGACCACGTAGTGTGAGGCCTTTCATGTCTTCTAGGCTGCTAACACCATCTTTGGTGTGGATCACGCCAGGACCGTGTACCCAAGCGCCAAGGACTTTTAGGTCTTTGTACTCGTTGCTTTGAAGGTCTGTTTCAACCATTTCCCAAAACGCAGCAGATGTCGCTACCGGATTTGTCATCATAAACGGAAGCTCAAAGACTTCTGTTCTTGGGAAACGACCAGGTGTGTAGCCAACAACTGTCATAGACAGATCGACAACACCATCACGCGCTTGGTCCATTAGCTCTGGTGGACGACCACCCAATGACATCGCGTCAAAATGTTCAATTTTGATACGGCCATCAGACGCCTCTTCAACCATTTTGCCCCATGGTTTCAAAATCAATGACGGGACTGGCGCGGGGGGTGGCAAGAATTGATGCAAACGCAAAGTAACATCTTGCGCTGCTGCGGCTGTGCCCATTACGGCAAAGGTAATCGCTCCCGCGATTGCTCCTTTAAAAAACGTTCTTTTTTCCATGTTTCCTCCCTTTGGAATTGAGATCGTTGAAATAATAGTCTCACCGCATGTTGGGGTGTGCCCCACTCTTTGTGCGATGAATATAGGAAGCTGTCTATCTAAATTTTGGCTCCCGCTTTTCCAAAAAGGCGCGCAGGCCTTCTTTGGCTCCGTCAGATGTTTGGCTCATGGCCGCTGCTAGGCTTTCCGTGAACAAACCATCTGAACGTGACATATCCCCAATCCGAGAAATTGCATTCATCATGAGGTAATTTGAAAATGGGGCGTTATCTGCAATTTTGCGCGCGAGTTTCTTCGCCAAAGCCAACCCTTCGTCGTCGCCGACACTATAATGCGCAAGCCCCAAACGTAATCCTTCATCCGCGCCATAACTGCGCCCTGTTAGCATCATTTCCCGCATGCGATCTGCGCCAACGATGCGGCTAACGCGCACGGTTGCGCCGCCTCCGACAAAAATGCCTCTACGTCCTTCGGGCAATTGAAACCGCACGCTTGGCTCAGCAATACGCACATGCGTCGAGGCCGCAATTTCGAGGCCGCCCCCAATGACCGCGCCAGTGAGCACGGAAATAACTGGCAAACCGCCATATTCAATTAATTCCGAGACGCGGTGCCAATTACGTGAATGATGCACACCATCAACAGGATCGCGGTGTTCATGTTCAGCGAGATCAAGGCCAGAACAAAAATGCCCGCCTTCACCGCGCAAAATAACGGCATTCACACCTTTGGGTGGATTTGAAAAGAATTGATCAAGACCATCAACAAGCGCATCATTCATCGCGTTACGCTTGTCAGGGCGATTAAAAATTAACGTTGCAATATCGCCATCAACAACTGTTTTAATAACAGGAGACGAAGGGGGTTGTGCAGCGTTCATCTTAAAAGCCTTTCTGAGGTATTCTGTTTTTGTTGTATATGTAAACAGTTTCCATGTATAGCATTTTTACAGAATATGAAAATTCGTCAATATGGGAGACATGACATGGTTGATTTTAAATCGGTAAAAGCCATTGATTTTCACACGCACGCCGAAGAGCCCTGTAACCAATGTCGGGATGACGGGTATAATGAGTTTCAGGCGGGCATGGCGAAGTATTTCAAAAATCCCGCAGGCGCGGATGGCATGTTGCCTACAGTTCAAGACACCGCTGCGTATTACCGTGAACGCAATATTGCGGCTGTAATTTTTCCAGTCGATGCAGAGCGTGAAACAGGGTTCCGTCGCTATTCCAACGAAGAAGTTGCTCAGATTTGTGCGGAAAATGACGATATTTTGATCCCATTTGCCTCGATTGATCCGCATAAAGGCAAGGCGGGGGCGCGTGAAGTGCGCCGTCTCGTGCGCGATTTTGGTGTGCGCGGTTTCAAATTTCACCCCACGATGCAGGGGTTTTTCCCGAATGACCGAGAGGCCTGTTACACGGTCTTAGAGGCCTGTGCCGAAGAGGGGGCAATCACTTTGTTCCACACAGGCCAGACTGGGGTTGGCTCAGGAATGCGTGGCGGAATGGGGATGCGTTTGAAATATTCCAACCCGATGTACCTTGATGATGTGGCTGTGGATTTTCCTGATATGCCGATTGTTTTGGCCCATCCTAGTTTCCCTTGGACAGAAGAGGGGCTTGCCGTCGCGCAACATAAACCTAATGTCTATTATGATATGTCGGGATGGTCGCCGAAGTACTTCCCAGAGGTGTTTATCAAATATGCGAATTCTATTTTGAAAAAGAAAATGCTCTTTGGATCTGATTGGCCTGCAATCACGCCTGATCGGTGGTTAGCTGATTTTGAAGCGGCCCCTTTCAAAGATGAGGTGCGCCCGCTAATCTTGAAAGAAAATGCTCTGCGTTTGCTGGGCGAAACTGGTTAAGCCAATTTTAGGGGGACATCATGGTGCAGACGGCTCCTATTGATTCTGAAATAACGCTGGATCAGTTAAATATTGATCCGTTTCCTATCTATCGGAGGTTGAGGTCCCAAGCCCCGGTCTGTCGTGTGAAATCGGCTGGACGGACGTTGCTGACCAAGGCCGAGGACACCAAATACGTCAAAGACAACCCTGAAATATTCAGCTCAGATGATCCAAATACGCCAATGAAACGCGCATTTTGGGCGCATACCTTAATGCGAAAAGATGGTGAAGCACATCGACGAGAGCGCATGGCAATGGCGCCCGCTTTCGCGCCCAAAGTGATCACCCAAGAGTGGATGCCGCAGTATCAAAAGATTGCCGAGGCCTATGTTGCCCGCCTTCCCAAGGGCGAGGTTGTTGATCTGTTTGAGCTGTTATCAGGAGCCTATGCGGCGCGAGGCCTTGCTATATTGCTGGGCATGGATGAGGCTAGTGACGCCGATATGATGGAATGGTCGCAGGCTTTGATTGAAGGGGCTGGAAACTTTGGCTGGCGTGATGCGCCGTTTGAACGATCCGATCGCGCAAACGAAGGCATTCATGCTCTGTTGGATCGGATACAAGATCGTCATCGCGCAAATCCGAATAATTCGGCCTTCTCGGTCATGTTGAATGCAGATGATCCCATTCCTGAAAAGCAAATCTACGCCAATATCAAAATTGCGATCGGCGGAGGTATTAACGAGCCACGCGATGCTCTGAATACCACGCTGTACGGGCTTTTGACCAATCCAGACCAATTGAGCGAGGTCAAGAAACACAATGATTGGGTCCGCGCTTTTGAAGAAGGCGTGCGCTGGGTTGCCCCTATTTCGGCCTCGTCTCGTCTTGTGACCGAGGATACCGAAATTCGGGGCTATCACATTCCCAAAGGCGATACAGTCATGACGATCCAAGCCAGCGCCAATCGTGATGAAGATGTCGTGTCAAACGGTGAGGCGTTTGACGTGTATCGCGAGGACTGTGTGCATCAATCTTTTGGAAACGGTCCACATTTTTGTCAGGGCACACATGTCGCCCGCCGCGCCGTTGGTCATATCATGCTGCCTGTATTGTTTGACCGATTTCCTAATATGGAAATTCCAAACCGCGATGATGTGATTTGGCGCGGTTTTGGGTTTCGAGGGCCTGTGCAAATTCCTGTCCTACTGCAATAGTTGGACGCTAAATAAAAGGTATGACGAGCAAGATGACTGAAAAATATGTCCTCATTTCTGGGGGTGGCATAGCGGGCCTGACCTTGGGTTTGACTTTGCACCAAATCGGTGTGCCGTTCAAAATTTTTGAATCATCCAGAGAGATGCGCCCTTTGGGCGTAGGGATCAATATCCAACCAAACGCAGTGCGCGAATTATTTGATCTTGGCATTACCGCAACCGAAATGGACAAAATTGGTGTGGCGGCCGAAGAATGGGCCTTGGTTGGGTTGAATGGCAAAGAAGTCTATGCCGAGACACGTGGAACGCAGGCTGGATACCACTGGCCCCAATATGCGGCTCATCGTGGGCAATTTCACATGATGCTCTATCAGACACTTATTGATCGCGTAGGCGTGGACTGTGTTGAGTTGGGCGCAAGGGTCACTGGGTATGCGCAAAAACAAGAAGGCGTAATAGCCAAGGTCACCCAAAGCGATGGGACATCCCGTGATGTCAGCGGCAGTGTGTTAATCGGTGCCGATGGCATACATTCTGCGATCCGTGCACAGATGTATCCTGATCAACCGCCCATTCATTGGGGCGGTGCCATCATGTGGCGTGGGACCGTGCGCGCCAAGCCCTTGCGCACGCAGTCCTCTTTTGTCGGACTTGGAACACATCAAAATAGAATGGTGATCTATCCGATTTCGCAAACGGATGATGAAGGCTTTGCTTTGATCAATTGGATTGCGGAATATACAACCGATGCCGCAGATGGTTGGACCCAAGACGGTTGGTTCCGCCCTGTGGAGATCGACGAATTCGCCCATTATTTCGAAGGTTTCAAATACGATTGGCTGGATGTGCCCGAGATGTTGAAACAGGCCGATTGCGCCTATGAAAACCCGATGATTGATCGCGATCCGATCCCGTCTTGGACCGATGGGGCCGTCGCCTTGATGGGGGACGCGGCCCATGCCATGTATCCCACAGGATCAAATGGCGCAAGCCAAGCCATCGTTGATGCACGGGTATTGGGGGCAAAAATGATTGAGTTCGGTGTGACATCCAAGGCTTTGACCGCCTATGATGAACAGCTTTGTGGTCCGATTTCAGAAGTTGTCTTGCGAAACCGTGGCTCTGGCCCGTTTGGATTGTTGAATATTCTGGATGAACGATGCGGTGGTATTTTTGATGATATCAATGCGATCATTCCTGAGGATGAGCGACTAGAGTTTATGGCAAAATACAAGGCTGCTGCGGGTTTTGCCAAAGATACGTTGAATTCTGCGCCTCCAACGATTGCACCTGAGACGCTTGCCAAAGTGGTCTAATCCAGTTCATGCACCACCAGCACAATGTGAGGTCAAATTATGCCTAACGATATCCGCGCGGGGCATCCCACGTCTTGGTCAACTATCGGGTCGGGGGAGCGAAACGCTCTCATGTTGCATTGCTCCCTAGGGCAGGCCTCTGCATGGACCCCGATTGCCAAAGGCCTGTCGGATCAATGCACGATGACCTTAGTTGATCTTCCTGGACATGGACAAAGTGATCCATGGGACGGCGAGGGGGATTATCACTCCCTTTGCACTGAGGTTGCCGCCACGTTTTTGACGGAGCCCGCTGACATCATCGGGCATTCCTTTGGTGCAACGCTTGCGTTGAGGTTGGCGAGAGACTTTCCACACTATACACGGTCCCTTACCTTGATTGAGCCGGTGTTGTTCGCACTGGCCTTTGATGGGGATCAAAGCCTGCGTCGGGTTTATGATCAAGATCACAATGCGTTTTTTGAAGCCTTTCAAAAGGATGATATGCAATTGGCTACAGAACGCTTTATTGAACTCTGGGGGGGCAATGGTTGGTCGCGAATGCCACAATACCTTCGCACCTATATGATTGATCGTATTGGATTGGTGGCCGCGACAAATGGCACGCTCATTGACGACAATGCTGGCCTTACCGCGGAAGGGGTGATTGAGGCTATCACAGCGCCAACTTTGGTGATTGAAGCCGAACAAACCGTTGAAATCATGCGTCACATCACGGCGCAATTAGGTGCAAGATTACCGAATGTTACACACAAAGTAATAGAGAGAGCAGGCCACATGGTGCCTCTCTCCCATCCTGAAACTGTTACCCGTGAGATTTCACGGTTCTTGGCGGGTGTGTAATGGGCACAGGTTTCACCATTGAGGCGAGGTTGATAAAGTCTCATACGGTTGGACTGACTAAAGCAAAGCCAGTATTCAAACGCGATGAATGGGTATATGCAGCTTAAGACAATTGACCAAAGGACCACGAGAACATGAGCGATCACACAATCACCCTCATTGGTTGGATATTATTTGTCATCTCGGCGATTGGATTCATCATCGCCAGTATCGGTGATTTCTGGGCAATGTTTGGCAGCCTTTTCTTCTTGGTTGCCTGTTTGGTGTTTTTGATACCTTATGTGCGAAAGAAATGAACAAAGGACATGGCTATGTATTCTGTATACCTCTCTGGGGAAATTCACACATCTTGGCGCGAAGAGATTATGGCGTTGTGTGATGGGTTGAATGTTCACTTTTCCGCACCCGTAACCGATCACGACAATAGCGACGATTGCGGTGTGGCGATCATGGGGGCAGAGGATACTAAGTTCTGGCACGATCACAAAGGGGCCAAGCTAAACGCTATTCGCACTCGTAAATTGATCGAAGAGGCGGATATCGTAGTGGTTCGCTTTGGCGATAAATACAAACAATGGAACGCGGCCTTTGATGCAGGCTATGCAAGTGCCTTGGGTAAATCTCTTGTTGTGATGCACAGCGCCGATCATCAACATGCCTTGAAAGAAGTAGACGCTGCGGCCTTGGCAATTGTCGAAACACCTGAGCAAGTTGCACAAATCTTGCGCTATGTTTTGTCGGGTGACTTGCCAAAATAATCCTAAAATTCCCAAGTTTTTGACGTTCTCATCGGGCCTTCGTCAGTTTCCTTGATCAAAGCCCTTGCACAGCGGCCTTTTGCAAAATAGAAGGTCCCAAATTTGTCTTGCGTGCCTGACTGCGCGCTTAACTAAACGGAGTATTCTCATGCAGGTCACAGAGACCCTCAACGAAGGCCTAAAGCGCGCCTATTCTATCGTCGTCACAGCAGCCGAGTTGGACGCGAAAGTAAACGAAAAATTGGTTGAAGCGCAGCCAGACATCGAAATGAAGGGTTTCCGCAAAGGCAAAGTGCCTATGGCGATGCTAAAGAAACAGTTCGGTCCGCGTGTCTTGGGCGAAGCGATGCAAGAAACCATCGATGGCGCAATGAACGAGCACTTTGAAAAATCAGGCGACCGCCCAGCGATGCAGCCAGAAGTCAAAATGACAAACGAAGACTGGAAAGAGGGCGACGACGTCCAAGTTGACATGTCTTACGAAGCGCTTCCAGAAATCCCAGAAGTTGATTTTTCGGCGATCAAGCTTGAGAAATTGGTTGTCAAAGCTGACGATGCCTCTGTTACTGAAGCTTTGGAAAACTTGGCCTCAACTGCCCAGAACTTCAAAGAGCGCAGCAAAGCGTCAAAAGCAAAAGACAAAGATCAAGTCACATTTGACTTCGTTGGCAAAGTTGACGGCGAAGCTTTTGAAGGTGGATCCGCAGAAGATTACCCATTGGTTCTTGGCTCTGGCTCATTCATTCCAGGCTTCGAAGAGCAATTGGTCGGTGTCAAAAATGGCGACGTGAAAATGGTCGAGGTTCAATTCCCTGCGGAATACGGCGCAGAGCACCTTGCTGGCAAAGACGCAACATTCGAGTGCACCATCAAGAAAATCGAAGAGCCTGTCGCGGCTGAAATTGATGACGAATTGGCAAAGAAATTCGGCGCAGAAGATCTTGAGGGTCTCAAAGGCCAAGTCTCTGAGCGTCTAGAAGCAGAATATGCAGGTGCGTCCCGCGCTGTTATGAAGCGTGCTTTGCTTGATGCTTTGGACGGAGTGGTTTCTTTTGACCTTCCGCCATCCTTGGTCACAGCCGAAGCTGATCAAATCGCGCACCAACTTTGGCACGAAGAAAACCCAGAAGTGGAAGGCCACGATCACGAAAAGATCGAGCCAACAGATGAGCATAACACATTGGCTGAGCGTCGCGTGCGTTTGGGTCTCTTGCTTGCTGAAATCGGACAAAAAGCAAACGTTGAAGTAACAGATGCGGAAATGTCTCAGACAATTATGCAGCAGGCACGTCAGTACCCTGGCCAAGAGCGTCAGTTCTTTGAATTCATTCAGCAAAACGCACAAATGCAACAACAACTTCGTGCACCATTGTTCGAAGACAAAGTTGTTGATCACGTTGTAGAGAACGCATCCGTGAGCGAAAAAGAAGTGTCAAAAGACGAACTTCAAACAGCGATCGATGCACTAGAAGCTGAGTAAGCTTTCTAATAAATTCATCTCAAAAGCCGCTGTTTATCAGCGGCTTTTTTGTTTTTGGCCTGTGTTTGATCCTTGATTGGGGATAAAAAACTAACAAAAAGTGAACTTGGGGGTTTTCTTTTTTTGCCAACTGAGCCAATTCACCCCTATGACACAACGTATCTCATTTGAACTCAATGCCACCGATGGCAAAGCCCGCACTGGCGTAATCTCAACCCCACGCGGTGACATTCGCACACCTGCTTTCATGCCTGTTGGCACCGCTGCAACGGTAAAGGCGATGATGCCCGAAAGCGTGCGTGCAACGGGGGCTGATATCCTTTTGGGCAATACCTACCATCTTATGCTGCGTCCAACAGCGGAACGCATTGATAAGCTTGGGGGCCTACACAAGTTTATGAATTGGGATCGTCCGATTTTGACGGATAGCGGTGGGTTTCAAGTGATGTCTTTGGCGGATTTGCGCAAGCTCACCGAACATGGTGTGACGTTCAAATCCCACATTGACGGCTCTCGGCATGAAATTACGCCTGAGCGGTCCATGGAAATTCAGCGCCTCTTGGGAAGCGATATCGTCATGTGTTTTGATGAATGTCCGGCTTTGCCTGCGGATCGCAAACGGATTGCAGACAGCATGCGTTTGTCGATGCGATGGGCGCAACGCTCGCGTGATGCCTTTGGGGATCGTCCAGGCCATGCTCTGTTTGGTATTCAACAAGGTGGGCTAGAGCGCGATTTTCGCGAAGAAAGTGCCAAGGCTCTGCGAGATATCGAGTTCGACGGCTACGCCATTGGTGGGCTTGCCGTGGGCGAGGGCCAAGAGGCCATGTTTGACGTACTTGATTATGCGCCGGATATGTTACCTGTGGATCGTCCCCGCTATTTGATGGGGGTTGGCAAGCCAGATGATATAGTCGGCGCCGTCAAGCGCGGTGTTGATATGATGGACTGCGTTTTGCCAAGCCGGTCTGGACGCACAGGGCAGGTCTTTACCCGTCACGGAGTGGTAAACATCAAAAATGCTCGACACCAAGATGACCCACGCCCCTTGGATGAGGGATGCGCATGTCCTGCCTGCAGCAATTACTCACGGGCCTATTTGCACCATGTCTTCAAGTCGCAAGAAATGATTTCGGGGATGTTGCTCACCTGGCATAACCTGAGATATTTCCAAGATATCATGCAAGGTATGCGCGATGCGATTGCCAGTGGTACGTTCGATCAATGGGAAAAAGCGTTTCACGATGGGCGGGCCCAAGGGGACATAGAGCCGCTTTAATTAAACAACGTTCAATGTCTCAGGTAAGACGAATTGCATGTCATCCGTTGCTATGCCGACGGCAGAATTGACCACGAGAACGGGGATATTGTTGACAAAGACGGTTGTCCAACCGGAGTCTGAATCGATCTGAGTGCCGATCTCAGGCGTAATCTGGGCCCCATTTTCGTCGACTGTTGGTTGATAATAAACTTGGATTTTGTCCACGCCACTTTCAAAATCCAAGATATAGGCGGAATTGGGATCGGCTTCTGTGTTGACGTCTACCATATGGAAGGTATCTTCACCAGTCCCCCCAATCACAGTGTCGCCATTGGTAAAGAACAACCTATCGTTTCCTTCGCCACCATTCAGGCTATCACCAAAACCACGGGTAAAGTCGGCCTCATTATCCGCGCGGTCTGAGGCGATTAGATCATCCCCAGCACCGCCAACCAATGCATCAAGGCCAGCGCCCCCTGAAATGGTGTCATTGCCATCGCCGCCGTCTACAATATCCTCACCGTTGTTGCCTTCGATACGGTCATCATCCAGACCGCCAAAAACCTGATCGTTGCCATTCATCCCATAGATCGTGTCATTTCCAGACCCACCATCGGCGAAATCGTCACCCTCGGCCGCGGACATAGAATCGTTTCCTGCGTCCCCTTCAAGGTGATCATTTTCGGCGCTGCCTTGGATTTGATCATCACCCTCTAGGCCAAATAACGCGCCAGATGTCAGCGCCTCTAGATAATCAGGGGCCTCGGTGCCCGTTTCAGTTTGGCTGAAGTTTTCCGCAATATAGCTCTCTAACGGATTGTTTTCGCCTGTTAATTCTGGCGTTATGACGTCTTCTGGTTCAGGTGGCGTCGCTGTATCCGCGTCGTCTGTATCGTCAGAGCCAAAGAGGGGAGAGAGATCGAGAAACCCGATACACAGACCGAGAAACATCACCACATTCGCAATATATTCAGGATTAAAATACAAAAGACACTCTCCACTAACTTGGGTGAGGTTTACCGATGAATTATGTCAAATTTTAGGAAAACAAACACATCGTTTGCGTGATCGTGTCATCATAGAAGGAAAGATGGTGGGTGATAAGAGACTCGAACTCCTGACATCTTCGGTGTAAACGAAGCGCTCTACCAACTGAGCTAATCACCCGATGGACGCGTAATACCCAATGCCTAACTGCTGTGCAAGGGGGGAAATGCTAAAATTGACTGAAAAATAATACATTCGGCGAAAATTTTGAAATACCGAATGATATCAATGATTTGACCTCACTCTCGTTGAAAGACGTGGGGCAAGAAAAAGCCCGCTCAAAGGCGGGCTTTTGTCGTTAGTGGGCTGTTGCGGCTTCACCAATTGGTTTATTGAGGGCGGCTGCAGCGGCCGCTTCTTCTGCGGCCTCGTCCCATTCAATAGCCTCAGGTTCGCGCACAAGAGCATGTTTTAGCACCTCGCCAACGTGAGAGACGGGAATAATTGTGAGACCCTCTTTGACGTTGTCTGGGATATCCGCCAGATCCTTTTCATTCTCTTCAGGGATTAGAACCGTTTTGATCCCACCACGCAGGGCCGCCAAAAGCTTTTCTTTCAATCCGCCAATGGCCAATGCGTTCCCTCGCAAGGTGACTTCACCTGTCATTGCGATATCTTTGCGCACAGGTATCCCTGTGAGCACAGACACAATCGAGGTCACCATAGCAAGACCGGCACTTGGCCCATCTTTGGGAGTTGCCCCTTCTGGAACGTGCACGTGGATATCAATCTTATCAAAAACAGGTGGTTTCACACCGATTGATGGGCTGATCGAGCGCACATAAGAGCTCGCTGCATCGATGGATTCTTTCATCACATCGCCCAGCTTACCCGTTGTTTTCATGCGCCCTTTACCTGGAAGGCGAAGCGCCTCAATCGACAAGAGATCACCACCGACAGAGGTCCAAGCAAGGCCCGTAACCACACCCACTTGGTCCTCTTTTTCCGCCAATCCATAGCGGAATTTTTTGACGCCTAAGAAATCATCAAGATTGTCGCCAGTCACAGCCACCTCTTTGGCTTCGCCTTTGACAATTTTTGTCACGGCCTTCCGCGCCAATTTAGACACTTCACGCTCAAGGTTACGCACCCCAGCTTCGCGCGTGTAATAGCGGATGATGCCTTCGAGCGCGCTATCTGCGACCTCGAATTCACCTTTTTTCAAACCGTGGTTCTTGGTGGCTTTTTCAACCAAGTGACGACGCGCTATTTCACGTTTTTCATCTTCTGTGTAACCAGAAAGCGAGATAATTTCCATACGATCCAAGAGGGGACCAGGCATGTTATAGCTATTGGCCGTGGTCAAGAACATTACATCAGAGAGATCATATTCCACCTCAAGGTAGTGATCGACGAATGTGCTGTTTTGTTCAGGATCCAACACCTCAAGCATCGCAGAGGAGGGATCACCACGGAAATCCTGACCCATTTTATCGATCTCATCGAGCAAAATTAGCGGATTGGTGGTTTTCGCCTTTTTCAAAGCTTGAATGATCTTGCCAGGCATCGACCCGATATAGGTACGACGGTGGCCGCGAATTTCGCTTTCATCACGGACACCACCGAGGGAAATACGGATGAATTCACGACCCGTCGCCTTGGCCACTGATTTACCAAGCGATGTTTTCCCGACACCCGGAGGGCCAACAAGGCACATGATTGGGCCTTTTAGCTTTTTGCTACGTTGCTGAACCGCGAGGTATTCCACAATGCGCTCTTTGACCTTGTCGAGGCTGTAGTGATCTTGGTCCAAAATGCGTTGTGCATTGCCGAGATCCTTTTTAACACGGCTGCGTGTGCCCCAAGGAATGGACAGCATCCAATCTAGGTAGTTGCGCACAACTGTGGCTTCGGCAGACATCGGCGACATGTTTTTGAGCTTCTTGACCTCAGCAGTTGCCTTTTCAAGCGCTTCTTTGGACAGTTTCGTGCTATTGATACGCTCTTCCAATTCGGCCACTTCGTTTTGACCGTCTTCGCTGTCGCCCAATTCCTTTTGAATGGCTTTCATTTGCTCATTCAAATAATATTCGCGCTGTGTCCGCTCCATTTGCGATTTTACACGTGTTTTGATCTTTTTCTCGACCTGAAGCACGCTCATTTCGCCCTGCATGAGGCTATAGACCTTTTCAAGGCGTTCACTCACAGAGAGGATTTCCAACAGCTCTTGTTTTTGGTCAACTTCGATCCCGAGATGCCCCGCGACCATATCTGCAAGCTTTTGCGGATCGCTCGTTTCTGCAACAGTTGTTAAGGCCTCTTCGGGGATGTTTTTGCGAACTTTGGAATAGCGCTCAAATTCGTCTGAGACAGTGCGCACCAAAGCTTCGAGGGCTGTTTCATCGCCCATCGTTTCATCGACAACTTCTGCAACCGCTTCGAAATAGTTGTCGTTTTCTAAATATTCAGTAATCAGAACACGCTTTTGACCTTCGACCAAGACTTTGACGGTCCCATCGGGCAATTTCAAAAGCTGAAGAACATTGGCCAGAACGCCCATGTTGTAAATTGAATCGGATGTTGGCTCATCCTCTGCTGGATCAATCTGACTGGATAGAAGGATTTGTTTATCTTCTTGCATGACCTCTTCAAGCGCACGCACAGATTTTTCGCGCCCCACAAAGAGAGGCACGATCATGTGTGGAAACACAACAATGTCGCGGAGAGGCAATACGGGATAAGAGGCGTTCATACTCTCTTGCATATTTTTTCCTTATCTTAGCAAGACAACACTGGTCCCAAATTTGGCAACGCTCGTTGTCTCCGTTTCAGGAGTCTACACTTGGGGTCACCTTGGTGAAATTTCAACCAGACTCGATTGCACACCAAAATGCCTTTGATTCCAACTCGGCGCAAGGGCGCAAACGGTTCATTTATGTGGGTAATTTGAATTAATTTTGCATCACAACCTCACGCTGGGTCACGTGGGAATACTGCATTAAGGTTTCGTATTTAGTTGATTTTTACTTTAGGGTGTGAATTTATATCTTGTGTATCTTTTAGGTTGAATGGAGGCCTCAGTTGTGGAGTTAACTCAAAACCCGACGCATGGGCAAAAGCGATCACAAGACAAGGCCTTTGCAATCCTGACAGAGCATGATGAAAAATTGTTGCGGGACTGGGCGCAAGAGTGCCGCGATGAAAACCGTGCTGAGGCCTTGTTGCGCATTATCGACGATCTGAAGGAGGGGCCTGTTTTGGAACAAAGGGCTTCTGATTTGATCTCAAAGAGTGAAAACGAAAAATAATTTATTTTTCTACAAAAGCCGCTTGACGATAGTTTTTCTTGGCCCTAATAACCCAACACGATTTGTTGAATAACAGATCCCAGCGCGGTTGTAGCTCAGTTGGTTAGAGTACCGGCCTGTCACGCCGGGGGTCGCGGGTTCGAGCCCCGTCAACCGCGCCATTTTCCAAACTTAGAAAAGCCCGACTAGGATCACGATCCAAGCGACACCAACGGCCACTGCTGTCAAAGCGACAGCTGCACTGGCCGTGTCTTTGGCCTGTTTGGCGGCGGGGCGGATGTCTTGGGCGATGTCATCCACAACCCGCTCTACGGCCGTGTTCATGCATTCAGCGGCCAAAACCAGTACGCCGCCTGCACATATCAGCGCAGTTTCAGCGGTACTGAGAGGGAGGAGGATCGCCAACCCACTGGATAGGATATTCGCTACGATCCAATGTTTGAGGCTGGTTTCGGTTTCCCACACATGAACCAAGCCTTCCCAAGACCAAATTGTACGCTGCCAAAACCGCAAGGCATGGGACTTGAGAAATGTGATCATGTTATACCTTGTATTATAAAGCCCCGTGCTTAGGTCTCAGCCTCTTGTGCGTCTAATTCTTCGGCGCGTTTTTCGACCAAGCCAACAATGTGATCGACCATTTTGTCGTTGTCAATCTTGTGGTCCTGTTTGCCGGCCCAATAGACCATGCCGTTGCCATTACCACCGCCTGTAAAGCCCACATCCGTCATGAGGGCCTCACCTGGACCGTTCACGACACAGCCGATAATCGACAAGCTCATAGGCGTTTTGATGTGCTCAAGACGCTTTTCCAATGTTTCGACGGTTTTGATCACATCGAATCCTTGGCGCGCGCAGGAGGGGCAGGAAATGATATTCACACCACGGTGGCGCAGTCCAAGCGATTTTAGGATTTCATAGCCAACTTTGACTTCTTCAACAGGATCAGCAGAGAGGCTCACGCGGATCGTGTCGCCAATGCCCATCCACAAGAGGTTGCCAAGGCCAATTGAGGATTTGATCGTGCCTGATGTCAAGCCGCCAGCTTCGGTGATCCCAAGGTGAATAGGGGCATCCGTTGCCTCGGCCAAGGATTGATAGGCCGCCGCCGCCATAAAGACATCTGACGCTTTACAGCTAATTTTAAAGTTCAGAAAATCGTTGTCTTCTAGGATTTTGATATGCTCTAGGCCACTTTCCACCATCGCATCAGGGCAGGGTTCTCCGTATTTTTCCAAAAGGTGTTTTTCAAGCGATCCCGCATTTACCCCAATGCGCATTGAGCAATTGTGATCGCGCGCGGCTTTGATGACCTCTTTGACACGCTCTTCTGATCCGATGTTGCCGGGGTTGATGCGTAAACAGGCGGCTCCTGCTTCGGCCGCCTCGATGCCACGTTTATAGTGGAAATGAATATCCGCGACGATAGGAACCGGGCTTTCCTTGACAATTTCCTTAAGCGCTCGGCTGCTGTCTTGATCTGGAACGGAAATGCGAACGATATCGGCACCAGCCTCTGCGGCCGCTTGAACCTGAGCAATCGTGCCTTTGATGTCGGTCGTGACCGTGTTGGTCATCGTTTGCACGGTAATCGGGGCGTCGCCCCCAACAGGAACAGAGCCTACGTGGATTTGACGTGATTTGCGTCGCTCAATATTGCGCCACGGACGGATGTGATTCAAAGACATATAATTTTCCCATCAAAGCCATTTCCTCAGACATAATGCCGATAGCGTTGAAGAGCAACAGAGCTGATTAGTTTTCAGGCTGTTGAATCGTAAAGGTTGCGATATTGGCCTCTGCAACGACGCTCTGAAGTTGAGGATCTTGTTCAATATCCGCAAGCGCATAATCTGCGGTTAGCTCATCAACGGAGAGGGCAATGTTTTTGACAACACGCGTTCCTGAACCCGCTGGACCGTATAACTTACCTTGCACGGCGAAATAGATGGAACCAGACATGCCTGCGCGGAGTGTCGGTGCCGCTTCTGTTTGCGGTAGGATATATTCTTCGCCTGCGGCCATCACTTTTTCAAAAATGATAGACCCACTTGAAGATTTTACCTGAACCCATGCTTCGCGTGTGGCGAAGAGGGCAAGCTGAGGAGGCGTTGTTTCCACAACTTGTGGAACCGACGCTGTGAGAGCAGCCTCACCGATGTCTTCAATGCTTGGTGTGAGGACATCTGCGATAATAGAAGAAATCGCAGTTGATGTTGATGCATTCGCCGCCGCAAAGGATCCAACTTGACGTGGGTCCAAGGTTGAAATCGGTGCATCCCGTGACACAAGGATTGGAACATCCAAAGCATTCGGGCGGTACAAGCGATCCAAACGATCCACGGCTGATGAGGCAATCACATCGCCTTGAGCCGTATTGATGTTTTGGTTCTCGATGTCGCCGAGATCAGAGAGGACAAGAGGCGTGTTTTCTACGGGCGCAACTTGAACTTTTTGAATTTCTTGCAAAATGGACCAAGCGCCGTAGCCAAGCGATCCCACAAGAGCAAGCATCACAGTTACGGAACCAATGGCGCCCGGTTCGATATTTGAGAAAAATCCTGTGCTTCCAGCGATCGACCCTGCATTGGGGCGCGCGAACAAAGGATCATCTGCTACGGCTGATTTTTGCGAAACGGGGGCAACCACTGCTGATTTGCGGCTCGCTGCTTTTTCGGACATGCCATGTGCTGTTGAAAATCCGCTTTCTTCGCAAAATTTCAAGAACACATCTTCTGGGTCTAAGTTCAGGTAGCGCGCGTAAGAGCGCACATAACCCGCGATAAAACCAGGCGTGTCAAAGGCGTCGGGGTCAGCATTTTCAATCGCAGAGATGTAGCTTGCTTTGATGCGAAGTTCACGCTGAACATCCAAGAGGGATTTTCCAAGAGTCGCCCGCTCTCCGCGCATCATGTCGCCAAGAGTCATGTCAAAATCGTCAAAACCTTTTATAGTCTTGACGTCATCGCGCTTGGAAGAGACATTTCTGCGCCTAATCATAACCTTCGCCCCAAGTTCCCATACTCGTACCCTATCATGACGAATCATGAATACCGAGCATTTGCACCAATTCTATACCACAGGTCTAGAGGGGTTGCACTTTGGTATATGACTTAAGCGCTCATTTCGGCACGATTTAGCGCACAATGAGACCACAGACCGTCCATAGCTTTAACAAGTTTGTCAATTTCCTTGGGTCCATGCACAGGAGAGGGCGTAAACCGAAGCCGTTCCGTGCCGCGTGGGACAGTTGGGAAGTTAATTGGTTGGACGTAGATTCCGTACTCTGACAATAACATATCAGAGAGCTTCTTTGTGTGGACAGGATCACCAACGATCACAGGCACGATGTGGCTTCCGTGATCAATGATCGGTAGGCCAGCCGCCTTGAGGCGGGTTTTCAAAATTTTCGCCTGAAGCTGATGTTGATCGCGTAAGGACTGATCCACCTTCAAATGCGCAACAGATGCAGCCGCACCTGCGGCCACAGCTGGCGGGATTGATGTTGTGAAAATAAATCCCGGAGCGTAAGAGCGCACCGCATCGCACATTTTATGGCTAGCGGCGACGTATCCGCCCATAACGCCATAAGCTTTGGCCAAGGTTCCGTTAATGATATCAATGCGATGCATCAAGCCATCACGTTCTGCAACCCCACCACCACGCGGACCATACATGCCAACGGCATGCACTTCGTCGATATAGGTGAGCGCGTTAAATTCATCGGCCAAATCGCAGATTGCTTCTATCGGGCCAAAGTCGCCATCCATTGAATATACAGATTCAAAGGCAATCAATTTCGGCGCCTTGGGATCATCGGCTTCGAGCAATTCACGCAAATGGGCGACGTCGTTGTGACGGAAAATACGTTTTGCCCCGCCATTGCGGCGCACACCTTCGATCATGGACGCATGGTTCAGCTCATCTGAATAGATGATCAATCCAGGAAAAAGTTTGGGCAATGTTGACAGCGTTGCATCATTGGCAATGTAAGCCGAGGTGAACAGTAGGGCGGATTCTTTGTTGTGAAGATCCGCGAGCTCCGCCTCAAGGCGCTTGTGATAGACTGTTGTGCCTGAAATGTTGCGCGTGCCACCAGACCCAGCACCAGTTGCATCAATCGCTTCGTGCATCGCAGCCAAGACAGCAGGGTGCTGTCCCATGCCGAGGTAGTCATTTCCGCACCACACAGTGATCGGAGTTTGTGTGCCATCTTCACGGCGCCACATCGCATGGGGAAAGTTTCCCTTTTCACGCTCAATATCGATAAAGGTGCGATAGCGACCTTCTTCGTGTAGGCGGTTCAAAGCTGTGTCCAGTTGATCATTATAGTTCATCTGGCTTCCTTTCCTGTCGACTTGCTCGATCAAGTCGATTTATTGCGTCACGCCAACATATTCATATTGCATTATGTGTCAAAGGTTTTTTGGGGTACCTGACCTAGCAAGATGAGTTTTACAGTTGTTGCGTCCCTGATAAGGTTTCGAGTGAATCACTACATAGCAGGAGAGTCGCATGTCGCTAGAGGCCGTATTGACGCGGATTGACGCAGATTTAGAAAATTCCACAAATAGATTGTTGGATTTGTTGCGCATACGCTCCATTTCCACCGATCCCGCCTTTAAGGGCGACTGCGATAGCGCGGCGGATTGGTTGGTGAAAGACCTGCAATCCATTGGTGCCAAAGCAGAAAAGCGGCCAACACCCGGCCATCCTATGGTCGTCGGCCATATTGACGGCGAGGGGCCGCATATCCTGTTTTACGGGCATTATGACGTGCAACCCGTCGATCCCTTAGACCTCTGGGACAGAGATCCGTTTGATCCCGCTATCGAAGAGACCGCCAATGGGCCAGTCATTCGCGGGCGGGGATCCTCAGATGACAAAGGGCAACTGATGACCTTTGTTGAAGCCTGTCGCGTGTGGACAGAGGTGAACGGAATCTTGCCTTGCAAGATCACCTTTTTCTTTGAGGGCGAAGAGGAAAGCGGATCGCCAAGTCTTGTTCCCTTTATGCAAGAGAACAAAGATGAGCTGACCTCTGATGTTGTTTTGATTTGTGATACGGGTTTGTTTCAAAGCCGCACGCCTGCGATTGTAACAATGCTGCGGGGGCTGTTGGGTGAAGAAATCATCATTACGGGCCCGAACAAAGATTTGCACTCTGGCATGTATGGCGGCGTTGCGCGTAATCCAATCCGCGTCTTAACCCGCATTTTGGCAAGCCTGCATGACGACAATGGCCGCATTACTGTGCCTGATTTCTACGACGGTGTTCCGGAATTGTCGCCAGAATTGGCCGCGCAATGGGAGGCTTTGCAATTCGATCATGACTCTTTCTTGGGGGATGTTGGTTTGTCTGTTCCCGCAGGCGAAGAGGGACGCACACCACTGGAAATGATTTGGTCGCAACCCACTTGTGAAATCAATGGGATCAATGGCGGCTATACTGGGGATGGGTTCAAAACCGTTTTGCCAAGCGTCGCCAGCGCCAAAGTGTCCTTCCGCCTCGTAGGAACACAGGATGCTTTGAAGATCCGCGAAAACTTCCGCGCTATGGTGCAATCCATGTTGCCAGAGGATTGTTCAGTTGAATTCAAATCACATGGCGCAGGACCAGCCTCAATGATGTCAACGGATGCTCCGGAATTCGAAGCGGCGCGGGGCGCGCTCTCAGATGAATATCCAGATGCAGCCGCCTTTGTTGGCTGTGGTGGATCCATTCCGATTGCTGGTCATTTCCAACGGATCACAGGGGTGAACCCGATGTTAATAGGATTTGCCAAAGATGACGACCAAATCCATTCACCCAATGAAAAATATGACGTCGAGAGTTTCCACAAAGGCATGCGATGTTGGGCGCGTATCTTGGATGCGGTGTCAAAGACCTGAGGGTGCCCATGTTTGAGGGATTTCAAGAACATCGTATTGAGGTCGATGGAACCATGATCCATTGTCAGGTGGGCGGTAATGGCCCGCCTGTGTTGCTTCTTCATGGGTTTCCTCAAACGCATGCGATGTGGTCAAAAATTGCAGCTGAGTTGGCGCGCGATTATACCGTGGTCTGTGCGGATTTGCGCGGCTATGGTGCCTCTGACAAACCGCGCGGCGTGGAAAACTATTCGTTCCGCGCGATGGGTGCGGATCAAGTTGGTGTGATGGCATCCCTTGGGTTTGATCGCTTTCACGTGGTTGGGCATGATCGGGGGGGACGTGTGGCGCATCGTATGGCGCTTGATCTCCCCGATTGTATTCTGTCCCTAACGGTGATGGATATTATTCCCACCTATCTATTGCTCAACGAGCTCAACACCCCAGTGGCGCGCGCTTATTATCATTGGTTCTTTTTGGCCCAGCCTGAACCCTTTCCAGAAGACATGATCTTGGAAAACCCCAATCGCTATTATGAAAGCTGTCTCTTGGGCTGGGGGGCCTCCAAACTACAGGATTTTGATCCCATTCAAATGGCGGCCTATAGACAGGCTTGGTCAGACCCAGACTGTGTGCGCGCTATGTGTGACGATTACCGCGCTGCGATTGATTTTGATTTTGCCATCGATGCCGCAGATTTGGATCAAAAGGTGCTCTGTCCCTCTCTTGTGCTTTATGGCGCAGATGGGGCAATGGCGAAGGCCTATGATGTCGGAGCCACTTGGCGCGACAGGCTCGCGACCTATGAGGTAGAGGCGGTAACGGGAGGACATTTCTTTGTCGATCAATCCCCCCAAGAGACAGTAGCTGTCTTGCGCGCTTTTCTTACGACGCTGGGCTAATTTTTCGCATGACAAAGGTAATGATCCAAAAGACCACATAAACCCCAACAGCCAAGGCGAGGGTTGAACCATAGAAACCGGCGCGACCAGCCACATCCATGTCATTCAAGAACGGATAAGGTAGGCCAGATGTCACAGACCCAACCGGGCTATCGTTGAAGGGTCCAACAAAGATTTCGCACCACGCGACATAAGCAAGGCTGAGCACCACAGACATTATCAATCCGCGTAGACCCTGTGCGGCCTTAGAGATGAACAAGGCATCAATGATGATGAGCAGGGGTCCAAGCAAATGGAGATAGTACTCTTGGAACCAAACGGGTGAGTTTTCTCCATTCACCAGTTTTGGATCCACGAAATAGAGCTTCCAATAGAGATAGACGACCATCACATTCAAAACGGCCGTTGCCGCAATCATCGGCAAATACCGCTCAGCACGCCCTGCGCGACGATCCAACCAAATCGACGCGTGATACACCGCTGCCGCAGTCAGTCCCCAAATTGTGAGATACCGAAAATGAAGCCCGAATGAAGACCAATCCGTATTTACGAATTGATAGAGCGAATAGCCGATCGCCAGAATGAGGGCGATCAATGAATACTTGACCCGAAAAGTCTGTGTCATCCCTGTTGTTCCTTTTTGTTAATCGCGCTTTTGCGCAACGATGTCTTTCAATGCATCATAAGGAACGTAACCGCGAATGAGCTCATCTTGCAAAACAAACGTAGGGGTACCATTGATTCTCAGACGTTGGGCCAATGATTGTGTCGTAGCGATCTCTTGGAGAACAGCAGGAGATTGCATTGTCTCAAGGATAGCCGGTGCATCCAATCCAAAGGTGTTTGCCAATTGCACCAGCGTGTCTTGATCGGGATCACCTGTATAGGCCATGAGCGCTTCGTGAACGGAGCCATATGCTTCGTTGCCATGAACTTGTTTGACGGCGACGGCAAATTTGGAAAACTTTAGGGAAGCCTCACCAAGGATCGGAAGCTCTTTGATAACAAAGCGGATATTTCCGTCCGTTTCGAGGAGCTTGGCTACATCTGCATGCGCTTTGCGGCAATAGCCACAGCGATAGTCAAGAAATTCAACCAAGGTGATGTCACCTTCTGGATTGCCACCAACGTAAGAGTAGCCATCATCAAAGATCTCTTGTGCGTTGACTTCGACCAAGGTTGCGTCCTCGACCATCTCGCTTTCGGCTTGTTGCGCCTTGAGGACATCGACCGCTTCAAAGATGACTTCGGGGTTTTCCAAGAGATAAGAGCGCACAGCATCGCCAAAGGCGGCTTTTTCGTCAGCAGACATGGATTTCAAATCCAAAGCAGCAGCGGATTGAGCAGCACTGAGTGCGATCACAGACAGGCCAATCTTTAGGAGGGTGTTCATAGATGTGTATCCTTCATTCGGTATTATTTTGTGCGCGCAGCGGAGAGGACGTCTTGCGCCCTTTGCCAAGCAGGTGTTCCCCTTTGCAAAAGTCCTTGCGCGCGGGTTGCGTGCAACTTGGCGTCTTTTAGCTTGCCTTGCAAGGCATAGCGTTCTGCCGTGACCAAAGAGGCCATGCCGTTGTTTCCTAATTTCGCATAAGCGACGGCTAAATCCTGATGCAGTCGGACATTTTTGAAATCGCGACTACGGGCTTTTTCCAAGGCGCGTTGCGCGGATTTTGGATTTCCACTGGCTAACAAGGCGCGTCCCTGACCCGCAAGGATCAAAGGCGAGGAGGGCGCAAGAGAGGCGGCCTTGGCATAGGTCTGGGCACTTGCTTGAAATTGACGCGCCCGCATGAGCAATTCAGCGCGTAGGTCCATCAAAAATGGATCCTTTGGGCGAAGGCGCTGGGCTTGATCCATTTGCTGCATCGCTTGGGTTATCTTTCCTTGGCGAGAGAGAGCAACGGCTTTGCGCATGAATTTGATATCTTGGGTGATGCTCTTGTCTGCGCGTTGAAGCGTCCAATCAGGTGAACGGATAAAGGCAGAGAGTTTCCCAACAGCGCGGGCATGCCAATAAAGAGCAGGGTTTTGAGGAACTGCAGATGTATCAGAGCTGATAAGCGAATTAACCGCCCTTAAGCGATCCCGAGAGAGGGGGTGGCTTTGAATATAGGGGTCTTGGCGTTGTTTGGTGAGGTTAAGCTGTCCTTCAAACAATTCCAGAGTATTCTTCATGCCCCGTGTATCGACACCTGCACGGCGCATGTATTTATACGCGGATTGATCCGCTGAGGCTTCTTCAGAGCGCGAATGAGAGAGAAACACACGCTTGGCAGAGGAATTCAGCCCGATCGCCAAACCTGTCGCGAGATCACCGCTGCCTGAGGAAATTCCTGCTGCAATGGCAAAGGCCATTCCAAATCCCGCCGCGGTACGAGAGGCGCTCAGGTTTTGCAAACGTCGTGTGATGTGGCCATTGGCAATATGGGCCGCCTCATGTGCAATAACAGATTGCAACATCTCAGGAGACTTGGTTTTTAGGATAAGACCTGCTGTGAGGAAAATGTGATTATTATCAATCACAAAGGCATTCATCTTTGTATCATCCACAACGAGGACTTTGATCCGAGAAGGAGATAAGCCTGCAGCCTGAAGAATGGGCTTGGCGACTTGATCAAGGGAATATTCAATATCTGCATCCCTGAGTAACCCAATCGCCAGTGTTGAGGTCGGTAAAAAGACGCAGAGGATCAGCAGGAAAAGGGATTCTTTTATGTAACGCATTGACCTTATCCTATTCCTTCGAAAGAAGTATCACCAAAGCCAATGTGGAATGATCCTATGAAAAACTCAACCCGTGGAGCCGTTGATCCCTTTATTGTGATGGATGTTATGGAAGCCGCCCGTCAAGCTGAAGTGAGTGGACAGCATATCATTCACATGGAAGTGGGCCAACCAAGTTCGCCTGCACCCAAAGGGGCATTAGAGGCGCTTGGGAGGACAATGCAGACAGAGGCAATGGGCTATACTGTTGCGCTGGGCTTGCCTGAATTGCGTCAGCGGATCGCCCAGCTCTATGAGGAATGGTATAATGTGGACCTCAACCCAGATCGCGTTGTCATAACACCGGGGTCCTCGGGCGCGTTTATATTGGCCTTTACCGCCTTATTCGATGTCGGGGATAAAGTTGGCATCGGTGCACCTGGATATCCCAGTTATCGTCAAATCCTCAAAGCGCTAAGTTTACAGCCTGTTGATATTCAAACCTCCCCCGATAACCGCCTGCAACCTGTGGCCTCTGATATAAGTGGGGATGATCTTTCGGGGCTCTTGGTGGCCTCACCTGCCAATCCAACGGGAACAATGCTTGATCGCGACGCATTGGGCGCGTTGATTGATGCAACACAGGCGCAATCTGGCGCATTTATCAGCGATGAAATTTATCATGGCATCGAATATGAGGCCAAAGCAGTGAGCGCGCTTGAGATAACCGATGACTGCTATGTCATCAATTCGTTTTCCAAGTATTTCTCTATGACGGGCTGGCGCGTCGGTTGGATGGTGGTTCCAGAAGATCATATTCGTCACGTCGAACGCTTGGCACAAAATATGTTTATCTGTGCGCCGCATGTGTCCCAAGTGGCGGCCCTTGCTGCAATGGATTGTGAGGATGAGCTAAAATCAAACCTCGCGGTCTATACACAAAACCGCCGTTTGATGATGGAAGGCCTCCCCAAAGCAGGATTTACCAAAATTGCGCCGCCAGATGGGGCTTTTTATGTCTACGCGGACGTCTCTGATTTCACCAAGGATAGCCTCGCCTTTTCCAAGCAAATTCTCAAAGAGGCTGGTGTTGCGGTCACGCCTGGATTAGATTTTGATCCAATACGGGGGGCGACCACATTACGGTTTTCCTATGCACGCAGCACAGAGGATATCGTTGAGGGATTGGAAAGATTAGCCAAGTTTATGACATCAAACGGGTTTATTTGACTGTGATGCGCTGGGCGATCATATGTGTGATGTTGCTCGTCGCTCCTGTGGCTGCGCAAAATTTGGGGGGCTTTGCCCGTGTTGATCCCGCTCAGTCTCAAGCAAAAGACGGATTTTTTGGAAAAACCCATGTGACACTGAGCCTGTCCCAAGGTGTACCTTATCGTCTGTTTCATCTCACGAACCCCAATCGATTTGTCATTGATTTTCAACAAGTTGACTTTGCGGGGCTGTTGCCCGAGGACTTTGATCAAAGTGACCAAATCACAGCTCTGCGATATGGCGCGCTGGGCAATGGATGGTCTCGGATGGTCTTTGATTTGGCTGCGCCCATGCTTGCACGAGATGTTTCTCTTGATATTGCCAATGACGGAGGGGCTGCAAAGCTAAGCTTTACCCTTGCGCCTGTCGAGGCCGATGATTTTGCAAAATCCGCAGGCCATCCTGAGCAAGCACAGCGACAGAGCCTGCCAGACCCAAGCCTGAGCTACGCGCCCAATACCCAAGACGATGATATTTTGGTCGTGCTCGATGCAGGTCACGGTGGATTGGACCCAGGCGCGGTTGCAGGGCCGCTCAAAGAATCCACATTGATGTTGGCCTTGGTGCGCGACGTGCGTGAGGCCCTATTGCGCCAAGAGGGGATCAACGTCGCCCTGACACGCAACAGTGATGTGTTTATATCCTTAGAGGAACGGGTTTCGATGGCCTATGAGCTGGGCGCAGATGTGTTCATATCGCTGCATGCAGATGCGGTCACATTGGGTGTGGCGCGTGGTGTCACGGTCTATTCCCTCTCGGATCAAGCCAGTGACGAAGCCTCAGAATTGCTCGCTGCGCGTCATGATCGCGACGAATTGCTGTCCGGTGTGGATTTGAGCGAGGCGGATGATGAAATCGCGAATGTCCTTTTGGAAATCGCCCGAAATGAAAATGCGCCAAGGATCAAACGGCTGGCCGAAGAGCTCATTGATGGATTTCAAGAAAATTCAATCAAGGTCAATTCACGCCCCCATAGACACGCTGCGTTCTCTGTGCTCAAGGCGGCAGATATCCCGTCAGTATTGATCGAAGCAGGGTTCATGTCGACCTCTAATGATTTGAAAAACCTACAGAATATGGAATGGCGCCAAAAATTTGCGCAAGGGGTCGCCCAAGGAATTTTAACATGGTCCCAGAAAGAAGACATATTGGCCCCCAAATTACGCCAATAACAATGCCGCGCGATTTGAAGAAAAAGGCAAGGAATTGCCTGAAAAGAGCTTTTGGCGTTTTGACCTTGATGCATTCCGCGCGTATAACGAAGTACGACTTTACTTGGGGCGGCGCGTGATCAGATTTATTCTTTCCTTTTTCGGTGCGATTTATACGGCAATCACCATGAGCATCATCGCTTTTGCGCTGACGATTGGGGCTGTGTTTTGGATTTACGGTCGTGATTTGCCGAGCCATGACTCACTGGCCCAATACCAACCGCCAACGATTAGTCGTATCTATTCAAACGAAGGCAAGATCATCGATGAATTTGCCCGTGAACGTCGTTTGTTTACGCCCTCTGAGGAAATTCCTGACCTCATCAAGCAGGCCTTTATTTCCGCTGAGGACAAGAATTTCTATAATCACCCCGGATATGACATTCGCGGGATTGCCTCCGCTGCTGTTGATGCAGTGAGCTCGGGAGGATCGCGTGTGCGCGGGGCCTCGACCATTACGCAACAGGTGATGAAGAACTTTTTGCTGGATGGATCACGTCGAGCAGAGCGCAAGATCAAAGAAATCATTCTTGCAACGCGGATCGAAGACACCCTAAGCAAGGAGAAAATTCTCGAACTCTATTTGAATGAAATCTTTTTGGGTCAGAACTCCTATGGTGTCACGGCCGCTGCGCAAACCTATTTCAACAAAACCCTCAGGGAGCTTGCGCCGCATGAGGCGGCTATGTTGGCCTCTCTGCCCAAAGCACCCTCTGATTTTCATCCCGTTCGCCGTAAAGAGCGGCTCTTGGAGCGGCGCAACTATGTTTTGCGGGAAATGTATCAAAACGGCTATCTCTCTGAGGAGCGTGCCGTCGCAGAAGCACAGAAACCTCTGCTATCTGTTCAAAACGGCGACTTCGAAAGCTTTCGTTCCGTCTTGCCGCCACGGGATTACTTCACCGATGAAATTCGCCGTCAGCTCAGTCGAGATTTCGGTGAAGAGGAATTCTTTACCGGTGGCATGACCGTACGTGCCTCGATTGATCCAGAGATGCAGGGCGTAGCCGCGAATGCCTTACGGCGTGCGTTGGAAAACTATGACCGCTCCCTCGGGATTTGGCGCGGCACTGGGGAAAGCCTTGCCGAAGATGCGCTTCAAGATGAAGCAAGCTGGCGTAAGGCGCTGTCGCAGGTGCGCATTGCCCGCGATATTGATTTGAACGGTCAATGGTATCCTGCTGTTGTATTGGGCTTTGATGGGGGCGATGCGCTCTTGGGCATAGAAGGGGTCGGTGAAAATGAACCGCCCCAAGTGCTTCCTGCAAAAGATGTGCAATGGGCCCGTAAATTATTGGCATCTGGCAAGCTGAGTGATGCGGCCAAGCAAGCGTCTGATTTGTTGGATCTGGGGGATGTGGTTCATGTTCGTCGCATGACCTCTGATAGTGACGGAAGCTTTATCCGTTGGACCTTGCGCCAACCGTCACGGGTTCAAGGTGCCTTTATGGCGATGGATGTGAACACAGGGCGCGTTTTGGCGATGCAGGGTGGGTTTTCCTATGAAAGTTCGGTCTATAACCGCGCCACGCAAGCAAACCGTCAGCCAGGATCAAGCTTTAAGCCGTTTGTCTATGCGGCGGCTCTTGATAGCGGTTACACACCTGCAACCATCGTGATTGACGCGCCTATTGAGATTAACACACCGCAAGGACTTTGGCGTCCCAAGAACGCCTCTAATCAGTTCTACGGCCCAACGCCTCTGCGCACAGGGATTGAACGGTCTCGTAACTTGATGACCATTCGTTTGGCGCAAGAGGTTGGGATGGACATCATTGGTGATTATTCCGAAGACTTCGGCGTTTATGACAGTCTTGGGCGTTTCTTGGCCAACTCATTGGGGTCTGAAGAGACGACATTGTATAAAATGGTTGCGGCCTATGCGATGTTTGCCAACGGCGGAGAACGGGTCGAGCCCACTTTGGTCGATCGTATTCAGGACCGCTACGGCAAAACCGTTTATCGCCATGATCAGCGGGATTGTGTTGATTGTGATCGTGACCGTTTGCAGGACGGCTATGGCCCGCGAATTGTGTCCAACCGTGAACGGGTGATGGATGCCATCACCGCTTATCAGCTTACTAGCATGATGAAGGGCGTTGTGGATCGCGGGACGGCCTCAAAATATATCAAGCTTCCTGTGCCGATTGCGGGCAAGACCGGAACAACCAACGATGCAAAAGACGTGTGGTTCGTCGGCTTTAGCAGCAATATCGTGGCAGGGTGTTACATCGGTTATGACCTTCCTCGCAGCCTTGGCAAAGGGGCCTCTGGTGGGGGAACCTGTGGACCTGTGTTCCAAAAGTTCATGAGCGAAGCTATCAAAAAATTCGGCGGCGGTGCCTTTGAAGTGCCTCCGGGCGGTGTCTTTATCAAGATTGATCGCTTTACTGGGGATCGCTTGTCAGATGATGCATCAGGAGACAATGTCGTTGCAGAATACTTCCGCGAAGGCGAAGAGCCCGTCTTTGGTGTGACATTCGACGGTGGATTCGCAATGGGCAGCAACTTTGAGCTTATTACTCCGGGATCACAGCAGGCCAAAGAAGTGGTAACCTCCACAGGCAAAAAAGCTGTGGTTGGTCCCAAGGCGAGCTTTGGAACGTTAAGTTCAGGTGGCTTATACTGACCTTGCCCCTTGGCGTGAGGTGGTTTATCAGAGCGACGAAATAACAGGCAGGACAGATTATGCGCGCGGATGTTCAAAATACCGTCAATGACATTGAAAAATCATTAGAATTGCTCCGTCAGCGCATGGGCTGGGAGTCCGTTCAACACCGCCTCGAAGAATTCAACGCCCGCGTTGAAGATCCGGATCTATGGAATGATCCTGAAAATGCGCAGAAATTAATGCGGGAACGTCAGGCATTGGTTGATGCGGTTAAAATTCACGACGACATCAAACAAGACCTCAGCGACAATATCGAAATGATTGAGCTAGGCGAAATGGAAGGCGATACAGACGTTATCACTGACGCAGAAAATGCCCTGTACGACCTTGCGAAAAAAGCAGCCGCCAAAGAGCTCGAAGCACTCTTAAATGGGGAAGCCGATTCCAATGACACCTTCCTCGAAGTGCATTCGGGAGCAGGGGGCACAGAGAGCTGTGACTGGGCGTCTATGTTGGCGCGCATGTATGTGCGTTGGGCTGAAAAAGCAGGCTACACTGTTGAAATGCAATCAGAAACCCCAGGCGAAGAAGCGGGTATTAAATCTGTGGCCTACAAGATCACAGGGCATAATGCCTATGGGTGGTTGAAGTCAGAAAGCGGTGTGCATCGATTGGTGCGCATTTCGCCCTTTGATAGTGCTGCCAAGCGCCACACCTCTTTTTGTTCAGTTTGGATTTATCCTGTTGTCGATGACAATATTGATATCGAAGTGAACCCAGCCGACATTCGGATTGACACCTATCGCTCTTCTGGAGCCGGTGGTCAGCACGTGAACACAACGGATTCAGCCGTGCGCATCACGCACAATCCGACAGGGATCGTCGTTACAAGTTCTGAGAAATCACAGCACCAAAACCGTGATATCGCAATGAAAGCTTTGAAATCACGTTTGTATCAAATGGAGCTTGATCGTCGCAATGCGGCTATCAACGAGGCGCACGAAAACAAAGGGGATGCAGGGTGGGGCAACCAAATCCGCTCTTACGTGTTGCAGCCCTATCAAATGGTCAAAGACCTGCGCACAGGGCATGAGACATCTGATACCAAGGGCGTTTTGGACGGAGATTTGGATGATTTCATGGCCGCGACCTTGGCAATGGATGTGTCTGGAAAATCCCGTGCTGAGGCAACGTCGGACGAGTAAGCGTCAGATAGCGCTCCAAATTTGGGGGACTTAACGTTACCTTTTCTGCACGTGCAAGAGATGCTAGAGGGGATTTTCTCTAGGTGAGGCTTAGGTTTCAACATCTCGCGGTACCCGTAGTGCAACTCGAGCTATAAGTCTCAGATTTGAATTCACAATCGACACAGCAAGATGAATTTGGCGCTGCGAATTTTAGCTATTCAAGTAAATCACCTTGTCTGCCATCCTTTGGAAAATGAAAGGATGGCATTTTCCTATCTTGCCAATCGCAGTGATCACTGAAACCTTGTCGCAAATAATGAGAGTTCAGGGGGCACTATGGGAGTGTTAGATAAATCAGCGCGAGAGCAATCGGAGATGATTGCTCAAGGTGGCATCAGCGCGGTTGAGTTGATGCAGGAAACCTTGGATCACATTGATCAGGTAAACCCTGAGGTCAATGCGATTGTTGCACGTGTTGAGCGGGATGATTTGATCGCTCAGGCGCGCGCGGCGGATGCAGGTCCGCGCAAGGGTTGGATGCATGGATTACCGATAGCTGTCAAAGATTTGTCCAATGTTGCCGGGATCAAAACTTCCATGGGATCACCCGTATTCCAAGACAGCGTTGCACCCAAGGATGATTTGATGGTCAAACGCATGCGGGATGCGGGCGCAATTTTTATTGGCAAAACCAATACGCCTGAATTTGGCCTTGGCTCGCATACATTTAACCCAGTCTATGGCGCGACGGGCAATGCCTATGATCCGACAAAATCGGCAGGGGGTTCCTCAGGCGGCGCAGCTGTTGCGCTTGCGCGGCGTATGGTGAGCGTTGCCGATGGATCGGATATGATGGGATCCCTTCGCAATCCAGCAGGGTGGAACAATGTCTATGGGTTCCGTCCAACATGGGGTTTGGTTCCTTCAGAACCGCAGGGGGACACATTTCTACATCAACTCTCGACAAGCGGACCCATGGCGCGCTCCCCACGTGATTTGGCCGCTTTGTTGACAACTCAATCGGGGCTTGATCCGCGACAACCGCATGGATTGCAGCGCCAAGATTTCCAATCCCAGATGTCAGGCGAATTAAAAGGCAAACGACTTGCGTGGCTCGGTGATTGGGGCGGTGCGCTTCCGATGGAGGAGGGTATTCTTGAGGGCTCGCATGAGGCTTTGGACGTTATACGCAGCCTGGGTGCAACTGTAGAGGATCTTGCGGCCCCCTTTGACGCAGACGAGCTGTGGCAAAGTTGGATCACGCTTCGGTCATGGACCGTCGCGTCAGGGGCGAGAGCGCTTTATGAGGATGCCGAAAAACGGGCTTTGTTGAAACCAGCAGCGATCTGGGAAATTGAGCGTGGATTGAAGATGTCTGCATCCGAGGTGCATCAAGCCTCGGTTATTCGATCCCGTTGGTTTGCGAAAACGGCTGAGCTATTTGACACCTATGATGCGCTTATCTTGCCCTCTGCGCAAGTATGGCCGTTTCCCATTGAGTGGGTCCATCCAACTCAGATCGCAGGGGTCGAGATGGATACCTATCATCGATGGATGCAGGTTGTTATCCCTGCAGGTCTGATCGGATTGCCTGTTATCAATCTACCTGTTGGTTTCGGTGCGACGGGCCTACCACTTGGGTTGCAATTGATTGGTCCACGTCAAAGCGATGCACAGCTTTTGTCGATGGGGCAAGGGTGGCATGAGGAAACCGATTGGCCAAATGCGAAGCCTGCCTAGGGGTAGGGTACGTATCGGGCCAAGAGCTTAGCACAAATGATCCCAACCAAGACCCCAATGAGGTCAGCGATAAAATCCATGATGTCGCCTTGACGTCCCACATAGGGTTGCACAATTTCAATTGCGGCGCCGAGGCCAAGGCCCCAAAGGCCCGCCCAAATGTATCCATATCTTTGGGCAAAGCTGACGGGAAACACAAGGGCCGCAAAGGCCATGAAATGTGCAAGCTTGTCATTAATAAGTCCCGGAGCCGTCCCCGTGTTTTGACTGAGAGTGAGCGCAAGGATGAGGACACTAAGAGCAAGAGTAATGCTAATTGAATATGATCTGAGAAATTGCATTCCCCGCGTTTAGCCCCTTTTGTCATGGATGAAAAGGCGTTGGGATTTGGTGAAAAGTGGGGAAAGTGTCGCTAAACCATTGCGAGCATGGGTTCACTTCGTTATCTGAGAGGGAAACGACGTAAGGAGTGATTAACGTGGCAAGAGCATTCGTATGCCCTGGACAGGGCGCACAAAGCATTGGAATGGGCAAAGCCCTCGCCGACGCCTATCCCGCAGCGCAAGCCGTCTTTGACGAAGTGGACGCAGCCCTTGGGGAAAAGCTGTCGAGTTTGATTTGGGAGGGTGACATTGAAACCTTGACCCTGACACAGAATGCTCAGCCTGCTTTGATGGCAACCTCACTGGCGGCGTTTCGCGCGCTTGAGGCCGAAGGTGTTGACATATCCCAAGCTGATTTTGTTGCGGGCCATTCTTTGGGGGAATATTCCGCCTTGGCAATCGCTGGTGCTTTGAGCATCGGGGATACCGCTCGTTTGTTGCGCACACGGGGTGAAGCGATGCAAAAGGCGGTTCCTGTGGGTGTCGGCGCTATGGCGGCGCTTTTGGGTTTGGATTTCCAAGCCGCTACTGAGGTCGCACAAGAGGCCGCACAGGGCGAGGTTTGCCAAGCGGCGAATGACAATGATCCAGGTCAAGTTGTTGTCTCTGGACACAAAGCGGCCGTTGAACGCGCGGTTGAGATCGCCAAGGAAAAAGGCGCGAAACGTGCCGTGATTTTGCCAGTCAGCGCCCCGTTCCATTGCGCTTTGATGGCACCTGCCGCTGAGGTGATGACATCGGCTTTGGCAGAGGTCACAATTTCCACCCCTAAGGTTCCAGTTGTCGCGAATGTGCGCGCAGAGGCCGTCACAGATCCAGATACAATTCGTCAGCTCTTAATCGAGCAGGTCACTGGTTCTGTGCGCTGGCGTGAGTCTGTTGAATGGATGGGCGCAAATGGCGTCAACGAAATGTGGGAAATCGGTGCAGGGAAAGCCTTGTCTGGTATGGTGCGCCGCATCAACCGCGACATTGCATGCAAAGCAATCGGAACCCCAGAAGATGTAAAAGCAGCGGCTGAAAGCCTGAGCTAAGGAGAGAACATGTTTGATTTAACTGGAAAAAATGCCCTTATCACTGGTGCCTCTGGTGGTATTGGTGGCGAAATTGCAAAAAGACTTCACGCCGCTGGCGCGACAGTCGCGATTAGTGGCACGCGGCTCGCGCCATTGGAAGCTTTGGCATCAGAGCTTGGCGATCGTGTACATGTTCTAACCTGTAACCTCAGCGATTTCGAAGCGGTTGATGCGCTTCCAAAGCAGGCGGCTGAAGCAATGGGAAGCGTTGATATCCTCGTCAATAACGCAGGTATCACCCGCGATAACCTGTTCATGCGTATGTCTGATGACGAATGGCAATCTGTGATTGACGTGAATTTAACCGCGACGATGAAGCTTTGCAAAGGTGTGCTGCGCGGCATGATGAAGGCACGCTGGGGTCGGATCGTGAACATCAGCTCTGTTGTTGGTGCGACAGGTAATCCAGGTCAAGGCAACTATGCCGCCTCCAAAGCGGGGATGGTTGGGATGTCAAAATCCTTGGCCTATGAGGTGGCAAGCCGTGGGATCACCGTGAATGCTGTTGCGCCAGGTTTCATTGCAACGGCGATGACGGACAAGCTAAACGATGAGCAGAAATCTAATATCCTCACCCAAATTCCAGCGGGCCGCATGGGCGATCCCGAAGAAATCGCAGCAGCGGTTCTCTATTTGGCAAGCGCGGAATCAGGCTATGTGACGGGCACGACCTTGCATGTGAACGGCGGGATGGCGATGCTCTAAAAGCATTTCCAGTGCATTGAAAAGCGGCGCCTTCTAAACTAAGGCGCCGTTTTTATTCAGTGTCTTTTCGAAGGTTTTCAGACCGACCAGCAGACATCAAAATCCATGTCAAATAGAGACCTGCTAATGCAGCGGGGATCTGTGCGATAATCACCGCCAAAACGGGATATTGCATGTCCATAATGGTGCGCACGTTGATGGCAATGGCAAGAAAACCAAAAACCATAAGAGCCCCACAAATGAGCAAAGCACGCGTTTGATGCTTGGCCATTTTGCCGACATTGTCATCATAGCTGGCTGTTTCGTTTTCCATAGCTCAATTTCCTTGTTAAGAATTACACCTAATAGTAATGTGATTTCTGAAAATTTGATAGTGCGGCATATCACCCTCATCGGTCTCATTGTGATATTCAATTGAAAAGAGCACAATAACGACCCAAGGTAAAAAAGTCTGATGAAAACGTTTGCCATTTAAATTCCATATGCTATAGGCCATCTAGATTTTGTCGGAGGCTGCAAGCTGACGACGCTTTGCCTGTGTCACAGGCTTATTGAACCGCCCCCAATGGGCACCACGACCCTGCGGGGATAATTAGGGCAACTGCCCAAAACTATGAGGACGATACGATGAGCGACATCGCAGACCGCGTAAAGAAAATTGTTGTAGAACATCTTGGTGTAGAAGAAGATAAAGTTGTGGAAAACGCATCTTTCATCGATGACCTAGGTGCAGACAGCTTGGACACAGTTGAGCTAGTTATGGCATTTGAAGAAGAATTCGGCATCGAAATCCCTGACGACGCAGCTGAAAACATTCAGTCTTTCGGCGACGCAGTGAAATTCATTTCTGACGCTGCATAAGACATTCCGATCACGTGATCGC
>CBFHNR010000002.1:107554-190082 GCA_965657215.1 uncultured Paracoccaceae bacterium
TTAATTTTTTACTATAATTTAAATCAAAATTTGGCGAAATCGTTCGCGGGTCTTGCTCCTTGGGGGGATTACGCGGTATGTGAAGAAAAAAGGTTTCTCGCTAATAAATGGGAGCATGATATGCGTCGAGTAGTTGTCACAGGACTAGGATTGGTTACACCTTTGGCTTGCGGTGTCGAAGAGACATGGAGCCGATTGTTGGACGGCCAATCAGGGGCCGGGGATATCACCCGTTTTAATGCAGAACGCGTTGCGACAAAATATGCCTGCGAAGTGCCCTTGGGCGATGGAACGGACGGCACGTTCAATTCTGATGACTGGATGGAGCCCAAAGAGCGCCGAAAAGTTGACGATTTCATTTTGTATGGAATTGCGGCGGCGGAAATGGCCGTTCAGGATGCCAATTGGAAACCCGAAGACGAAGAAAGCCGCCTGCGCACAGGGGTCATGATCGGATCTGGTATTGGTGGTTTGAACTCTATCGCGGAAACGGCGATTTTGCTTCATGAACGTGGTCCACGCCGTGTATCCCCATTCTTTATTCCGGGTGCTTTGATTAACCTTATTTCTGGTCAAGTATCGATCCGCTTTGGGTTCAAAGGTCCAAACCATGCGGTCGTAACAGCCTGTTCGACAGGTGCGCATGCTATAGGTGATGCGGCGCGTTTGATTATGACAGATGATGCGGATGTGATGATCGCAGGTGGGGCAGAGGCTGCTATTTCGGAAATCGGCATTGCAGGCTTTAATGCATGTAAAGCGCTCTCAACAAAGCGCGCAGATGATCCCAAGGCGGCGTCGCGTCCCTATGATGCGGATCGTGATGGGTTCGTTATGGGCGAAGGCTCTGGTGTTGTCGTTCTCGAAGAATATGAACATGCCAAAGCGCGCGGTGCGACTATTTATGCCGAAGTTTTGGGATATGGCCTGTCTGGCGATGCGTATCACATCACTGCGCCATCTGAAGATGGCGATGGCGGGCTTCGTGCAATGCAGGCTGCTTTGAAGAAAGCGGGACTAGAGCCAAAAGACATCGACTATATCAATGCGCATGGGACATCCACAATGGCGGATGTTATCGAACTTGGCGCGGTTGAACGTATGATGGGCGAGGCTGCTGGCGATCTAACAATGTCCTCAACCAAATCAGCGACGGGTCACCTCTTGGGGGCCGCGGGCGCGATTGAAGCAATCTTTTCGATCCTTGCCATCCGCGATCAGGTTGCCCCACCGACCATCAACTTGGAGACGCCTGCGGTTGAGACCCAAGTTGACTTGGCACCTAACACCAAACGCAAACGTAAAATTGACGTTGCGCTCTCTAATTCCTTTGGCTTTGGGGGCACAAACGCAAGCTTGATCATGGGTAAGGTGCGCTAATGTGGCGCGCGGTTGCCTCTAATGCAATAACGCTTCTTATCTTTGCGATCCTGCTTGTGTCGGGCGTCGTTTACTGGGGTCAATCCATGTACAAGGGGCAAGGCCCTCTTGAGCAGGCCGTATGTTACCGTGTGGAACCGGGCTCTTTGATGGGGAAAGTCTCTCAGGATTTGCTAGAGATCAATGCAATCAAGGATGATCGCATTTTCCGCATTGGTGCGGATTACGAAAATAAATCTAATCAATTGAAAGCAGGCAGCTTTTTGATACCAGAAGCCGCCTCAATGCAAGAGATTGTCGCGATTATCACACGCTCTGGGGCCAATACCTGTGGAACTGAGATTGTTTATCGGGTTGGGATTGCTGCAAGCGGTATTCAGATCCGCGAACTCGATCCTGCGACACGCAAATTGAATGAGGTCGGATCCTTTATCGTAGGCGAAGACCCGCATCATGCCTTTGATAAATTCAAAGACGAACCTGATACACGTCACCGCCTCGCTTTGGCTGAAGGGGTAACATCGTGGCAAGTTGTCCAAGCTTTGAATGCGGTGCCTGTGCTTAGAGGTGACATCACCGAAATTCCTGATGAAGGAAGTTTGGCGCCCAATAGTTATGAGGTACGCGCAGGTGATACACGCGCCTCCGTCATTGATCGCATGCGTCAGGATCAAGCTCTGATCCTACAGGAAGCATGGGAAAACCGTCAGGCGGATTTGCCCTATAAGACGCCTCAAGAGGCCTTGATCATGGCGTCGATCATTGAAAAAGAAACAGCCCTAGCCGAAGAACGTCGCACGATATCGAGCGTGTTTGTAAACCGTCTGCGTCGCGATATGCCGCTTCAGACGGACCCAACAGTGATCTATGGGATCACCAAAGGGCAGGGCATTCTTGGTCGTGGTCTACGCCGCAGTGAGCTTCGTGCGAATACGCCGTGGAATACCTATACAAACAAGGGGCTTCCCGTGACGCCAATCGCTAACCCAGGTGAGGCAAGCATTAAGGCAGCACTTGATCCAGATGGGGCCGAATTTATCTTTTTTGTTGCGGACGGAACGGGTGGTCATGCTTTTGCCAAAACCTTGGCTGAGCATAACCAAAACGTTGCCAAATGGCGGGCAATTGAGGCACAGCGCGACAACTAGGAACGCTCCTTTTTGCAAACGCTTATGAGCCGTCTCCTTTGGTGGAGGCGGCTTTTTCTTTATGCAACGCACGTTGCACAATGTTGATTTCATTTGATTTTTTGTTCCGCATTAGGCTCATTTGCAAGGCCGGATTTGACACGTTTTGAAATGTGAAAGTTTAGGCGGGGGATCAGTCACGAAAGGAAACGTATCGAACATGATCCTTATAACCCCGGACTCTGATGATGACAGCATTCAACAATCAATCGAATCGATTGCTGTGCAATTGCGAAGCTTTTCGCGTGATTTAGAAGATCTTCAAACGAAGATTAGCACTGGGGACACTGTAAATGAAACCGATGCCCGCAAGCTTTTCTCAGAGATGAGATCATGGCTCAAGCTGGCAAGAGAAGCGGAGCATGCCTGTGCAGAACGCAATAAAAAAGCAATCGGAATTGTTGGTGATTATGGACTCGACCTTGATGCCGCAAGGGATCAAATCGGGTGCCGCTTGGATCGCCTCCGTCGATGCTGCAAAGAGAGAAAGGTTTCTAAATGACCTGGCTGAGGGAGAGCTTCTTGCTCTCCCGTTTTTGTTTGAATTTTGGGCGCATGACCACCAATTGCCCCCTCAGGGTGACTGGCGCACGTGGGTCTGTATCGGAGGACGCGGTGCCGGTAAAACCCGAGCAGGCGCAGAATGGGTGCGATCCCAAGTCGAAGGCGCGCGCCCCTTGGATGCGGGACAGGCCAAGCGGTTTGCTTTGGTCGGGGAAACCTATGACCAAGTGCGCGATGTCATGGTCTTTGGAGATAGCGGTATTTTAGCCATAAGCCCGCCAGATCGCCGCCCCAAATGGGAAGCCACACGCCGCAGATTGGTCTGGCCCAATGGGGCAACGGCAACAGCATATTCTGCGTCTGATCCAGAGGCTCTGCGGGGGCCCCAATTTGACGGTGCATGGTATGATGAATTGGGCAGTGAAGAGGCGATTTTGTCAACGGACTTTGTGACCTCAATTGCGCGCAATGATGTTCCTTTGGTGATGACACGATCAGAGGGGCAAAATGTTATCAAGCGTTGGTTGCACGATGCACAACTTGCTAAAGAAACTGTGAAATTTGCCGCGCCTTTGTCACAGAACAATCTGCAAATTGGGCAGCTTGTGGCATTTAGCGACACCCCAGACGTTACCTATCGCATTGATCAGATTGAACGCGATACCTATCAAATCATTCAGGCGACGCGGCGCGATGTATTGTCGTTGCACCCCTCTGATTACACATCGCAGTCGGCCGCTTTGAAGGAACAAATTATTCCATTGCCGGTGACTGCAATCTGGATGGATCTGCCTAATCAAGCAATGGGTTTGCCAAGTAATCAGGCAAGCGTTGCAATGTCTGCGCGACCTTGGACATCCCCTGCGGCCCTCTATGTGGACAGAGGCGATCAGGATTGGGAGCTAGAGAAAGTCATTGGCAATCAAGCTCGAATTGGCAGGCTTCTTACGAGCCTAGACAAAGGCCCAATTGATCGAATTGATTACGGTCGAACGTTTGAAGTCGAACTTCACGATGGCCAATTGAGCAGCAAATCTAAATTGGCGATTTTGTCGGGGGCCAATATGGCGGCTATTGGAACAGGGACATCAACTGGATGGGAAATACTCCAATTTGTCGACGCTGAGCTCATCGCGCCCAATCGGTACCGCCTCTCCGGATTGGTGCGAGGAAAATTCGGAACGGATGCGGAGATGCCAGTTTCATGGATGCCTGGTGATCGATTTGTGATGTTGGACAGTGCGCTTGAGGGGATTCCCCTAAATTCGAGCGATGGGGATGCCGAGCTAAGGCTATTATTTGGACCCACAGCGGCGGCGGTGGATAGTGATGTCTACCAAACGCAATCTTATCAACATCAAAACATATCAGCACGTCCGCTTTGTCCTTGTCATCTTCGCGCGACAATTTCCGGAAGTGACCTAGCCGTTTCATGGATTAGACGTGGGTTGAAAGAGGCCGATCGATGGTGGGATACGGAAATACCGCAGTTAGGAGAGCACAGCCACTATCGTATACGTTTGATCCAAAACGAAGAGGTGATTGCGGAGCAGACATCTACCTCCTGTGACACTGTTTTCACTTTATCAGAGGGGGCGATTCTAAACGCTCATCTCAAAGTGAGAGTTGCCCAGTATTCAACTGAATATGGGTACGGACCGGATGCAGACTGTATCGTTGAATGAGGCGTTTAACAGATCTTGATTTTGAAAAGGAAAGGGCATGGTTAGCGACCATGCCCAAATCCTTGCGACCCTTTATGCAAGCGCAGCTCAGGCAAAGCGCGCATTGGGCTGATTTATACAGACAGAAATTTGGTCAATCGCACCCTGTATGGGGAGTGGGAACACTCTGGTCTGTATTGCATCGTCTCAAAGGGACTTGATTGCAAAATTGAGCGACTACATATATCCTGTAGTAAACAACAGGAGGGCACAGGATGTCTGATGTCTCGGTCAATTTAACTCAGCTCGATCCCGTTTGGGAGCAAATTGTATCAGAGGCTGAACAAGCCGTCCTTGATGAACCATTCTTGGGGAGTGTGTTTCATTCTTCAATCTTGCATCATGACTCGCTCGAGAAATCGCTCGCCTATCGCATTGCTCTAAAATTGGCGTCAAATGAAATGCCAGAGCAAACGCTGCGCGAAATTTGTGATGAGGCTTATCGGTCTAATCCGTCCTTAAAAGAAGCGGCGCGCGCGGACCTTGCCGCCGTTTATGATCGTGACCCTGCTTGTCATAGCTTGTTGCAACCCTTGATGTTTTTCAAAGGCTTTCAGGCAGTGCAATCCTATCGCATAGCAAACTGGCTCTGGTATGATGGGCGAAAAGAGCTTGCCTATTTCTTTCAAATGCGGATTTCAGAAATGTTTGGCGTGGATATTCACCCAGCCGCAACAATCGGCAAAGGCATCATGATTGATCATGCGCATTCTATCGTGATCGGTGGCACGGCTGTTGTTGGGGATAATGTCTCTATGCTACATTCCGTTACTCTTGGCGGAACAGGAAAAGAAGAAGAAGACCGTCATCCCAAGATTGGGGACGGGGTATTGATTGGCGCAGGTGCCAAGGTTTTAGGAAACATAAAGGTTGGACATTGCAGCCGCGTGGCCGCAGGGTCCGTCGTGCTTCACGAAGTGCCGCCTAAGAAAACAGTCGCAGGGGTTCCTGCTCGTGTTGTTGGGGAAGCTGGGTGTTCCACGCCCTCTGTCAGTATGAACCAAATATTGAACGGAAAGTAAGATTTTACCTTTAAGGGGTACAAAAAACGCCGCGATCGACGCGGCGTTTTTTGTTGGCACTGCGTGCCAAGGGCACGCAGTTGATGTGTCGCTTATGCAAGCATGCCCATTGGGTTTTCTAGATTATTAACAATAGCTGCGAGCAATTCAGCCCCCAATGCGCCGTCAATCACGCGGTGATCTACCGAGAGCGTTACAGACATAACGGTCGCAACACCGAGGTCACCATTGTCGTCTACGACAGGTTTTTTAACACCTGCACCGACGGCCAGAATAGCGCCATGGGGTGGATTGATAACCGCATCAAAATTATCGATACCGAACATCCCGAGGTTTGAAATGGCAAAGCTTCCGCCTTGATATTCATGTGGAGCAAGCTTTTTATCACGCGCGCGACCTGCAAGGTCTTTCATCTCTTTTGACAGGGCTGACAAAGATTTATTTTCTGCATCTTTTAGGACAGGAGTGAACAATCCACCCTCGATCGCGACTGCAACAGCAACGTCAGATGGCGTAAGCTGCAAAACACGATCACCCGCCCAAACAGCATTTGCCGCTGGAACAGATTGAAGTGCCAAAGCACAGGCCTTAATGATAAAATCATTCACACTAAGTTTCACACCGCGAGCTTCGAGCTGTTTGTTTAGCTGCGCACGGAACGCTAACAAAGCATCCAATTTGATATCCCGACGAAGATAGAAATGTGGAATAGTTTGCTTGGCTTCTGTCAAACGGGCCGCAATTGTTTTGCGCATGCCATCAAGTGGAATTTCTGTGTATTCCCGATCTGCATAGATCTTGGCAACCGTATCAGCGGACGCACTGCTTGCTGCGACGACAGGGGCTTTGGCAGCAGGGGCCGCAACAGGAGCTGCTTGTGCAACCGTTGCAGGCTTACCTTCGACATCTGCTTTGACAATACGACCATGAGGACCTGACCCTTGGATCGTTGTTAAATCAACGCCATTATTTGCTGCAATGCGGCGCGCAAGTGGTGAGGCAAACACCCGTGTTCCAGACTGTGCTACGGGGGCCGCAGGTGCAGCCACTGGCGCAACCGGTGCAGCAGCGTCAGCAACGGGTGCCGCCGCTGGAGCAGGGGCCGCCGCTGTGGTTCCAATGTCATCCGCGCTTTCGCCATCATCCAATAAAACAGCGATTGCGCTATTCACGGCAACGTTTTCGGTCCCCTCAGCAATCAAAATCTTGCCAATGACACCTTCATCCACAGCTTCAAATTCCATGGTGGCTTTGTCTGTTTCGATTTCTGCCAAAAGGTCGCCAGATTGAACTGTATCGCCTGCTTTAACAAGCCATTTCGCTAATTTGCCTTCTTCCATCGTCGGAGACAAGGCTGGCATCAGAATTTCTGTAGGCATCTCTCAATCTCCTTAACGATATGTGACTTGCTTAACGGCTGCGACAACTTCATCTGTTGTGACAAGCGCAAGCTTTTCTAGGTTCGCAGCATAAGGCATCGGAACATCTTTACCTGCGCAGTTTATGACAGGCGCGTCCAAATAATCAAAGGCGCGTTCCATAATCGTCGCAGAAAGATGATTGCCGATCGACCCCACAGGGAAGCCTTCTTCGACAGTTACACAGCGATTTGTCTTCATCACAGACGCAATTACAGTGTCATAATCAATCGGACGCAATGTGCGCAGATCGATGACTTCGGCGCTGATACCATCTTCTGCGAGCCTATCCGCCGCTTCCAAGGCATAGGTCATCCCGATCCCAAAGGAAACGATGGTAACATCACTGCCTTCGCGCCAAATACGCGCTTTGCCAAACGGAACCGTAAAATCATCCATGACAGGCACATCAAAGGATTTGCCGTATAGGATCTCGTTTTCCAAAAAGATTACGGGGTTATTGTCGCGGATAGCTGTTTTCATTAAGCCCTTCGCATCCGACGCCGAATACGGCATGACAACTTTGAGACCCGGGATTTGTGCGTACCATGCGGCGTAATCTTGGCTGTGCTGCGCACCAACACGAGCCGCGGCTCCGTTTGGCCCGCGAAACACCATAGGCGCGCCCATTTGACCACCAGACATATACAATGTCTTGGCCGCAGAATTGATGATGTGATCAATCGCCTGCATTGCAAAGTTAAACGTCATGAATTCAACAATCGGACGCAATCCAGCAAAAGATGACCCTGTCGCAATACCCGCAAACCCATGTTCAGTGATTGGTGTATCAATGACCCGCTTTGGGCCAAATTCATCCAACATGCCTTGTGAAATTTTATAGGCACCTTGATATTCGGCAACTTCTTCGCCCATCAAATAAACCGCGTCATCACGGCGCATTTCTTCGGCCATGGCATCGCGTAATGCTTCGCGAACTGTCTGCTGTTTGACCTCTGTGCCCTCTGGCCAATCAGGTGTATTATCGACCTGTGGCGCTGAAGGAGCGGGGGAGGCGACTGCCACCGTTGCAGGAGCCGCTGCCTCAACTGGGGCCGCTGCTGGAGTAGGGGCCGCATCCAGGTTTTCGCCTTCTTCAACCATAACGGCGATAGCCGTGTTCACTTTGACGTTTTCAGTGCCTTCTGCAACGAGGATTTGACCAACGATACCTTCGTCAACCGCTTCAAACTCCATCGTCGCTTTGTCTGTTTCAATCTCGGCGATCACATCACCAGAGCTCACAGTGTCCCCTTCTTTGACCAACCATTTGGCCAATGTGCCTTCTTCCATTGTTGGGGAAAGGGCAGGCATAAGAATTTCAATAGCCATAATTCATAAACTCCTTATGCGTAAATATCTGTCCACAACTCTTCAAGAGCGGGCTCTGGGCTTGTTTTTGCGAATTCAGCGGAGGCGTTCACAACCTCTTTAATTTCTTTGTCGATCGCCTTCAAATCGTCCTCTGTGGCATGGCCACCAGTGAGCAACATGGAGCGAATGCTTTCGATAGGATCACGCTCTTCGCGCATCTTTTGAACTTCATCGCGCGTGCGATATTTCGCAGGATCCGACATAGAATGTCCACGATAACGATATGTTTTGATCTCAAGGATATAGGGACCCTTGCCAGCACGACAATGCGCAACGGCCTTCTCGCCCGCTTCTTTGACGGCTAGAACGCTCATGCCATCAACCGCTTCCCCTGGGATGCCGAAGGCCTCACCACGGGTGTAAATATCTGGCGACGAGGTCGAGCGCGCTTGTGCCGTTCCCATAGCGTATTGGTTGTTTTCAATGACGAACACGACGGGCAACTTCCAAAGTGCCGCCATATTAAAGGTCTCATAGACTTGACCTTGGTTTGCAGCACCATCGCCGAAATAGGTGAATGTCACTCGGCCATTTCCAAGGTATTGATCCGCAAAGGCCAAACCGGCCCCAAGGGGAACCTGCGCCCCAACAATCCCATGTCCGCCATAGAAATGCTTTTCCTTGCTAAACATATGCATGGAGCCGCCTTTTCCTTTGGAATAGCCACCCTCACGCCCTGTCAATTCGGCCATTACACCATTAGGGTCCATACCACAGGCCAACATGTGACCGTGATCGCGATAGGATGTGATCCGCTTGTCGCCTTCTTCCGCGGCGGCCTCAAGGCCCACAACAACGGCTTCTTGGCCAATGTACAAATGGCAAAACCCGCCAATTAAACCCATACCATATAATTGACCGGCCTTTTCTTCAAAGCGTCGGATCAACAGCATTTCACGGTAATATGTTTTCAACTCATCTGCCGATACATTCGGCTGAGGTGCGGATTTTTTTGCCGCCATGGAAACGTCCCCTAAATAAATAGTTTAGCATTAAACTATCTAATACAGCAGTTACCTTGAAAATGATAGTAGAAATTTCTGAACACATGCCAGCTATGCGAAAGTCACATAACTTCCTCCGCACATGTCTTCTTCTTTTGAAAAGTATCCTGGGTGAATTGGCGCAGCCAAGAGGGCAAAGCCCTAATCAGCCAAACACCATATTAAGGAAGAATTATCTCATCCGCACGGGCCACACCCAAAACAGCGCGCGCTTGCTCGTCCAGCAAATCTAGATCCAAGAAATCATCTGACATGCGACGTGTGAGGTTTTCCATTTCAGCCACTTCAAGGTTCAACGCAAGAAGTTCACGCTCCAACTTCGCAGCATCCCCCAAGATCTCGGCCCTACGGAACAATCCGTAGTCCCCTTGCACAGCCGCAAATACAAAGTACATGCTAATCGCAAGCGCAAATGGAAAGGTCCAAATTAGACCCCAAGCCGGTTTCTTGGTTTGTTTGCTCATGTCTGCCTCAAGCTGCCAGTATGTTCTGGCTTATGAAACTGACTATGCCATAAGTGATTCGCCTTGTGAATCCCAAACATTCACAATTGTCCAATTATTTGCAAATAAATTGCTTACCCTGAAATTGAGGCCTGATAAATGCTATCAATTGTCGTTGCGAGCAGGGCATCAAACTCTGCATCGCTTTGTTGCGCGCTGAGACCTTCGGTGAGGGCGCGGGAAAAGCTTGCGATCATATTTGCGTTTTTGGAGAGCATGCTATTTGCGATACTGCGGCTGTATCCACCTGAGAGGGCCACAACTTTCAACACCTTCGAGTGATCTGCGAGCTCTTTATATTGATTGGCGATCTCTGGAAGCGTGAGCTTCAGCATGACCTGTTGATCCGCCTCTAGCGCGTCTAGCTGCGAAAGGATCGCATCGGCTAGCATTTGCTCCGCTTGCGCTTTGTTGTTCATTGTAATGGTGATCTCAGGCTCAATAATTGGCATCAAGCCGTGCGATAGGATTTGTTTTCCAATGTCGAATTGCTGTTTTACTAAGGCCTCGATACCATCCTGATTGGCTTCATGGATCACAGAGCGCATTTTAGTGCCAAAGATGTTTTTGCGCACCGCTCTTTCCAAGAGAGCATCTAACTCTGGCATCGGTTTTAGGCATTGAGCGCCGTCTTTCGCCTCAGCCAAGCCTTTGTCGACCTTTAGAAATGGAACAACTTGACGCGTTTGCCAGAGGTAATCCGCTGTTGGCGTGCCGTCGATGTCACGATCCATTGTCATTTCAAACAAGATGGCACCAACCACGCGATCCCCAGAAAAGGCGGGGGATTTGATGATCCGTTGGCGCATTCCATGGATCAGGTCAAACATCTCAGCGTCACCCGAATACCCTGTTTCATCAATTCCATATTGCAAGAGCGCTTTTGGCGTTGAGCCGCCAGATTGATCAAGAGCTGCGATAAATCCTTGGCCAGATGCAATTTGTTGTGTTTGAAGCGCTTTAGACATTTAATCCATTTCCCATGTGTCAAAATGGCATAAAATCGGATGATTTCAGGCCCGTTGGGAAACGGATAAGCCACCAAAATTTCTATGTAAATTCTGGTGGCGCTACCGTTATCGCAAACATTTCTAAAAAATGTTAAACTGCGTCAATTATGCTTGGTTTAGGGCGGCAACACCTGGCAATTCCTTGCCTTCCATCCATTCTAGGAAGGCACCGCCTGCTGTTGAAATGTATGTGAAATCTTTAGCCGCATCCGCTTTGTTCAAGGCGGCAACCGTATCTCCGCCCCCTGCAACAGAGGTCAGAGTTCCCGCCTTTGATAGTTTGGCTGCATGCGCCGCGGCTGCATTCGTTGCCCGATCAAAGGGTTCTATTTCAAAGGCCCCCAATGGACCGTTCCAAATCAAGGTTTTCGCTGTATCAAAACAGGCGGCAATGCGGGCAACTGTATCTGGCCCTGCATCCAAAATCATAGCATCTTGGGGGCATGCATCAGCAGCAAGGGTTTCATTCGCTGCATTGGCTGCAAATTCACGTGCGACAACAATATCGCTTGGGAGGATGATGTCGCATCCTGCTTTTTCGGCTTTCAACAGAATATCGCGCGCCGTATCGGTCATGTCATGTTCGGCCAAAGAGGTGCCGACATTGATACCCTGCGCCGCAAGGAAGGTATTTGCCATACCACCCCCAATCACAAGGTGATCCACTTTTCCAACCAAATTGCCCAAGAGGTCGAGCTTGGTCGACACTTTTGCCCCGCCAACAATCGCCACAATAGGACGTTTGGGTGTTCCCAAAGCGGCCTCAAGCGCGCTCAGCTCAGCCTGCATCAAACGACCTGCGCAAGAGGGCAGCAAGCGAGCAATTCCTTCGGTTGACGCATGGGCGCGGTGCGCCGCTGAAAAGGCATCATTGCAATAGATATCGCCAACATCGGCCATCGCTTGGGCAAACTCGGGATCGTTCTTTTCTTCTTCTGCGTAAAAGCGCGTGTTTTCTAACAAGAGCACTTCGCCTGAGCGCATGGCTCCTGCGGCGGCTTTGGCTGCTGGTCCTTTGGTGTCGGCCACAAAGGTAATCGGGGCGTCAAGGTGGGTTTCGAGCGCAGGGATCAAGTGGCGCAGGGAAAGATCATCCTTGATCTGACCTTTAGGGCGTCCGAAATGTGCCAGCAAAATTGGCAAACCGCCTTTGGCGATAATATCGCGCACAGTGGGGGCGATTTTTTCAATCCGCGTGGCGTCGCTTACGACCCCATTGTCCATAGGAACATTAATGTCCACACGCACAAGCACGCGTTTTTCGTTCAAATCGAGATCGTCTAGTGATTTCCAGCCCATACTGAACCCCTACAAATGATAAAAAATTTGCCTTGTTTTTTCCCATGCAGCCCATTTGGTCAAGGGGAGATCTTGTTCCTTGGCTCAAAGACATTTAGGTATTCATGCAAACACCACTCAAAGGAGCCCGACATGGCCGAGATCAAAGATCCAGAAAACACTATTCTAATGGAACTCAAAGACGGAACCGTCACAATTGAATTGCTGACTGACATTGCGCCTTTGCACTGTGAACGTATCAAGGAATTGGCCCGCAGTGGTGCCTATGACAACGTGGCCTTTCACCGTGTGATTGATGGCTTTATGGCGCAAACGGGTGATGTAAAAAACGGCAATATGGAGCAGGATTTTGATATCCGCATGGCGGGCACTGGTGGATCCGAGCTTCCTAACCTTAAGGCGGAATTTTCTGGCATCCCCCATGATCGCGGAACATTGGCAGCGGCGCGCTCTGCAAATCCAGACAGCGCAAACAGCCAGTTCTTTATCAATTTCAGCGACAATCACTTCCTAAATCGTCAATACACTGTTTACGGACGTGTTATCGAAGGCATGGACCACGTTGATGCCATCACACGAGGCGAGCCGCCTGCGCAGCCTGATCGCATGATTTCCGTCAAGGTGGCCGCAGATGCGTAAGCTAGCGGCTCTCTTGGCTTTTGTTGCCTCTCCCGCTTTGGCGGCAGGCATTCAAATCGATGTAGCGGGTGAGGCGAACGGGACAATCACGATTGATCTGTTCGAAGACGTCGCACCAAAACATGCCGAACGTATCACGACTTTGGCTTCAGAAGGGGCCTATGACAACGTGGTCTTCCACCGTGTTATCGAAGGGTTCATGGCCCAAACAGGGGACGTGGAATTTGGCAAAGCCGATGGCGAGGTGCGCATGGCTGGACGGGGCGGTTCGTCCTATCCTGATTTGCCTGCTGAATTCTCGGACAAAGCTTACGAGCGCGGCGTGGTCGGCATGGCGCGATCACAAAGCCCCAATAGCGCCAATAGCCAGTTTTTCATCATGTTTGAGCCTGGGTATTTCTTGAATGGCCAATACACTGTTGTCGGAGCTGTCACCAGCGGCATGGACATTGTGGATGCGATCAAACTGGGCAAGGGTCCTAATGGGATGGTCATCGGCGATCCGGATCGCATGGTCAAAGTGACCGCTATCGACTGATTGCGGCCATTGGTTCAATCAATATGACGTGATATCGGCGTGATGAGCGCCGATATTTTTTTATTAAAAGCCTAATTCGTGATACCGTATCTTTATGATACATTCCATTGCACATAGATTTTCCAAGAGCCTTATTCCCGTGTTGATCGGACTTGTCTGGGTCAGCAAAGCCATGGCCAGCCCTGAATTTTGGGCGCATGAATGGCCCAAGACGGATTTCTCCAAGACCGAAGTTCCATGGGTCGAAATTATGTCAGGCGGCCCTGGCAAAGACGGGATACCTGCATTGAGGGATCCGACGTTTGTTCCACGGGAAGAGGTCGATTTTCCTAGAATTGAACCGGTCTTGTCGATTGAAATAGAAGGCGATACACGGGCCTATCCTATTCGTTATCTAATGTGGCATGAATTGGTGAATGATCGCATCGCCGATACGCCTATTTTGGTAAGCTTTTGTCCCCTGTGTAATTCTGGTTTGATCTTTGATCGTCGCCAAAATGGGCGGGAATTGACCTTTGGGGTCACTGGAAAGCTACGGTTTTCGGATATGGTTATGTATGACGTGGACACCCAAAGCTGGTGGCAACAAGCCATCGGTCACGCCATAGTCGGCGAGATGACAGGGGCTGATTTAAACGCGCTGCCCAGTCGAATGGAGAGCCTGCAAGACTTTGCCAATCGCCACCCTGAGGGGCGCGTCATGGCGCGTCCAACCTATTCGCGTGCTTACGGTCGCAATCCCTATGTCGGGTATGAAGCCGCCCCAAGACCCTTTCTCTATAGTGGTGATCCGCCGCCCCATGGCATTCGCTCTTTGGAGCGTGTTATCCGAATTGGATCACAGGCATGGCCAATGACGCGGCTAGAGAAAGAGAATGTGATCACTGAGGCGGGATTTGTCATTTCCAAAGTGGGGCGACAGGCTTCTGCTTTGGAGGATGGGGTTATCGCGTCTGCGCGATTGATCCCGACGGTGGAGGTGAAGAATTCAAATGGCGAGGATGTGGTTTATGATGTGATGTTTGCCTTCGCCTTTGATGCCTTCTGGCCCGAGGGCGAGTGGATGTTGGCGCCCTAAAAAATTGGCGACCCAAGGGCCGCCAATGATTGAGTATTTCTGCAAAGATGAAGAGCTAGCTCAGTTCCACAAGAGCGTGGCGTTTTTTGCCTGCGCTGAGTTTGATGGGGGAGGAAAGGTCCGCAGTTGTGATCATGAGCCCTGCATCAGAGAGCGGTTCATCATTAAGCTTGGCTCCGTTTTCAGACATCAGGCGCTTGGCCTCTTTGCCTGATTTGACGAGACCTGATTTCACCAAAAGCTGAATGATTGATAGACCGTCGCCGATATCTTCGGCAGTCAATGTGACCGTCGGCAAATCAGCTCCGATGCCGCCTTTTTCAAAGACCTCGCGCGCTGTAGCCTCGGCTGCTTGGGCCGCGGCTGCGCCGTGGAGCAAGGTGGTTACTTCGTTCGCCAAAGTGACTTTCGCGGCGTTAATATCTGATCCCTCAAGCGCGCCAAGGCGATTACATTCATCTATTGGAAGTTCGGTGTAGAGTTTCAAGAACCGTCCGACATCCGCATCCGTTGTATTGCGCCAGAATTGCCAGAATTCATAGGGGCTAAGCAAATCGGCATTTAGCCAGACCGCACCATTTTGGGATTTGCCCATCTTTTTGCCATCAGAGGTGGTCAAGAGGGGTGTCGTCAGGCCAAAGATTTCGCCATTATTCACGCGGCGGGTGAGGTCGATGCCATTTACAATATTGCCCCATTGATCCGAGCCACCCATTTGCAACATACAACCGTAGCGCGCGTTCAGTTCCAAGAAATCATAGGCCTGAAGGATCATGTAGTTGAATTCGAGGAAGGATAGGGATTGTTCTCGATCAAGGCGCGATTTGACCGATTCAAAGGCCAACATACGGTTCACCGAAAAATGACGACCGATATCGCGCAAGAAATCGAGGTAGTTCAGGGTATCCAGCCATTCAGCGTTATTGATCATCAAGGCGTCCGACGGCGCATCGCCATAAGACATATACGAGGCAAACACCTTTTTGATACCCGCGATGTTGCTGTCAATTTGCTCGGGCGTCAAAAGCGGGCGCTCATCGGCCCGAAAGGAAGGATCGCCCACTTTTGTTGTGCCACCGCCCATCAATGTAATCGGTTTGCCGCCTGTCTTTTGCAGCCACCGCAGCATCATAATCTGAATCAAGCTGCCCACATGGAGGGAAGAGGCCGTTGCATCAAATCCGATATAGGCCGGCATGCCACCCTTTAAGAGGGCTGTGTCCAAGCCTTCATAATCGGTACAATCGGCGACAAAGCCACGTTCGATCATGATATTTAGAAAATCGGATTTTGGTTGAAAGGTCATCTCTTGCCCCTGTAGCTATCTTGCGTCATGTCTATAGCTATCTTTCGGGGTAAGGAAAAGGTCATGTTTGACAAAAGACCGCTGCGTGTTGTTGGCGCGATGTCTGGGACGTCTTTGGACGGGGTGGATGTGGCGGAAATCGTCACGGATGGAGAGGTGATTTTCGACTTTGGGGCCGCGTCCTATGTGCCTTATAGTGAGGCTCAGCAGGGTATTTTGCGCGCCGCGTTAGGGCAATGGCAGGATGGTGATATTGCTGAGGCGTCGCAGGTCGTTCAACAGGTGCATTTGGAGGCATTAACCCCCTTTAAACAGGCTGAATTGATCGGGTTTCACGGTCAAACCTTGGCGCATGATCCCCGAGGACGTGGGACGCATCAAATCGGGGATGGCGCGAATTTGGCACAGGCTTTAGGTCGTCCTGTTGCATGGGATTTTCGCAGCGCAGATGTCGGGATTGGTGGGCAAGGGGCGCCGCTTGCGCCGTTTTTCCATTTTGCCTGCGCGAAATGGATTGAGGCCACAGGCCCGATTGCCTTTTTGAATTTGGGCGGTGTGGGCAATATCACTTGGATTGATCCGCAAAAATCATCGCCAGAGGAACGCGGTGCCTTGATTGCCTTTGACACAGGGCCAGCCAATGCGCCGATCAATGATTTGATGCGCGCGCGTCTGGCTCGGCCATATGATCAAGATGGCGCGACGGCGGCGCAGGGGCGCGTTGTTGAGGGGGCTTTGGAATTGTTCTTAGAGGCTCCATATTTTCGAAAGTTTCCCCCTAAGTCATTAGATCGAAATGATTTTTCTGTGATGCTGGACTTGGTGCGTGAATTGAAAACAGAGGATGCAGTGGCAACACTCACCTCAATGGTAGCCGCCTCTGTTATGCAAGCGATGGAGCATTGTCCCATTGCGCCAACGCAGCTCTTGGTTACAGGCGGGGGGCGGCATAATCCTATTTTGATGAAGATGATTGCGGCCTGTGTTGAGTGCGAGGTTATCCCTGTCGAAGAGGTCGGCCTTGATGGGGATATGCTTGAGGCGCAGGCCTTTGCCTATTTGGCGGCGCGTGTGGCGCGAGGGCTTGCGACATCGGCGCCCATGACAACAGGGGTGCCGATGTTGGTTGGTGGGGGTGTTGTGTCCTATCCCGATGGTGACTGACGGAATTTATCGGCTAAGGCGCGTATGTGCTGTGCAAGCGTAAATATATCCCCTCCAACGGCGGTAAATTCGACCCCCATGTCAATATATCGCTGCGTTTGAGCATCATCAAAGGACACGATCCCCGCAGGTTTTCCAGCCTCTTTGAGGCGTTTAAATGTGGCGTCAATCGTTTGTTGGACTTCAGGATGACTAGGTTGACCTGGATAGCCCATGTCGGCGGATAAATCGGCGGGGCCAATGAATATGCCGTCGATGCCATCAACCGCAAGGATGTCGTCCAACGCGTCCAAGCCCGCGCGTGTTTCAATTTGAATAAGCAGGCACATTTGATCGTCAGCTGTTTGGACATAATCCGTTATCTTGTTGAAATGGCTCGCGCGTGCCAGAGCGCCGCCCATGCCTCGACGACCCTTTGGGGCATAGCGCATAGCGGCAACCAAATCGCGCGCTTGATCTGCGCTTTCGACCATCGGAACCAAAAGCGTTTGAGCCCCAACGTCAAGGATCTGTTTGATGAAAACCTCGTCTCCGATCGGGATGCGAACAACAGGAGAGGCATCAAATCCAGCAAGCACCTGTAATTGAGCGAGCAGGCTGCGAATATCATTTGGGGCATGCTCGCCATCCAATAAAATCCAATCAAATCCCGCAGTTGCGAGCACTTCGGTCGCATAGGGGTCGGCGAAAGAGGCCCAACATCCGATTTGGACTGTGTCCGAGGATAATCGCTGTTTGAATTGGTTTATTGGCACTGGCATGAGATGTCCTATCGTTTGATCATTGGGCAATGATTGCGCAATTTTGATTGGGACGTCAAAGCCTAATTTGCAATACTAGCGTTAGGAACAAGACGCTCCACCCAGGACACAGAACTTCGCGCAATGCGGATGATTAAGCTGGACCGGCTCTGCTGCTTCACTCAGGCTATGGCCCATTTCAAAAGCTTGATCATAGGCCAGCAAGGTACAGGCCAAAACAACAGGTTTCTCAGCCCCTTTACGTTTCACCACCATACGTGAGGAAGCGCACATTGGACTATCTGGGGCTTTGTCTAGAATAGACCAACACTCAGTTGTGATTTCGGGGACTTCGACGGTTTCATCCATCTCTGGGAACAAAACCGTTTGCGATGGCGAAAAGGCATCGATATTGAAATTATGTTTTTCAAACAGATGCTTATACCCTGTTCTTGACTCATTATCACTGTCGCCCCAAACGGTGCGCCCTGCAACGGCCATCTGTATTCCAACATCGCGGAGCCACGACATGCCGTCAAGGGTTATGTCAAAACTTCCCTTGCCGCGTTCCTCGTCATGGCGGTCTTTGGAATGATGATCCAAAGAAATGCGCAGGGTTAGTTTGTCACCATATGTTTGCTGTAACTCTTTTAAACCAGATTTGATCCGCTTGCGCATCATAGGGCGCATGGCATTGGTTAATACCAAACAGTCAAAACCGCGACGTAGAACATCTTCTAACATCGCAAGAATGTCAGGGTTCATAAAGGGCTCACCACCCGTGAAGCCAATCTCATGAAAGGGCATGCCAGTTTCGGCAATTTGGTCCAAATAGTCGGACACTTCAGCCGCTGTCATATAGACAAGTCGGTCATTGGTGGGCGAGCTTTCAATGTAACAATTCACGCATTCGATGTTGCATAAGGTGCCTGTGTTGAACCAAAGCGTCTCTGGTCGCGAAAAGGCAACAGAAGCGCGTGTCTCTCCTTTGGAGGTAACAAAGGGGTCTTGGAATTTACCGATGTTCGCGGTTGGAGTGGTGACGTCTTTCATCTATCGGCCTTTTGAGGAAACATGTTATACAAGGCTTATCAAGTTTTTCGCGCAAACAAAGCAGCTATACCCCGAAATGACAAAAAAGTTATCACATTGTGTTACTAGACTTTCTCAGAGGGGTTCGGTAAATGGACTTCAAGTTAGCGCTAACAGGGATTGTTTGATGGTCCTGATGAGACAGAAAAAGAGGACTTAGACATGGTTTCACGCGTAATTCCTGTGGATCCCTTTGATTTGGTGATTTTCGGTGGCACTGGTGATTTGGCGCGGCGCAAAATTTTGCCCGGTCTTTATCGTCGGTTTGCATCGGGTCAAATGCCCGAACACGCCCGCATCATTGGTGCAGCGCGCACGGATATGGACGATGCCGGCTATCGCCAAATGATCTCAGATGCCATTGATGAATTTGGGGGGGATTTGGACAAATCACAGGTTCCGGCGTTTTTGGATAATTTGGGCTATGTCTGTATCGATGCCAAAGGGTCCGGCGGTTGGGAGGAATTGTCGTCGCAGATGCGCGAGGGATTTGTGCGTGCGTTCTATTTCTCGGTTGCGCCATCTTTGTTTGGGGATTTGGCCGAGCGGCTGCATAATCATGGGATTGCCCTGTCCGATAGTCGGATCGTTGTCGAAAAACCTTTTGGACGCGACTTAGCAACGGCTAAGGAATTGAATGGGGTGCTTGCACGTCATTTTAACGAAGATCAGATTTATCGCATCGACCATTACTTGGGCAAAGAAACTGTTCAAAACCTCATGGCAGTCCGCTTTGGCAATATGCTGTTTGAGCCGCTTTGGAATGCGCAATACGTGGATCACGTTCAAATCACAGTGGCCGAAACCGTCGATGTCGGTGGACGTGGCGGGTATTATGACAAATCTGGTGCTATGCGCGATATGGTGCAAAACCACTTGATGCAGCTCTTATGCCTCATTGCGATGGAGCCGCCAGCGCGGTTTGAACCAGATGCCGTTCGCGATGAAAAGCTCAAGGTTATTCGCGCCCTTGATCCTGTTGAACCGCACCACATTGTGCGCGGTCAATATGGCAATGCAACTGATCCTGAAGGGTATCGTGCGCATGCGGAAAATCCGCGCTCGCGGACAGAAAGCTATGTGGCCATGAAAACCCACATTAGCAATTGGCGGTGGGCGGGAACGCCGTTCTATTTGCGCACAGGCAAAAATTTACGGGCGCGTACCTCCGAAATTGCCGTCGTCTTCAAAGAGACGCCGCACTCGATCTTTGGTCCTGATGCAGGAAGCCACCGAAATTCTTTGATCATTCGCCTTCAACCAGATGAGGGCATTACAATGGACGTGACCATCAAGGAACCAGGTCCGGGGGGCATGCGTTTGATTGATGTGCCTCTTGATATGACTTTCGCCGAAGCCTTGGGTCCAGATGTCGAGGATGTGCCTGATGCCTATGAGCGCCTGATTATGGATGTGATCCGTGGAAACCAAACGCTCTTTATGCGCGGTGACGAGGTTGAGGCCGCTTGGGCCTGGACGGATCCGATTATTCAGGGCTGGGAAACACGCAATGATGTGCCAAAACCTTACGACGCAGGAAGTGCGGGACCAGATGATGCGTTGATGCTCATGCATCGAGATGGACGTAAATGGCGGGAGATCCGATAATGGAGTTTATTGAATACCCTGATCGCGATATGTTGATCCTCGATTTGTCTAATCAAATCGTGGATGATCTCGCGGAAGCTTTGCACCACAAAGACCGCGTTACCCTTTCTGTACCGGGTGGCACGACACCGGGCCCAATTTTTGATGAACTGAGCGGCGTTGATATGCAATGGGATCGCGTGAATGTGTGTTTGAATGATGAACGTTGGGTGCCTGAAACATCCGATCGCTCGAATACCACATTGTTGCGCAATCGCCTCTTGGTGGACAAAGCGGCCTCTGCGACGCTCTTGCCAATGTATGCGGATTTTGAAACGCCTGAAGAGGGCTTGCCAAGTTTGGCACCTGCCTTTGATGCGGTTTTGCCGATTGATGTGTTACTTGTCGGAATGGGCGCGGATATGCACACGGCCTCGCTGTTCCCCGGTGCGGATCAGCTTGAATTAGCGCTCTCCTCTCATGCGCCAAGCTTGCTTGCCATGCGGGCCGCGGGCGCGCCTGAGCCACGGATCACTTTGTCAGCCCCTGTTTTGAATGGCGCGATTGCTAAGCATGTTGTGATCTTTGGTGATGAAAAACGCACAGCCTTAGAAGCAGCACAGCATTTGGACCCGATCCAAGCCCCGATCAAGTCAATTTTGTCTGGTGCCAAGGTGCATTGGGCCGCGTAAATTAGGAACCACCTTTATGTTTGATATATTGAAATCCAACTGGGCCTCTGTGACAGATCGCTCAATCCTATCTCTATTCAATGATCCCAAGCGTGCTTCAGATTTTTCTGTGCGCTTTGAGGACATGGTCTTGGATTATTCCAAGACGAATATAGATCGTGACGCCTTGGCGGATTTGATCGCTTTGGCAACGTCACGAGACGTGGCGCAAAAGCGCGATGCTATGTTTTCAGGTGCAAAAATCAATGACACCGAAGGCCGCGCGGTTTTGCATACGGCCTTGCGCAATTTAGACAATCGCCCGATTGATGTGGATGGTGAAAACGTCATGCCAGAGGTCTTGGCTGTTTTAGATCGTATGGGCGATTTCGCTGAGGCGGTTCGAAATGGCACGGTTCAAGGGCAGGGCGGTGCGATTACCGATGTTGTCAATATTGGCATTGGCGGTTCTGATCTCGGACCAGCTATGGCAACTTTGGCTTTGGCCCCGTTTCATGATGGCCCGAAATGTCACTATGTTTCAAACGTGGATGGCGCGCATATCAATGATGTGCTCGAACCGCTCAATCCAGAAACAACCTTGGTGATTGTGGCCTCCAAGACCTTTACCACCATTGAAACCATGACCAATGCCCAAACCGCCAAGGATTGGATGTCTCCAACTGTTGCCGATCCTGCGGCGCAATTTGCGGCAGTGTCTACGGCGGCGGATAAAACCACAGCCTTTGGGATCGCAGCCGAGCGCGTCTTTGGGTTTGAGGACTGGGTTGGGGGCCGCTATTCCATGTGGGGGCCGATTGGCTTGCCCGTCATGCTAGCGATTGGGGCGGATCATTTCCGAGCCTTTTTGCAAGGTGCCCAAGATATGGACCGCCATTTCCAAGAGGCCGAGTTCTCAGAGAACATGCCTGTTCTTTTGGCATTGGTTGGGATTTGGCACAATCAAATCTGTAACTACGCTACCCGTGCGGTTTTGCCCTATGATCAACGATTGACGCGTCTGGCCGCCTATTTTCAACAGTTGGAAATGGAAAGCAATGGCAAGGGTGTGTCCATGGATGGGGTGGATTTACCCTATCACTCAGGTCCCGTAGTTTGGGGCGAGCCGGGGACCAATGGGCAACACGCGTTTTATCAACTGATCCATCAGGGCACGCGGGTCATCCCTTGCGAATTTATGGTCGCGGCAAAGGGGCATGAGCCAAACCTGAACCATCATCATCAACTCTTGGTGGCGAATTGTTTGGCACAATCCGAGGCATTGATGCGGGGGCGTTCACTTGATGAGGCGCGCTCATTGATGGCGGCCAAGGGGTTCGAGGGGGCCGAGCTAGATCGCCAAGCGCGTCATCGTGTGTTCAAGGGAAACCGTCCTTCAACCACGCTGGTCTATCCACAGCTCACACCGCAGATGTTGGGTCGTATCGTTGCGCTATACGAACATCGCGTCTTTGTCGAAGGGGTCATCCTTGGGCTTAACAGCTTTGATCAATGGGGTGTTGAGCTTGGAAAAGAACTGGCCACGGCCTTGGGTCCAGTTGTTAGCGGTGAGGCCTCATCAGAGGGTAAAGACCCCTCAACCCGTGCACTGGTTGATTTCGTGCTCAATAATCAATGAATCAATCAGCTCCACGCGAGCTGATTTTTTCGAATTGCGGCTATGCGGTCTTCTGTTTTGGGGTGGCTCATCATCCAAGCAGGGGTCGCACCGCGATTGCCTGTGAGCTTGTCCAAGTTTTCGAATAATGAAATTTGCGCATCGACACCAATACCAGCTTTGATCATGAGGGCTGAGGCATATTCGTCCGCCTCAAATTCATCGCTTCGGCTCAGCTTCGCCATGAGCAAGCTGCCGATCATATTGGCAATCCATGCCCCAATGCCAGGAATGAAGCGCGACAAAACCATGCCAAGCGCCACGCGCATTGCGTTTTGACCCGAAAAGTCAATCATCCGACGGCGGGAATGTCCCAAGGCCACATGACCCAATTCATGCGCAATCACAGAGGACAATTCATCAACGGTGACTGTGCCTTCGTTCAGTTTGTTCATAAATCCGCGCGTGATGAAAATCCGCCCATCTGGTGCGGCGAGCCCATTGATTGGCTCGACTTCGTGGATATAGACCTTGATATCTGTCACACCCAAGGCGGCGGCCATGCGATCCAAGACTGATTTGAATCGTGGATCATGCAGCCGCGTCGATTGCTGGTTCAACGACTGCTTGAGCCGCCAAGCCGAGAATTGATACATCACTAATCCATAGAGGATCGCGAGGAGGATGGGGGTAAACTTTAACATAGGCTGAATATGGCTGTTTTGCTCTGTGAAACAAGCCCTAACGCACCAATTCCTTGATGCCGCGCTCAAGGCCGGAGAGGGTCATTGGGACCATATTGCCCTCAAAGATGGTCTGGATCATCTTGATCGAATGGGTATAGCCCCAAATATGTTCAGGAACTGGGTTGATCCATAGGTTCGATGTCCACTGCTGACGCGCGCGCTCTAGCCAATCTTGACCCGCGATTGGGTTCCAATGCTCATTTGCCCCACCGACATAGGCAATTTCATAAGGGGACATGCTTGCGTCGCCTACGAAAATACATTTGTAATCAGGGCCATAGGTGCGCAAGATTTCCTCAGTCGGGGTTTGATCATTCCACCGTCTTTGATTGTCTTTCCACACGCCTTCATAGAGGCAATTGTGGAAATAGAAATATTCGAGATGCTTGAATTCTGATCGTGCGGCGGAAAAGAGTTCCTCTACCACTTTGATATGGGGATCCATGGACCCACCAACATCAAGGAACAACAACACTTTGACCGCATTGCGTTTTTCGGGGCGGGTTTGCACATCAAGATATCCATTTTCAGCCGTCGCACGGATCGTGCCGTCAATATCCAATTCGTGATCCGCCCCATCACGCGCCCATCGGCGTAGACGTTTTAAGGCAACTTTGATATTGCGCGTGCCGAGTTCGACATTGTCATCTAGGTTCTTGAAATCGCGTTTGTCCCAGACTTTTACCGCGCGTTTGTGACGGCTTTCTTTTTGACCAATACGCACGCCTTCGGGGTTATACCCATAAGCGCCAAAGGGAGACGTGCCCGCGGTGCCAACCCATTTGTTGCCTCCTTGGTGGCGCCCTTGCTGTTCTTCGAGCCGCTTTTTCAGCGTCTCCATCAGTTTATCAAACCCACCCAGCGCGTCTATCTCAGCTTTTTCTTCGTCGCTCAGATGTTTCTCGGCCATCTTCTCTAGCCAATCGGCAGGGATATCAACGGCTTCCAATACGTCGCTTGAGGAGATGTTCTCAAGACCTTGAAAGCTATGAGAAAAGGCGCGATCAAACTTATCGAGATTACGTTCATCTTTGACCATGATTGTGCGGGCCAAATAGTAAAAGGCATCAATGTCATAGGTAGCAAGACCCATATCCATTGCTTCAAGAAACCCAAGGTATTCGCGCAAAGAAACCGGGACGCCAATTTTCCGAAGATTTTCGAAAAACGGTAAAAACATCTCTCAGATGATCGTGCGATCAGCGATGATTGTTATAAACAGCCCAAGCAAAAGAAAAGCGATGCCGAAGCCTGCTGCATATTGCGCAATGTCAGCTGTGCTGCCTTTGCGCTTTTTCGCTTTTAAACCACCGATAATTGCACCGATTAGTCCAAAGATTAGATACATACTGTTACCCGTCGTTGCGTTTTAGCGGGTTCAAAGCATGGATTTCCCGCAGTTTGGTGTTCATGTTCGTGTCTGATCCAAACCCGTAACGTGCCCACGCCAAACTGTCCAGTCGAATGGTGCGCGCCTCATTGACACGTCCCGTCATTTCCGTAGCTTCGGCCCTTAGGAACATCAATGTAGCAAGCAAACTGGCGTTTTCAAATTTATATGCATTATCTATGTGAGGGGCGAGCATGATAAGCGCGTCTTCGCCGCGACCATCTGCGATTGCATAGGAGGCCAATTGCGTAGCAACATAGGCGCTATGTAGGCCAGTATAGCGGTTCTGGCGGAAAATCGCATCTGACATCATGAACATTTGTTCCGCGTTGCCACTATCATGAAGCTGCATCAAACGGGCGAGAACATAATAGCTAAACCCAAGACGATGATCGCGCCATCCGGCTTGGTTGGCAAAATTCACAGCAGATTGCGCCGCTTGAAAGCGTTCGGAATTCGTGGTTGCACCGCCCAAAGCCTTGGAAATATAGGATTTCCATTGGCGATGTGTTTTGCCAAGCTGCGTGGCTGGCACAGAATTCCCAACGGGATTGATGCGGGCAAAAATCGAAGGCAGGCGTTTTGCCACCTCGGCGCGGGTCATGCCGCTGCGCAATTCGTCCGAATAAATCGCGCGCAAAATGAGCATGTCATAGCTGGTTAACACAGTGTGCACGTTGTCGTCATTAAAGACGCTAAAGGGCAAACGATAGAGATCATTCAGGGGTCCAAGGGACTGCGCGAATTCTTCGTGCAGACAATCACGCAATTCTTGAGGTGTTCCATCGCTGGGTACAAACACAGACACAGTCGTGCGTTCGCTGAGAGAGGACCAATTTGTCGCTGATGTTCTTCGCTTTAGACGGAATTCGGCCAAGGATGTGACGTTTGGAACAACGAAACAGGCCGCTTGGGGAAGGGTTGCGCGGATCTCTGCACTTGGGACGGCGTGGATGTGAATATTTGCGGTTTCGGCCTTGGTGAAAAAGATATCAAGACCAGCCTCGTTGCGAAAGCGAGAGAGAAGCCTGTTCAAATCGGTGCTGAGCGAGCCTGGAATACGGCCTTCAAGGCGAACTGAAATGGGACCTTCAAACCGCGTGAAAACAGGAAGAGCCCGACCGTTTTCCAATTCAAATGTGAGATCCAAAAAGTCACGCTGTAAATCACTGTTCGAGTGGCGCGTGCTCTGACCTCCTGAAACGGGAAAAGGGTTTTGAATGAGTTGGCTATTCACCCCTTGGCTGGACCGTGTTGCAACTTCGCTCGGGGTGGCGGGCATACATGCACCAAGCATGAGGCAAAGAGGGAGTAAAAGACGTCTCATTACCACTCTACCTTTGCTTGTATTAAATGCGATGCCTGTGGATAACTCAATAAATCATTCAATATAGCCCTTATTTCAATTGCTCGGTTGAAATGATTTTTATTGTGTTAATTGGGCCAAAATGTGACCCAATAAAGTTGTTTTCCCGAATAAACCTAGACGGGAAAACGGCAGGTAGGCTTTATCGCTGTGATCGGGCCATAAAGGCTAAACGTTCAAAAAGATGCACATCTTGTTCGTTTTTCAACAAAGCGCCGTGCAATTTAGGCAAGGCATTTGCGCCATCACGCTTGAGGTCCTCTGGGCTAAGGTCTTCGGCCAAAATCAACTTGAGCCAATCCAAAACTTCTGATGTTGAAGGTTTTTTCTTGAGCCCAGGTTGCTCGCGGACATCGAAGAATTGCGTCAAAGCTGTCGTGAGCAATGTCTCTTTGATGTTGGGATAATGCACTTTGACGATGTCGCGCATCGTGGCTTCATCTGGGAACTGAATGTAGTGGAAAAAACAGCGACGCAAAAAGGCGTCTGGCAGTTCTTTTTCATTATTGGACGTAATAATCACCACAGGGCGGTTCACAGCCGAAATTGTTTGGCCGGTTTCATAGACGTGAAAGGCCATTTTATCCAATTCTTGCAACAAGTCATTTGGGAATTCGATATCGGCTTTGTCCACTTCATCAATCAGCAAGACAACTTTTTCGTCGCTTTCAAAGGCTTGCCAGAGTTTCCCTTTGCGAATGTAGTTGGCCACATCATGCACGCGTTCTTCGCCAAGTTGGCTATCTCTGAGACGGCTCACGGCATCATATTCATAGAGGCCTTGTTGTGCTTTCGTGGTGGATTTGATGTTCCACTCGATGAGCTCCATACCCAACCCTTGCGCCACTTGCTTGGCCAGCTCTGTTTTCCCCGTGCCTGGCTCGCCCTTGATCAAAAGTGGTCGCTCTAGCGTCACAGCTGCATTCACCGCAATCATCAAATCTTGGGTGGCAACGTAGGTATCTGTCCCAGTAAATTTCATAGTTCGCCTCTTTATTGTTATTTCGATACATAGCCTTAAATTTTTTTCACGGCAATCTATGTCTATTGCTAGTGACAATCCTATATGGTTCGGATAGGAGAGGGCCAGCCCAAGTACCATTATTAAGAGGAGCGGGGCATGTCTGAAGCTGACTTGCTTGAGGGGGAAACAATGAAACAAGATTCTATTTTGCCGGATGGGTATACCCCTGCAGAAGACGAACCATTCATGAATGATCGTCAACTTGAATATTTCAGAAAAAAATTAACCGATTGGAAAAACGATATTCTTGAAGATAGCCGCGACACGATCGAGGGGCTTCAAGATTCCACACGTAACATTCCAGACGTGAATGACCGCGCGAGCGAAGAAACGGATCGCGCTCTTGAATTGCGCACACGTGATCGTCAACGCAAGTTAGTGTCCAAGATTGAGGCGGCCCTGCGCCGTATCGACGAAGGCGAATATGGTTACTGCGAAGTGACAGGGGAACAAATTTCGCTCAAACGCTTGGATGCACGCCCGATTGCGACCATGACGTTAGAAGCGCAAGAGCGTCACGAACGCCGCGAAAAAGTTCATAGAGACGATTAATTTGGTGCCGCAGGTGACTGCGGCATTTTTCGTTGAGGCGGCTTATGAAAACAGTTCATGTGGTGGGTGCTGGGATTGGCGGATTGGCCGCGGCGCTGGCCTTGGCCAAACGCGGCCATCGCGTAACCTTATTTGAACAAGCCCCTGAGCTGAGCGAAGTGGGCGCAGGCATTCAAATCAGCCCGAATGGATTGGCGGTCCTTACCGCCCTTGGGGTCGAAGATGACCTCATCACCAAAAGTATCCGCGCCCAAGCGGTCGAATTGCGCGATTACCGAAACGCTCGGTTAGTCGCACGCCTTGATTTGGACCGCTATGCGCCAGATCTTACATATATATTCGCCCATCGACATGATGTTATTTCAACGCTGTATGAGGCCTGTAAATCGCTGAATGTCGATTTTCACTTTGGTGAGAGGCTTGTGCAATTCGAGGGACGCACACTCGAATTCGCCTCTGGCCTCGTTTCGGGGGCGGATGTCATAATTGGCGCAGATGGATTGCACTCAAAACTCCGGGCTTCAATCGCATCCCCCAGTGAGCCGTTTTTTACTGGGCAAGTGGCGTATCGGGCTGTTGTCGACAACGTGATTGATCAAAGCTCTGTTGCGACCATCCATATGGCACCAAACGCACATATCGTTAGCTACCCGGTCAGAGATGGACGCAAGCTCAACTTGGTTATGGTGCGGGAACAGGATCAGTGGATCAAAGACGGGTGGCGTAATCCTGTAGAGGCCGCTGAGGTTCAGCAGCATTTTTCCCAATTCCAAGGACCGATTGCAGGGGCGCTGGCTGAGGTCCAAGACGTGTTTGAATGGGGTCTCTTTCGCTATCCTGTTGCGGATAAATGGCATAATACTCAGGCCGTTTTGCTTGGGGATGCCGCGCATCCAACTTTGCCGTTCATGGCGCAGGGGGCGAACCTTGCGCTAGAGGATGCTTGGGTGTTGGCCGAATGTCTTAGCGCATATCCTGAGACATCAGAGGCTTTGGCGCACTATCAATCCCGCCGCCACCCGCGCGTCACGCGTATTGTAAATGCTGCATCAAAAGCCGCGTGGAAATATCATTTAGCGGCTTGGCCCCTTCGAACATCTGCACATCTTGCGATGTCTACGCTATCCAAACTGGCCCCGCGCAAAATGGTGTCTCAATTCGATTGGATCTATCGTCACGACGTGACCAAGGATTAGTTGTCCAATTCAACCCAAACGGGGACGTGATCTGAGGGCTTTTCCCGCGCGCGTATCTCTTTGTCGATCCCAACGGTTTGCAGCATGTCTGCACAATTTGGGGACAGTAGGAAGTGATCGATGCGAATGCCGTCGTTTTTGTTCCAAGCGCCCGCCTGATAATCCCAAAAGCTATAATGCCCCGGTCCTGAGACCTGAGAGCGGAAAGCTTCGGTAAAGCCAAGGTTTACGATTTTGCGAAAAGCGTCGCGGCTTTCTTGGCGGAATAGGGCGTCTTCGCGCCAAACTTCGGGACGTGCGGCATCTTCGGCTTGGGGGATAATGTTGTAATCCCCCGCCATCAATGCAGGGGTTCCCTCCGCCAAGAGCTCTTGGGCGCGATGATACAGCCGTTCCATCCATGCTAATTTGTAATCATATTTCGGTCCCGGGCAGGGGTTGCCATTGGGTAGGTACAATCCACACACGCGCAGGGCCGATTTTCCAACAACTGTCGCTTCGATCCAGCGGGCTTGCTCGTCGGTGTCGTCGCCCGGTAATCCACGCTGCACATCCTCAAGCGGCAGTTTGGAGAGGATTGCCACACCGTTAAAGGATTTCTGACCATGCGTTTCGACATTATATCCGCGGTCCTCGAAAATCTCGCGTGGGAAATTCTCGTCCACGGATTTGATCTCTTGTAAAAGGGCGACGTCTGGCTGTGCTTCGTCTAACCATTGCGGCAAGGCGTCAATGCGCGCTTTGATCCCATTAATATTGAATGTCGCAATTTTCATGATGATCCCCGTCATTGGCTGATCTTCTTTTTGGCGCAGAGCAGAGAGACGCGCAAGCCGAATGCAGGGTGATTCTGGGAATTTATACCTCTGGTATAGGCGCTGGATCGAGAATTGGCGCTTTTAGCGGAAATTTTCTTCAAATTTTATCTTCCAAAAATCAAATACTTACACCTTAAAGTTGTGTAAATTGCGCCAAAATTAAACTTAAAGATGATAAATATGTTGCAATACAACTTAAAAGTGTAATTATGAATTTATTCACTTAGGAGGTTACAAAATGAATGCTCAACTCAAACAAACTGAATTTGCTCTCAAGACCACAACAGCCCCAAGCATGTTGGATGGAACGAACACCGAAATGGCGTGCTCATGGTCATCACCAAATAACTCTCGTTCTTTGATGGACGGAGCAGGGGTTGAAATGATGTGCTCATGGTCTGGTCCTGTTGCAACATCCGCTTTTGAAGGCGATGCAACAGAGATGATGTGCTCTTGGTCTTCACCTGAAACCACATCAGCGCTGTCAGGCGATGCGACAGAAATGATGTGTTCGTGGTCAGGTCCAGCAACGACATCAACCGTTGATGGTGACGCGACAGAAATGTCCTGTTCTTGGTCATAAGTTTAGCTAGGGGCGGCTCACAAAACGCCCCGTTCTTTCCCTAATTTGGCGGCCCATTCCTCCGCCAGATTCAGCAAGCTGCAGACCCCCAGTTGTCACCCCATCCTGCAGCTTGCCACTCACAAAGGTGTCCCATGTCAAACGTCATCCAACTTAGCTTTGCAAACCGCTCTCCTTCCGCTTCAGATTTTTCTGATCATTTGGCACAAGCTCTGGTTCACAAGCGTCGCGTTCAAGGTGACGTTATGTGGTTGAAAGAAAACGCTGAATTTCTCAGCGTTATGGAAACCACAGGGCAGTCATTTGATATTTCCATTTATTCAGACTTCTATGAAACGATTGAGTAACAGCTCTCGTTTTTTCCGCAGTATTATCGCTTCTACCTCGGCATGGCCTTGGATTTAGATGCACTCGGTTACACGTCCTCAAAGGGCGAACATATGGCCCATTGGGTCAATGAGGCCGGTCTCATCAAAGGCGAAATGTCCGATGTGCAACGCGCCGAAGGGGCACGATTATTGAAACGCGCAGATATTGAATTGCCAGAGTTTGATCACCTTGATCGTCGTTTGCGCCAATATATGGATCATTCGCAAACTTTCGCGGTCCCCAATAAAAAAGCATCTTACGAATTAACGCATCTGGTCTTTTACCTCAGCGAATACGGGCGCAAAGATCCGCAATTGTCCCCCAAGGCAAAGACGTCCTTGCAGTATGTTGGCTTACTGGCTCTGTTGGATACCAATGCTGATTTGCTCTCTGAAGTCTGCATTGCCATGCGCTTTGCTGGAATGACGCCACCAAGCGCGTGGGAAGAGTGGATCGCCGATATTCGCGCGCGTTTCACATTAGAGAGCGCTGGCTCAGAAGGCGATGATTACCATCAATATATGATGACGCAGTGGTGCCATATGATCGGAACGGGGCAGGGATTTGAGGGTCCATTTGCTCAGGACGTGCATAGTTTTGTGCCGCCCCTGCAATATGTCTCGCCTTTGCGTCAAATGTCCGAAGCCTTGTTCGACATGGATCAACATCGCAGCGATGACTGGTTCAAGATGCAAGGGAAAATGACAGTTGATTTAACAGAACCCGCTTATGAAATCTTGGAGTTGGCGATCGAGACCAGCCCCGTTTTCAATGACTTTTTTGGACATTTTGCCCGCTGTAACACCTTGATGACGGCAACTTCTTGACGCTTACGTCAAAAATGCTTGCTTTTATAGAGGTGCCGCATAAGCTGAGAGGCATTCGTTGAATGCAAGGAGGTATGCTGTTTGGGTAACAAAATGGGTAATGCTAATTCTGGTATACTTGGACTTCTGTTTGTCACAGTTATTAGCTTGCTGGCCACTTGGATGGACGCCTTGTCTCTGCAATTGGCAAAAGTTGTCCCATGGGCACAGCTCCACTCTCTCAGCCATTTAGCAATGGCCCTTGTGTGCCTTTGCTTGTTTGTCGCCTTTCGATCGAAGTCATCTCTTAAAACCTCAGCGCCAGTGATGATGGTCTTTCGTAGCCTAACAGCCGTGGGGGCGCTCGGATTTTACTATTTGGCGCTTAAAACTGTGAGCCTGACGGAATTTGTCACTGTAAATGCAATGATCCCCTTGGTCGCAGGGGTTGTGTCGACTGTCACCTTTCAAGACCGTCTTGGACCTTGGGCTTGGGTTGCCATCCTCTTGGGATGTGGGTCTGTCATCTTTGGGTATTGGGTCACAGAGCATGAAATTGGGGTCGGGTTTCTTTATGCTTTGTTAGGATTGGTCTTTTCGGTCCTCACCATGCAGGCCGCGCGCTATATTCAGCTTCGTGAACAGGCAACGGTGTCATTGGTGTTTTATCCCGCACTCTGCGTGTCTTTGGTGCCGTTTTTCATTGCCCCTGAGCCAATGGTGCCGTTGGAAGGGTCGCTGATGATTGTCTTTGTGATCTACATTTTGTTGCTGATCGTGGTGCGGTTATTGACCATGTACACCCTGCGCCAAATTTCGGTTGTTGGCTTTGGGTTGTTTTTGAATCTGCAATTTATTTGGGCGATCTTGATAGATGTCTTTTACTTTTTGGATCGTCCCGAATGGTATGAGGTCATGATTGTTGTTGCTCTCGTGGCCTCAGTCAGCCTCTATATTTTCAAAAACTCAAAACAGATTGAGGACCCATCACATGGAAAAGCTAGTGCCGCATCCGCATGAGCTTGTTGCATTTGGATTATTCACCACAAACCGTGCGCCGATGAGCTCTTGGGTAAAGTCGATTTCCGCGTTTTCCAGAAATGGAAGCGAGGCGGTATCAATCAACACTTTTTCCCCGTTACCCTCTAACACAAGGTCGTCATTTTGGGCTGTGTCGAGTTTTATTTCATATTGAAACCCTGAACATCCGCCGCCTTCAACAGCAACGCGAAGGGCCTGACCATTGCTTGATGCGCCAATTTCCGCGAGACGTTCAAACGCGCGGGACGTCACTTTGGGAGGAAGGTGCATTGAGTCGCTCCAGACTGTTAAACGCTTCTATAATATGCAATATAAGCCGCAAGGCAGATAAGAACAAGAAAGGCATGTAAAAATGCAGGCGAAATTTGCAACCCAGCCCCAAAAGAGCAGGGGACGACTGTATCCCGAAACCGAAAGCGCGTTTCGCTCTTGCTTTCAAAGGGACCGTGATCGCATCATTCACTGCAGCGCGTTTCGACGTCTCAAACATAAAACCCAAGTGTTTGTGGAACATGAGGGCGACTATTTTCGCACCCGTCTCACGCATTCCATTGAGGTCGCTCAAGTCGCGCGCACGATTGCTGGTGTGTTGGGCGTGAACTCTGAATTAACCGAAGCGGTTGCCCTTGCGCATGATCTGGGCCACACGCCTTTTGGGCATACGGGCGAAGATGCCTTGGATGAATTGATGGCCCCTTATGGCGGCTTTGATCATAATGCCCAAGCGGTAAAAATCGTCACATCCCTTGAGCGCCATTATGCGGATTTTGATGGGCTGAACCTCACATGGGAAACGCTAGAGGCCATTGCAAAGCACAATGGTCCTGTAGTGGGGGATTTGCCATACATTCTAGAGGATTATAATAAAGTTTATGATCTTGAACTCGACACCTATGCCAGTGTCGAAGCCCAAGTCGCGGCATTAGCCGATGATATTGCTTATAATCACCACGACATCCATGACGGTCTGAGGGCTGAGCTGTTTTCTACGGACGAAGTTGCCGAGCTGCCGATACTCAAAGATTGCTTTGCTGAGGTGGACAAAAAATATCCAGGCTTGAATTACTATCGCCGTCGCCACGAAGCATTGCGTCGCTTTTTCGGGATATTGGTCGAGGATGTCTTGTCTGTCACAAAGGCGAATTTGGCCGAAGTCGATCCGCAATCAGTCGAAGATGTGCGCGCAGCAGGGCGTCCAATGGTTCAGTTTTCACCTGAATTATGGCGTGATCTCAAGGTGATACGTCATTTCCTTTTCCATCAGATGTATCGCGCCCCAAGCGTGGTTATCGTGCGCAACGAGGTTTCAGAGGCGGTAAATTCTCTCTTTCCGCTCTATATGGAGCGCCCAGATTTATTACCAAAACAATGGCGCAAAGATGTGGCTGAAGCCAATAATGACACAATGCTTGCGCGGATCGTGTCGGATTATATTTCTGGCATGACGGATCGCTTTGCGTTGCAGCAATATCAAACATTAATCAAAGACGGGTAATTTGTACTGAGGGGTGCACAATGGCAATTGAACAAGGCGGTGTAGACGTGGTTGGCGCGATGGCGGCAATCGGTGTGTTAGGTGTGGGGGCTCAATGGATTGCATGGCGCTTGAATATTCCAGCAATCGTTTTGATGTTACTGGCGGGATTACTGGCGGGGCCTGTCTTTGGGATATTAAACCCTGAACAGGATTTAGGGCCGATAACGGGGCCGATCATTTCGATTGCGGTTGCTGTGATCCTCTTTGAAGGCGGGATGACCCTTAACCTTCATAGTTTGCGCGACGCCAGTAAGGGCGTCATGCGATTGGTTGTGATTGGCGCGCCTTTGGGGTGGATAATGTCAACGCTTGCTTTGCGGTTCGGTGCAGGGTTGTCTTGGGCATCCTCAACTGTCTTTGGCGGGATTATGATCGTCACAGGCCCAACGGTTATCGCGCCGCTCCTGCGACAGGCTAAACTATCACGCCGACCCGCCGCTTTGTTGCAATGGGAAGCAATCGTCAACGATCCCATCGGGGCATTGGCCGCTGTGCTGGCTTTCGAAGTGATTTTGGTTATGTCCCAAGCGGCGACCTTGTCACATGCCATTACCATTTTGATAACGGGGCTGGTCGTTTCCATTGTTCTGGGAATCGCAGCGGGCTTTGGATTGGCGCATTCTTTCCGACGGGGATGGGTGCCAGAATACATTAAGGTGCCATTGCTCTTCGTTGTTTTAATTGCGATTTTTGCGGCCTCAAATAGAGTGCTGCATGAAAGCGGTCTCATGGCGGTAACAGTCATGGGGATGGTCATCGCAAATGCGAATTTGCCTTCTTACGAAGAACTGCGCCGTTTCAAAGAACACGCAACGGTCCTTTTGGTGTCGGGGGTCTTTATCCTTTTGGCGGCTTCTATGGATTTTGCCACACTTGCTCAGCTGGATGCGCGCGCTGCTATCTTCCTCGCGGCGGTCATCTTTGTGGCGCGTCCTTTGACGGTCTATCTATCGCTCCTTCGGACGGATTTGCCGATGAATGAACGCACCTTGATTGCCACGACCGGCCCACGTGGGGTGGTGCTTGTGGCCGTGGCGGGGCTGTTTGGGGAACGGCTCTTTGAGTTGGGCATCGAAGATGGGGCAATGATTGGCCCGCTTGCCTTTGCACTGGTGGCTTGTACCGTTGTGCTTCATGGCTTTACCCTCAAACCAGTTGCAAGGATGCTAGGGTTAAGCGGATCTGCAACGCCAGGAGTGTTGATCGTGGGTGGAACGGCATGGGGCACCGAATTGGCCCAATGCTTGAGCAAAGCGGACATCCCTGTGTTGGTCTCTGATGCAAACTATCGCAACCTCCGCCAAGCAAAGGATGCAAATATCCCTGTGTTCTTTGGAGACATCTTGTCTGAGGCGGCGGAACATAATGTGGAAATCCACAACTTCGACCTCTTATTCGCAGCGTCAGATAACGACGCCTATAATACCTTGGTGACAACGGATTTGGGGCCAGAGTTCGGCCGGGATAAAGTGTTTCAGATCCCGCGCGAACAAACGGGGTCGGCGCGCTATGACTTGCCTGCAACTTTGGGTGGTCGCTCATTGATGGACGGGGAAAGCTATACATCCCTCCTGAGCAAGTTGCGCGAGGGCTGGGAATTCCGCATCACACCAATGGGGGCAGAATTTTCCTATGACAATTGGCGCCAGACCCATCCAAAGAGTCACATCGTCGCGCTCATCAGTGATAAAAACCGATTGCGCATCCCCGCAAACCAAACTTCAGTCAAAATATCAGAAGGTGAAAAAATCATTCATTTCTCGCCCAAACGTGCCGAAGACCCTGTGAAATAGGCTGCAATGCATTGACCTTGTGGGTGCGCGTGATAAACCGCACCCAGAAACAAGGAAGCCAGAAAAATGAATTTATTTGCTGAAATGCGGACATTGGTGATCGCGTCTTTGGATGCGATGGTTGCAAACGGTGATTTACCAGAAGGGTTGAATTTCACGAACGTAACTGTTGAACCACCGCGAGACCCGTTGCATGGCGACATGGCAACGAATGCAGCAATGGTTCTGGCAAAGCCTGCCTCCCGAAAGCCACGCGATATCGCCGATGCTTTGGCGGCGCGGTTGGCTGCGGATGCACGGGTCACAGTCGCAGAGGTCGCGGGACCTGGATTTTTGAACATGCGCTTGGCGCCTGTCGTTTGGCAGGAGCTCGTGAAATCTGTGCTTACGCAAAACACACAATTCGGCCGCTCTGATCTTGGTCAGGGAAAACGGGTCAATGTTGAGTATGTCTCTGCAAACCCAACTGGGCCTTTACATGTCGGTCATACGCGGGGCGCGGTCTTTGGCGATGCCTTGGCAAGCCTTTTGGCCTATGCGGGCTTTGACGTGACACGGGAATATTACATCAACGATGGCGGTGCCCAAGTGGACGTCCTCGCGCGCTCTGTCTATTTGCGCTACCTCGAAGCGCACGGCCAAGAGGTCGCCTTCGAGGATGGAACCTATCCGGGTGATTATCTGATCCCTGTTGGACAAGCCTTGAAAGACAAGGTTGGTGATGCCTTTGTCGATAAAGGGGAACAATTCTGGTTAACAGAAATCCGCGAATTTGCGACCGAAGCGATGATGGATTTGATCCGTGCGGACTTGTTGTCACTTGGGGTTCAAATGGATGAATTCTTTAGTGAAAAGGCGCTTTATGGCACAGGTCGGATTGAGGCGGCTATTCAATCGCTCAAGGACAAAGGGTTGATCTATGAAGGTGTGCTTGAGCCGCCCAAAGGGAAAAAGCCTGAGGATTGGGAACCACGGGAACAAACCTTGTTCAAATCAACTGAGCACGGCGACGACGTTGATCGCCCTGTGATGAAATCTGATGGAGCATGGACCTATTTCGCACCTGACATTGCCTATCACTTTGACAAGGTCGAGCGTGGCTATGACCAGCTGATTGATGTGTTTGGTGCCGATCATGGCGGATATGTCAAACGGATGAAGGCGGCTGTGTCTGCGTTGTCTGATGGCAAGACACCATTAGACATCAAACTCACTCAATTGGTGAAGCTTTATAAAAACGGCGAACCGTTCAAAATGTCCAAACGGGCAGGGACCTTTGTAACCCTGCGCGATGTGGTGGATCAGGTCGGCTCTGATGTTACTCGGTTTGTGATGCTGACCCGTAAGAACGACGCCAACCTAGATTTTGATTTCGACAAAGTGCTAGAGCAAAGCCGTGAAAACCCTGTTTTCTATGTTCAATACGCGAATGCACGGGTGAATTCAGTTCTGCGCAAGGCGAAAGAGGCGGGAATTTCTGTGACTGACGCAGACTTGCAAGCGGCGGATTTCTCGAAATTGGATCATGACGCAGAAATCAATGTCGCGCGGAAATTAGCGGAATGGCCACGTTTGGTTGAAACAGCGGCGCGCACCAATGAGCCGCATCGAGTTGCCTTTTATCTCTATGAATTGGCGTCAGATTTCCATGGTCTTTGGAACAAAGGCAATGATGTTGTCTCTTTGCGGTTTATCCAAGAAAGCGACAGCGCCACATCTCAGAGCAAAATTGCACTCGCGCGTGCCGTTTCTGTTGTTATTTCCGCAGGACTTGGTATTTTGGGCGTAACTCCTGCAGAAGAAATGCGATAAAAAATAGCAGCTCTGCAGGGTGAGGCAGCAAAATAGGGGCGCAAAGCTCCTGTAATGAGGGCAACATGGCAGAGCAGTTTTACACCCAAGGGGGCAGCCCTTCGGGCGCGAATATCAATATTGGAAAAGTCACAATGTGGACGGGCGGGCTTCTGAGTTTGGCCCTGATCGGTGGTATGTCTTTCTGGGCATATAAGCTGATTGTGCGCGATGTCACAGGCGTTCCTGTGGTGCAGGCGGTTGCGGGTCCGATGCGGGTCGCACCTGAAAATCCAGGTGGTATTTCAGCAGAAAATCAAGGACTTAGCGTGACGCAAGTGGCTGCGGAAACGCCAACACAAAAGCCCGATCAAGTGGTCCTTGCACCACAATCTGTGGCCTTGGATGACAATGATCTTCCGCGTCGCTTGATCTTGTCCTCTGATCAATCAGCGGACACTGGAACAGACACGGCCATCGGTGCTGGAAACGCGCTGAGCATTCAGGACCTCGCGGATCAAATTATCGCGGATGCACAACCTTTGTCAGATGTCGCCCCTGGTCCAAAAACAGTCAAGGTCACGCCAACAGGGGTCGAAGTTGCCTTGCAACAAGCGCTTAGCACAAGCGCTGTTACCCCGCTTGCCGTTCAAGCTGTGCTGCGTCCAAAGGCGCGACCGAGCAACATCACCCCAACAACCGTTGCAGTTTCGCAACGCGTGAATACGGCCTCAGTAAGCGAAATCGCGATCGAAAGCTTGTCACCTGGGACCGCATTGGTTCAGCTCGGCGCCTTTGACAGCGAAGCTATTGCACGAGATCAATGGAACCGCATGAGCGCGAAATTCTCGGTCTTTATGAATGATCGCCCGCGCGTTATCCAAAAAGCAACGAGCGGGGGACGGGTCTTTTACCGCCTTCGCGCAGCTGGCTTTTCCGATTTGGACGATGCACGCCGATTTTGCGCCACGCTTGCCGCGGGTCGTCAGGACTGTATCCCCGTCCTAACACGCTAATGATGCCACACTCGACATCATCAATTGTTTTCGGATGCCATGGTCCAAAGCTTTTGCCGCAGGAACGCTCATTTTTTGCCAAAGTGAACCCCTCGGGGTTCATTTTGTTTGCCCGAAATATTGAAAACCGTGATCAGCTAACTGGCTTGACCCAAGATTTGCGCGACGCAGTTGGGTGGAACGCACCGATTATGATTGATCAAGAGGGCGGGCGGGTTCAACGGCTTCGTGCCCCAATGGTTCATGATTGGCCAGCCCCCTTGGATCACGCTTCGCGCGGGGATCCGCAGGCAATTTATGATCGCTACTATCTGATTTCACAGGAACTTTTGTCCTTTGGGATTGATATGAATTGCGCACCTTGTTTGGATATTGCGCGACCAGAGACCCATCCGTTTTTGTATAATCGCTGTTTGGGAACCACTGTGGACGATGTCGTGCACAATGGTCGTGCGGCGCTTAATGGTCACCTAGAGGCAGGTGTCGTGCCAATCATCAAACATATGCCCGGTCACGGTCTGGCGCAAACAGATAGCCACAAGAGCCTCCCTAAGGTGAGCGAGGATCAAGACAGCCTAATGGCCAATGATTTCGCTGCGTTCAAGGCCTTTGCCGATGCGCCGATCGCCATGAGCGCGCATATTGTGTTTTCCGCCTTAGATCACCGGCCGGCGACAATTTCCCCGGTGATGATCACTATGATCCGCGAAGCGCTTGGGTTCAGCGGTCTCTTGATTAGCGATGACATCTCTATGGAGGCGTTGCCTGGGGCTATAGAGGCGCGCGCGGCGAATGCAATCTCAGCAGGCTGCGATATGGCTCTGCATTGCAATGGTGACCTCGATGAAATGCAGCGTATCGCTGATGCGGTGCCCAGCCTGTCTACGGCGGCGCAGGCGCGCGCAGACCGCACCCTTGCCTTGCGGAGCGATAAGAGGCCGACAGAACTTGACATAAAAGAATTGTCTGCCACTTTGCTTGGGTCTTAACCACGGGATGAGCATGCAAGAGGCTGACGCGCAATTTGACTTTGATCAGGGGCAATCCGTTGCGGATCGTCTGGCTGCGGAAGCGTTGATTATTGATGTGGATGGCTTTGAAGGACCGCTTGATGTGCTTTTGAGCTTATCACGCACGCAAAAAGTAGACCTTCGCAAGATTTCAATTCTTCACCTTGCACAGCAATATCTAGCCTTTGTTGAACGGGCCAAAGAGTTACGTCTTGAGCTGGCGGCCGATTACCTCGTCATGGCGGCATGGCTCGCGTTTCTAAAATCGCGCCTCTTGCTGCCACCAGATCCCAAAGATGACGGTCCCTCAGGCGAAGAATTGGCCGCGCATCTCGCCTTTCAATTAGAACGTTTGCAAGCAATGCGCGATGCGGCCGCCAAATTGATGGCGCGGGATCAATTGGGTCGCGATTTTTTCGCACGTGGTGTTCCAGAAACGATGGAGCGGGTGCGCAAGGTGAAATATACGGCGACGCTTTTGGATCTGATGCAAGGCTATTCGCGTATCCGCACCCGCGACGAATTTCGCCCCTTTGTGATGGATCGTGACAACGTTTATACGATGGAACAAGCCCTTGAAACGATGCGGGGTTTGATTGGATTTGCGGGTGAATGGACGTCTCTTTCGGCCTATCTCCCGCCTGGTTGGACCGGTGATCCTATTCGCCGCCGCGCGGCCACTGCGGCCACATTCGCCGCCTCCTTGGAATTGGCCAAAGCGGGTAAAGTGGAATTGCGCCAGAGCGATACATTTGCCCCCATTGAACTTAGAAAAGTAGACGATGCCAATGATGGATGATGTGCAACAGCCTGAAAACACGAGCCTTTTTGAAGCCCCGCCCATGGCGGAACAAGAACGCATGGTTGAGGCGATTTTATTTGCCTCCGCGGATCCTGTGACGATCAAAGAGCTGAATGACCGCATGCCGCATGGGTGTAACGCCGCCGAAGCGCTGAGCTATCTGCGCAAGCGCTATGACGGGCGCGGCGTGCGTGTTGTGAAAATTGGGGAAGCGTGGGCCCTTCGCACGGCGGGGGATTTGAGTTTCTTGATGCAAAAGGAAACGGTCGAAACCCGCAAGTTGAGCCGTGCCGCAATCGAGACCTTGGCGATTATTGCCTATCACCAACCCGTCACACGTGCCGAAATCGAAGAAATTCGCGGTGTCAGCGTGTCGCGTGGCACGATTGATCAGCTGTTAGAAATGGAATGGATCCGCTTTGGCCGTCGCAAGATGACACCGGGGCGGCCAGTGACCTTTGTTGTGACGCAATCGTTTTTGGACCACTTTGGCCTTGAAAGCGCGCGTGATTTGCCTGGTGTCAAAGAATTGCGCTCGGCTGGCCTGTTAGAGAGTCGATTGCCTCCGACACTCGGAGGATTGACCCAAGACGACGATGACGACGATCAACCAGAATTGTTCGAAGAAGACGAATAGCGCCATAATTTGACCTGAATTATCTGGTAGAGTAGCTCAAGTAGGAGAAATGGTATGAATTTGAATATGATCTTGCGCATGATTTTGCGCCCGCTAATGAATAAAGTTATCAACAAAGGGGTGAATGCCGTCTTTGACCGCAAAGACCGAGCAGCTGGCAAAGATCCGCAAACTGGTGAAGAAAACTCACCATGGGATAAAAACAGCCAAAAGCGCGTGAAACAGTCTATGCGTGCGGCGCGTCGTCTTACACGCTTTTGAAATGTTTGGATAATTTCAGGCCTTGGCCCTGATAATTTGACGCAATATCCGCCCCGTAGATTTGTTCAGGGATAGCGGACATGCGTTCATAGACCAAGCGCCCTACCACTTGACCATGTTCAAGCACAAAGGGCGCTTCGTGACAGCGGACCTCTAAAACGCCGCGCGATCCATGTCCCCCTGCGGCAGCGTGCCCAAAGCCGGGATCAAAAAAGCCAGCGTAATGGACGCGGAATTCACCCACCATGGCCAAAAATGGCGCCATTTCTGCAGCATAGGCTGGGGGAATGTGAACCGCTTCTTGGCTCACAAGAATATAAAAAGCACCGGGATCAAGGATGATCTGACCGTTTGAGCTGTGCAATTCTTCCCAAAACTCAGCAGGCTCATAGGCGCCGATGCGATCAAGATCGATGACACCTGTATGAGGTTTGGCGCGATAGCCTACAAGGGTGCCAGAGGCGGGTTTGAGATCAACGGAAAATCCCAAACCTTCGTCGATCACAGCGGTTCCAGAGACGAGTGTCTCAGTGGCGTGCAAGGTTTCTAATTCGTGATCCTCTAGAATTGCTTGGCCTTGGCGGAACCTGATTTGGTTCAAACGCATCCCAGGACGCACCAAGACTGAAAACGATCTTGGACAAATCTCTGCAAAGAGGGGGCCAGTGTAGCCCGACGGGATACGGTCAAATTCGGTGCCACCATCGGTAATAACACGCGTCAGCAAATCCAGCCGACCAGTTGAGCTTTTGGCATTTGCAACGGCTTGTAAATCATCGCTTAAATCCAATGTCTCCATCAAGGGAACCACATAGACGCAGCCCTTTTCAAGAACCGCCCCTTGAGACAGGTCAACCTGATGCATTTCAAATTCGGACAAGCGGTCCATCACTGTGCGATCTTTACCAGCAAGGAAAGAGGCGCGCACACGCCATGCTGTGGTCCCAAGCCTCAGATCGAGAGAGGCAGGTTGGATTTGTGCCTCAATAATATCAGGAGAAGCCGATAAAACCCCATTGGAAATCAATGTTTTGATGGATTGGCTAGGCAATACGCCGGTCATATCGAATTCTCCCTTTGGGTGGCTATGTCTATAGCACCGCTTGATACACAAATCGCCCGATCCTTGCGGACACGGGCGATGTTGTTGGTCGGGCTAGCAGGACTCGAACCTGCGACCTTCCGTCCCCCAGACGGACGCGCTACCAGGCTGCGCTATAGCCCGACTATACGTCGTGTCTTACTGTTTTTCGCCGCAGTCGCAAGCGTAAATCGGCCAAACTTAGCCATTTTTTTCCAAGAATGCCCGCATCTGGTCCATGATCGGGCTGAGGCGCGCCATTTGGGTTGGTGTGACAGATGCCTGTGCAATATGTGCACTTAGGCTTTCAAAGGTTGCTTCAGGGGCAGGGCGCCTTGGTGTTTTGGAGGTTTGTGCCGCATTTTCGGCAGGCTCTTCTTCACCAGCCCAGAAATTTAGCTGATCATCATCGTCAAAGAGGCTTGGCTGCGTTACCTCAGTGACAGGCTTAAGCGGAATGACCTCTGCACTGGGCATCTCTGGTTCTGGCTGAGCGACAACAGGCGCCTCAATGGCGGGCTCTTGCTGAGGTGTTTCAACCGTCTCTGGTATCGGATCTGGTGTTACATCGGCCTCATCGCTGATATCAACACTTGGGTCCAAAGGTTGAGACAGGGACATCACATGTTTGACCCCTTGATCCTTCAACAATTTTTGAGCGCCTTTGATGGTTAGTCCATCTTCATGCAAAAGCTGTTTGATGCCACCGATCAACAACATGTCTTTGGGACGATAATAGCGACGCCCACCTGCACGTTTCAGGGGTTTGATCTGTGAAAATTTGCTTTCCCAAAAGCGCAAGACATGCGTTGGCACATCTAGCCATTCGGCAACTTCGCTAATTGTGCGGAAAGCATCGGCTGATTTTTGCATGATCTCTGGTGTGGCCTAGCTATTTTTTGTTGCCGGCCGCAACGCGTTCTTTCATCAAATGCGAGGGGCGGAACGTCAAAACGCGGCGTGGAGTAATTGGGACTTCTTCGCCTGTTTTTGGGTTGCGGCCAATGCGTTCGCTTTTGTCGCGCACGCTAAAGGTGCCAAAAGACGAGATTTTTACATTGTTACCTTCAACCAAAGCGTCAGAGATATGGTTCAATACGCTTTCAACGAGGTCAGCTGATTCATTGCGTGAAAGACCAACCTGTTTATAGATTGCTTCGCTTAAATCCATTCGAGTTAACGTTTTTTCCGTCATTCTATTTCCCCTGTTTTGATAATCTTAGTGTTGAAAAAAAATATGAGTCAATATTTATGGCAATATTAGGTGCAAATTAGGGTGTATTTCACTGAAATTTAATGAAAATCAACCTCTGGCATCACCATCGAAGCACAACTGCCCCCCATGCAAGACCGCCCCCAATTGCTTCGGTAACGACCAATTGGCCTGGTTTGAGTTTGCCTTCTGCTTTCGCAACCGACATCGCAAGAGGGATGGAAGCTGCGGATGTATTGCCGTGATCGTGGACTGTGACGACCACTTTATCCTCGGGAACGCCCATCTTTTTGGCGGTTCCGTTGATAATCCGAATGTTGGCTTGGTGGGGGATGACCCAATCAACGTCGTCCGACGTGACGGATGCGCGATCCATTGCTGTTTGCGCTGTTCGAGCGAGCTTTTCAACCGCATGACGGAAGACTTCTTTGCCCTCCATGCGCAAGAATCCTGTTTTTGAGGTCGAAACCCCGCCATCTACATAGAGAATATCGCGGTGTGATCCGTCAGAATTCAGATCAACAGAGAGAATGCCGCGATCCTCTTTGGTGCCACTGCTGTCTTGGGCTTCAAGGATCAAGGCTCCTGCGCCGTCCCCGAACAAGACGCATGTGCCGCGGTCATTCCAATCCATCAGGCGGCTAAAGGTTTCCGCCCCGATCACCATGACGCGCTTGGCTTGGCCTGATATGATTTGAGCGTTTGCATTGGACAGTGCAAAGATGAACCCTGCACAGACGGCTTGAACATCAAAGGCAAAGCCGCGTGTCATGCCCAATCCATGTTGGACCATAGTTGCCGCAGAGGGAAATGTCAGATCCGCAGTAGACGTCGCAACAATGATCGCATCTAAATCATTGGCCTCTAGCCCCGCATCCGCAAGCGCGCGCTGGCCGGCTTTGATCGCTAAATCTGAGGTGAATTCACCCTCGGCTGCGAAATGGCGTCTTTTAATTCCAGAACGTGATGTGATCCATTCATCGGTCGTATCAATCATCTGTTCGAATTCAGAATTCGGCACAATTCTTTCAGGAAGATAGTGTCCAATTCCCTTAACGACGGCCCTAATGGTCATATTTTTATTCCGTTCCCACCCGATTTGAAGCATCCTGCTCTATCGGTTTGATGGATGCAACCCGTGCCGCAATTTTCTGAGTAAATTGTGATTGTGCCAAGCGCACGGCAAGCCCAATCGCGGCCGAGACACCTGTTGCATCGGAGGAGCCATGGGATTTTACAACAGTGCCGTTCAATCCCAAGAACACACCACCATTCACACGACGCGGATCGATGCGTTTCTTAAGGCGTCTAAGTGAGGTGACAGCGAGCAGGGAGGCAAGGCGGGAGAGGGGTGAAAATTTGAACGCCTCTTTCAACAGATCCCCAATAAGGCCTGCGGTCCCTTCGCCTGTTTTTAGGGCAATGTTGCCTGTAAACCCGTCTGTAATAATCACATCACAGGCATTTCCAGGGATATCGCCCCCTTCGACGAAGCCGACAAAGTCGAAATTTGCATTCTCCGTGTTTGCGCTAATCAGCTCATGCGCGAGCTTTAGCTCAGCGCGGCCTTTATGCTCTTCGGTTCCGACGTTCAAAAGACCGACACGGGGTTTTGCAATTTCTAACCCGTTGCGTGCGTAGGACACACCCATCAAGGCATATTGCAAGAGATCGTTTTCATCTGCTTTGATATCTGCGCCGACGTCTAACATCACGTTAAAGCCGCTCGGATTGCGAGAGGGCCATAAAATCGCAATAGCAGGGCGGTTCACACCTGGCACTTTGCGAAGGCGCATCATGCTCACGGCCATCAAGGCGCCAGTGTTGCCACAAGAAACACATCCTTGTGCATCGCCTAGTTTCACGGACTCAATCGCCGACCACATGGAGGTCTTTTTGCCGTGTCTGACGATGTGGCTTGGTTTGTCATCCATGCTCACAACGTCTTCGGCATCACAAATCGAGACGCGGCCCGCGAGGTTTTTCCGCTTGCCAACGAGTTTGACAAGCTTGTCTTGGGGGCCATGAAGAATGAAGTCTACCTCTGGAAAGCGCTTCGCAGAACGTGAAACACCGGCGACTACAGCCGCCGGTCCAAGATCTCCGCCCATGGCGTCAATGCTAAGAACAGTGCGCTCAGGCACCACATTCGTCTGTTGTGTCGAAGCGGTCATGAGCGATCTGATGCTTATGCTGCGTCTTCGTCCAGATCGATCTCGTCAACCATAGAAACGACTTCGCGTTCGCTGTAGTGGCCGCAAGATGCGCATACGTGGTGTGGACGCTTTAGTTCGCCACAGTTCGAGCATTCATTTGGGTTTGCTGCAACCAATGAGTCGTGTGCGCGACGATTGTTGCGGCGTGATTTTGATACTTTGTTCTGTTGGACAGCCATGCCTCAACCTCAATCTTTAAGGGCTAGGCCCTTGGTTCCGTTCGTGTACCAGAGGCGCATACTATCAAACGCCCACAAAGTACAACTTAATTTCTCAAGAAGGCGCGAAAATACTGGGATTTGCAAATTGTGCAAGGGGGCATTGGCGCGAATTAATCATCTTTTTGCATTTTATCCCGCAAAGCGGCCAATCCCGCAAAAGGTTTCACGTCATCATCACTCAGTGCGGCCTTGCCTGGTTCTGTAAAGGCGGTGGTTTCCAGCGAGGCACCGTCAACTTTGGGGTAAGTCGGCAACTCAAGCGCCAGAGATTCGACAAAGATCGCCATCAGATCAATCTCATTCAAAAGCGGATCAAGGCTTTCATCAGGATTGATTTCAACTTCAGCCGTCTCTTCGTCGTCGATTTGATGAATGTGGTCTTCGGGAACGAAACGACGCTTAACAACGGTATCGATTCGCGTAGACACGGGTTTTAAGGTGACAACGCAGGATTGCTGGACCGTCGCGCCAAGATCGGCAGTTAGTTGCCAATCCTGCCGCCCTTTGGCGACAAGCTGCCCTTTAAAACGGGTCTTTTTCAATGAAAGAAGCCCCAATTCTTGGGAAATCGTGTCACATTGGGCGTCAGTGAGGGTTAACTCAAATCTGTTAGCTTTGCGTTCGTTTAGCTCTGCAACGCGCAAAACACTCAAAGTTTCGGACTGTGTTGTCATTGCTGTCGTGATCCTTTCTTGATGCTGAGGCATCCTTTGTGTAATCGAATTAAAGGGCATTACCTGTCAGGACAAGAGGGCGTGGGAATCAATATGAAACAGTTTACGATCAAGACAGCGGCGATTATTGGATGTTTGACGCTGGCTGCTTGCGCTCCTCAATTGCGAAATCACGGCTATGTCCCAAGCGTCGAAGACATATCTTCTCTGATTGTGGGCGTGGATACACGAGGTTCCATAAGCGAGTCCCTCGGTGCTCCGTCTCAGATAAGCCCTGTGGGTGATGGTGCTGCCTATTATATCCGCTCAAAGGTGCGTTACTTTACACTAACCGCACCCAAAGAGATGTCGCGTGAGGTCGTTGTTTTGCGCTTTGATCGCAATGACGTGCTAACCCGTGTTGAACAATACACTCTCAAAGACGGTCGCGTTGTGTCACTTGATCCGAATTATACCAAGCTCGCTGGAAATGAATTGACCGCTCTACAACGAATGTTGCGCTCAATCGGTGGCATGAATGCGCAAACCCTATTTTCTGGCGGTGAGTGATCGCAAAGCAGATGGACAGCAATGGTTTTGTTTGAAAAAGGCAAGTATCGCGTTCGTTTAGCTGAAACTGAAGCGGATGTGCGCGCTTGTCAAAAGCTCAGGCATGCTGCGTTTTCGCTTCAGGGGCGCGGTGGGGTTGATGAGGATGACTTTGACAGCCTTTACAAGCATGTGCTCATCGAAACGCCAAAAACGAACACTCTGCTTGGCTGTTTTCGTATCCTTCCCTTGGCAACAGGTGCGGAGATAAGCGGCTGTTATGGCTCTCAATTTTATGACCTATCAGGGTTGGAAGCAATCCCATCTCCGATGTTGGAACTTGGGCGGTTCTGCGTGGACCCCTCATGCGATGATCCTGATGTGATCCGCGTTGCATGGGCTGCGATCACGTCGTTCGTAGATGAGCAGGGCATAACCTTTCTGTTTGGGTGTTCGTCCTTTGTTGGAAATGATCCCGAACGGTATCGCGATGCGTTTTTGTGGCTTAGAGACAATAACACGGCCAAGGGACCCCTTGCCCCCAAACGATTGTCGCAAAACCGCGTGGATTTTGAAACGCTCACAGGGCAGGGATCGAAAAAACAAGCCACTTTGGATATGCCGCCTTTGTTGAAAACCTATTTATTGATGGGCGGCTGGGTGAGTGATCATGCGGTGATTGATCCTGATATGAACACGATGCATGTGTTTACAGGTGTTGAAATTGACAAAATACCAGAATCGCGCAAGCGTCTGCTGCGTGCGCTCACTTGACCTTTGCGCGTGGGCGCAATAGCTCGGCATCATGGCTAGGATTCCTTTACTTCAATTAAACAAGATTTCCCTCACCTTTGGGGGCGATCCCGTGTTTTCCGATCTTGATCTCATTATTCATCAAAGCGACCGTATGGCCTTTGTTGGGCGCAATGGATCAGGAAAATCCACCTTGATGAAGGTCATGGCCGGTTTGGTCGAGGCCGACACAGGGGATCGCGTTGCATCACCTGGTGTAAGTGTTGGCTACATGGAACAAGATCCCCAAATGGAAGGCTTTGCCACCTTGGGCGATTTTGCGTCATCAGAGCTAGATGCAGGTGAAATGTACCGTGTTGAACGCGCGGGCGAGGGATTGAAATTTGATCCCGATCGCCCTGTGTCAACGGCTTCTGGAGGGGAGCGGCGTCGCGCAGCTTTGGCAAAATTGATGGCCGAAGCGCCAGAATTGATGCTTCTCGATGAGCCCACCAACCATTTAGACATCCAAGCCATTCACTGGCTTGAAAGCGAATTAAAATCAACCAAAGCGGCCTTTGTTCTCATCAGCCACGACCGCGCCTTTTTGAACGCGCTGACACGTGGCACACTTTGGATTGATCGCGGTGCTGTGCGACGCCAAGAGATTGGGTTTGGCGGGTTTGAAGCCTGGCGTGACAAAGTTTGGGAAGACGAAGACATGCAACGTCACAAGCTGGATCGCAAGATCAAGGCCGAGGCACGTTGGGCGGTTGAAGGTATTTCAGCACGACGCAAACGCAACCAAGGGCGCGTGCGGGCGTTGCAAGACCTCAGGCAAGAACGGGCCTCACAAATTCGTCGCCAAGGGGCAGCGGCGATGAATTTGGAAAGTGGACAAAAATCCGGTCGCAAAGTGGTTGAAGCAGTCAATGTGACCAAGGATTTTGGCGACAAATCCATCGTCAGCAATTTTTCAATTCAGATCAATCGCGGGGATCGCGTGGCCTTTGTTGGGCCAAACGGGGTGGGCAAGACCACTGTTTTGAAAATGCTCATGGGCGAAGAGACCCCAGATCAGGGGACAATCACCCTTGGGACGAACCTCAACGTAGCCATTTTTGATCAGGCCCGCGCGCAGCTTGATCCCGATATGACGCTTTGGGAAAGCCTCACTGGGGATCCAGAAATGCGGGTCTCTGGTAAAGCGGATCAAATCCTTGTGCGCGGCCAACCCAAACATGTTGTTGGCTATCTCAAAGAATTCCTTTTTGACGAGGGACAGGCCCGCGCGCCTGTTCGCTCTCTTTCTGGTGGGGAAAAGGCGCGGCTGTTGTTGGCCAAACTCATGGCGCGGGAAAGCAATGTTTTGGTCTTGGACGAACCGACCAATGACCTTGATGTGGAAACGCTTGATTTGCTCCAAGAATTGCTGGGCGATTATGATGGAACCGTTCTTTTGGTGTCGCACGACCGTGATTTCTTGGACCGCACGGCCTCGACCACCATTGCGATGGAAGGGAACGGAAAGGCCACTGTTTATGCAGGCGGCTGGAGCGATTATCAAGCCCAACGCAAGGCTGATGAGACAGTCGAAAAAGAACAAGCTAAAAAGATTAAAAGCGACGCAAAGGGCGTTGAAAAGAAAAAAGAAACGGGGTTGTCCTTTACTGAAAAGCATCGCTTAGAAAAGCTGCCATCGGTGATTGAACGGCTTGAGGCGGAAATTGCGAAACTTGAGGTGTTCCTATCCGCACCCGATCTCTATTCAAAAGAACCTGTTAAGTTTCAGAAAGGTACCGACGCCTTGGTTGAACGCCAACAGGCTTTGGCGGATGCCGAAGAAGAGTGGATGATGTTAGAGGAAAAGGCCGCAGGGTAGCGGCCTCATACCTCGCGTCCATTCTGTTTTAAAAACGCATGTAATTCAGCGCGAAGCGGATGATCAATCTCAAGCGCGAAGGTATGCGCGTAAACTGCGAAAAAGCAGGCTGCATCTAGATCACTTGCCTGCCGAGAGGCCTCAGCATAAAGCGTCACTAAGGCCGATTTATCACCGGCCTCATGCGCATCTAAGATACGCTGTTCGAGATCGCTCATTCAGCCGCCTGTTTCAGCGCACGATGCGTGTCCACTTTCATTGCCACCCAGTCATGGAAATTATGGGTTGGGCCATCCATGACAGGGGAAAAGCGCCCTCCGTCGAAATTCACACCATGGCGCCCACGCTGCATGCCCTCGACGACAAAGATGTCTTCCTCAAAGACCAATTTCCACAGTTTTGTGTTCTCTGCTTTTAAGTCGACGTCCATATCAGGCTGCGCATAATAGAGATGGATGTTCTCAACAGTTTTCTCTGGTCCTTGCGGAACCAAGATGATGGCAAAGGCGTGATCTCGATGAACGCCTAGCAAGACGTTAGGATAGACGGCAATATATTCCGCCGCAGTGTCCCATTTCGCATCTAGGTTTTCAAAATCAGGAAAGGATTTGCCCGCTTTATTCGCCAACTGACGGTAGACCAAGGTGCCTTGACCTGAATAACGCTCTGTTTCTTCGATATTATAATGATCCTCAAGGCGGGAATAGGAATTCAATCCTGGATGCACCCACGGCAAGTGATAGCTTTCGCAATAGTTTTCAACAGCAAGCTTCCAATTGCATTGCACCTCAAGCTTGAATTTACTGTCATCCCCACCATTAAAGAGTGGCTGATCAAATTCTGCCCATCGCTCGATAAGGTCTGCATTCACCTCTTCAAACTCTGGCGCATCGCCCGAAACATTGATCCAGATCACATCGCGCCAAATGTGGCTTCGTATTTCGATGAGGCCAAGAGTCGCGCGGTCAATGCTGTCGTGTGTGTTGTGACCTGCGCCGCCAACATGGGGCGTGCTCACCAAACGCCCATCCGTCGAATAACACCAGCTGTGATAAGGGCAGCGAATGGCGCCCTCGATCTTTTTGGGTTCTTCGACAAGGATCATACCACGGTGACGACAGGTGTTTTGAAAGACACGCACGCGATTTTCGCGGTCCCGCACGAGCAAAAGGGGCATTTCCATAAAGGTGATCGGAACGGCGTCGCCAACCTCTGGCACATCTGCTGCAACAGCTAAGCCCGCCCATTGAGAAAACAACAGCGCGCTGCGTTCCTCCATATAGACAGCTTGGTCGATATAGTGCGCATTTGGTAGCCCATTGGCCTTGTAAACGCTGGTCCTTACAGAGGACAAATCCGTGAGATTACTCATGTGACATCACCTTTCCTAATAAAGATGTGTCCAAATTGCATAGAATTTTAACGCAGGTCTATCAAAACGCGCCAAATTCTACATAGAAACGACATCATTGAAAGGGTTCATCTGGTCGCAAAAGTGTATGGTGATAGGGGACCAAGTCTGATCTTTCGCACAATCCAGCGGAGCGCGCGGTTGACATGATTTCGCGGCGATCATCAGCGAGATATTCAAAAACCATGCGTGTGATCAACTTGGCGCTAATGGATTCACCGATTGTGCGGCTCACATAGCCAACCCAATAGTTATTTTCAAAAGAGGGGACGCGGGTCAAAAAGGTGAATGACGATGTTCGCGATCCACGGCGTGACATGAACCCAGCCACACCGCCATCTTGAGCCATGAGAAATCCCCGAAATTCACGGTTGCGAGGGGAGGTTGGCAAGCCTTGTTGAGCCAATGCATTTTTAGCCTCGTGGCCTCTGATAAAGGTGTAATTGTCTGCACGGTAGACATAGATCAGCCCCTGAAGAAAGAGCTCTGGATTGGTAAAGCTTTGGCGTGAGAAGCGATAAAATCCACTTGGCAAAGTGGGCTCAGGAATTTCAATGTTAGAGACACTGATGAAATCTTGTAGCTCAGGGTGAAGCATCAGATCCGGTTTGCGCCCTACGATATTTTGAGCCGGCTCAAGCAAAATACGGGCATCTACGTTGAAATAGGTGCAAATGCGATGCAAAATATCAGGGCGTGGAAAGCTTTCACCGTTGAGATAACTATTGAACTGAGTTCGATTTATTCCCAAGTCTCGACACAAAGCGGAAACAGAGGCTGCCCGCTGACAGAGCAGTTTCAAGTTTTCCCCGAACATGGCTCGGAGCTTCGCAGGAGAGTTGGTTTCATTCGAATCGTTCAAAGTCTTTTGCATTTTCTCGCCATTCGCCAAATTGGAATATTTACACTCAGTATTTAAACCATTACGCGTAGAACGCCACCTTTACGTGCATGGTGACGCTAGTTGGCGTCAGTCGTGACACAGATACGCTTCAAAGTTGCGAAGTTTCGACACAAATTGCAAGCCTTTGTTTCAGGAAAGCGCATGTCTGTTTGTGTCAAAATATCCCATCCTTAACTCACACGCAGCTAGGGGAAGATGACAATGTTAGGTGTAATACTATGGAATGACCCTGAAACGGATCGCGCCGTCATTTGGTGCGAAGACCAAGGTCAGCTTGCTTTTTATCGACCGGATTTATCTAAGCCAAAACAGAGTGATGAGTTGACTGTTGGGGATTTGGTGCAATTCGATCTACGCCAAGACGAAACTCTGCGCTACGCCCATAATGTGCATCTGGTTGCGGGTAATCATTACAAAGATATTGCGGACAACTTGGTGTCAAATGCTTCACAAGCCACTTATTCAGTGCAGCGTAAACCGGCACCTAGAAACATTATTGAATTCAGAAAGAAAAAGACAACAGCACATGGGTATGCTGTTGCCTGATGGTTGTTTTTAGTAGGGTTACGAACCCTTAAACTCCACGCGATAGGGCGGCGACGCCAGTGCGGGCGATTTCGACCAATCCGAGTGGGCGCATGAGGTCTGCGAATGCGTCAACTTTGTCAGAGGCGCCGGTGATTTGAAACACAAAGCTGTCCAGCGTGCTGTCAACGACATTGGCGCGAAAGATATCGGCCAAACGCAAGGCTTCGACGCGCTGTTCGCCTGAGTTTTGCACTTTGATCAATGCAAGTTCGCGTTCAACTGTTGGACCCTCAACCGTTAGATCATGCACATCATGAACGGGCACAATACGGCCCAGTTGCGCTTTGATCTGTTCGATGACTTGCGGTGTGCCCGTTGTGACGATCGTGATACGGCTTAGGCCGCCTTCGTGATCGACTTCGGCGACTGTGAGGCTTTCGATATTATAACCGCGTCCCGAAAACAGACCGATAACCCGTGCAAGAACGCCTGCTTCGTTATCGACCAGAACGGCCAAAGTATGTGTTTCGATGGTTTCGCTATAGTTCGCACGCAAGGCATAAGCGGAATGCTTGGACGAGCCTTTTTTAATTTTCATTGGTGACATCTGTTCAACCTTTCAATCTCGGTTTTGGACTAAGCGACGGGCGCTTAAACCAAAACTGCCCCTGACGCGCCGATAGCATCTTTGGTATTTGCTTCGCCCAACAACATTTCATTGTGCGGAGCCCCTGATGGGATCATCGGGAAACAATTTTCATGCTTTTCAACCAAGCAGTCGAAAATGACAGGTCCGTCATAGTCCAACATCTCCATGATTGCGTCATCCAGATCTTTGGGATCAGAGCACAAAATCCCTTTGCATCCAAAGGCTTCTGCTAATTTCACAAAATCAGGCAGCGCCTCTGACCAGCTTTGCGAATAGCGTTCACCATGCAAGAGCTCTTGCCATTGACGCACCATTCCCAGACGTTCGTTATTGAGGATGAATTGTTTGACGGGTAGGCGATATTGAACGGCCGTTCCCATCTCTTGCATATTCATCAGCCAGCTCGCTTCGCCGGCAACATTCACAACCAAAGCATCAGGATGCGCCACTTGAACGCCAACAGAGGCAGGTGTCCCATAGCCCATTGTGCCAAGGCCCCCTGAGGTCATCCATTGATTGGGCGCTTCAAAGCCCAGGTATTGCGCGGCCCACATCTGGTGCTGACCAACTTCGGTCGTGATATAGCGATCCTTGCGGTGCTTGGTCAATTCCTCAAGACGGGCCAGAGCATATTGCGGTTTGATGGTTTGGCCTTCTTGCGTATATGCGAGGCAGTTGATCGCGCGCCAATCATTGATTTCATCCCACCATTTCGCAACGGCCTCAGAGTTTGTTTTGCGACCGCGCGCCTTCCAAACTTTGAGCAAGTCCTCAAGCACGTGACCAACATCCCCGATGATTGGGATATCAACGCGAATGACCTTGTTGATAGAAGAGGGGTCAATATCGATATGGGCCTTTTTCGATTTCGGGCTAAAGGCATCAAGACGCCCTGTGATCCGGTCATCAAAGCGCGCGCCGATGTTGATCATAAGATCGCAATCATGCATCGCCATGTTCGCCTCATAAAGACCATGCATACCCAACATGCCCAACCAGTTTTTGCCAGAGGCAGGATAGCACCCAAGACCCATCAAAGTAGAAGTGATCGGGAAATTCGTGGCCTCGACCAATTCACGAAGCAATTGGCTGGCCCCCGGGCCAGAGTTGATAACGCCGCCGCCTGTGTAGAAAACCGGCTTTTTGGCCTTTTCCATCGCTTCAACAAGGGCGGTGATCTGATCAATGTCGCCTTTGGTGCGTGGTTGATAATGCGCTACGGGAACTTTGTTTTTCTCCGTGTAGGTGGAGGAGGCGAATTGAACGTCCTTAGGGATATCCACCAAAACGGGGCCAGGGCGCCCAGAGGTCGCCACATGGAAGGCCTCATGGATGGTGCCTGACAAATCTGCTGTGTCTTTGACGAGCCAGTTGTGTTTCGTACAAGGGCGCGTAATGCCAACGGTGTCGGCTTCTTGGAAGGCATCAGAGCCGATCATGAATGTCGGAACCTGACCTGTGAGAACAACCAAGGGAATGGAATCGAGCAAGGCATCAGTAAGACCCGTCACAGCGTTTGTGGCACCGGGTCCTGAGGTCACGAGCACAACACCAGGTTTCCCAGTGGAGCGCGCGTATCCTTCGGCCGCGTGTACCGCGCCTTGTTCATGACGTACCAAAATATGTTTGATGTCGTTTTGTTGAAAAATTTCATCATAAATCGGGAGGACGGCACCGCCGGGGTATCCGAACACTGTGTCCACACCCTGATCCTTGAGGGCTTGAACAATCATTTTCGCTCCGGTCATTTGACGTGTCATTTGTACTCTCCGTATTTTTTGACGTCTTTATTTGTTCGTACACATAAAAAAAACCCTCGAAGGTTTCGAGGGCGCATGGGGTAAAGAAATGGTTACGTTACCGACCCATACGCTTTCTTTTCACCAGACCGACGACAATCGTCATGACAAAGGTTCCTTTTACCGTGTTTGAGCACATTATTTGTGCGGCTTTAGAACGTCAACACGCAAAACACCAAGTTTTCAAAGAAAATCACACTTATTTGCGTATTAATTTCAATTCATCTTCAAATTTTGAAACTTTCGAAAAGAATTTCGAGTATTTTGAGTTCAAATTGATACTCTATGCCGTTTTGGAGGGGATATTTCTATCGGACATGGTTTTGCTATCATGATTGGGCAAAAGAAAACGCCCCAATGCGATAGCAAAGGGGCGTTTCAAACAACCAACGAATTGATTTATTTTACTCTTGTTCGTCGCCTGCGGCATCATCGTCTTCAGCTGCGCTTCCGATATCGTCGAACAATTCGGCGATTTCGAATTCTGCTTCAGCTTCTGCTTCAGCAGCCAATTCTTGGATGGATTTACCTGAGGCTTGGATTTCTGCTTCTTCAGTTGAGCGTGCAACGTTCATAACGATTGTTGCAGAAACTTCTGGGTGAAGACGAACAGACATTTCGTGTAGGCCAAGCTCTTTGATCGGTGTGATCACGGAGACTTGCTTACGATCGAGTGAGAAACCTGCCTCTGTCGCTGTTTCAGCGGCATCACGAGGTGTCACAGAGCCGTAAAGCGCACCCGCATCAGATGCGGAACGAATCACGATGAATTGCTGACCGTCGAGACGGCTTGCAAAATCTTCTGCTTCTTTTTTGGTTTCTAGGTTGCGGGCTTCCAATTGTGCTTTCTGCTCTTCGAATGCTGCGATGTTTGTCGCAGAAGCAGTTTTCGCTTTGCCTTGAGGCAATAGGAAGTTACGTGCGTAACCCGGTTTTACGTCAACAACATCGCCCATTTGGCCAAGCTTTGCGACACGCTCTAGTAGGATAACTTGCATATCAAATTCTCCTTATTTCACAGCGTATGGCAACAAGGCCAAGAAGCGAGCGCGTTTGATTGCGCGTGCAAGTTCACGTTGCTTCTTTGCAGAAACAGCAGTGATACGGGACGGTACGATTTTACCACGCTCAGAGATGTAGCGCTGTAGCAACTTCGTGTCTTTGTAGTCGATCGCAGGTGCGTTGTCGCCTGAGAATGGGCAAACTTTGCGACGGCGGAAAAATGGTTTACTTGCCATGATTTAAGATCCTTTCGTCAGCTTATGCGCGGCGCTCGCGGCGTTCGCCACGGTCATCACGTTTTTGCATTTGTACCGAAGGACCTTCGGCATGTTCATCAACTTTGATCGTCAAGATACGCATGACATCATCGTGTAAGCGCATAAGGCGTTCCATTTCTTGAACAGCAGGTGCAGGTGCATCTGTGCGCAAGAAAGCGTAGTGGCCTTTACGGTTTTTGTTGATTTTGTAAGCCATCGTTTTGACGCCCCAATATTCGCTATCGACGACTTTGCCGCCATTGTCTGCGAGTACTGTGGAGAAGTGTTCGACGAGGCCTTCGGCCTGTGCGTTGGACAAGTCCTGACGCGAGATAAAGACATGCTCGTATAAAGGCATGTGAGCTCCATTTGTCTGGCGCGTTTCATAGGGCAAGGTATACTCTCCGCACTTACCCACGAGAGACCGCGCGAAAAAATTGCTTCGCGAAGAGAGGGCTCTTTTACAGGAAAACGATATCTTTGCAAGACTGGGGCAGGGCATCTCGATAATTTCTTATCTTCGTCGTTTGCGTGCCCCAATCGTGACACGGTTTAACAGTTTCTTAATCTCCAAGAAACAGGAGATAAACCCATGGCGTTTACCAATGAATTTGCACCCTCTCGCAATCCTTTAACCGGACTAGCGCGTTGTTTGATCCAAGTAGCCTTGGTGATTGCTGCCCTTGGTGTCTTGGTTATTCCAGTGAGCGGGATAACATTTTCGATTATGTTGACGAAATTGGTGCTTGCTACCGTGTTCTTGTTGATCGTGACAGCGCTCCAACCGAGCTGATAGCGCTATCGCAATTTTGCATATCGGGTATTCCAAAGTTTGGTCTACTGATATGGGCAGTGGTTGTTATGTATATCCTAGACACAGTCAAAGGACATGACCATGCAAATCAACTACGCTGAAATTGAACTCGAAGCCCGTCGCTTGCGCGCCGAAATGATCCGCAACTTTTTTGCGTCACTTTTCCGCAAGTCAGAGACAACACAATCTGCTCTTCAGAGCACCGCTGCTCAACCTGCCTAAATCCTGAGTTTAGGACTGCGAAAAAGCCAGACATTTTGTCTGGCTTTTCTTGTTTTAATGGAATGGTTTTCCTGACTTACTAAACGTTACCTCTAAATCAACATTTGTGATACTATCCAACTGGATGACCTAGGATATTTCATGAAATTTTTTGCCAAAATTGTCATTTTGCCTTATTTGTTTGCTAGCTTATTAACAGTTTCTGCTCAAGCGGGAGAGCTTGAATGGAAATTTGGGATCGATCATTTTACTAAATCGCAAACTCCCGTTTCAGGTCTTCATCAACTGACATTGGGCTATGTTACTGATCAAGGCTATTTTTTGGGTCAGAGTTTATATTCTGGCGCGCTTGGGCAGGGGGGTGGCCTCTTTGTTGGAGGTGTGGAAGCAGGTCGTTATTTCGACTTAGGGCATGATTACAGAATGGCCCTTGGCGCTTATGTGGGAGGTGGCGGCGGAGGCAGTCGAGTTCATGGGGATGGCATTATGGTCAGACCTTTTTTAACGCTGGAAATACCGACCTTTGGCGGACATCTTGGTCTTGGCGCTTCTTGGACAACCATTGACGGTTCCGATATCGCTACGCCAGCTATCACAACGTATTATAGCAAGCCGCTCAATCTAAACTTTTCTGTTCCTAATAATGGCGGCACTTGGAAATCTCGCAATGGTGACACAGTCTTCAAATCAGCATCACTGCGTTACATGCAATATCTACACCGTGACTCGTCTAAAACGATTAGTGGTGCTCAATCTCAGGACATGCATCTCTTAGGTGGTGAATTCGTTTTTGACAGTAACGCTGCTTTTGATACGTTTCTGCAAGCCAATGGCGTTGTGTCTGGATTTGCAGAAGGGTATGCCGATTGGGTTCTTGGGGTAAAATCAAAGAACATTCTAGGAAACACAATTTTTGCCTATGAATTCGGATTAGGAGCAGGTTGTGGAGGTGCAATAGATACTGGAGGTGGCCTCCTTTGGACTGCAGGCTTATCGGCAAACATAACGTTATCAGACAACTGGATCCTTAAAGCTGCTATAAGCAGGAGAAAGTCTTTCAACGGCGCCTTTTCGGTTGTCGCTCCTAGTTTGGATATAGCGTATAATTTTGGATCGTCTCAGCGGCGACAAAAAACTCAAAACGCACACAAAATTCAGTTTTATTCAGGAATAACACGTCAATTTCCCAACACGAGGTTCATTCGGGGAAAGCCACACTACTCTCAAACGCCAAACTTGTTAGAAACGACAATTGATATTTTTCTCAATGAAAAATTTTATATTACAGGTCAAGCTTCGACTGCATTTACAGGGAACGTTGGTGGTTATCAGTTGGGACTGTTTGGAATTGGCTGGCATAGCGTTCCTAAAAACAATTGGTCCTACTCGGCTGAGGTTGTAATGGGCGCTGCCGGAGGAGCTGGCGTGGACACCAACGGCGGGCTAATCTATGGCGCTCGAGCTGAAATCGATTATTGGATCGACCCCAGCCTTGCTTTGACAGTTGGTTTAGGACATGTTCGAGCGGCCGTAGGTCAAGGTATGGCACCAACAACAGTCAATGTTGGTTTGAAGGTACCAACAAAGTTCTGAATACGTCTTCAAATTACGACCTACGCCGACGTCTGCGACCACCGTCTGCGGCACCCCCGCTTGATCCTGTGTTGAAGTTAACAGCCGGAAGCGTGACGATCTTGTTGAGCTCGGGGAACGGGGCTGTTTTATGCGGGATCGCGTTCGCGGCCACAAAGTGTTCTTGGAACTTTGGCTCAATCGCGGTTTCGACCTTGGTGATTTGGCGCACCACTTTTTCGATCTCTTTGCGCGACTGAGTGTTGCACAGGGCAATACGTGCGCCTGTTCCGGCGGCATTCCCAGCAGATTGAACTTTATCCAATGGCACATCAGGGATCATGCCCAACACCATTGCATGTTTGCTAGAAATATGGGCACCAAACGCCCCTGCAAGAACCACGCGATCGACGGTGTCAACCTCCATTTCATCCATGAGAAGCCGCGCTCCTGCATAAAGCGCGGATTTAGCCAATTGAATGGCGCGAATATCGCCTTGGGTGACCGTGATTTTTGGGCCATCCTCGGCGGTGCCATCATAAACCACATAGGAATGTGTGCGCCCATCTTCGATCAAACGCTTAGTGCCTGCGGCGGATGCGGAGCCGATGAGACCGTTTTCGTCCATCAATCCTGCCAAACGCAGCTCGGCCACGGCTTCGATAATGCCGCTGCCACAGATGCCCGTGATCCCCGATCCTTTGGTCTCTTCCCAAAAGCCGTCTTCGTCCGACCATTTTTCACATCCAATAACACGGAACCTTGGCTCTTTGGTGATTGGGTCGATTTCAAGCTTTTCAATGGCACCGGGGGCCGCACGTTGGCCAGAGCTGATTTGCGCCCCTTCAAAGGCGGGACCCGTGGGTGAGGAACAGGCAAGCACGCGTTCTGCATTGCCCAATAGGATTTCCGCATTCGTGCCCACATCCACGATCAAAACCAAGTCTTCAGATTTTCCAGGTTCCTCGGACAAGGCAACAGCCGCCGCATCAGCACCGACGTGACCTGCAATACAGGGTAGGATATAGCACTGCGCCGCGGCGTTCATCGCGCTGAGGTCCAATTCTTTGGCATAAAGCGAGAGGGATTCCGATGTCGCAAGCGCAAAGGGGGCTTGGCCCAATTCAACAGGATCAATTCCAAGCAAGAGGTGATGCATCACAGGATTACAGACAAAGACAACTTCCATAATCAGGTTGGTGTCAATCTTGGCCTCAGTCGCGATGTCTTGGATTAGGATGTTGATCGCCTCTCGCACAGAGGCTGTCATTTCCTTGTCACCGCCTGCGTTCATCATGGCGTAAGAGACGCGGCTCATGAGGTCTTCGCCAAAACGGATTTGTGGGTTCATGATGCCAGAACTGGCAATCACTTCGCCCGTGACCAAATCGGTGAGGTGCGCGGCAACTGTTGTGGAGCCTAAATCAATCGCGAGGCCATAAATGCCGTCCTCATGCAGCCCTTTGAACACGTCAATGACACGAGGTGTTTTTGTTGTGTGATCTTGGAAGAGGGCCACTGTGACTTGCCATTTGCCTTTGCGAAGCACTGTTTGCAATTTGGACAAGACGCTGAGATCGCATTGAATGGCGTCAATATTCCACTGACTTTGCAAGGCTCGCTCGAGGCGTTCCAAATCACCTGTTGGCTCATGCATATCTGGCTCATCGACGTTGACGAAATAGAGCTTGGTCGCAGGATCCATTGTGATCGCGCGCGCACTGGCTGATTTGCGAACCACTTGTTTGTGAACTTGGCTTTCTGCAGGAACATCAATCACCACGTCACTTTGAACTGTCGCTTGGCATCCTAAACGACGACCTGCTGTGAGACCGCGTTTGTCGTCATAACGTTGTTCCACGGAATTCCATTCCGACAAGGCATCATCCGCAACGCTCACACCATGCTTAGAAAATTCACCATAAGACGGCGTGATTTGGCATTTGCTGCAAATGCCGCGTCCGCCACAGACGGAATCCAAATCCACGCCGAGTTGACGTGCGGCTGTGAGAACAGGTGTGCCAACAGGGAAATGACCGCGTTTTCCAGAAGGGGTAAAGACAACGAGGGGGTCTTTGCTCATTTTGTGCATATCCTTGCATCGATGGTTTGGCGTTACTGTAGAGTGTTGATCAAAAACAAAAAGCCCGCTTTCGCCATTTTATGACCCATTGGCGGCATTTTTTCGGTTTGCCGCTGGTCTGCAGTCAGCGCAAGAAAAACACGAGGCTCATTCCAAAGCCGACAAGGGCGACGATCCATTTTAATGCTGACTTGGGAATGGCGCGCGCAAGTGGGGCGCCAGCATATCCACCAAGTGTTGCCGCAACCATCATTACAAGAGCTTGGGGCCATGCGATTAATCCACCCGCACCAAAGGCCGCAACAGAAATCAGGGACAGGGCAAAGGACAACCCATTTTTCAGCCCATTCATTTGGTGCATGTCCTGCATACCCCACAGTGAGAACAGAGCCAAAAGAACAATACCAAGTCCCCCATTGAAATAGCCACCATAGATACAGACCAAGATCAGGCCAATCGCTCCATATGGTGTGATAGCGCGGGCATGGCGCTTTGCCAAATCTCGCAAATTCTCAGAAAACACGAAAATCAGCGTTGCAATCAAGAGAAGATAGGGGACGATTGAGGCAAAGGCTTTGTTTGAGGACACCAACAAAAGCGCGGCCCCAATCAATCCGCCGATTAGGGTATAAATGGTTAGGCGAATAAGAAGCGGTCGATCAAAGGCACGAAGCTCTTTTGAAAATCCCAAGGCGCCCGAAAGATATCCCGGCAACACGGCAATCGCACTGGTCGCGTTGGCCACAACAGGGGGAAGCCCAACAAACACAAGCGCAGGAAAGGTCAAAAAGGTGCCACCCCCTGCAATTGTATTCAAAACACCAGCGCCAAATGCCGCGCAAATAAGGATAATCCAATCGATCATTTATGTCGCCTTGTTGTGAAAGATGAACCCAAGCGTGTTGAGCAAAAGCTGGGCTGCAAGAATGGATGTCGATCCTGTTGGATCGTAATCGGGGGCCACTTCGACGAGGTCTAAGCCGATGATGTCATGACGCTCTGATAGGGTTTGCAGCATTTCCAAGACTTCGTAATAGAGGAACCCCCCATGACTTGGCGTGCCTGTTCCAGGCGCGATAGAGGGGCAAAAGGCATCAATGTCTATCGTTACATAGACCCGCGCACCTGTTGGAATGCGGTCAATCACGGACCGTGTTCCAATCTCACGAGCTTGGCGTACAGAGAGGATATCCGATCCCATCGCGCGCGCAGCCTCGTAACCTTCTTTGGCGGTTGAGCTGACATTGCGAATGCCGACTTGGGTTAATCCTGTGACATAGGGCTTTTCCGCAGCGCGGCGCATTGGGTTGCCATGGCCGTGACGCACACCATGGCGTTCATCGACAAAATCCAAATGGGCATCAATTTGAAGAATGTGGAAGTCACCCTGACCCTCAAAGGCATTGATACAAGGGATATTGATCGAGTGATCCCCTCCGATCACGACGGGCAAGGCACCCGCATTTAGCGCAGCACGCACACCTGTTTCAATATTGGCATGGCTTTGCACGGTATCTGTATGCACAATATCTGCGTCCCCCATGTCCACAATGCGAATATCACCGGGGAGGTAAGTTGCGTCATCTTCGTGATCATAGGCGCCCGCATGACCAAAGCTAAACAGAGTGGAGGCCTCACGCACACCGCGCGGACCAAAACGCGCGCCAGATCGCCATTGTGTGCCTGCATCAAATGGCGCGCCCAAGATCGCGACATCGGCGTCAAGGGTGGACCAGTCGCTCACATAGGGGCGTTTGCCGAATGTTGAAATCCCAACAAAAGGTAAATCAAGGCGTCCGCTTTCATAACCATGTCCGCTCATTTTTGTCCTCCCAAACTGCAAAAGCCGATGGCCACCTGTATTCAGCATTCTTTATCGAAAGAAAATAGCGGATGTGCGTGGCATAGGGCTTTTCTTTTGGGACATAACGTGAAATAGGAAACCGCCAAGTGTTCCCTGCTACGAAGAAGGATTTTGAGATGCAGATTCGCGAGGCTCTCACGTTTGATGATGTTCTATTGGTTCCTGCCGCGTCCAATGTTTTGCCCAATACGGCAGACACGCGCACACGGGTGACCCAATCAATCTCCTTGAATATTCCATTGCTGAGTTCGGCGATGGACACGGTTACTGAATCGCGTATGGCGATCACGATGGCCCAAGCAGGCGGCATGGGCGTGATCCACCGCAATTTGGACATCGAAGCGCAGTCACGCGAAGTGCGCCGCGTCAAACGCTTTGAAAGCGGGATTGTCTATAACCCCATCACATTGCGCGCCGATCAAACCTTGGCCGATGCGAATGCACTGCGTGAGCGTTACAACGTGTCAGGCTTTCCTGTCGTGGATGAAACGGGGCGTGTTGTTGGGATTGTGACCAATCGCGACATGCGCTTTGCCGAGGATGCGAAAACACCTGTGCATGCGATGATGACAACTGAGGATTTGGCGATCCTACATGAACCAGCCGATCGTCAACAAGCCATCGAAATGATGAAGCAGCGGCGCATTGAAAAATTGCTAGTGACGGATGCAGACGGGAAATTGACGGGTCTTTTGACGCTAAAAGACACCGAACAATCCGTTTTGAATCCAACCGCTTGCAAGGATGATTTGGGGCGTCTGCGCGTTGCTGCGGCCTCAACAGTTGGCGATGCGGGATATGAACGCTCGCTCGCTTTGATTGATGCGGGGGTTGATATGGTTGTCATTGACACTGCGCATGGCCACTCCGAAGGCGTTGCCAAATCTGTCGAAGCCATCAAAAAGTTCAACAGCTCTGTTCAAGTGGTCGCAGGGAACGTTGCCACAGCCGAGGCGACCAAAGCCTTAATCGGGGCGGGCGCAGATGCGGTCAAAGTGGGCATCGGTCCGGGATCGATTTGCACCACCCGAATGGTTGCTGGTGTTGGTGTGCCTCAGCTTACGGCCATTATGGATTGCGCAAGCGCAGCAGGTGACGTGCCAATCATCGCAGATGGTGGTATCAAATTCTCAGGCGATTTTGCCAAGGCAATCGCGGCGGGCGCTTCTGTTGCCATGATTGGATCAATGATTGCAGGAACGGATGAATCCCCAGGCGAAGTCATCTTGTATCAAGGGCGCTCATTCAAAGCCTATCGCGGTATGGGCTCTTTGGGCGCAATGGCGCGTGGCTCAGCGGATCGCTATTTCCAAAAAGACGCAGCAAGCGACAAATTGGTTCCCGAAGGGATCGAAGGCCAAGTTCCCTACAAAGGGGCGGCAGGCGCTGTTGTTCACCAAATGGTCGGCGGTCTACGCGCGGCTATGGGCTACACAGGGAGCGCAACAGTAGATGAGATGCGCACCAAATGTAGCTTTGTTAAAATCACCGGTGCTGGGCTCAAAGAGAGCCATGTTCATGATGTGCAAATCACACGTGAAAGCCCGAATTATCGGATAATGTAATGACACCAGCTGCACGGGTTCAGGCCTCGATTGAAATTCTTGACGACATCAATGAGGGGCGCTCGGCGGAACAAGCCATTAGCGCTTGGGCCAGAAATAGCCGCTTTGCCGGATCAAAAGACCGCGCAGCTGTAAGAGACAATGTTTATGCCGTTTTACGCCGTAAACATACCTGCGCGACCGTCGGAGGAGGAGCCAACGGTCGCGCACTTATGATCGGACTACTCCGCCAACAAGGGATTGATCCTGCTGGTATTTTTACGGGTGAAGGCTATGCACCCATGGCGCTAGAGCCGCATGAAATGACCAAAGCCGATGTTGATGTCGATCCAATGGACGATCTGCCTGATTGGATACGGGATCAATGGTGTAATAGTCTTGGAGACCAAGCTCATGAGGTCGCCCAAGCCATGCGAGATCGCGCCGAGGTGTTCCTACGAGTCAACTTGATATTGAGCACGCGCGAGGCCGCAATCGAGGCCTTGGCCGAAGATGGAATTATCGCCGAGCCGCATCCAACCGTGGAAACAGCCCTGATTGTTCGCGAAGGCGCGCGCAAAGTTGCCAATTCGATTTCCTATCAAGATGGCTTGGTCGAATTGCAGGACGCCAATAGTCAAGCCAGTGTCTGTGTCATCCCACGCGAGGCGGTAACAGGTGTGCTCGACTACTGCGCTGGTGGCGGCGGAAAGTCACTCGCTTTGGCGGGATGGTTGGATACAACGGTGCATGCGCATGATGCCTTCCCGCGCCGCATGAAGGATTTGCCAACCCGATCTAATCGAGCGCAGGCGGATATTGTTATTCTAGATCAAGAAGATATGGGGGATTATTCATTTGATATTGTCTTCTGTGACGTCCCCTGTTCAGGCAGTGGATCTTGGCGTCGCGATCCCGAAGGTAAGTGGTCATTAAGCCCTGAAAAATTGAATGAATTGCAAGAGGTGCAGCGCGATATTCTACAAACCGCCTCTGGCTTTGTAACGCCCGAGGGGTACTTGGCCTATGCGACCTGTAGCGTTCTGCGATCTGAGAACCACGATCAAGTTGATTGGTTTATATCAGAAAATCCGCAATGGATTGTGACAGAGCAGGTGCAATTTGTACCAAATACGCTCGGAGACGGGTTTTTTGTGACATTGTTAAAAAGACGTTGATTGATCGTCTCAGGGTTGTATTTTTGGCGTTAAGGAACATTTAACGCTTTGCTGACTTATTAGGAAGGCCGAGACAAAGGGGCCTTTGATGTGAGTGATGCACTTTCATATCCGACCGTTAAACTATCAACCAAGCGTGGCTTGAGTGTTGTTTTGTGCCTTACTGTCATGGCGCTTGTTGTTTGGGCGCAAGATTTGGCCGTGATGTCCATTGTGCGAAGTGCTGCTATTTCTCTTGGATTGGTTCTGGGGGCTGATCGAGTCTTTCATTGGGCAAAGCGGTGGATACGACGCAATGAATTGAGGTGTTTTGAACAGGTATTGCAGGCAACTGAGGGGTCAACCCTTCTGAGCAATCGGGACGGTGACATCCTCTGGGTCTCTGATCAGCTCTTGGAGGCATCAGAGTTTAGGATCGGGGCGAATATTTTGACCCATCTGCGCAAACACAGTGAGGATCGACCCAGTGATGCGGCCATGTTTTTGCGTGGGTTGCGCCAAGGTGAGGATCAGACAGTTACCCTAGGGACGCACCTCATCCGCGCGCGCCTTCTGTCAGAAAACTATTGTTATTGGACTATCAACGACAGCGCCCCAATCATGAGTGACCTCCCTCTAATTCGCCTTGGACAGCACAAGCGTGCGAATGGAGCAGGGCGTCGGTTTTTCCCGTCTGCGCAAGACTTCCCTGATCTGACGACCTATCGGTCAGGGCAATCTGTGACCCTGTCAACAGCAATTGGGCCCCGTGACGTCGTGCCTATAAAATTGCCAACTGAACTTGGGGATGAATACCTTCTCTTGCCTGACACTGTGGGCGTATCCGCACTTGGAGGGTCTGATTTTGATGTGCTTCCTGTACCGATGGTCAAACTGACGAGCGAAGGCGGGCTGATAACGGCCAATGCACATGCCTGCAAATTATTGGGGATCGAAACAGGAACTGGCCTCGCTTTGCAGGATTTGATGGAGGGATTGGGGCGCTCGATTTCCGATTGGCTCTATGATGCGGGTCAGGGGCGCGGGCTGAACCACCCTGAATTCTTGCGTCTTACTAGGCGCGATAAAGAGGTATTTGTGCAAGTTTCCTTGAACAAAAGCACAGATGCAGGACAGCCTATTTTGGTGGCCGTCCTAAATGATGCCACCGAATTAAAAACGCTTGAGGCGCAATTTGTGCAGAGCCAGAAAATGCAAGCCATCGGCCAGCTCGCAGGCGGTGTGGCCCATGATTTCAACAATTTGCTTACGGCGATTTCTGGACATTGCGATTTGCTGCTGCTGCGCCATGATGCGAGCGATTTGGACTATGCGGATTTGGTGCAGATCAATCAAAACGCCAATCGCGCAGCGGCGCTTGTGTCCCAGCTGTTGGCCTTTTCGCGTAAACAAACATTGCGCCCCGAAAGCATAGATATGCGTGACACCTTGGCGGATCTCACTCATCTGTTGAACCGTTTGGTTGGTGAAAAAATTGAACTGTCCTTGAAATATGATCCCTAACTTAGGGCGGTGCGCGCGGATAAACGTCAATTGGAACAAGTGATCATGAACTTGGTCGTCAATGCCCGCGATGCCATGCCAAACGGAGGGGGCATAACAATTTCAACAGAGGGTCACACAGTCACAGAGTCCTATACAAGGGATCGGGTACCTGTGGAGGTTGGAAGCTATGTGTCGATCAAAGTCAAAGACCAAGGGTGCGGTACTCCCCGATAAAGTGCAAAAGATATTTGAACCCTTTTACACAACCAAAAGAACAGGCGAGGGCACGGGCCTTGGATTGTCCACGGTGTATGGCATCGTCAAGCAAACCGGTGGCTATGTCTTTGTCGAAAGCACGCTAGAGCAAGGAACTGAATTTACCGTTCTCTTGCCATCTGCTGAGATTGACAGTGATCCTATCAGCGACGGTTTTGAACCTGAGCTTCCCAAAAGGCGCGCCCAAGAGCATGGCGTGATCTTGCTGGTCGAAGACGAAACGCCCGTGCGCACCTTTGCCGCGCGCGCCCTTCAATTGCGCGGATATAGCGTGATCGAGGCTGCTTGTGCCGAGGACGCTCTTGAGATTTTACAAGACGGCAATCTCTAAATCGATGTCTTTGTGACGGATGTGGTCATGCCGGGACGGGATGGGCCAAGTTGGGTCAAAGAGGCGCTAATTGATCGCCCCGATGTGCGCGTTGTCTTTGTCTCTGGCTATGCCGAAGATAGTTTTGAAAAACATCAAGCTGAAATAAAAAATTCAGTGTTTCTGCCGAAGCCGTTTTCATTGAACGAACTTACAGACACCGTTCATCAACAACTGGTTTAACCTTCGGCGCGATCCCAAAGCGTAAACTGATCCGCGCATTTTTGCATCAGCTGTGCTTTGATTGCAGGATCCAGGGATAACGTAGCCTTTGGCGATACATTGCGGCGCTCTAGATCAAAGTCAAAGCCAAGGCGCGTTTGCAAGAATGCATGAATGCTCTCTTGGGCGTCATATTTGAATAAATGCGTGATCGGTGCATAATCCTTGGCGGGTTTTACAAAATTCGCCATATCGCCAACTTGCGCAAATTTAGGCCGCTCTTTTTCGAGATAGGCCATTACAAATTCATCAAAGCTCATGCCTTTGGTCGAATTTTCATGTCCATCCAATTGATCGCGTTGACGATACCGATACCAGCTTCCGAGCCAATCTATCGGTTCGCGCACCACCGCCATGGTTTCAATGGGGAGGTGTGTTGCATTTTGAAAAATTGGAAGGAAGCTGCGCTGAAATTTGCTAAGATTCGTATGCTTTAATCCAGGCGGACTAGAAATCACGACCGAAGCGCGTCGTCGCAAAGCAGCAACATATGCGGTTGTTCCAGTCTTGGGAACCGACAATATGGCCAAGTTTTTTTGAATGAAAACAAGCATTAACGAAATACACCCATCCTTTAGCGTCTCTTTATACTACTCTTTAACAATTTCCTCTGAAAGTAGGTACATAAAATTTATCTTGTAATGTTCTCATTTTGATCCCATAAAAAGAACAAGAGTAGAACAAACCAGCGATTGCTCAGAAGCCGTTGCTGTGAAATAAGAAGGACGAAACGATAAAAATGGCAGATCTTCTTTCAATGGCGACGAAAAAAAACGACGACAAGCAAAAGGCGCTAGATAGCGCTTTGGCTCAAATTGAACGGCAATTTGGGAAAGGTTCGATTATGAAGCTTGGGGGTGAAAATGCCATCCAAGAAATCGAAGCGACCTCAACGGGGTCTTTGGGCCTTGATATTGCGCTCGGCATAGGCGGTTTGCCCAAAGGGCGGATCATTGAAATCTATGGACCAGAGAGTTCCGGTAAAACAACACTCACACTTCATTGTGTGGCTGAGGAACAGAAAAAAGGCGGGGTATGTGCCTTTGTGGATGCGGAGCACGCGCTTGATCCGCAATATGCCAAAAAGCTAGGCGTTGATTTGGACGAGTTGCTTATTTCGCAACCTGATACAGGTGAACAAGCGCTTGAAATCACGGATACTTTGGTGCGCTCGGGTGCGGTGAACCTTGTTGTTGTAGACTCTGTTGCGGCCTTGACGCCGAAATCTGAGCTAGAAGGCGACATGGGCGATAGCAGCGTTGGTGTGCAGGCGCGATTGATGAGCCAAGCGATGCGCAAGCTGACGGGCTCTATCAGCAAAAGTAACTGTATGGTGATCTTCATTAACCAAATTCGGATGAAGATCGGCGTTATGTTCGGTAGCCCAGAGACAACGACGGGCGGGAATGCGTTGAAATTCTACAGCTCCGTGCGCTTGGATATTCGTCGTATTGGCGCGGTTAAGGATCGTGACGAAATTGTCGGCAACTCGACCCGTGTCAAAGTGGTCAAAAACAAAGTTGCACCGCCCTTCAAGCAAGTTGAATTCGACATCATGTATGGCGAAGGCATTTCCAAGACCGGTGAAATTATTGATTTAGGCGTCAAAGCGGGCATCGTTGATAAATCGGGTGCGTGGTATAGCTATGGCGATGAACGCATTGGTCAGGGACGTGAAAACGCCAAAACTTACCTCAAGGAAAACACACGCGTGTGCCTGGAGATTGAGGACAAGATCAGGGCGGCGCATGGGCTAGACTTTGATTTGCCCCCAAATGATCCAGACATCGACAAAGATGATGATATTTTAGAACCATAAAAACAGGCCGCGTCACAGCGGCCTTTTTCATATCTCAGCCCAGTCAACTGTGGACAAGTCAGGCTCTGCGTTATAATCCCAATGCAAACATTTGCACAGGGTATCGCTTATGACCTCTTTGAACGACATTCGCTCGACTTTCTTGAATTACTTCGCAAAAAACGGGCATGAAATTGTCCCATCCAGTCCGCTTGTTCCTCGGAACGATCCGACATTGATGTTTGCAAATTCTGGAATGGTTCAGTTCAAAAACCTGTTCACAGGGGTGGAAACGCGCGATTACAAACGTGCGACCACCGCCCAGAAATGTGTGCGCGCAGGTGGCAAGCATAACGACCTTGATAACGTCGGCTACACCGCGCGCCACCACACATTTTTCGAAATGATGGGCAATTTTAGCTTTGGTGACTATTTCAAATCCGATGCGATCCCTTTCGCATGGGAATTGATCACCAAAGAATTGGGCATCCCGAAAGAAAAGCTATTGGTCACCGTCTATCACACTGATGATGAAGCGGCGGGTATGTGGAAAAAAGTAGCGGGCCTCAGCGATGATCGTATTATTCGCATCGCCACGGATGACAACTTTTGGCGGATGGGCCCGACGGGTCCTTGTGGACCGTGCACTGAGATTTTTTATGATCACGGCGATCACATTTGGGGTGGACCTCCCGGTTCCCCAGAAGAAGACGGCGATCGGTTTGTCGAAATTTGGAACCTCGTTTTCATGCAAAACGAACAGCATGAGGATGGCCGCTTAACCGACCTTCCAAATCAGTCTATTGATACAGGGATGGGGATCGAACGGGTTGCTGCCCTCTTGCAGGGCACGAATGACAACTATTCGACAGACCTCATTCGTGCTTTGATCGAAGCCTCGGCGCATGCAACGAGCTCGGATCCAGATGGTCCCGGCAAAACCCATCACCGCGTTATTGCCGATCACTTGCGCTCGACATCTTTCTTGATTGCGGATGGGGTTATGCCTTCCAATGATGGCCGTGGCTATGTGTTGCGCCGTATTATGCGCCGCGCGATGCGTCATGCGCATCTCTTGGGGGCCAAGGATCCAGTGATGCACAGCTTGGTGCCTGAATTGGTTCATCAAATGGGCGCGGCTTATCCCGAATTGGTCCATGCGAAATCCTTGATCGAAGAAACGCTTCGCAACGAAGAAACCCGTTTCAAACAAACGCTTGATCGCGGTTTGAAGCTCCTTGATGACGAATTGTCAGGCTTGGGTGAGGGTGAGGCATTGCCAGGTGCGGCGGCGTTCAAATTATATGACACCTATGGGTTCCCTTTGGATTTGACCCAAGATGCGCTGCGTGAAAAAGGCCGCACTGTGGATACAGACGGATTTGACAGCGCGATGGCCGAACAAAAGGCAAAGGCGCGCGCGGCGTGGTCTGGAACCGGTGAGGCGGCGGATGCAACGGTTTGGTTCGATATTGCGGATCAACACGGCACCACAGATTTCTTGGGCTATGATACAGAAACCGCCGAAGGGCAGATTGTTGCCTTGCTCAAAGACGGCGCTCAGGTTGAAAGTGCTGCCACAGGGGATGCGGTTCAAATCGTTTTGAACCAAACGCCATTTTACGCCGAAAGCGGCGGGCAAGTGGGCGATCAAGGCGTTTTGACAATTGAGGGCGCTACGGCGCATATCACGGATACGAAAAAAGTGGCGGATGTCTTCATTCACGTCGCCGAAGTCACCGAGGGAACCCTAACCAAAGGTGCGGGTGCAACTTTGGTGGTGGACCCGACACGTCGCTCTGCCATCCGGGCAAATCATTCTGCCACGCATTTGCTTCATGAAGCCTTGCGTCGGGCTTTGGGGGATCATGTGGCACAAAAGGGATCATTGAACGCCGCAGATCGTTTGCGTTTTGATTTCAGCCATTCCAAAGGCCTCAGCCCAGAGGAATTGAATACAGTTGAGCGCGAAGTGAATGACTTCATCCGTCAAAACAGCTCCGTTGAAACGCGGATCATGACGCCTGATGATGCCCGTGCCTTGGGCGCACAGGCCTTGTTTGGCGAAAAATACGGTGACGAAGTGCGCGTTGTGTCTATGGGTCTGCTCTCAGGATCGGGCAAAGGGCAATCGGGGGATACCTATTCACTTGAACTCTGTGGTGGCACGCATGTGCGCCAAACAGGGGATATCGGATTGTTTGTTTTGCTCGGGGATAGCGCGTCTTCGGCGGGGGTTCGTCGGATTGAGGCGCTAACAGGTGCGGCGGCTTTTGATTATTTGGCCGAACAAAACGCGCGCTTGGCCTCTGTTGCAGCCGATCTTAAGGCACAGCCGAGCGATGTTCCTGCACGGGTCAAAACCTTGTTAGAGGAACGCAAAGCACTGTCGAATGAGGTCGCTCAGCTGCGCCGCGAATTGGCGATGGCAGGGGGCGCTGGTCAAAGCGGGGGCCAAGATGCTAAAGATATCAACGGTATTCCATTCTTTGCGCAAACCCTGACAGGCGTGTCTGGCAAGGATTTGCCAGCCTTGATTGATGATCACAAATCGCGCCTCGGAAGTGCGGCGATTTTGTTGATTGCGGATACTGGAGGCAAAGTTGCGGTTGCCGCAGGTGTGACAGCGGATTTGACCGATAAGGTTTCTGCGGTTGATTTGGTCAAAGCAGCGGTTCCCGAATTGGGTGGCAAAGGGGGCGGTGGACGTCCTGATATGGCGCAAGGCGGGGGTGCGGATGCATCCAATGCCGATCAAGCGATTGCAGCGGCCCAAGCCGCCATTACGGGAGCTTAAGGCGATGGCGGCACTTTGGATTGCACATGTGACGGTGACGGATGCAGAGGCTTACGGCACATACGCTAAGCTGGCTGGCCCTGTGATTCAAGAATTCGGTGGTGAATTTGTGGCCCGTGGCGGTCGCTATGTTCAGCTCGAAGGGGTTGAACGCAAACGCAATGTTGTAGCGCGCTTTCCTTCGGTAGAAGCGGCGGAAAATTGTTACCATTCAGAAGGTTATCAAGAGGCCTTGAATCACGCGCGTGGGGCATCCGAGCGCGATTTGGTGATCGTTGAAATTACCGACTAGTCGCAAAATTACTGATTAAATTAAAAAGGCCCCTCAGTGAGGGGCCTTTTGTGTCTTAAGATGATTTCGCCATCCGCTTGCGTTCATGCGGATCAAGATAGCGTTTGCGCAGACGAATGGATTCTGGCGTCACTTCGACCAATTCATCGTCATCGATATAGGCAATCGCCTCTTCTAGTGACAAGGTAATCGGCGTTGTCAAACGAACGGCTTCGTCTGTTCCAGAGGCGCGAACGTTGGTCAGTTTTTTCCCTTTGAGGGGGTTCACTTCCAAATCATTGTCACGGCTATGTTCGCCAATGATCATGCCTTGGTACACTTTTTCCTGAGCACCGATCATCATGCGACCGCGATCTTCTAGATTCCAAAGCGCGAAGGCGACGGAAACGCCGTCTTCCATGGAAATCAAAACACCCGCACGACGGCCTGGGATGGAGCCTTTGTGTGGTGCCCAATCGTGGAACACACGGTTGAGAACACCTGTGCCACGTGTATCGGTGAGGAATTCGCCGTGATAGCCTATCAAACCACGTGAGGGAACATGCGCTATGATGCGGGTTTTGCCTGCACCAGCTTGTTTCATTTCGGTCAATTCGCCTTTGCGTGGGCCGGTGAGCTTTTCGATCACGGCACCAGAATAGTCATCATCTACGTCAATGGTGACTTCTTCGATTGGTTCAAGGCGTTCGCCATTTGGGCCTTCGCGAAGCAAAACTTGCGGACGTGAGATGGACAATTCAAATCCTTCGCGACGCATGTTTTCAATCAAAACACCCATTTGCAATTCGCCACGGCCCGCAACTTCAAAGGCTTCGCCACCTGGCGTGTCGGTGATCTTGATCGCGACGTTGCTTTCGGCTTCTTTCATGAGACGTTCACGGATGACGCGCGATTGAACCTTTTTGCCTTCACGACCTGCAAGAGGGCTGTCGTTGATGCCAAAGGTCACTGTGATTGTGGGCGGATCAATTGGCTGCGCTTCTAAGGGTTCATCAACCGCTAGAGCACAAAGAGTGTCAGATACCGTCGCTTTGGACATACCCGCGAGCGAGACAATATCGCCTGCCACCGCTTCGTCGATGTCTTGCTCAGACAATCCGCGGAAGGCTTGGATACGTGTGACGCGGAATTGTTCAATCTTTTGGCCAACACGTGTGAGGGCTTGGATTGAGGCACCAACTTTGATGCGGCCGCTTTCAACACGACCTGTCAACAGACGACCAACAAACGGGTCGCTTCCCAATGTTGTTGCCAACATACGGAAATCGTCGTCTTGTTGCGCTATTTGCGCAGGGGCAGGGACGTGGTTCAAGATCAAATCAAATAGCGCGCTGAGGTCTTTGCGGGGTCCGTCCAATTCGTGATCGGCCCAACCAGAGCGACCAGAGGCATACATATGCGGGAAATCAAGTTGATCATCATTTGCGCCAAGGCTTGCAAAGAGATCGAAACATTCATCAAGGGCGCGATCAGGTTCGGCATCGTTTTTGTCAACTTTGTTCAAGACAACAATGGGACGCAGACCTAGGGCAAGCGCCTTGGATGTCACGAATTTGGTTTGCGGCATTGGGCCTTCGGCAGCATCCACCAAAAGGACAACACCGTCCACCATGCTTAGGATACGCTCAACTTCGCCGCCGAAATCGGCGTGACCTGGTGTGTCAACGATATTGACGCGGTGACCTTTCCATTCAACAGAAGTCGGTTTGGCAAAGATGGTAATCCCGCGCTCGCGTTCTAGGTCATTGCTGTCCATGGCGCGTTCGGCCACAGCTTGGTTGGCGCGAAAAGCGCCGGATTGTTTTAAGAGTTCATCAACCAATGTTGTTTTACCGTGGTCAACGTGTGCGATGATCGCAATATTGCGAAGGTCCATATGTCAGGCGTCCTTTAAATAGTCTTGCGCGCGGCCTAACCCGAACCGCTTGAAAAGACCAGTGCCTAATGGGTCGCAGATCGATAAATATCCCAAAGAGGCGGTTTTCGCGCGTTTACTGCACTATAACCGCCTCTTTGTTGATTTATGTTTGTAAATATATTGTAAATTGTTCCCGAATTTTGGCATCAACCACCGGATCTAATGCCGCCGCTGAGCGTTCTGCCAAAATACGTTCTTTTTTGGCAATGGCCTTAGCGATGAGATCAGGTTTGCCCAGTTCATCCCATTCTTTGGGGGAGGTGCGATCCCCCAATTCGGGATAGAGGTATTCCGTCTGCATCAAGCTCAGCGTTTGATCCGACCCCAGATAATGCCCCGGACCTTCAATACATGTTTTGCGGATCACCTCTAGGCTCACTGTGTCTTCAGTCACTTCAATCCCGCGGACACAGCGCAGGGCTTGACCAATCAGATCATCGCCTAGAATGAGGGATTCCATACAAAATCCCAGCAATGAGGCGTGCATACCCGCCGCCTCATAGACCATATTCAAACCAGAGAGGCCCGCCATCACATTTGATGTCGCTTGTTCCCATCCCGCTTGCATATCTGGCAATTTGGCATCCGCAATGCCAGCCGCCGCGCCACCAGGGAAGCCGTAGAATTTATGCATTTGCGCACATCCCGCCGTGAGGAGGGCTTGTTCGCCGCTCCCACCTGACATAGCGCCTGTGCGAAGATCGGACACAAAAGGCCATGTTCCAAAGATTACGGGATGTGTTGGATCAATGGCATGCACGTAGACCAAGCCTGCTAAACATTCGGCGACCGCTTGAACGATAGCGCCTGCGATTGGTGCGGGGGCCGTTGCGCCCGCTTGACCTGCGCTGAGCAACAGTACTGGCATGCCATATTTGATGCATTCTTCCATCACCAAACAGCTTTCGGTGGCAAATTTCATAGGCGGAACCACGAAACAGTTTGAATTCGACATGAAAGGGCGCTCGCGCCATTTGTCTTCGCCGCCTGCAATCAGATGCAACATCTCAATCGCATCTTTGACGTAGCTGGGTTCCGTGAAGGATGTGCCGATGTGTTTTGTCGTCCCAGAACAACAGGCATAGACAGTGTTATAATCCATCTCACGGTTGTCGGTAATATCGCGGCACACCATAGGGCGCTGCAAAAAGTGGATATTATCGAGCTGATCGGTAATCCGCGCTGCATCAAAGAGGTCTTGAACCGTGCTTTCGCGGTAATTGCGCGCTTCGACATCGACGACGTGAACGGCGGCTCCTGCGGTACCATAATGAACGCGGTGTCCTTGAAGGTCCATGTCATGCTTGGGATCGCGGCCGTAAAGGGTGATATCTTTGCGCGCTTTGGCAATTGTGTCCTCGATCAAGGCCCGAGGAAAGCGAAGGCGTGCATCATCGCCTAAAATTGCACCTGCTTTCACCATGTAATCAATGCCACTCTGAGGGGCATCGGCTAGTCCAATATGTTCAAGCGCATCTAAAACAGCGTGGTGAATGCGTGTCATGGCCTCTGGGCTGAGAGGGGAATAGGTGCCGCTGCTCATACCTGGGCGCACGGGACGCATGGCGTCGGCTAAAGGGTTCGAGCGGGCAACACGACGGGCGGCTCGGCCACCTGCGCGGCGAGATTGCATTTGGGTCATTTTATTTTCCTGAAGTTAGATCAAAAGAGCAGTTTGATTGCGCCCTAAACGGGACGACCCCGCGCAGCGCGACCACGCTCGGCACCTATTGTGCGCGAAATCAGGGCAATTTGTGACCACTGTGACTGCATCTGCGACCTCGATTGTTGCGAGTCACTAGAGCAAGGCTGCGACAATCTGTCTAACACATTTGCGACGCATGTCGTTTTCAGGCATTTAAGGGGGGGGAACACTCGGCGTTGCCGTAATTGGCAAGGCATTGCTGTAACGTGCAGGCTTTGATCTGTGCCGCCCGTTCTGGTCCATTAAGGTCAACATCCTCGATTTCCTGGCGCTCAATCCAGTCACGCTTCATTTCATCTTGGCAGGTCGTTCGATTGCCTTCGGTGATACAGATGGATTTTCCAGTCGGTACCAGTTCATAATACCGGTTGGTGACCAAGCGCAGCTCGGTTTTGGGTGGAATTTTATCCATCCACTCCGCCGTGCAAAGCGCACGTGTCTGCTGTTGTTCTGGGGTGCTGCAGGCGGTTAAGCTAGCGACAGCAAGACCCAAAGCAAATATCAGGCGCATCGGAATTCCTTAGTTATTCGACTCTGTGGATGTATGTGTATCAGAAGACGTTAGAGTTTCATTAATTACTTGCTCAAACCGATCTGATGAGCGGATTTGAGCGAAATATTCCTCTTCTGTTTCATCACTATCTGCCCTGTACAATGTGTACCCGCATCAGAATACGGATTTTTATGTTTATCGGCTTCTTTTTGATGGTCTGTATGTACCTTCAGCCGCAAAGCATTGTGTTATTGGCATCAAAAATGCCAAGCCCAATGTCCTTGGGTCTTGGCATTATTGGTGTTGGCTCTGTTTTGGGGGTCGTGCGATGGCTGGCTGAACGACGCCAGCCAAGTGAGCAGCACTCATAAATAGGCAGAAAGCGCCTGAGTGGTTTCACTTTTGGTTTCGCCATTTTCATTCAAAATAACGATCTTGACCATTGGGGTCGCGGGCGATGTGGTTTGAAACCAAGTTTTCAGTTTAGCAAAAGACATAAGTGTTTCTCCAATTAGAGTCCCAGGCGTAGCTGCAAATTCTTTGCCAATTCGCGACGTGAGGTGTAAAAATCTCTCAACCTTATTTCTATCTTGCATGACAGATATGCAGGAAAGGGGCTTGGTTGAGGCCAGTATTATGATATGAGGTGCAAAAAGAGGTTTGTTTCATGCGTGATTTGAAAGTCCCCGAGCAGCGCCACCCTGAAAAGGCGCATCGTCCAGATAATGCACAGCCCAAGAAACCGGATTGGATCCGTGTTAAGGCGCCTGTGTCAGAGGGCTACAAGCAAACGCGCGATATTATGCGGGAAAACAAACTGGTAACGGTCTGCGAAGAGGCGGGGTGTCCTAATGTAGGCGAATGCTGGTCTCAGGGTCACGCCACGATGATGATCATGGGCGAAGTGTGTACACGGGCCTGTTCGTTTTGTAACATTGCAACGGGGAAACCGCCCGAAGATTTAGACGTCTTTGAACCAGGTCGTGTTGCTGATGCGGTTGCCAAGCTCGGTCTCAAACATGTTGTGATTACCTCTGTGGACCGCGACGATGTCGAGGATGGCGGGGCTGAGCATTTTGCTCAAACCATTCGCGCCGTGCGTCACAGAAGCCCAGAGACAACGATTGAAATTCTGACACCAGATTTCTTGCGCTGTGATCCCAAGGTTTTAGAAACCGTCGTTGAAGCGCGCCCTGACGTGTTCAACCACAACCTAGAAACAGTCCCAGGCCTTTACCCCGAAGTCCGCGCAGGCGCGCGGTATTTCCATTCCTTGCGTCTATTGCAACGGGTCAAGGAATTGGATCCCTCAATGTTCACGAAATCAGGCATTATGGTTGGTTTGGGCGAAGACCGCCAAGCGGTCATTCAGGTGATGGATGACATGCGCGCCGCCGATATTGATTTCCTAACAATTGGTCAATATTTGCAGCCAACGCCAAAACACCACGCAGTTGATCGCTTTGTGCACCCAGATGAATTTGCAGCCTATGAAAAAGCCGCCTATGGCAAAGGCTTTTTGATGGTGTCAGCAACGCCTTTGACACGTTCATCCTATCATGCAGGGGATGATTTTGCCCGTCTGCGCGCCGCGCGTTTGGAAAAGCTAGGCACCGCTTAACCCTCAAGCGGGCTCATTCTGACCTTGCCATGCCCCCGAGCTGGCAAGGCCATCCACTCTGGCAATAGGCCGAAATATTCCAGCCCAATTAGGCAAAGGCAAAGCGCGACGATGCCAAATACCAAATAGATCCGCATCAGGCTGGGTGGGTTTCTCGCCCATTTTGACGCCCGTATGAGCCATCGGTAATTCATTGAGCCAATCCATTAGAAACGATTATACCGATCTTCGTAGCGGATTATGTCGTCTTCGCCAAGATAGCATCCTGTCTGTACCTCAATCAATTCCAATGGAATTTTCCCTGGGTTTTCCAAACGATGTGTTTCGCCGAGTGGAATATAGGTGGATTGGTTTTCACTGATGAGAAAGGTTTCATCGCCCCGCGTCACCCGAGCGGTTCCCTGAACAACGATCCAATGTTCCGCGCGATGATGATGGGCCTGTAGCGAGAGGACTTCATTTGGGTGTACCGTGATCTTTTTAACCTGATATCTATCCCCGCGCGAGAGGCATTCAAACTGTCCCCAAGGACGATAGCTAAGACGCGGCCGCGGTTGGGGCATTTGGGTGAGATCAATTTTTGAGATATCCCCCAAATGCGCCTCATCAAAGATAAGAATGGCCTCTGATGTGGCAACCGCTTTGATGTTGCGCAAACCGATGCCCACAATCGCTTGATCGGGGACCGTTGTTTTCAAATTTGTGTTGTCACACTCAATGTATTGGGCCTGATCTGAGGGGAGGATCGTGTCGATATGCGACCAAGACCCCAAATCGCTCCACTGGGTTCCCAAAGGAAGACACGCCAAATCCGAGCAATGAGTCATGATCGCGTGATCAAAGGAAATATTCGGCAAACTATTCCAAATGTCGCCGTCCATAATATCCGCATTCACATGCGATGATTGTGCCGCCCATGCCGCATGGACCCGTTCAAACAGCTCTGGCTGCGAGCCTTTGAAGTGATCAATCACTGTTGACGCCATGGCGAGGAAAATCCCAGAATTCCATTGGGCCCCTTCGTCAATAAGCCGCTTTGCAACCAAACGAGGCGGCTTTTCAATAAATTGACCCTCTGGCGTGATATAGCCGTACTCAGAGGAAGCCTCTGTAGGCGAAATACCAAAGGTCACAATCTTTTTGGCCAAGGCGTGGGGCACAGCTTGATCAACAACCTGTCTCAAGGCCACACCATCGGGAATGTCGTGATCGGCCGGACAAATCAGCATTATCTCATCAGGGGTTTCATCAGAGCAAGTAAGGGCGGCAATGAGTACGCTCGCAGCAGTATTCTTGCTCATTGGTTCTAGCAAAAAGCTCGCAGTCTTTTCTTTGGTATGCGCCATGAGCACGTCCCAATGATCAAGATGTGCCACAACAATCGGATCACGATAGCCAGACCCCATAAGGCGCTTATGTGTGGCTTGATAAAGGCTGTTGCCCTGTCGAGTAACGGCGAATTGTTTTGGGGTGCACTTGGTGGACAAAGGCCAGAGCCGTTTTCCAAATCCGCCCGCCAATATAACAGGGGTTATAGGAACCGTTGGATTGGCTGACTGAGCAATGTCAAATGATGTTTCTTGGAACATGGTCTACCTCTTTTCCAGTAGACAACGCCAGTTTCGTAAAAATTTATTTAATTTGTAAAAGGAAACTGGACCAAACGCGCGGGGGCCGTGGTCCAGTTGAATATTTAGGTGACGGCAAACATCAACAAAAACGGAATACCGACCATGAGACCGGCAATGATAAGAAAGGCGAGACCTAGCCCCTTGAGATCGCTTGAATTATTCGACATGATTTACCTCTTTAAATGCTCTCGATACCCTGCATCTAGGAAGATTATGTCGTTCGACAAGCGCCGTTTAGAAAGATTAACTTACGTCACCAAACTTGCGAGATACATATATAGCGGAAGGCCAACTGTGAGGTTGAAAGGGAAGGTGATCCCAAGCGAGAGGGATAGATAAATTCCCGACTTCGCATCTGGTAATGCAATCTGCATGGCCGCAGGCACCGCGATGTAACTTGCCGAGGCAGAGAGCACCATCATCAAGAAGGTGCCGCCATAAGACAAGCCTGTCATCATAGCCGCCAACAATCCAATCACAGAGCCAACCATTGGCATGATGCAGCCAAACAAAATAAGCCCTGTCGAAATGTCTCCGCGATTTTTCATCAAGGACCGACCTGCGGACAAACCCATGTCCAACAAGAACAAACACAACACGCCCGTAAATGGAACCGCGATAAAGGGGTTCAATTCAGTCATGCCGTCTGTGCCGGTTATCGCCCCGATGATAAATGAGCCAACCAGCAAAACGATGGACCCATTGGCAAGGATATCGCGATATAGCTCCGACTTGTTGTCATTTGCTGAACTTGATGTGCGCGAGGCCAACCAAAGCGCAGACATAATCGCAGGAACCTCCATCACGGCGGCAATCGCGACCATATAGCTTTCTGCGGCAATGCCTGAGCTCTCTAATATGCTGACGGCAGTGACAAAGGTAACAATCGAAATGGACCCATAATGGCCTGCAACCGCGGCGGCATTCATGTCGTCCAATTGCGTCAAAAGCTTGATCAACCAATAGGCAACAAAGGGCAAGACAAAGCTGAGGATCACCCCTGCAAACATATTGGCGAATAAATCAGAGGATATCCCACTTTGCGATATCCCAACGCCACCTTTAAACCCAATTGCAAAGAGCAGGTAAATCGACATGACCTTAGCCGCGCCTTTCGGGATAGAGAGATCACTGCGCACAAAGGCAGCAAAGGCTCCGAGGATAAAGAACAGGATTGTCGGGGCCAGTAAATTATTTGCAAGTAATTCCAATGATCCGCTCATGTTTCGTCCTCTCTTATCCAAAAAATTCGGGATTACCTGATTGATTTGGTCGGAAAAATCAAGAGGGGATGTGGATCATTTTTTCAAAATGCGTTGCGCAACTGCAAACCTCGTGATTTTCGTGACAGGCTTAGATGCCATCGCCTTGACAGAATGTGCCGCATGTTTAAGTGTTTCACTCATTGGATATGACATTCTCAAACATTCTTACACAGTTGCGGTCTGGTGGTATGCGTTCAACATTTCAAATTTTGGCTCTTTTTCTGTCCGTGGTATTTTTAAATGCTAGCAGTGCAGCTGCGCAAGAGTATTTCAATCATGCTTTGAGTACTAATGGCGGAGTGGCGACGCAAGGGAGCCAATTCCGACCTAATGCTGGTCATGCTTATAATGCCAATGATGGCGGTACGAGCGGTGTATGGGTAGAAGGATCCGTTTCACATAGCCGAAACCCTAGACTTGGTAACTGGTGGCAAGTGGATCTGGGTGGAAGCAAACAGATAGATCAAATTGAAATTTGGAACCGTACTGACGGAGCCACAATAAAACGACTAATGAATTTCTATGTTTTTATTTCAGAAGACAAATTCGTTGTTGAGGATGGTTCAGATAACGATCTTATTAGTCAAGAGGGAATAGAGACCTCAATTTGTCTAACGTCATCGCCTTTGGGACAGATTTGTTGAATTGAGTTAGGAGGATTTCTGGTTCATCGTAACCTTCATGG
>CBFHNR010000003.1:0-187135 GCA_965657215.1 uncultured Paracoccaceae bacterium
TTTTTTGTAAAACGTCGATCATCGCCTTTACAAACACATCCGTACCTTTTTGATGTCTTATTCGGCCAAAACACCCTACGATTTGTCCGTGTGCTGGCAAGCCTAATTCTCTGCGAAGGCTAGCCTTGTCCTTTGTTGGGGAAAAATTATCAGTATCAATTCCATGCATCACAATTCTTGCGTCACGTTCAAGATATGATGCTGTCTTTTTTGAGGTTGCAACAATGAAATCCATTTTTTGGATAAGGTACTTTGTAAAGGAAGTATGATGTCTTTGCGAAGCTGAGGTGAAAATTAATACTAATTTCTTACCAAGTAGGTGTTTTAAGATCAAACCAAACGCCATTTCAACATTTCGTCTGGCGTGCCAGACACGTACCCCAGACGGGCCAGAGCGAGACATTAAAAGTATCTTGAGTAGGGACATACTGTTGAACGTTTTAGGTAAACCCATGCCACATGTGCGTAGGTTCATACTTTGAGATTGAATTGGAACAAGCCGAACTATCGTGGATGTCACACCTGAAAGCCGCCGTTTGAAATTTGGCACTAAAACATCTACTTCCTTCATTTTATCGAAGCTCCTTAGGTAGTACAAACAATGATCAACTCACACGTTTCTCATAAGCTATGCGCCATAATTTGCAAGCTCGGGCCACAGAAAGTGGTTTTTTGGAATTTTTTCTTTCAAATCAGCAAAGATCCTACAATGACTTGTCCTGCTAATTCCTAGGTTCTTACATATCTGAGGACTGCTAACTCGGTTATTTAGTGCAAGTTGCACCATATTAGTCTTTGACGCGTAAAGTGCCCTTCGTTTCCGCCACCTCCCCAAACGTCATGAAAATTGAGATCAAGCTGTAAGTCTTGCCGACCACGCATCTGTCGCCGGTGTCTAGTCGAGGGCAGGCGATTCAAATTCTGAACCCGAGACAAAGAAAGACTTGTCTCTGATTTATATTTCGATAATATTAGAAATATGAAAATATTTAGTGATTCACATCTCGAACTGGCTCAGACGGCCTCTATGTTTGCGGCCCTTGGTTCCGAACAGCGGCTGCAAGTTTTGCGGACTTTGGTACGTGCGGGGCCTGAGGGTTTGCCGATTGGAGTGCTTGGGGAGCGGTGTGGTGTGACGGGATCGACGTTGACCCATCATGTCAAAATCCTCTGTCAAGCGGATCTTGTCGCGCAAACCAAACAAGGGCGTTCGGTGATTTGTGCGGCGGTTGCCTTTGATCAGATTACGGCGCTTTCAAATTTTTTAATGACTGAATGTTGTGCAGATTGTGATGCGCCGCAGGAACAGGAAACTCATGACTGATATCTCTCAAGCTATTCGGAAGCTCCCAAAAATTGATGGAGCCTTTGCCGCCATTATCGCCATTTATCTTGTGATTGCGATTGCCCTGCCGGCTGAATTTGGGCCAACCTTGGGCTTCACTCTAGGGGCAATGAGCACGACCGCCCCCTTTATCATCTTTGCGGTTCTTGCCGTTGCCTATCTGAAGGCCACAGGCGCCGAAACCTTGCTGGCGCGGGCGTTTCAAGGGGCGCAAGTGCGCATGATCATCTTGGCGGCATTGCTTGGGGGGTTATCGCCCTTTTGTTCCTGTGAGGTTATCCCATTTATCGCCGCGCTCTTGGCGGTTGGGGCCCCCTTGGCGGCGGTTATGGCATTTTGGTTGTCCTCGCCACTAATGGACCCTGCGATGTTTGCGATTACCAGTGGCACGCTTGGGTTTGATTTTGCCATTGCAAAGACCTTGGCGGCGGTAAGCTTGGGTCTGTTTGGTGGGTTTGTCACAATGGCGTTTGCCAAAAATGCAGTCTTTGTCGATCCTCTTCGCGAAAAGCCTCAGGTTGGCGGATGCTGTGGCGTTAAGGCACCGTTTCAGGGTGATCCTGTTTGGTCCTTCTGGAAAGGGGACGAGCGTAGATTGGCATTCCGAGATACAGCAGTAGAAAATGCAGTCTTTTTAACAAAGTGGCTGATGTTGGCCTACACAATCGAAGCCTTGATGATCCGTTATGTGCCTGCCGAATGGGTGGCACAGGCCTTAGGTGGTGAGGGCGTTGGTACGATTGTCCTTGCGGCCTTTATTGGGGCGCCGGCCTATTTGAATGGATATGCGGCGGTTCCGCTTGTGGATGCTCTTATGACGCAAGGTATGAGTGCTGGTGCTGCACTTAGCTTTATGGTTGCAGGTGGCGTGAGCTCGATCCCAGCGGCGCTCGCTGTCTGGGCCTTGGTCAAGCCGCGTGTTTTTGGTGCATATCTGGTTCTTGCCATTTTGGGCGCAATCGGGGCAGGGGTTGTTTGGCAAACGATCGCCTAGGCGATCTCCAAACCCTTACCCTAAAGGAAGTGTCAGGCGAAAGCGTGTGAGGGGTGCATCACTGATGAGCTCTACGGATCCTTTATGAAGGTGCATGATTTCGGCGACGATTGAGAGGCCAAGGCCTGATCCCTGGCTCTCATGACCTTGAATGAAGCGATCAAATATGTCGCTTTGTCTGGCCTCCTCGATTGGTGCACCGTCGTTAGAGATGTCGATCTGCGCTCTATTTCCCTGAGTGTTTGCAGTGATTGTGATCGCAGTCAGGGACGGACCACCATGTGCCAACGCATTGTTCACGAGATTGCTGAGAACTTGGCTTATTAAGGTTTCGTCGAGTTTGACAAGTGTGTTCATATCCCCAAGTTTGAGTTCAAAATCAATGTTTTGACCAAGTGCGCGCGATCCTAATTGCGTGGCCTCGCGTGTTAAAAAGTCATTGAGGTCGGTCCTTGTTCTTTTCAATGTGCCGCCGCGCAGCCGCTCAAGCGACAAAAGCTGTTCTGTTAAGCGTGCTGCGCGGCGCGTTTCGTTGACCAACTCGGAGGCGCGGTCTTTCATGATTTTGGGATCATCTGTGTTGTGGGTTGCGACGGCCAAGGAATGGACCGCTGCGATTGGATTGCGCAATTGATGGGCCGCGTTTGACACAAGCCGGTCCTTGGCTTCATTCGCGTCATTTACTTGCGAAAATAGATTGTTCAGGCGGGCAACAATGCCCTTGGCCTCTTGTGGGATTTCACGTTCAATTGGGCTGAGGTCACGGCTAGATCGTTTAGTGATAGCGGCCTCTAATTCTTTGAGAGGGCGCAATCCAAAACGGATGCCAAAGAAAACCAAATTGGCAACGCTCAGCAACAAGAGCGTTGCAATAATCGCCGCCTGTCGGGTCATCCTTGCCGCGAACATTTGGCGAGGCTCTAAAGGCTGCCAGACGGTGATGACGGATAGTCCCGAAATCCCATCAATCGAAACTTGTTCCGCCAATCGCGAGGCCCGAATTGGGCGACCCAAGTGGCTTGAGTTGAATAAAACGGGTTCATCAAAGGTCGGTTGTTCCAATTCCTTTGGATAGACGGGAGGCGATGAATACCCTGTGACAAAGCTGCCATCGGGCCCGTAAACGTGATAGAAAATATCCCCTCCTGTCGCGTCACGGAACATATTTGTTGTCACCGTAGACAGGCTGTCGCCACCTGAGAGAGCAACATCGCGCGATATTGCAAGGCTCATCATAACGAGGTTGCGATCAAAGATATTTTCGGCCGTTTTACGGGCCACTTCAAATCGCCAATAGACAGCAGCCATAGAAATGATGATCAAAGGCACAAGGATCAAAACCAAGAGGCGAAGACGCAAAGAGCGGTTTAACGACCTCATCCTGTCAGGCTCATCATATAGCCCAATCCCCGTGCCGCTTTGATTGATACACCATACACGGCGAGCTTTTTGCGCAACCGTGAGACGTAAATTTCAACGACATTTTCATCGATTTCTGTTCCGACACCATAGATGAAATCTGTCAATTGAGCTTTGGTCACAATCGAATTCTGGCGATCAAAGAGACATTCAAAGGCGGCCAATTCTCGTCGGGGAAGGGCAATTGGCGTGTCACCTGCGCTGACTTGGCGTGCGGTTTTGTCAAAGCTGAGCGTGCCAAATTCAACAATATCGCGGGTCAACATAGGCTTGCGACGCGAGAGTGCGCGAATGCGCGCATCCAATTCCTCTAATTCAAAGGGTTTCACGATGTAGTCATCGGCGCCTGCGTCCAACCCCGTCACGCGGTCCTGCAATTCATCCCGAGCACTCAAAAGCACGATTGGTGTTGTGTTATTTGCCTTTCTCAAGGCTTTGAGAATGCTGATCCCGTCAAGATTTGGAAGGTTGATATCAAGGACAATAATATCGCTCTCTTCTTGCGTTAAAAATTCTAATGCGGCGCGGCCATCATCTAGCAACGTGACAGCGTGCCCTTGGTCCCTCAGAAAATGGGCAATGCCATTTGCCAAACCAATGTTATCTTCAACAATGGTAATTTGCATTTTTTAGGATCCTTGCAAGTTTCATGAAAGTTTTATCACCCACAGTCAGGGAATCAAGTTTGAGCTGTCGGCGTCGAAATAATTTGGCGACGGAGCAGCTCATTGGGAGGAAACTATGTCACTAACTAAATTCACACGCGGTGCGGTTGTCGCAGCTGCCGCCGTAACAGCACTTGCAGCACCAGCACAAGCTGATGTTGATATGTCAGGCAAAACAATCGAATGGACGATTCCGTTCTCTGAAACTGGCGGTTCTGCGAAATGGGCAAACTTCTTTGCTCCTTTGTTGTCAGAGGCGCTTCCTGGAAACCCAACAGTTGTTGTTAAGTTTATGCCAGGTGCGGGTTCGACAAAAGGCGCGAACTGGTTCCAAGAACAAGAAGCCGGCGACGGAACAGTTATGTTCGGCTCATCTGGTTCTACTCAGTTCCCATATCTTTTGGGTGATCCACGTGTTCGTTACGAATACAACGATTGGGAACCTGTCATGGCGTCAGGCACAGGCGGTGTTGCGTATCTAAACGCGGAAGACGGCGCAAAATTTGACGGCTCTGCAAACAACTTGCAAGACACAACATTCATCTACGGCAACCAAGGTGCGACACGTCTCGACATCATTCCTGCACTTGCATGGGAAATGCTTGGCATGAACGTTGAGCACGTTCTCGGCATCAAAGGCCGTGGCGATGGTCGTAAAATGTTTGAAAGCGGCGAAGCAACAATCGATTATCAAACGTCTTCTGGTTACCTAAAAGGGTCCATGGCCTTGGTAGACGCAGGCAAAGCGGTTCCAATGATGTCTTGGGGTTCAATCGATGCGGATGGTAACATCGTTCGTGATCCAACATTCCCTGACATGCCAACATTCAAAGAAGTCTGTGAAGCAACAGACGGCTGTGAAACATCTGGTCCACAGTGGGACGCATGGAAGGCCTTCTTTATCGCAGGTTTCCCATCACAGAAAATCGCCTTCTTGCCAGCAGGCACAGACAAAGAGATCGTAGACACGTTCAGCAATGCCTTCGCAGCGATTGCAGCACGTCCTGATTTCGCTGAAATCTCTGCTGCACGTTTGGGCAAATACCCAATGTACACAGGCGCCGCAGCGCAAAGTGCTTTGGCGAATGCGATCTCAGTAAACGAAGAAGCAAAGTCTTATGTCAAAGGTTGGTTGAAAGAAGACTTCGGTGTCGATCTAGACTAATCCAAGACTGATTATTGAGCGCCCTCACGCCTTGTGGGGGCGCTTTTTTAATCAGTCAACGAGGTTCAAGGTGGAAATTTTCACGGACGCATTACCCGCGCTGGTCTCAGCTTGGTCACAAATCCTTCAGCCGATTGTGTTGGGCTATCTAGCACTTGGTGTCATGATGGGGCTAGCCGTTGGGATTTTCCCAGGGCTGGGTGGCATTGCTGGGCTTTCTCTCTTGCTGCCGTTCATGTTCGGTATGGACCCTGTTCTTGGACTTGCCTTGATGATTGGGATGATTGCGGTCATTCCCACCTCTGATACATTTGCTTCTGTTTTAATGGGGATACCGGGGTCATCGGCGTCACAAGCAACGGTTTTGGATGGCTTCCCCATGGCGAAAAAGGGTCAGGCCGCACGCGCATTATCCGCGGCATTTGCCTCCTCCTTATTTGGCGGTCTGGTCGGGGCGTTGTTTTTGACAGTCTTCATCTTGGTGGCGCGTCCCATTGTTTTGATGTTCAAAAGCCCTGAATTATTGATGGTATCGGTTTTTGGTTTGTCTATGGTGGGCATCCTTGCAGGACGTGTCGCGATCAAGGGGATTGTCGCCGCTGGATTGGGGTTACTGGTTGGCACGATTGGCGAGGGTCCGTTTAACGGCGAATTGCGGATGTCGAGCTATGATTTTCCCTATCTGACCGATGGCCTCAAGCTGGTGATTGTGGGTCTCGGTATCTTTGCCATACCCGAAGTTGTCGCGCTCTTGCGCCAAGACAAAGCCATTTCCGACCGTCAAGCGCTTGGCGGCGGTTGGTTTGACGGGATCAAAGATTGGTGGCGCAACAAATGGCTCTCGGCGCGTTGTTCTTTGATTGGTGTAATCGTGGGGGTGATCCCCGGGCTGGGTGGATCCGTCGTTGATTGGATCGCCTATGGGCATACCGTTCAGACCTCAAAGGACAAGGATAAATTCGGCAAGGGCGATGTGCGCGGCGTTATTGGGCCAGAAAGTTCAAACAACGCCAAAGAAGGTGGCGGCTTGGTGCCAACCTTGTTATTCGGCATTCCCGGATCAGGCTCGATGGCGATCTTTATTGGGGCGCTCGCATTACTGGGGAACGGGATCGATGTCGGTCCGATGTTATTGGAAACCAACCTCGATTTCACGTATTCCATTGTTTGGCTCTTGGCCTTGGCGAATGTGATTGGCACGGTCCTCTGTATCGCCTTGTCGCCCACAATTGCACGTTTGACCAATATCCGCTTTGCGCTTCTCGCGCCGTTTATCTTTATGGTGATTTCATTTGCCGCCTTCCAAAGTGGTCAAAACTTGATGGATTTGGTGGCGCTCTTTGCAATCGGATTTTTGGGCATCTTGATGCGCCGCTTTGATTGGTCGCGCCCTGCGTTTTTGATTGGCTTTGTCCTCTCGACCCCTGTTGAGAATTATTCCAATAATGCTACTCAAATCGCAGGTATTCGCTTCCGCTCTGGCTTGGAAAAAGGCTTTGATTACCTTCTCTCACCTATCGTCATTATCCTTATCCTTCTGACGCTGTTTTCCGTGATCATCGGATTGCGTCAGGCTAAGAATATCCTTGCGGAAGGCAACGTTCCTTCAGGTGGCAAGCGTGCGCCAATGCTGTTCTTGATGACCATCATCGGTTTTATTGGCTATGCCTTGTGGAATACAGGATCGATCCCTGATTACGCCGCAACGGATCGCGTGTTCCCTGTGTTTGTGGCCTCTGTATCCTTGGTCGGTGCTTTGATCTTGCTGGCGCAAATGATGCTTTCGCCAGAAACGCATATGTTGTTTGCAGATCGCGAACGGGGCGGGGACGACAGCGAAGCAGCCTATGGCCTATGGCCAACATTGGCGTGGTTTGCCTTTTTGCTGGGTCTCACGGCGGTGTTCGGATTTATCATCGCGCTCTTTGTCTTTTTGCTAAGCTTTACAAAACTGCGGGCTGGTCTGTCTTGGGCAATGGCATCGCTTTATACAACGCTTGGGATTTTGTTCATGATGGGCATGGCGTCACTATTGAACCGTGATTTCCCTCCTGGCCTGTTGCAGTCTTACGTTGATCTGCCGTGGCCTTTCACGTGAAGGGTCGGGGCCTGAGATGAGCGCTCATCCCCTGAAAATCTTGTGCCTGTCTGGTGACGGCATTGGGCCCGAAATTATGCGGGCTACGCAAAAAGTTCTTTGCGCCCTTGAGGGCGTCGGCGGGCTGGCGATTGCGTGGTCGGATATGGACGTGGGGTTTACGGCGCTCGATAGCGCGGGCACTACAATTCCGCCGGAGGTCATTGCCGCCGCCAAAGCCGCCGATGGTGTCATTCTTGGCCCCGTCTCGCATAATGCCTATCCACCCTTAGCCCAAGGAGGATTGAACCCGTCGGCTGTGCTACGCCGCGAGCTCGAGCTGTTTGCCAATATCCGTCCCGCGTTATCGGTGGATGCCCTGCCAAACCCAATTTCCAAGCCAACGGATTTGGTGATCTATCGCGAAAACCTTGAGGGGTTTTATGCAGATCGCAACATGGCGTCAGGTGGGTCTGAGTTTATGGCGGTGGAGGGCGTCGCCCTTGCCATGCGTAAGATCACTTCGCATGGATCCGAGCGGATTGCACGTGCCGCATTCGAAGGGGCAATGAAGAGGCCGCGCAAACATGTCACTGCGGTGCACAAGGCCAATGTCCTGCGGCTCAGCGATGGGTTGTTTTTGGACGAAGTGCGCAAAGTGGCGGCCCACTATCCCCAAGTCACCTATGACGAAGTGTTAGTGGATTCTGCCGCTGCCCTATTGGTGCGCGACCCCGATCGATTTGATGTGATCGTCACAACGAATATGTTTGGCGATATTTTGTCGGATCTTGCCTCCGAGCTGTCCGGCGGGCTGGGGTTGGCGGGATCTTTGAACCTTGGGGTGGATCATGCCGTGGCCCAAGCGCAACATGGCTCTGCCCCTGATATCGCAGGAGAGGATCGCGCAAATCCCGCATCCCTCATGCGCTCGGCTGCGATGCTGTTGTTGCACCTTGGGGCGCAAGAGGCCTCAGTGCTGTTGACGGCTACTTTGACGCGGGCCTTGTCTTCGGCTGAAACACGGACTGCGGATTTTGGCGGGCCATTGGGAACCCAAGCTTTTGCTGACACTCTCGTGGCGCTCATTAAAAAGGAAACGCAATGACACAGACATCTATTCCCTTTGTCTTTATGCGGGGCGGCACCTCTCGGGGGCCGTATTTCAATCGCGCTGACCTTCCTCAAGATTTAGAGACGCTGGCCGAGGTCTTGATCGCCGCTGTTGGCTCTGGGCATCCCTTGAATATTGATGGGCTTGGCGGTGGGAACGCTGTCACAACCAAAGTGGCGATGCTGTCGAAATCAGAGGATGACTGGGCCGATATCGATTACTTTTTTGCCCAAGTGTCCGTCCAAGACCGCCTCGTTGATTTCAAGCCAACCTGCGGGAATATCCTCTCTGGTGTGGCCTCTGCTGCGGTTGAAATGGGCCTGTTCGCCCCTGAGGATGGCCAAACGACAGTGAATATTCGCGCGGTGAATACAGGCGCACGGGTGAGTGCAAAAATCGTGACCACGGCTGAGGGCGTTGATTATGAGGGCGCGGCTGCCATTGATGGGGTGCCTGGAACCGCATCGCCGGTCGTCTTGAATTTCATGGATGTTGCGGGCTCGTCTACAGGGGCATTTCTGCCGACAGGGTCCTTAGTCGACACGTTCGATGGCATTGAGGTGACCTGTATGGATGTGGCGATGCCAATGGTCATTGCGCGCGCTCAGGATTTTGGTCTCACAGGCTATGAAACGGTGCAAGAGCTAGACGAGAACACAGAGTTCTTCGCCGCTATGGAAGCGCTTCGGATCAAGGCTGGTGCCGCCATGGGGATGGGCGATGTGCGCAAATCGGTAACGCCGAAATTTGGTCTAATCGCACCGCCGCGTAGTGGTGGAACCGTGGCCACGCGGTATTTTATGCCGTGGAACACGCATCCAACGATGGCCGTGACCGGGAGCCAATGTATGGCCTCCTGTGTGCTGACGCCTGGAACAGTGGCGGATGGGATGGTCGATGTGCCTAGTGTTGGGCCATGTACAGTGACCTTAGAACACCCCATGGGCACTATGGATGTGATCATTGATTTTGACCTTGTGGATGGTGATTTTGTCCATAAATCTGCGGGTCTTGTGCGGACCTGCCGTAAAATCGCACAAGGCCAAGTGTTTATCCCAAAATCAATTTGGACGCCCCACTCATGAAGCTGGCGATTTTGGACGATTGGTTTGACACGCTCAAAGGGTTGCCGTGTTTTGCAAAACTTGATGGCATCGATGTCACGGTGTTTACCGATCATCTCACAGATGTGGATCAATTAGCGGCGCGGCTTAAGCTGTTTCACGCAGTGGTTCTGTTTCGCGAGCGGACAGCCATCACCGCTGAGCTGTTAGCACAGTTGCCTCATCTGCGGCTCATCTCTCAGCGCGGGGTCTATCCCCATGTTGACGTTGAAGCTTGCACAGCCCATGGCGTGATGCTCTGTTCGAACCAACTCAAAGGGGCGCCAAGCTATGCTGCTCCGGAACATACATGGGCCTTGATCTTGGCGGCGATGCGACAAATCCCTCAGCAAATGCGCAATATGCAAGAGGGGCGTTGGCAAATGGGCGTTGGCAAGACGCTCTTTGGGCGGACCTTGGGGCTCTATGGATATGGGCGCATTGCCAAGCGTGTCGAAACCTATGCAGAGGCCTTTGGCATGTCGGTTCTTTGGTGGGGATCCGAGGATGGTCGTGCACGAGCACTGGCGGATGGCAAGACTGTCGCCAAGAGCCGCGAAGATTTCTTTGCAACGCCCGATATTGTCTCGGTGCATGTGCGGCTCAAGCCTGAAACGCGCGGCGTGATTACCTATGATGACCTGAGTGCAATGCGCAGAGACGCGCTCTTTGTAAACACGTCTCGGGCAGGCCTTGTAGAGCAGGGGGCGCTCTTGCGCGCGTTGGATCATGGACGTCCAGCAATGGCGGCCTTGGATGTGTTTGACAATGAGCCTGTGACCTTGGGCAGCGACCCCTTGGTGGATCATCCAAATGTCATTTGCACGCCTCATATCGGGTTTGTGACCGAGGATGAATTAGAGCTTCAGTTTGCAGATATCTTTGATCAAGTGGTCGCCTTTGACCAAGGCGCGCCTATTCACGTTATCAATCCCGAAGCCGCTTTGGGATAAGGGCGGCAACGATCGGCGCGCCTAAGATAACAAAGAAAATCCGCAACAGGTGATGCGCCACAACAAAGGTCATGTCGGCCCCGACAATGATCGCCAATACGACCAATTCAGCCTGACCACCGGGTGTGAGCGAGAGGACCGTTTCCACCGCAGGGGCCAGATCAAGGCCCAAGATGATCCCAATCACGGCCAAGGTCAACACGATGATCAACCCGCAAAACCCCAAAGCCGCAAGGACATCACGTTTGATTTCGGTGGCTGTGATCCCAACATATTTGACGCCAATCCCAAGGGCGATAAAGTACTGCGCCGCCCAAATCGCCTCGGCCGGAGGGCGCGTTGTCAGGACTCCAAAGAGCGAAGCGATGGCGGCCAAAATCAGAGGGCCAAGGATGGAAGAGCCAAACATACCCACGCGTTTGGCAATCTGCCAGCCCGCGATTGAACAGATGATAAGGATGATCCCTTGATCTATTGCAAATGTGCGCACAGGGGATCCGGGGGGCTGCATTAAATTTGCCTCCCACAAGGTGGTGAGCAAAATAGGCAAAACCACAACAATCACTAAGACGCGCGTTGCATGGATGAGGGAAATGGAGCGTACATTGGCGCCGGCTTCTTCGCCAAAGGCGATCATATCCTGCAATCCCCCTGGCATGGAGGCATAATAGGCCGTTGGAAAATCGTAATTCAGTAGTTTTTTGAAATAGATCACACCGACAACACCGATGGCAATCGTGAGGATCGGGACTATCAAAAGCGTCGCCATCATGTCCGGCAAAGACCAGAAAAACGCAGGCGTGACAGTGGCGCCGACAGCGACACCAAGGATTGTGCGCATTCCTTCATTTACAGGCTTATATGTCTTTAGTTTTGCCCCCATCAAAGCCACGATCAAGCAAGCAAACAAAGGGCCAAAGAGCCAAGGTAGAGGGAATTCGAGCCAGAGGAATGAAATAGCCCCACTGAGAGCGACGGCATGGGTGAAAAGGGTTCTATGTGATATCACGAAGGGACTTCAATCTATGTGTTAAAGAGGTTTCCATATGGGTGCGCATAGCGGCATGTGCGCCCGCTGCATCCTGATCGCGCAGGCGGGCAATGATGTCTTCATGCTGTTGAAATACAGTTTCAACGCGCAGGGGGGTGGCTAATGTCGTTTTGCCTAAAATGACCAAGGCATTGGCCAGATCATTATGCCCTCGAATAAGGAACTGGTTTCGGGCGGCTTCTACGATACACAAGTGAAAATGACGGTTGATGCGCGCCACGTCAAAGGGATTGCCGCTTGCCTTGAGCATGTCTTGGTTCAAAGCCTCCAAGGTTTCAATCTCGGCAACAGAGGCGTGCTTTGCCGCCATTTCAGCAGCGGTGCTTTCCAAGACGATCCGCATTTCATAAAGCTCAACAATTTCTTGTTGGCTTAACTGACGCACGACGGCCCCAATGCGGGGCAAGTGTTCGACAATTCCATCCGACTCAAGCTTGCGAATTGCTTCGCGAATGGGGGTACGGCTGACGCCAAACCGCTTTGCTAAATCGGTTTCTAACAATCGCTCCCCTGGGAGGATATCGCCAGTTTCGATCGCGCGAAACAGTTTGTCATATGGTGTTTCTGAAATGGTCACATTCGGGCCTTGAAGGTTTTCTAAATATTGTATACATGTGGATACAAAATAGGGCAAGTGCTGTTTATAAGGCGACTTGCTAAGACACTTAGGGCTTTATTTATGGCGAATTTGAATACGACCTATGATGTGTTGGTCATTGGTGGCGGCAATGCCGCTCTCTGTGCGGCGATCACCGCGCAACGCGCAGGGGCGCGGGTTGTGGTGCTTGAGGCTGCTCCCAAGGATTATCGTGGTGGCAACTCACGCCATACGCGGAATTTCCGTTGTATGCATAATGGGCCTTTGGGTGTGTTATCCGACACTTATGGCGTCGATGAATATTTCGAAGATTTGCTCAAAGTGACAAAAGGCCAAACCGACGAAGGTTTGGCGCGTATGACCATTGAGGCCTCGCAAGATTGCTACAGCTGGATGCAAGAGCAAGGTATTCGGTTTCAACCATCCTTGTCAGGAACCTTGTCTTTGGGGCGAACCAATGCGTTTTTCCTCGGCGGGGGAAAGGCCTTGGTTAATGCGCTCTATCGGACAGCTGAAAAGCTTGGTGTTGATGTTTTCTATGACGCGCATGTGGATCATTTGGAACGCGAGGGTGCCAAAATCAAGCAAGTTCATGCGACGATTGATGGTGCGGAACAGTCGTTCTCGCCGCGCGCTGTTGTTGCGGCCTCTGGTGGGTTTCAAGCGGATCTGGATTGGCTTGCGCGGGCATGGGGCCCTGCGGCGAAGAATTTTCTCATTCGCGGAACCCCATATAATCGTGGAGTTGTGTTAAAGGATTTATTGGATCAAGACATCGAAAGCGTCGGCGATCCCACGCAATGTCACGCCGTCGCAATTGACGGGCGTGCGCCTAAATATGATGGCGGGATCGTCACGCGCCTCGATTGTGTTCCGTTTTCCGTTGTGGTGAACAAAGAGGCCAAACGCTTTTATGACGAAGGAGAAGATGTCTGGCCTAAACGCTATGCCATTTGGGGACGTCTCGTTGCGGCGCAACAGGATCAAGTGGCCTATTCTATTATTGATTCTCGCTCTCTTGATCTCTTTATGCCCTCTGTGTTCCCCCCAATCCAAGCGGAAACCATCGAGGGATTGGGCCAACAGTTGGGCCTGAATACCAATGAATTGCGCGACACAATTGATGGGTTCAATGCCGCTTGTCAGGATGGCGATTTTACTCCAACGGAATTAGATGGATTAGCGACCTCAGGTATTGAGCCGGCCAAGACGAATTGGGCGCGCCCCATCGAAAAACCGCCCTTTTACGCCTATGAACTGCGCCCCGGTGTGACCTTTACCTATTTGGGCCTCAAGGTGGATGAGACCGCTCAGGTTCAAAGCCAATCCGGTCCCATTGAAAACCTTTGGGCCGCCGGTGAAATCATGGCCGGTTCGATCTTGGGCCAAGGCTATTTGGCAGGGTTCGGCATGACGATTGGCACGGTCTTTGGCCGATTGGCGGGAAAAGGAGCCTCCGACTATGTACGATGAGATGATCACAGAGGCACGCCGCCAAGTGGAAATATGCAATGCCTGCCGCTATTGCGAAGGCTATTGTTCGGTATTCCCCGAAATTACGTCATCGCGAGACTTTGCGGATGGGGACATCACGCATCTGGCAAACCTGTGCCACAACTGTCGCGGCTGTTATTATGCCTGCCAATATACAGAACCGCATGAGTTTGCGATCAACTTGCCCAAGGCCTTGGCCGAAGTGCGTCAAGAAAGCTGGAAAGAACATGCGTGGCCGCAAGGGTTTGCCAAAGCCTTTGACGCATCGGGCGTCCTCATTGCGGGTCTTGCTGTTGTTTTTGCCGCCTGTCTGTTTTGGCTGATTACGGCCTTTGATTTAGGGCAGGGACAGGGGTTTTATGCGTATCTGTCACATACTGTTATGGTTGCGATCTTTGCACCGGCCTTTTTGTTTCCTCTGGCCGCCATTGCCTATTCTTTACGAACCTATTGGCGCGCAACGGGCGGTGGGGTGATAACCTTTGGCGATATCTTAGGGGCATTCGCCTCCGCGGCGCATATGAAAAACCTCAAAGGTGGACATGGCGAGGGGTGCAATTTCGAAGATGAAGATGCCTTTAGCCATCGTCGGCGCATCCTTCATCAATTCACGATGTACGGGTTTTTACTATGCTTTGCGTCCACATCCTCTGGCACCATCTTGCACTATGGGTTTGGATTAGAAGCGCCCTATGGGCCCTTTAGCTTGCCCAAACTACTCGGTGTGCCGGGGGGGATTTTGCTGTCCTTGGGAACCGTAGGATTAGGGTATTTGAAAACCAAAGCGGACCCCAATTTAGGCGCACCGAATGCTTGGGGCGGTGAAATGGCGTTCTTAGTGCTTTTGTTTGGGGTGGCCACCTCGGGTCTTGGGCTCTATTGGCTTGGATCGACGGCGCTGTTGTCGGGTCTATTGGCTCTGCACTTGGCTTTGGTTTTGGTGCTATTTGTCTTGTTGCCTTATTCGAAAATGGCGCATGGATTTTACCGCATGGCGGCCTTGATCCAAGACGAAGTGCGACGCAGACACAAATAGATTAGATAATCGCGCGCTCTGAGGATGCGGTGCCATCCAAGAGCCGATCAAAAGAAAACGGCGACAAATCCAAGGTGCGAAAGGCACCATGCAGGATGAGTTCACTAATCCCGCGCCCCATTGCGGGGGCATGTTGGAGACCGTGACCCGAAAATCCATTCATAAAGATGAGGTTGCTCAGCTCTGGATGGGGGCCGAGAATTGCGTTTTGGTCGATGACATTGAAATCATAATGCCCTGCCCATTCTGATTGGATTTTCACGGCTTCAAACGCAGGGATGCGCGTCGCAAGTGTCGGCCAAATATGATCCATCCAAAGGCTGTGATCTATGTCAAAATCGTCTGGATCGACGGCGTGGTCTAGATCACTTTTGCCACCGACCATGTATGTACCCCCGCCGTTTTCGCGGACATGAACGCCGCTAGGGTCAATGGTTAAGGGCAAGTCCCGATCAAGGGGCGTTTCGGCCTTTATCACCCAAGTGAAACGTTTACGCGGTTCAACAGGTAGCTCAATTCCAGCCATGCGCGCCGTTTGGGCCGCGCGTGGACCCGTCGCGTTCAATATCGTGCCACAGGAAACCACCTCGCCACTTGCCAAAGTCACCGTTTCGACTGTGTCCCCAGACGCGGATCGTGTCATGCCAACGACGCTGTTTTCGATATATTCAACACCGTTTTCAATGGCTTTGCGGCGCATCCACTCAAATACGGTGCTGCCATCCCAGTAACCTTCGTTGAGGGTATTCAAAGACCCACAGTCGATCCCAGTTAAATCATAAAATGGATAACGCGCGGCAATGTCGTCAGGGCTTAGAATTTCTGTCGCAGCACCGAGGCTGTTTTGCAAAGTTTGATCGCGTTTAAGGGTGTCGCTAAAGGTCGGGTTGTCCGACAGATATAGATAGCCAAAGGACTGGATATCGATATTTGGAACCCGTGGATCACCGCCCATATGCGCTTGCAGCGAGGAAATGAAGCTGGCTGTATATTGGCTCATCTCAATGTTAAGTTTCGATGAAAATTGTTGACGGATACAGCTATTGGTATGGGCCGTGGCACAGGCCTGATAGGTCATGTCCTTTTCAACAACCAAGATACGCCCATCAAATTCAGGCGCTTGGCTGAGATACCACGCGGCCGCCGACCCCATAATGGCCCCGCCGATAATCACGATATCATAGGTAGACTGACTTGGGTGGCTCTGCATCATGTGTCACCAAAAAAATAGGGCGCCCGATGATCAGGCGCCCATAACATTAGCTCAGATGTGGGAAGTAATCTTCGCATGTACCTTCGCGGTAGACATCCGCCGTGCAGCAATGCAATCCACCGCCAAAGGCATAAGCATCGCGAAGGTCAACTTCGACAACTTCCATGCCGAGCTTGTCCATTTGCTCGGCTTGATAGACCTCGGATTTTTCCACGCAAACCGTTTTTGGATCAAGCACAAGAACATTCATGCTGAGCCAAACAGAGGAATAACACAAGGCAGGCGGAGCATTATGCGCAGGTTGCGCTGCATCCACGATCTCCCATCCATTGTCATTAAACATCTTGCGCTGATCTTCGGGCAAGCGGCGCTGCGGGTTGTTTAGGATTAACCCCGGGCGCAGCGGCGTAAAGGTTGCATCGATGTGAATAGGATAGGGATCGCCTGGGAAATTCACTGTATGAACGCGATGATCTGGGAAGTGACGGCGCAGCCATTCGATCCCTTTTAGGTTCGTGGTGAATCCGTGTTGAACAACCAAATCCTTGCCAAAGCGCAAAACATCAGCGGCATCAAACAGAGGCTCTTCTTCGGTTGTGACAAAGAATTTTTCAGCCGCCCACTGCAATCGCTTTGCATCTCCAATTTTTTCCGAAAGGTAATCGGGATGATAATCCGCATCTGTGAGCCGCGGCTTGGGCGCGGCTTCGTGGCGGAAGTTGGGGTCTTCGTTCCAATACTGCTGCATCAAAGGACGATAGCAGAGGTATTCAAACCAACGACACCGATACGACATTGTTGCCTCTAGGATTTCGTTGCCCACGGTCAATAAAACATCACGTGGCGGCATGCACCCAAACTGGCTTTCTGTGTGGAAATCTGGCGTTGTCACAGGCTTGGAGAAATCTGTCGGTGTTGGACGATCCACTTTAACGCCGCGTTTTGCCAACATGTCGGCAAAATTGTCCAATAGCTCATTGGCACGATCAATCGTTTCTTGCGGACGACGTCCCCATTGGCCGCGCATATCGCTGTCTTCGGGGACTTTGGCATCCAAAGCGGGTTCTTCGGGGGGGATGTGACAATCATCGGCGCGACCGACGATCACGTGTTTTAATGGATCCCATTCATTCCAGCTGTTTACAATCGTGCTCACAGGCGACTCCTTTGATCAATTTCGGGAAATGTTGCGCAATTATGCGCCTGTGCCAATTCTAAAACCGACATAAGGGTAATGTTTACGCAACGTTAAATGGCGCAGCCGCTTAGCTGCGCGTGCCTGCAAATTTTTCTTGCCATTCATCACGTTCGTCATCCGTGATCTTGCGGAATGTGACGTCTGGAACCGTGAATTCATGACCAACAGGCAGAGCCGTCAGCGCGGCGGTGATATCACTAGGCCAATCGGCGTTGTCCGTTTGCATAGCGGCCATCAAATCATCCGCAGCATTGGGGATGAAGGGGCGAGAGAGCACCGCATAAAACCGAATTAGGTTGAGAGCGAGACGCACCTGAGCCGCAGCTTGATCTGGATTTTCCTTAAACGTCGACCATGGGGCCGCTGATTGAAGGTACTCATTCCCCGCAACCCAAATTGCACGCAACTCGGCCGCTGATTTGCGCACCTCCATTGCTTCCATATGGGTTTCATAGGCTTTGAGACGTTTTTCCAAATCCGCGATTAGGGATTTTTCAGTATCCCCCCATTCGCCACCGTCTGGCACGGCTTCACCAAATTTAGAACGACAGAATTTCGTAATACGACTTACAAAATTGCCGAGAACATCAGCGAGGTCTTTGTTCACGGAGGATTGGAAATTATCCCATGTGAATTCAGAATCTGAGCTTTCTGGCGCATGGCTTAGCAGCCACCATCGCCAATAATCCGCAGGCAAAATGTCCAATGCCTGATCCATGAAGACACCACGGCCGCGTGATGTACTAAACTGACCGCCATCATAGTTTAAGTAATTGAATGATTTGATGTAATCGACCAATTTCCACGGCTCATTTGATCCCAGAATTGTCGCAGGGAAAGAAAGCGTGTGGAAGGGGACGTTATCTTTGCCCATGAACTGCGTATAGCGAACATCTTCGGCGCCTTTGTCAGTGCGCCACCAGCGTTCCCAATTGTCGCCCTTGCCTGCATCGACCCATTCCTGAGAGGCGGCGATATATTCAATGGGGGCATCGAACCAAACATAGAAAACTTTGCCTTCCATGCCGGGCCACTCTGCTTCGCCATTTTTGACGGGAATTCCCCAATCCAAATCGCGCGTAATGCCGCGATCCTGAAGACCATCGCCATCATTGAGCCATTTCTTAGCAATTGAGGTTGTCAAAATTGGCCAATCAGTTTTGCTATCGATCCACGATTGCAGTTTGTCGCGCATGTTTGATTGACGCAAATAGAGGTGTTTGGTGTCGCGCTGTTCTAGATCCGTTGCGCCAGACACAGTTGAGCGCGGATTGATCAAATCCGTTGGATCAAGTTGTTTGGTGCAGTTATCACATTGATCCCCACGCGCATCTTCAAACCCACAATTCGGGCAGGTGCCTTCGATGTAGCGATCTGGCAAATAGCGCCCGTCGGTTGGGGAGTACATCTGCGTTTCGCTGACTTCTTTGATGAGGCCCTCTTTGGCAAGCTGTCCTGCAAAATGCTGTGTTAGCTTGTGGTTTTGTGGGCTGGAAGAGCGACCGAAATGATCAAACGACAGACCAAATCCATCTGCAATTTTTGCCTGTACCTCATGCATTTGAGCGCAATATTCTGCGACAGGCATGCCTGCTTTGGCGGCGGCCAATTCGGCGGGCGTGCCATGTTCGTCCGTTGCGCAGATAAACAGCACTTCGTTGCCACGCGCCCGTTGAAAGCGGGCAAATAGATCCGCGGGAAGCTGGCTTCCGACCAAGTTTCCAAGGTGCTTGATTCCATTGATATAAGGAATGGCCGAAGTAATGAGATGTCGTGTCATGCCGCAATCCGTGAGGTTAAAGTTGAACGTTCTCTAACCTAGTTTTTGTTTGGGGAAAAGGGGGCTTGCCGCCCCCTTCTTGGCTCTTGGCCAATTCATCCCCGCGAGTATTTTTGCAAAGATGAAATTTATTTGCGCTCTCTTGAGCGTGAAAGCAAACGTCCAATCGTGAAGGACGTGCGCGGGGCATAGACATAGGCTGTGCGATTTTCGCTTGTTTTGCCGACACGCATCCGTCTGAGACCAAAAACAATAAGGACAGCATGTCCAACGGCGATCATCATAAAGAGCGCAGAGGGGCCGTAAGCATTCATCAGTTTTGATGCGACATAGGGCGCGGCAATGGCCCCTAGCGCATAGAAAAACATCAAGGCAGCAGAGAGTTCGACGCGCTCATCGCTTGAGGCAAAGTCATGCGCGTGTGCGGCGGCCACAGAATAAATAGGGAAGGTGGTTAGCCCAAAGAAGCCAGCCAAAAGAAAGACAGTTGTTGTGTCTGTTGTTGGGATGCTGCTGGTTAGGGCGCAGCTGAGGATCGCCGCGATTGAGAGCCCAATGAGCACCCAGCGGCGATCATAGCGGTCGGCAAGCCAGCCTGCGGGATATTGTGCGAGAGCGCCGCCTAGTACGAAAGCCGCAAGGAAATAGGCGATTTGTTCGGTCATGAGTCCGACCCCTTGGCCATAGACGGGGCCAACCATGCGAAATGAGGCGCTTGAAAGGGCGGCGACGATTACGGCGGCGGCGGCAAGGGGAGAGCGCCGCACCGCAAGCATAGGGCGGAGACGGGGGGCCGTTGGCGTTGAGGGCTGTTTCACGGTGGTTAAGGTGAGTGGAATAAGTGTGGCACAACACAAGAGAGCCAAGATGTTGTAAGAGACGTAGCTTGCGGGGGCGAGAACGCCAATCATGAGCTGTGCGATGAGAGAGGCGCTCATATCGACCACGCGGTAGATGCCCATCGCGCGGCCTCGCGTTTCATTGGTGACTTTGGCCTGAAGCCAAGCTTCGATGACCGTATAGCACCCTGCCACACAGAGGCCAGATGCGACGCGCATGATCGCCCAAGCATATGGGTCGATAATGAGCATATGGGCGATTAAGCTGATCGCGCCTGCAGCGGTAAAGGCGGCAAAGGCGCGGGAATGTCCCACGCTTCCCATGAGGCGAGGCGCCCACCAACATCCGATAAAGAAGCCGATGAAATGGGAGGATCCTAAGAGGCCGATTTGTTCCGTTGTAAAGTTGAGTTCAAAGCCAGAGAGCGCATCAAGGGGGCCAACGCCACCAGTGGCAAGCTGCAAAAGCGTGACGGATAAAAATAAGGCCGCAAAGGAAATAAGAACGCGCATGTGGGTTTGGTATGCCTGTCCTTGGGGAATGTCTAGTGAGTTGCCGACCTTTGAATGTCGCTTTGAACCTCAAAGGTTGTTGTGTCGGATTTTATGAGGGTCCAGTCTTGAGGTGGCGCGCCGCGTGCCTTGGTTCGGGAGAGGTGCCAGCTCTGTTGTGAGGGGCTGTGTTGTGGTGTCATATGCCAGCGCGTTTCGATCCCCTGTGCGCCCCCTGTTTGTGGCGTTAGCAACAGCCCAAGAGTGTTGCCGTGTTCCGCCGCTAGATGAAGGCGGCGTGTCGGGGTGAGAGCCGGATAGCTATCTAAATCAGCCACAACAAGGCGGGGGGCAGGGCTGCGGAGGGCTTCTTCCATGCTCCAAAGGGCATCTATATGGCGTTTTGCTGTGATGAAAATGAAATGGTGTGGCGATATAAGGCTTTGAAATCCTTGAGGGTTTATATGGTCACGGCGATGGGATAGTGAAATCCAGAACACAGGCCCTTGAGTTTTTTGGGCGACGAGCAGGGCAAAAAGATGTTTGGACACCCCGCTACATTCATGAACGCGCGCGTCCTCTAAATCAGCCCCATCAAAGAGCTGAATAGAGCGCCGTTTGGGGCGTTGATGACGGGACAAAAGACTCAGGTTCATGACCGCATAATAACAAATGTTCCTATTTTGTTCTATATCTTTGTGACGTATTAAAAAGCGTAATGAATCAAAGGTGTTGTGAGGTTGAGTTCACTCAAAGGCTTAGAATTGCTTAATTTCTATTAACGATGGTTAACGAAAAATGACGACATTTCTAAGTAGAGAAGAGAAAACCCAATAGCCGTCAGAGTTTATCCCCCGCGCCTAATAGTTAATGTGAGGATTGCTTAAGGGGGTATTAATCCGTGTGCGATTGCATTGCTGGTTGAACTTTTGGGAACGGTTCGATTTAGTGAAGCCAACAAAACCACTGGAGGCAGCCAAATGAAAATGAACCCAATGGGACAAAGCGGTGTGATGGTGTCCGAGCTTTGCCTTGGCACGATGACCTTTGGTACGCAAACAACCGAGGCCGACGGACATCAGCAGATGGACTTTGCACTGGATCATGGGATCAATTTTGTTGATACAGCGGAAATGTATCCCGTTAATCCGATTTCAAAGGAAACCCTTGGGCGCACCGAAGAAATTATAGGCACGTGGAACCATGCCAACCCAAGCCGTCGAGGGGATTATGTGCTTGCCACGAAACACTCAGGCGAAGGGTTCAGCAATGCGCGAAACGGAGCCCCGATTTCATCCGCAACAATCCCAGAAACCATTGAAGGCAATCTAAGACGCCTCAAGACCGATTACATTGATTTGTACCAATTCCACTGGCCAAATCGTGGATCTTATATGTTTCGCAAGAATTGGGAATTTGATCCATCGCATCAGAACAAGGCTGAGACGCTTGCCCATATGGAGGACTGCTTAGAAGCGCTTCAGAAACAAGTGGATAAGGGGAATATTCGTTATTTCGGATTGTCGAACGAAAGCGCATGGGGGACGTCACAATGGCTCCGTCTTTCTGAGGATCGGGGCTGGCCGCGCGTGATGACGATGCAAAATGAATATTCATTGCTGTGCCGTCTCTATGATACGGATTTGGCGGAACTCAGCGTGAATGAAGAGGTGGGTTTGATTGCCTTTTCACCTTTAGCCGCTGGGTTGTTGACAGGCAAATATCAAAACGGGGCCATTCCCGAAGGATCGCGGCGCTCATTGGTCGATAATCTCGGTGGACGCATGACAGATCGCATTTTGCCGGCTGTGGATGCCTATCTTGCGATTGCTGAGAAACACGGGATTGATCCGGTTCACATGGCTCTGGCCTGGTGTCGCACGCGTCCGTTTATGTGTTCTGCGATTTTTGGGGCAACGACGTTACCCCAACTTGAGCATGCTTTAAAATCCGTTGATGTGACCCTCAGCCAAGATTGTCTTGATGATATTTCAGCAGCCCATCGGGCGCATCCAATGCCCTATTAATCCGCAAATGATTTCAGGGATTTAAGGTAGTCACTTAGATCGCGGGTGCCGATGTTTGCTTGGCGAACGAGGTTGTCGAAATGTTCGGTAAAGGCGGCAATACGTTCGCTGTCGCGAAAGGCGAGGTAATGTTGTCCGACATAAAGAACGGACAAGAGCGGGCCAAAAATCGTGACGGGCGAGGAATAAAGTTGATGCGCGTCAAAAAGATAGATGCGAACGCGCGGATAGAGTTGCTCACTGAGCTCCAAGAAACGATCCAGCTGAGCCAATCTCACCTCGAGGGGCAGGTCGCGATAATAGCCTTCGGCCGTGGCAAAACAGAGAAGTTCATGAACGGGCATCGCAATTTCATAATCTGAATTGGAATTCGCCATCCAATTCAGTCGATCTCGCGAGGCACCGATGGCCTGTTGGGTGGTCTTGCCCAAATGCACGGCATATTCCCATTCCAGTAATGCATCTGTTTTGAACATGTCTGGCAAGGTCGCTGGGACGTGGCGAATTTTATAGCCAGCGGCCTCTTTGTGCCATTGAAATATCTGTTCATCCACCATAGCACGCGGCGCGCGGGTCAGTTCGAGTGAGCTGGCCAAGAGGTCAGCGGCTCGTTCGGGTCGATCCGAGAGGCTAAGTAACCAATCCGCGGACACCTTGAGAACAAAAGCACATTCACCAATCACTTGCGCATTCGGCAACCGCGCTCCGTCACCAGAGATGAGTTGCGAAATCGTTGATCGATCAACGCCAATTTCGCGGGCAAGGGCGCTTTGGCTCATGTTGCAATCTGACATGGCTTGCAAAAGGCGGGTGCGAAAGTTCTCAGCTCTGATACGTTTGTCTATATTTGTCGGCATGTGTTGATAAATATCACTATTGTTGCGTTCTGTTAATCATATCCTGAATTGGCAAGGAATGTAAATTGGGTCACATCCTCCTAAGTTAATCACGCAGGAGGAAACATGAAATCGCGGTTTGAATGGCCTACTTATCTATTAATCGCAATGACTTATGGTATTTTCGTCTTAGGTGCGCTGAGCGCCTCTTGGTCGCAAATATTGGCAATTATCCTACTTACAATCGCAGGGGTTTTGCACTCTTCGCTGAGCCATGAGGTGCTTCATGGACATCCAACGCGGTATGACTGGCTCAATGCGGTGTTTGTTATGCCAGCACTCACGCTGTTTGTGCCGTATTTCAGGTTTCGTGACACACATATTGCGCACCATCGGGATGAAAACCTCACGGACCCATATGATGATCCTGAAACAAATTTCCTTGATCCGGTCCAATGGCAAAAGCTATCGGCTTGGCGACAGCGGGTTTATCTTTGGAACAACACTCTACTGGGGCGTATGGTCATTGGGCCGATCATTGGGCAGCTTGTCTTTATGCGCTCGGATATTCACGCCATTGCGGATGGTAGTGGTCGTATTGCCCTATCTTGGGTCGTTCATATTGCAAGTGTCGCGGTCATCCTCTGGGGTCTTTTGACCTTAACGGATGTCAGTCTCACGACCTATGTAATGGCGAGCTACTTCGCCCTTAGTATCTTGAAAATACGGACGTTCTTAGAGCATCGTGCACATGAGGATGCGCCATCGCGGACAGTGGTAATTGAGGATCGTGGCCTATTTGCTTTGTTCTTTTTGAACAACAATTTTCACTCTGTTCACCATACCTATCCCAAGGTGCCATGGTATGAGCTTCCTGAGTTGTATGAGCGTACAAAGTCCGAAGTGATTGCGCGGAATGGAGGGTATGTTTACCGATCATATAAGGAAATTTTGGCCAAGTATTTCGTGCGGACGAAGGACCCTGTCCCCCATCCTTTGATGACACATCCGACGTCGGACACTTAGTCCATGGTGCGACTATCCCCATAAATACGCAAAAAGAGGCTTTCTTCGTCAGAGTTGCGGTAGAAGGGAATAGAGGTTGGGGCGGTCGTGTCATGTAGCCGCCTGATCACTTCGGCCAAGACAACTTCTGTGATAAAAGGCAAATCAAACTTGCGGACATCCTCGACAGGGATCCATTGCAAATGCGAGAGCTCATCTGAGGCCGCTGAAAAATCGTCTAGGTCCGATCCGATCTGGTCCGCGTCCAAGAGGAAAAACCGTGCATCAAAGCGACGGGGGCGACCGGGTGGCGTGATTGCGCGAAACACAAATTGCAGAGCAGAGGCATCGGGGAGCCTGCCAGAAGCGGCAAAGCGAACCCAGTCTGAATGAATAGGGCTTGGCCAGTTGCCATCCTGTCCCAATATCAAGCCAGTTTCCTCAAATAATTCGCGGATTGCAGCCACACAAAGCGCATGGGTCAAATCCTCATCGCAATCTTTCAATAGCTTGGCAGTGCAGCTTTCCGAAATTGGGTTTGCAAGCGGGACATGTGCATCATTTTGATCAACCGCCCCGCCTGGAAACACGAATTTATTGGGCATGAACGCAGCTTTTGATCCGCGTTGCCCCATTAAAACCTTTGGGGTGTCAAATCGATCTCGCACAACGATAATTGTGGCCGCATTTCGGATCGCTGTTTTGTCTAGTGTCATCATGAACCCCATTAGGGCTTATGAAACATTCCCGAACCCATGCATCCCACGCGCCCATTGGAACGCAACAATCGCCCCTTTCAACCTAGGCAGAAGATAGAGTGATAGCGCCAAACATCCAATGGCAAATATTGTGAATAGGACCAAAGGTTCGGGGCGGAACCGTTCAAACACAATTAGCAAGAGAGGCGCCATTAAGTGACCAACAATCAAAATCGTCAAATAGGCGGGGCCGTCATCTGCGCGTTGCGGGGTGAGATCTAATCGACAAACAGAACATGTCTCACGCACTTTGAGGTATCCGCGCAGGATGGGACCTTGGCCACAATTCGGGCATTTGCAGCGCCATCCTCTCCATAATGAGGTCCAAATAGGGCGATCTGTTGAGCTATGCGATGTTTCTAAGTGCGACATGACGATGACCTTGGCGTGTTGAAGGGCCCATGAAAACGGAAAACGCCTCAAAAAGAAACGGGTCATTCTGTCATTGCGTCCGGATGTCGCAAATCATTTTGCGATTTTGGATTTTTTTGCGACGGAAGTTTTGGGGGTGTGCGTATTACTTAGCACAAGGGCGAAAACGCCAAGTTACAAAGAGCAGGATATAATATGAAACGTTCTTTATTAATCGCATCCACAGCCGTCGTTGCAATTTTTGCAACAACCTTCACGGCTTCTGCACATGGGAAAATGGGCAAAGGCATGGCAGTCCCAGCATTTGAAGAGCTGGATTTGAACTCTGATGGTCAAATTTCAACTGATGAATTGGCCGCACAGGGCAAAATTCGCTTCGACAAAATGGACGAAAACAAAGACGGTAAATTGTCCCAAGACGAAATGACCGCCGGCATGTCCGAAAAAGCCAACAAGCGTATGAAAAAGCGCCAAGGCAAAATGTTTTCTAAAATGGATGAAAACGACGATGGTTTTCTAACGCTCGAAGAGATGTCAGACGGACGCGCAGATAAGATGCAAGAGCGCATGATGAATCGTTTTGACGACAATGATGACGGCAGCATTTCCAAAGAGGAATATGACGCAATGGCTGAAAAAGCGAAAAAGCGTGGCGGTAAGTCAGGTAAAAAAGGCGATCACTCAAAAGATGATTCATAATCTGATCATCTTCGGATAAGAGCAGGGCATGATGCCGTTTGATCAATATAACGAGAGCAGTGATGGGGATGTGTTGGTGGCCTATGCCAATGGCGATCCGCATGCTGCACGGATATTGACCGAACGGCTCATGCCACGTGCTTTTAGCCAAGCCTATCGGCTTTTGCAAAATCAAGCGGATGCCGAAGACGTCACTCAGGATGCGTTTTTACGGTTGTGGAAAATTGCACCAGAATGGCGAATAGAAGACGCGCAGGTGAGCACATGGATGTACCGAGTGATTGCAAACCTCTGTACTGATCGCAAACGCAAGCACCGTGAGTCGGCCCTCGAAGAGGGCATGGATGCGATAGACACGGCGCAGGGGGCTGAAGGGCGGCTATTAGATCAAGATCGCTCTAACGCGCTCAAACAAGCGATTGCTGCGCTGCCTGATCGCCAAAGAGAGGCGCTTACCTTGCGCCACTTGGATGAGTTGGCAAATCCAGAGATCGCCGAGCGATTGAATGTCTCTGTCGAAGCTGTCGAAAGCTTGGTCTCACGCGGCAAGCGAGCATTGAAAGCCCTCTTGAAAGGGCGCAAACACGAGTTAGGATATGAAGATGACAGACCCTAAGCATATGTTATCAGAGGATCAAATGGACAAAGAGCTGAATGACTTTTTTGACCAAGAACGGGCGCGAATTCCTGTTCCCAATCCTGACATTATGGCGCGCATTCTTGCGGATGCCGATGCACATCAACCTAATGTATTTGGGTCACGCGCTGTTGAAACCCCATCCCCTTGGTGGAAAGTGCTTTTCGCCGAAATCGGGGGATGGCCGTCCGTGGCGGGGTTCAGCACGGCGGCCCTTGTTGGCTTGTGGGTCGGACTTGGCACGGGAACATTTCCAACCGAGAGTTTGGCCGTGTTTTCGGTCACTGCAGATGCAACATCATTCGACGAGCTTGATCCGTTTTCTGGCTTAGACTTTAGCTTCGAGGGATAATCATGACACAATCAAGCACATCAAAAACGAAACTCTGGATCCGCATTTTGTTGGTGGTGTCCTTGTGTCTTAATATCGGGTTCATCGGATTAATTGGCGGAGCGGCTTGGCGCTATCATTCGACGGGAGGCGAAAAAATGCGCACTCCTGGAGCACCGACAGCGTCATTTTACATGCGCGCATTGGATCGTGATGATCGTCGGGCGCTGGGCATCAAAATGCGTGATGCTGGGCGCAAGAACAAGAAGCTCCCCTCTGACATTCGCGCGGGGTTTGAAACCGCCTTGGATATTTTACGTGCGGATGAATTTGATGCGCAGGCTTTCGATCAGATTGTGCGCCAACATGCCAAAACGGCGGATGCGCGGTTGAATTCCGCCCGTGAGGTGTTTTTGGATCATATCACCACGCTGTCAGCTGAGGATCGCCAAGCCTACGCCGACCGCCTTGAGAAAACGCTTCGCAAGGGGCCGGGTAAGAAAAAAGACTAATGTCTTAGCCGTAATGCGTCACTGGCGTCCCAGCAACGGCCGCCATATTGAGCAATCCGCGCGGTGTGATGGAGGGCGTCACAATATGCGCCTTGTTGCCCATTCCCATGAGGATCGGTCCAACTTCCAATCCATCCGCGCGCATTTTCAAGATGTTACGCACACCTGATGCAGCATCCGCATGCGCAAAGATTAACACATTCGCTTCACCTGTTAACCGATTAGACGGCAAGACACGCGCGCGAAGCTCCGCATCGAGGGCGGCATCAATGTTCATTTCGCCCTCATAAGCAAAATCAAGGTCTGAGGCATCTAGGATCGCCAAGGCATCGCGCATGCGTTGACCCGTATCGCAAGACATATTGCCAAATTGCGACCGCGCACAAAGCGCAATTTTAGGCTCTAACCCAAAGCGGCGAACATGGCGTGCGGCCCCGATGACCGTTTGCGCAATCTGCTCTGGCGTGGGTTCCGTCCAAACATGCGTATCGGCAATAAAGAGCGGCCCTTCTTCCAAAATCATTAACGACAACGCGCCATGCGGGCGCATAGTGTCCGATCCTAGGATTTGTTCCAAGTAGTTGAGATGCCAGCGGTATTCGCCAAATGTCCCGCAAATGAGGCTATCCGCTTCGCCGCGATGCACCATGACGGCGCCAATGGCGGTTGTATTCGTGCGCATGATGGCCTTGGCCAAATCAGGTGTCACCCCTTGCCGCGCCATGAGCTCATGATAAGTGCCCCAGTAATCACGGTAACGCGGATCATTCTCAGGGTTAACAATGTTGAAATCACGTGTTGGTCGGATCGTCAGCCCCATGCGTTCGCAACGCTGGTCCATAACGTCAGGACGCCCAATCAAGATCGGCACTTCGCTGGTTTCTTCCAAAATGGCTTGCGCTGCGCGCAAGACACGTTCGTCCTCGCCTTCGGCGAATACAATCTTTCTGGTGGTTTGTGACGCCGCTTCAAAGACAGGACGCATCAAGAGCGCGGATTTAAAGACGTTTTGATTTAACGATTCTTTATAGGCATCGAGATCGTCGATTGGCCGTGTCGCAACACCACTGTCCATTGCGGCCTGTGCAACAGCACTAGAGACAATCGCGGATAGTCTTGGGTCAAAGGGTTTTGGGATCAAGTAATCCGCGCCAAAGGTCATGGATTCCCCTTGATATGCAGCGGCGGCCTCAGCGCTTGTTGTGGCGCGGGCAAGTTCGGCGATGCCATCAATACAGGCAAGTTTCATGTCATCGTTAATATCCGTCGCACCGACATCTAGGGCACCGCGGAAAATGAACGGAAAGCAGAGTACATTGTTAACCTGGTTCGGGAAATCGCTGCGTCCTGTTGCGATGATTGCATCGGGTGCCACCTCGCGGGCCAAGTCGGGCATGATTTCAGGGTTTGGGTTCGCAAGGGCAAAGATAATCGGTTGTTTTGCCATTCGGGCAACCATGTCTTGGCTCAAGACATTTGGCCCAGAAAGCCCTAAAAACATATCCGCGCCATCAATTACGTCGTCTAATGTGCGTTTGTCACTTGCTTGGGCATAGGCGGATTTCTGAGGGTTCATGTCGATCTCGCGGCCCTCATAGACCAGACCATGAACATCACAGAGCCAAACATTTTCCCGCTTTACCCCAAGTTTGAGCAACATGTTCAAACAGGCAATTCCAGCGGCGCCACCACCTGTTGAGACAATTTTGATGTCCTCAAATGATTTATTCGCGACGCGCAGGGCATTCGTTGCCGCCGCGCCCACAACAATGGCCGTTCCGTGTTGATCATCGTGAAAGACAGGAATGTTCATCCGCTCGCGACAGATTTTTTCCACGATAAAACAATCGGGGGCTTTGATGTCTTCTAGGTTAATTGCTCCAAAGGTCGGTTCCAATGCGCAAACGATTTCAGCAAGCTTTTCAGGATCGCTTTCGTTTAATTCGATATCAAAGCAATCGATATTCGCGAATTTCTTAAAGAGGACCGCTTTGCCTTCCATCACGGGTTTCGATGCCAAAGCGCCAATATTACCAAGTCCCAAAACCGCTGAACCATTGGTGACAACGGCAACTAGATTGCCGCGCGACGTATATCGGCTGGCTGTGTTGGGGTCCTTTGTGATTTCAACACAGGCTTCGGCAACCCCTGGGGAATAGGCCCGCGCCAGATCACGTCCGTTTGCCAAAGGCTTGGTTGCCCGAACCTCAAGTTTCCCTGGCTTGGGAAATTCGTGATAGGCAAGTGCGGCTTGGCGTTGGTTTTCGGCGGAATTATCTGACATTTTTGGGCCCTCAAATTATCTAGTTTAATGTTAAACTAACTTGATCCGCATGGAAAGAGAATGATGATGTAATCTCGTGACGAAAATACGGGCTCTGGTCTTTGAAATCGTGCACAATTATGCTTTGGTTGAACGATTAGAAAAAGTGAGGCCCAAAATGGATTTACGATCAGCGGCATGTGATGTGCAAAAGCGCGCTTATGCGCCCTATTCAAACTTTAAGGTAGGGGCCGCGATATTGGCGGAGAATGGGTCCATTTATCAGGGCGTTAACGTTGAGAACGTTGCCTATCCTGAAGGCACCTGCGCCGAAGCGGGCGCAATTGCGGCAATGATCGCAGATGGCGCCCAAAGAATTTCCCAAGTGTACGTGGTCGCAGACAGCCCAACTCCGGTTCCCCCGTGTGGCGGATGCCGACAAAAGCTCGCTGAATTCGCCGATGGGGACGTCGAAGTCACAATGGCCACGCTCTCGGGAACTGAGTTAAAACTGCGTGTTGCTGACCTTTTGCCTGGTGCATTTGCTCAAAGTCATATGAGCGAGGTTTAATCTGTGGATGCGCGTCACATCATAACCAAGCTGCGGTTGCGAAATGACCCAACACGTGACGAATTGATATGGTTCGCCAATGGCTTAGCTGACCAAACGGTGAGTGATGCTCAGGCAGGTGCTTTTGCCATGGCAGTTGTTTTGAATGGGCTCTCTGAGGGTGGGCGCGTGGATTTAACATTGGCAATGCGCGACAGTGGTGAGTGTTTATCGTGGGATTTGGATGGCCCAATTCTGGACAAGCATTCTACTGGGGGTGTCGGGGATTGTGTGTCTTTGGTTCTGGCCCCGCTCTTGGCCGCCGTTGGGGTCTATGTGCCTATGGTCTCTGGACGGGGGCTTGGCCACACAGGCGGCACCTTGGACAAGCTCGAAGCAATCCCGGGGGTGCGCGTTGATCTAGATCAACATGAGTTTGCCTCAATCGTGCGCTCTTGCGGCTGTGCCATCGCCAGCGCAAGCGCCAAGATTGCCCCAGCCGACAAACGGCTGTACGCGATACGGGATGTGACAGCTACGGTCGAAAGCATTGATTTAATCACCGCCTCAATCCTGTCCAAAAAACTCGCCGCAGGGTTAGACGGATTGGTTTTGGATGTGAAATGCGGCACAGGTGCCTTTATGAAGTCGCACGCAGAGGCCAAAGCAGTTGCAGAGGCCTTGGTCCAAACGGCGAATAGTGCGGGCTGCCCAACCTCAGCGATTATCACGGATATGAATGAACCTGTTGCCCCTGCTATCGGGAATGTTCTAGAAATTCATGAGGTTATGAGTGTATTGACCGGAAAAACATCTGGGCGATTGCGGGATTTGTCGCTTGAACTTGGGGTAACGCTTTTGGCGAATAGGCCAGAGTTTGATGACACATCTGCCATGGCGGCGCTGACGCAGGCTTTGGACTCTGGGATGGCTGCGGAAAAATTTGGCAAGATGGTTTCCCTGATGGGGGGAGCTGTGAATTTCGTAGAAAATTGGCAGCGATATTTAACGGAGGCCAGTACAATCCAAGAGGTGCTTGCGCCCCAAGATGGTTATATTGCGGGCTGGAACGGCGAAGCTTTGGGGCTTTGTGTTGTTGGATTGGGTGGCGGTCGCCAAAAAGACGGCGATACGATTGATCCTGCTGTTGGGTTGTCTGATGTGGCGGCGCTTGGGAACAAGGTCAAAAAAGGGGAGGTGATCGCGCGTGTGCATGCGTCCCGTTTTGAAAGCGCGCAGCTGGCCCAAACTCAGATCAAGGCGGCTGTTAAGATCGGTGAGAAACCCGATCACAGCCCGTTAGTTATAGAAAAGGTGTCATAAATGGGCCGCGTGTTTTTGATCGTTATGGACTCTGTGGGTATCGGAGGCGCACCCGATGCATCGACGTATTTCAACGGAGAGGTGCGCGATACAGGTGCAAATACTTTGCTACACATCGCACAGGCCTGCGCCGAGGCGCGCGCGAATGAGGGTCGCTCTGGGCCCTTAAATGTGCCGACGCTTGAGGCGATGGGATTGGGCGCAGCGGTTAAGCTTGCAAGTGGTGAGAGCGTTCCGAATATGCTCTGCGACGTTGATGGTCCTTGGGGCGTTGCGACAGAAACATCAAAGGGTAAGGATACGCCATCTGGACATTGGGAAATTGCAGGGCTTCCTGTGACATGGGATTGGCATTATTTTACTGACAAGGTTCATTCATTTCCTGAGGACATCATCAAAAGCGTGACTGAGTTTTGCGGCGTCGATGGCATATTAGGGAATTGTCATTCCTCTGGGACTGATATCATTGACAAATTTGGGGAGCAGCATATCGAAACTGGTATGCCGATTTGTTACACTTCCGTTGATAGCGTCTTTCAAATAGCGGCACATGAAGACAGCTTTGGGTTGGATAGATTGTACGACTTGTGCCGCCACTTAGCGCCCAAATTGCACGAGATGAAAGTCGGCCGTGTGATTGCGCGTCCCTTTGTGGGGGATGTGATTAATGGTTTCCAAAGAACCCAAAACCGCAAAGATTTTGCGTTAACCCCTCCTAAACCAGTTCTCACGCAATGGGTTCAATCTGCAGGCTATCCTGTTGTCGGTATTGGAAAAATTGGGGATATCTTTTCGATGCAAGGGATTGATCAAGTCGTGACGGGGACGGATTTAGAACTTGGTAACCATCTTTTGAGTCAAATCTCAACAGCACCTGATAATGCATTGGTTTTCGCCAATTTTGTCGAATTCGATAGCCTCTATGGGCACCGCAGGGATGTTTCTGGCTATGCGAAAGCATTAGAATGGTTTGATACGGTAGTTGCCGAGGCGCTTGCGGCCCTCAAAGAGGGTGATTTCATGATTATCACTGCAGATCACGGAAATGACCCCACTTGGGTCGGGGGGGATCATACCCGCGAGCGCGTTCCTGTCTTGTGTTACGGTGTGGATGCTCGTAGTTTTGGACACATCCAATTTGGCGATATCGCTACGACTATCGCGGCCTATCTCGGCGTCACACCTCAATCAGAAGGACGTAATTTTTTATGAATTTTCAACAGCTTCCTAAGATTGAGCTGCACCTTCATCATGAGGGTGCGGCGCCGCCAAATTTCATTCGCCAACTTGCACATGAGAAAAAGGTGGATCTCTCTGGTATCTTTGATGCCGAAGGCGGCTATAAATATGAAAATTTTGCCCATTTTTTAAGTGTATATGAGGCGGCTTGCTCGGTCTTGACGTCCCCTGAAGACTTCCAACGACTTACAACAGAGATTTTGGCCAATTGCGCCGAACATGGCGCGATCTATGTCGAAAGCTTTATTTCCCCTGATTTCTGCGGTGGCTCGGACCTTGGCGCGTGGCGCGAATACCTTGCTGCGATGCAACAAGCGGCCTCAGATGCAGAGCGAGACCATGGGATTTTGTCAACGGGAATTGTGACATGTATCCGCCACTTTGGCCCCGATAAAGCGAAAGCAGCGGCCAAATGCGCGGCCGAAACTGCTGGCGATTATATCGTTGGGTTCGGCATGGGCGGCGATGAAAGCATGGGCACTCAAGGCGATTTCGCTTATGCCTTCGACATGGCGCGTGAGGCGAAATTGAAATTGACGACACATGCGGGCGAATGGGGTGGTGCCGAAAGCGTGCGCCAAGCAGTATTTGACCTCAACGTCGAACGCTTGGGTCATGGATTTCAAGTGATCGAGGATCAGAACCTCGTCGAAGAGGTCAAAGCGCGCCAAATCATGTTGGAAGTCTGCCCAGGGTCCAATGTGTTCCTAGAGGCCTGTCCGAGCTTGGAGAGCCACCCGATACAAGCTCTGCGTGATCAAGGGGTTAAGGTGAGCATTTCAACAGATGATCCGCCCTTTTTCCACACAACACTGACCAAGGAATACGAAGATTTAGCTAGTGTCTTTGGTTGGACAGAGGATGATTTCAAGGCCATCAATCACGATGCAATAAACGCGGCTTTTTGCGATGATGCAATCAAAGCCAAACTACGAACAAAATTGGAGGAATTTTGATGCAGCACCTCACTGTTGTGGATCACCCTTTGGTTCAACACAAGCTTACGCTGATGCGGAACCAAGATACGCCAACATCCGAATTCCGCCGCTTGTTGCGCGAAATAAGCCAGCTCTTGGCGTATGAAGTGACCCGTGAATTGCCGATGGGCACGCGAGAAATTCAAACGCCGATTGAAGCGATGCAGGCGCCTGTTTTAGATGGCAAAAAATTAGCGTTGGTGTCGATTTTGCGCGCGGGGAATGGGATGCTTGATGGGGTGCTTGAGCTTGTCCCATCGGCGCGTGTTGGCTTTGTGGGGCTTTATCGGGACGAAGAAACGCTTGAACCCGTTGAATATTATTTCAAAGTTCCCGAAGAAATCGGCAGCCGTGTTACAATTGCAGTTGATCCTATGTTGGCCACTGGGAATTCGTCAGTCGCCGCGATTGATATGCTGAAAAATGCAGGGGCCAAGAATATTCTGTTCCTCTGCTTGCTCGCCGCTCCCGAAGGTGTGGCCCGAATGAAAGAGGCGCATCCTGATGTGCCAATCGTGACCGCCTCGCTTGATCGTCAATTGAACGAAAAAGGATACATTATGCCTGGGCTTGGGGATGCGGGGGACCGAATGTTCGGCACAAAATAAGCTAAAGTCTGCTTTACTAACCCATAGATTTGGGGCATGGTACTATAAATCTGTGGGGACAGACATAAAAATGAAAAAATTTGCTGCACCGTTTTTAATAGGTATCATGTTATCGGCTCCAATTTCGGCGGCCACTCTTGCACGCGATTCTGGGCCTGCGGAATTACCGCCTTCTGGCTTTACCGGCACCCAATTTGTGGACAGTAAAGGCTGTGTTTACATCCGCGCAGGTCGCGGAGGTATCGTGAATTGGGTTCCTTGTGTGACACGCCAGAAACAAGTGGTCTGTGGTTACAAACCGAGCTTTGCCAAAACCCAAACCCGCCAAGTTGCCGCCGTACAACCTGCACCAAAACCTGTAGTCACACCAAAACCCGCGCCAAAGGTTGTTGCGAAATCTGCTCCTGTTCGGACTGTGGCATCGACTGTGACGGCCCCAGTGGCTGCGGCTCCCAAAGTTGCTCGCAAACAAGCGGCGCAACCTGTTGCCGTTGCTCCGACAGCGCAAGTGGTCCGACCCGCTAATCCAAAGGTGTCGGTTCCGAAAGGATATCGGAACGCGTGGAACGATGACCGTTTGAATGTCAAACGCGCTGTCCAATCGGCAAAAGGGATCCAAGCAACGGATCTGATGTGGACCAGAACGGTTCCCCGTCAGCTTATTCACGTTCCAACTGGCCAAGATGTGACGCGCAATTTTAGCAAGCTGATGTACCCGTTTACCGACATTACTCAGCAACAAACGTACTTAGCAGCTCCTGACAAATTAGACATCGTTGCACGTGCGGATGGCGCAATCTTTTTGGTGCCCAAGCAAGCAACGGCCTCTGTGAAGCGCAATATGGCAACGTCGCAAAAGGCAACGACACAGCGTCGTGTGGCATCAACGAAGGCTGCTCCAAAGGTGAGCTCGGGCGCAAAATATGTACAGGTTGGGACATTTGGTGTTGCCTCCAACGCGACCGAGACATCTGCGCGGCTGAAACGTCTCGGCCTGCCTGTGCGGACACAGAAAATTTCCCACTCTGGAAAATCATATACCGTTGTAATGGCGGGCCCGTTTAGTTCACGCTCTGCCGTGAAATCAGCCTTGAGCAAGGCGCGGGGCGCTGGGTTCTCTGACGCATTCGCGCGCTAAGTTTATCCGCCGCAAATCCCCTGAAGCCTGATCCAATCTCCGTCAAGGAGGGAGGGGTCAGACGGCCCTGTGCGGAGCGTATCCGCTTCGAGCAAGGGGAGCGTTGTTTCCCCAGTGATATCAATCGCATAGGCAAAGGGTGTCGCGCGAATGTTAGCTTGGGCAAACTGGTCTATCAAAGCGTCAATATCCACTTTTTCAGGACTCGTTTTGAGCAAATCTTTTGCATAGGCATTTAGGGTGTCTGAGGAGATGTCCCCTGTCGTTAACAACCCGAATGTTGTGCGAATGCCTGCATGTTGGAGAAGCCGATCAAGGGGATCCATTCCTGAGGCTCTAAGTTGTTCGGCCAATACAAATCCTGAGAGGACATCTGGGTCTTCGAAGTCTTCAACCAATGTATGACTGGCCAAGACAAAGCCGCCGGGAATGGACACAGTGCTATTCAAGACGGAAGGCATGATTTTAATTTTATCACGCGCCCCTGTGAGACGTTTACTGATGGCTTGCAAGGCTGGGTCGGCCAAGCTCGATCGACATGGCTTTCCCGTGATCGTGCCAATTTCAGTCAACAGCGCCAAACCGATTTCTTGGCGTTTGATGTCTGGAACAACGTTCACCGCATAAGACCGAAGCGCGCTTGGCAACCAAAAGACACCCAAAGCCAAGACTGCCGCAGAAATCGACAATAGCGTGACACCGCGCAAGCGTCCAGGTTTTGGGCGCTTTTTGTGGATAAGGGTGAGAATGCGATCCAATGCCTCAAGCATTTCGGTTTCGCTTTCAGGGATTTCTAGGGTTTCGTTATCGTCCCCATCAGGATGAAAGATCGCTGGAAATTTCCCTGGGTTGGCTCGAAAGAGGGCCGCCAAAGACCAGTGTGACAGGACCAGATCATTCGTGCTTTTGATGATCAAGCTCGCATCCCCAAACGACACGATGACATTGCGGCGCTGATCCTCTTCGGATTGGCGCCATAGGCCAGTGGCCTCAAGCCGTTCATATTTGCTCAGTGCTGTCATGTAATGTGGCTGCTCTGCCTATTCTTGTAGACAGAGCTTAACATAAGGACGGACGATCAGACAATGTCATCAGCCGTTTTTTACCTGTTTACGCAATTCAAATTTTTGGATTTTGCCTGTCGAGGTTTTAGGAAGCTCTTGGAAAATGATTTTCTTGGGTGTCTTGAACCCAGCGAGCTTGGTCCGCGCAAAGGCAATCAGTTCGGCCTCATCCGCCATTGCACCGTCGAGCAGTTCAACAAAGGCACAGGGCACTTCGCCCCATTTCTCATCAGGCTTTGCAACCACGGCACAGAGCGACACGGATGGGTGCGCCATAAGCGTGCCTTCGACTTCAACCGAGCTGATGTTTTCGCCCCCTGAAATGATGATATCCTTGGCGCGATCTGCGATTTGAATATAGCCATCATCGTGCTGGACTGCGATATCGCCTGAATGGAAATACCCGCCCGCAAAGGCCTCTTCTGTGGCCTCTGGGTTTTTAAGATAACCTTTCATCACGGAATTTCCGCGGATCATAATTTCACCTTGGGTCGTGCCGTCCATTGGCACTTGCGTCATATCGGCGTCCATAACCGTGATGTGTTCCATCATGGGGAAGGCGACACCTTGGCGTGCTTTGATTGACGCACGCGCGTCCGTGTCCAAGTCACCCCAACGATCCGCATCCCAATAGCATTCTGTCACATGCCCATAGGTTTCCGTCAGCCCATACACTTGGGTGACATTAAACCCGAGCTTTTCAATCTTGGCCAAAGTCGCAGGGGCAGGGGGCGCACCTGCGGTAAAGACTTCGACGGTATGATCAAAGTCACGGCGATCTTCATCGGTTGCATTCACCAACATGTTCAAAACAATCGGAGCGCCGCCAAAATATTGGACGCCCTCATCTGCGATGGCGGAATAGATTGCTTTGGCTGTGATGTCGCGACAGCAAACCAATTTGCCCCCTACCACAGGCATCATCCATGTGTGATTCCACCCGTTACAATGGAACAGCGGAACAATGGCCATGAACACAGGATTGAGCTGCATACGCCAAGAAATAACCGTTCCCATCGTCATAAGATAGGCACCACGGTGATGGCACACGACGCCCTTGGGGCGGCCTGTGGTCCCTGAGGTATAGTTCAGAGAGACGCTTTCCCACTCATCCTGTGGCATCACCCAATCAAAGCTGGGATCGCCTGTTTTCAACAGATCCTCATAGGTTTGATGACGGCCTGTTGCGTCATATCCCGCTTGGGGATCAGGCACTTCGATCAAAATGGGGGCAGGGGTTGTCATCGCGCTGACGGCGGCTTCTGCGAGGTCCAGGAATTGGGTATCAACCAAGACCACTTTGGCGCTTCCGTGTTCGAAGATGTAGGACACGGTATCCACGTCAAGGCGCGTATTAATTGTGTTCAACACAGCACCGCAGGCAGGAACGCCAAAATGCGCCTCGGCTTGGGCCGGGAGGTTCGGGATCAAGGTCGCTACGACATCACCAGATTGAACGCCCAAAGCCGTCAAAGCAGAGGCCAATTGCGAGCAACGCTGATAATATTCGCGGTAGGTCACGCGGTGTGTGCCATAAACGACAGCCGTTTTTTCCGCAAACACAGTTGACGCGCGCCGCAGGTGCGACAGCGGCGTCAAAGCCACATAGTTTGCAGCCGTTTTATCCAAGCCCGTCTCATCCATCATCCAACCCATAACAGTCCTCCCAATTAAATTAACCCATGTCGGTTTTTTGCTAGATTAAAGCGAGTATTCAGGGAAAGAAAAGTCCAATGAGACACTCAATGACAATAAACGGACAAAGAGCAGCATTTTCCATGGTTTTGGCGATGTTGATCATTGGTTTCATCGACAACTACATTGTCATTATCGCAGGCCAAGCCAGCCTATGGCAGTTTCAAATCATTCGCGCCTCTATGGCGGTGCCTTTGGTCATGCTGGCCTCTCTCGTCGGTTTCGGAACAATCTGGCCAAAGCGGCTGTGGGCGGTGTCTATTCGATCTGGGTTAATCGCTCTGGCGATGATTTTCTATTTCGGGGCTCTGGCGTTCATGTCGATCGCCCAAGCGCTTGCGGGACTGTTCACATCTCCGATCTTTATCCTCTTGATCACGGCCTTTATTTTGAAAAACCCTGTTGGCAAGATCCGCATTTTCGCCGTTGTTTTGGGGTTTGTGGGGATCTTGTTGGTCCTTGATACGGGGCTTTCAGATTTCTCTTTGATCAACTTGCTCCCTGTTTTCGGGGGGCTGCTCTATGCGATGGGGGCCGTTGCGACGCGCGAGTTATGCGAAGAGGAAAGCACGCTGTCGATGTTGATCGTTATGTTGATCTTTCAAGCGCTCATTGGAGCGATTGCTTTGGGAGTTGTCGGCTATATGGATATACCGAGCGTCGCAGGCACTGATGGGTTTATGACGCGACTATGGGTGTGGCCCTTGGATCAAGTGTTTCACCTTATTGTTTTACAGGCCTTTGGCTCGGTGATTGGCGTTGGGTTTTTAATCCGTGCCTATCAACTTGGTGAGGCCTCTTATGTCTCTGTGTTGGAATATTCGGTCTTTATCTTTGGGCCTGTGTTTGCTTGGTTCCTGTTTGGACAAACGGTAACGGGTCTGCAAATGGTCGGGATCGTGCTGGTTGCGGCAGCAGGCATGATCATTGCATTGCGTTCTACGACGCGCTCAGGCTAAATATCGCCATGATCGTTTCGCGTGGCCGTAAGTATATTTTTATCCATATCCCCAAAACAGGCGGGACATCTATGGCGCTTGCCTTAGAGGATCGCGCAATGGCAGATGATATCATGGTCGGGGATACACCCAAGGCCAAGAAGCGTCGCCGCAAAGTCCAAGACATCGAAACCAAAGGGCGGCTATGGAAACACTCGACCTTACGCGACATAGATGGATTGGTGTCACCGCAAGAGATTGACGACATGTTCGTCTTTACTATGGTGCGCAATCCTTGGGATCGCTTGGTGAGCTATTATCATTGGCTTCAGGACCAATCCTTTAACAATGTCTTTGTAAAGCTTGCCAAAGAGCACGACTTTGCAACCTTTCTAGGCCTCCCTGCGGTGATTGCCTCATTCAAGGCAACACCTGCGCGCTATTACATGACGGATGCTACGGGTCGTGAAAAATGCGACTTGTACATTCGCCTCGAACATTTGGGCGAAGATTTAGCCAAGCTTGAGGATCATTTGGGATTTTCCCTTGAAATTGCCCAAGAAAACAAATCATCCCGCAAGAGTGAATATCATAGCTATTACTCTGATGAACTAGCACAGCTTGTCTCTAACATCTTTCAAGAAGACATTGAAAAGTTTGGCTATAGGTTTTGATCACGGCGGTTAAAAAAGTTGGTTTGTTTATGGTTTGGCTTGCTGTGTCCTGTTGTATCGCAGCACTCTTTGGAGCTTTGCACAATCAGGTGTCGTTTACTCTATCAGACGAGTATTTTACCAAATTCAAATTTTTCCAATTTGGGCTAAGCGAATTTGATATCGCACCGCGCATCTTGGCCGCTTATGTCGGTATCTTGGCGAGCTGGTGGATGGGGTTGATTATTGGGGTGATCGTGGGATTACCTGTGTTGATCTTGGGGCGTATCCAAGACATCCCGCGCATGTTTCGTCAGGCAATTTTTATTGTCCTTGCAACGTCAATCATTGGCGCGCTGGTCTATGATCAGTTTGTCTCAAACTATGATGGCTATTATGTCCCATCGTCCGTCGTGAACAGAGATACCTTTCACGCGGCAGGGTCCATGCACAATGGAAGCTATCTTGGGGCCGCAGTCGGGGTTTTGCTTGCAATGATCTGGCGACGGATAACCCGCCGCCAGTCATAAAGTTTAAGCGGCGTCTTTGTTCGCGCCAAAGCGTCCATAGAAAGACTGACCTTTGGCCGCCATGTCGCGCAAGAGATCTGGGCAGGCAAAGCGATCCCCATGGGCCTCTTGCAATTGATCACAGCGCTCTGCGGCATAAGCAGAACCAAGCATATCAAACCAGCTAAGCGGTCCACCTGTCGCAGGGGCAAAGCCCCATCCAAGAATGGCGCCTACGTCCCCTTCGCGGATATCCATCAAGACCCCTTCTTCGAGGGCGCGCACGGCCTCTAGGGTTTGTACAAACATCAAACGATGTTGCACGTCGATCAAGGAAGGTTGCTCGTCAAGGCGTGGGTATTGATCGCCCAGACCCTCCCAATATCCCAAACGCTTGCCTTTTTCGTCGTAGTCAAAGAAGCCCGCGTTCGATTTGCGACCAAGACGGCCTTGGCCTTCCATCCAGAAGATCACTTCATCAACGGCACTATCAGGATAGGCATCCCCCATTGCGGCCTTTGTTGCACGCGCGATCTTGGCACCTAGGTCAATCGAGGTCTCATCAACCAATTGCAACGGCCCCACAGGAAATCCCATTTGACGCGCGGCATTGTCGATCAAGGATGGTGCAACACCCTCGGCGACCATACGGATGCCTTCGTTGATGTAAGGAATAATGCAGCGGTTCGCATAAAAGAAACGCGCGTCATTCACAACGATTGGTGTTTTGCGGATTTGACGGACATAATCCAAGGCCTTAGCAACAGCGCGATCCCCCGTTTCTTTGCCCTTGATGATTTCCACCAAAAGCATTTTCTCAACAGGACTAAAGAAGTGGATCCCGATGAATTGCTCAGGACGAGAGGACGCCTTGGCCAAGTCTGAGATCGGCAAAGTCGATGTGTTCGAGGCAAAGATACAATCCTCAGGAATGACCGCTTCGACGGCTTTGGTCACGTCGGCTTTAATCTTGGGATCCTCAAAGACAGCTTCGATTATGAGGTCCGCTTCTGAAAGAGCGGAATAATCGGTGGTGGCCGTGATCAAGTTCAGCGCCGCTTCTTTTTTCTCAACCGTGGCTTTGCCGCGTTTGATGCCCTTGTCCATATAGGTTTCAGTATAGGCCTTGCCCCGATCTGCGGCGGCTTGGTCTTGATCCAAGAGCACCACTTTGATGCCTGCCATCGCAGAGACAAGCGCAATGCCCGCCCCCATCATGCCAGCACCCAAAACACCAACGGTTTTTACTGTTTGATCTGGAATATCTTTGGGACGTACGGCCCCTTTTTCCAATGCACCCTTGTTGATGAACAAGGATTGGATCATCGCGCTTGAGGAGGGGTTCAACAACACATTGGTAAACCAACGCGCCTCAATCTTGAGGGCTGTGTCAAAGGGAACCAATGCGCCCTCATAAACCGCACTTAACAAGGCTTTGGCCGCTGGAAAGGCTCCTTGTGTTTTGCCGTTGATCATTGCAGAGGCCCCAACAAAGGTCATGAACCCAGCTGGATGATAGGGTGCGCCACCGGGCATCTTATATCCCTTGGCATCCCACGGTTTCACCAGATCCGCATCCGTCGCAGACAAGACCCAAGCACGCGCGTCCGCCATTGGATCATCGCTGACTTCGTCGATGATGCCCGCTGATTTCGCCTTCGCCGGTGCGAGGGTTTTGCCCTCTAACAAATAGGGCGCCGCCGCCATCGCACCGAGCTTGCGGGTCAAACGTGTTGTGCCACCCGCCCCTGGGAAAATGCCGACCAAGATTTCAGGCAGGCCAATTTTAGCCTTGGCATTATTTGCGGCAAAAATTCGATGCGTCGAAAGAGGCAATTCCAACCCAATCCCGAGCGCCGTCCCTGGAAGAACGGAGGCAATCGGTTTACCACCTTTGTTCGTTTTAGGATCCATGCCCGCGCGTTCGATTTTGCGTAGGATTTGGTGGAAGGACATGATGCCATCAAACAAACCCTGTGCGGGGTTTTCCCCGGCATCATCGCGCATTTTTGCAAGCACATTTAAATCCATCCCTGCGGCAAAGTCTTTCTTGCCACTGGTGATGATGATCCCTTTGATGGCGTCATCTGCCAGAGCTTGATCAATCAACTGGTCCAGATGCAGCAGGGCTGCCAAGCTGAGGACGTTCATGGATTTGCCTTCGCAATCCCAAGTCAGTGTTGCGACGCCGTCTGCGTCTGTGATCATCGTAAAATCAGTCATTGTTTTCACCTCAAACGCGTTCAATAATTGTGGCGGCACCCATGCCAGAGCCGATGCAAAGCGTGGCTAAGCCTGTTCCCTTGCCTGAGCGTTCCAGCTCATCAAGCAACGCGCCCAAGATCATCGCGCCAGTTGCCCCCAAGGGATGACCCATCGCAATCGATCCGCCATTTACGTTGACGTTCGCGTGATCCACATTAAAGGCTTCTTCAAAACGCATAACCACGGCGGCAAAGGCTTCATTCACTTCGAACAAGTCGATGTCGCTGATGCTCATGCCTGTATCGGCTAGGATTTTCTCTGTAACAGGCACGGGCCCAGTAAGCATGATGGTTGGATCGGTGCCAATTTTTGCCGTCCCCTTGATCCGCGCCCGTGGCGTGAGCCCCCATTTTTCGCCGAACTCTTTGTTACCCAGCAACATGCCAGCAGACCCATCAACAATACCAGAGCTGTTGCCCGCATGGTGAATATGCTCGATCCGCTCAAGATGTGGGTATTTCATCAAGGCAACCGCATCAAAGCCCGGCATAACCTCGCCTTGCTCTTTGAATGATGGCTTCAACGCCCCCAAAGATTGCATATCCGTGCTTGGGCGAATGAATTCGTCATAGTCCAAAATCGTGAGACCATTCACATCCTTAACTGGAACGATAGAGCGCTCAAATCGGTTATCATCCCATGCGGCCTTGGCGCGCTTTTGGCTTTCGACGGCCATGGCGTCGGCGTCATCACGGGTGTAGCCGTATTCGGTTGCAATGATATCCGCACTGATCCCTTGGGGCACAAAATAATGCTCCATCGCAAAAGAGGGATCAACAGCCAAAGCACCGCCATCGCTCATCATGGGAACACGGCTCATGCTTTCAACGCCGCCTGCGATATAGCCCATTCCGGCACCACCACGGATTTGATTGGCGGCCAAATTGACCGCTTCAAGACCAGATGCACAGAATCTATTGATCGCCAGACCTGGAATACTTTCATCCAAATCAGAGGCAATAACAGCAGTACGCGCCAAACACGCCCCTTGTTCTGCTACTTGGGTCACATTGCCCCAAACAACATCCTCAACGGCATGACCTTCAAGCCCATTGCGCGCGGCCAAAGCGTTTAGGACTGTCTTGGACAATCCCAAAGCACTGACTTCATGCAATGACCCATCTTTGCGCCCCTTACCACGAGGTGTGCGAACAGCATCATAAATATATACGTCTTCCATGTCTCTCTCCTTACGCGCGATCAGCGGGGCTGCCGGGCATCAAATCATACGGGTGTTTCCACCCATCCACGTTGGATAGTCTCTCAAGCCAAGCATCAATATTTGGCCACTCTGTGCGATCAAATCCAAATGGCTCGGGATAGTACAAATACCCACAGCAGCTTAAATCTGCATTGGTAATCCCGTCGCCAACAATCCAATCACGATCTTTTAAATGCGCGTCCAACACCCCATAGGCAGCGGTCAATCGACCCTGCACAAATTTGATGGCGTCTTGCGGGCGCTTATCTTCTGGTAAAAAGTTCATCAAAAACCGCGTCATGCCGGCTTGTGAGCTGAGCTTGTGATTATCCCAAAGAACCCAGCGCAACACATCGCGCTCTTCTGCACGGGTTGTGCCGCCAAACTTGCCTGTCTTTTCCGTCACATAGGACTGGATCACACCCGATTGCGTGAGATGAATATCCCCATCAATCATTACAGGAACTTCGCCCATCTCATTGATATCACTGCGATAAGCCTCTGTGCGGGTTTCCCCATTGAAGAAGTCCACATAAACGGCGTCCCATTCCAAGCCCGAAAGCTCCAAGGCCAAAGCTGCCTTATAGGCATTCCCGCTTTCGCCAAAACAATGTAATTTGATCGTCATATCCGCTCCCAAACCGTATCGGCTTCTTCTTTTTCAATATATCCCCGCCGGAGGCATCCGCCATCGGCAAGGGGTCGATGTTTTATTTCTTTACAAAAGCCCGTGAAATCAATTCCTTCATGATTTCATTGGTTCCGCCATAAATGCGCTGAACCCGTGCATCAGTCCACATTTCGGCAATCGCATATTCTTGCATGAACCCATAGCCACCATGAAGCTGAAGGCATTCATCTAGTACCTCGCCTTGCGTATCTGTGAGCCAGTATTTCGACATAGCGGCCTTTTCAACGCTCAGCTCACCGCGCAGGTGTTCCTCGATACAGGCATCCAAAAACGCCCGTGCGACAGTTGTTTTTGTCTGAGCTTCGGCCAATTTAAACCGTGTGTTTTGAAATTGCATGATCGGTCCGCCAAAGGCTTGACGATCATTACAATACTCAATCGTGCGCTCGACGGCCCCTTCCATTGCGCCAACCGCGCCACAGCCTATGATGAGCCGCTCTTGGGGGAGCTGCTGCATCATTTGATAAAACCCTTGGCCTTCGCCACCACCTAAGATGTTTTCAGGGGGGACTTCGACATTATCAAAGAACAACTCAGACGTATCCGCGGCATGCGCACCGATTTTTTCAAGGTTGCGCCCGCGTGCGAACCCATCCGCGGTATCCGTTTCCACAGCCACAAGAGACACTCCTTTGGAGCCCAAGCTCGGGTCTGTTTTCGCGGCGACCAAAATGAGATTGGCGTGTTGTCCATTGGTGATAAAGGTTTTCTGCCCCGTCAGGCGGTAGGAATTCCCTTCTTTCACGGCGCGGGTTTTGATGGCTTGAACGTCGGAACCAGTTGAAGGTTCTGTCATTGCCAAAGCGCCGACCAATTCACCCGACACCATTTTGGGCAACCAGCGTTTCTTTTGATCTTCTGTTCCATAGGCCAAAACATAATGGGCAACGATACCAGAGTGAATGCCGTGCCCCCAGCTTGCAAGGTTTGCGCGGCTGCCTTCCATGAGGATAACAGCCTCATGCCCGAAATCACCACCGACTCCGCCGTATTCTTCTGGGATGGATGGACATAAGAGGCCCAATTCACCAGCTTGTTGCCAAGTGTCGCGGTCCATCTGACCTTGCTTACGCCAGCGTTCATAATGCGGTGACCATTCTTCGGTGATGAACTTCGCTGTCATTTCGGCGAGCATGTGATGCTCATCAGTCATCCATGGTGATCGTTTTATGTCCATGTCGGTCTCCCAAATAAATGGGGGGGATAGACCCCCCGATTATCTATTTTAGAATTGCTCTGCAGCCAACGACATAACGGGATCCGCACCAGATTGAATGCGTGCAAGATGCATCGCGGTTGCCGGCAATTGACGCTTCATATAATAGCGACCCGTGGCCAATTTTGTCTCGTAAAACGCCGCGTCACCATCTACGTCACCTGACGTCAGTTTTTCACGCGCCGCTTTGCCCATCAAGGCCCACATGTAGCCAAAACATGTGTGTCCAAAGAGATGCATGAAATCATAGGATCCAGCCAACGCATTGTTGGGATCTTTCATGCCGCTTTGCATGAAATACATTGCCGCAGCCTGTACATCCTTGCTGGCGGCTTTCAGCGGCTCAAGGAAATCGGCGTCATAGGCGTCATCTTGCCCTTTGTTTTCGGCAATAAAGCTTTTGATCATGTCGAAAAATGCCATGACATGTTTGCCGCCGTCTTGTGCTAGTTTTCGGCCAACGAGGTCAAGCGCTTGAATGCCATTTGCGCCTTCATAGATCATAGCAATCCGAGCATCGCGGGCAAACTGGGACATACCCCATTCTTCGATATAGCCATGTCCGCCATAGACTTGCTGGGCTTGGACACACATGTCGAAGCCTTTGTCGGTTTGGAACCCTTTGATCACAGGGGTCAGCAAACTAATGAGGCCGTCCGCCTGCGCGTCATTGGATTTATGCGCGCGATCAATGAGGTTCGCCCCCCAAAGCGTAAAGGCGCGCGCCCCTTCGACAAAGCTCTTTTGATCCATCAAGCTGCGGCGGATATCTGGGTGCACGATCAATGGATCGGCTGGTCCCTCTGGGTTTTGCGCGCCCTTAACGTCGCGACCTTGCAAACGATCCTTGGCGTAGATGACGGCATTTTGATAGGCCGCTTCTGCTTGAGCATAGCCCTGAAGTCCCACACCAAGGCGCGCTTCGTTCATCATGGTGAACATAGCGCGCATGCCTTTATGTTCGTCGCCCAAGAGGTATCCAGTAGCGCCATCGTAGTTCATCACACAGGTCGCATTACCGTGGATGCCCATTTTTTCTTCAATCTTGCCGACGCTGACTGGATTGCGGGACCCAAGGCTGCCGTCGTCATTGACGTTGAATTTCGGAACGATGAACAAGGACACGCCTTTGATGCCATCTGGTCCGCCCGGAATTTTCGCAAGCACCAAGTGAATGATGTTTTCTGCCATGTCATGCTCACCTGCGGAGATGAATATTTTCTGGCCTGTGATGTGATAGCTGCCGTCCTCTTGAGGAACCGCTTTGGTGCGCATTAACCCCAAATCCGTTCCGCAATGTGGTTCGGTTAGGTTCATCGTGCCTGTCCATTCACAAGACACCATTTTCGGCAGATAGGTTGCTTTTTGCTCATCCGTGCCATGCACATGGATCGCGGAGTAGGCGCCATGTGTGAGGCCTTGATACATGTTGAAGGCCATGTTTGCCGACACAAAGATTTCGCCAACAGCCGTGCCCATCAAATAGGGCATGCCTTGTCCACCATACTCTGGATCACAATCAAGCGCCGTCCAGCCGCCTTCTTTCATCTGTTCGAAGGCCTCTTTGAACCCCTTTGGTGTGCGAACCACACCGTTTTCCAGAACACAGCCTTCTGTGTCACCCACAGGGTTTAATGGGGCGAGGACATCTGTTGCGATCTTTCCAGCTTCTTCCAAAATGGCAGACACAAGGTCACGGTCCATTTGATCGTATCCGGGAATGTCCGATTGCGATGCATTCAAAACATCATTTAGGACAAATTCTAAATCTTGCTTAGGTGCGTGATAGCTTGGCATTGTGTTACCCTAGTTGTCTGAATTGAAGTCGATGTTTTTAGAGGCCATCAAATCTTCGCCCCACTTAATTTGTTCGCGGAGTTCCGTGATGGCGACGTCAAGTTCGGCGCGTTGTTGTTCCATGTCTTGAAGCCGTTCATTGGCCAATTCATAGGTGCGCTTGTACTGGGTCGCCTGTTGATCGCCGATCCCATACATATCAAGAAGCTGTCGAATTTCTTCGAGGGAAAACCCAAATCGTTTGCCACGGAGGATCAATTTTAGACGCCCGCGATCTCGTTTGGTAAAGAGCCGCTTTTGGCCCTCACGAATTGGAAAGAGTAATTCCTTAGCTTCGTAAAAACGAAGAGTGCGTGGCGTGACATCGAACTCTTCACACATTTCGCGAATAGTCAGCAAATCATTCATCCTTGGCCTCCAACGATTAAATTTCGACTCAGCTTTGGACTAACTATATAGGTATGAAGTTGACGTAGTCTACAGTTAACGTCAACGTAACGTAACGTCAGACGGTGTGCGCTGAGGCCAATTTTTCGGTCACACTGCGTAAATCTTCTAATTCATCAATGGTTTGCGCGAGTTGGACTTGCTGTTCCTTCAATTCGGCAAGCTTGCGATCGGCCATTTCCAAAAAGACGTTCATTTGCGCGCTGGTTCCGTCTTGTTCATAGATCAAGAGCCATTGGCGCAGTTCTTCTAGCTGAAACCCAAATTTACGACCCCTCAGAATAAGCGTCATTCGCGCACATTCTTTGGACCCGTAAAACCGTGATCGCCCTTCGCGGTCAGGCTGTAAAAGCTCAATATATTCATAATATCGCAGGGTACGAGGCGTTACGTCGAACTTCGCGCACATTTCTTTGAAAGATAATCGAGTGTTAGACATGGAATTCGTCTCCTGATCCGAAACTAGGACGAACACTATCAAAGGGCAACAGGGGGCTTGAGGTTTTTTGTGAAACTTGAGCATAGTAAAGGCAACGAAAGAGGTTTCTATGGCTGACTCAAAACTAGAACTTGCCCAAACATTTTTTGAATCCATCCCGCACTCAAAGGCTTTGGGAATGCAAGTGGATGATGCAGGCGAGGGACATGCTACGATGAGCATGGCATATGATGAACGCTTCATCGGGGATCCCAAAACTGGAGTTATTCATGGTGGGGCTGTCTTCGCCTTGCTCGATACCTGTTGTGGCCTTGCCGTCGTTAGCCACCCTGATCAAACAGGAATGACCGCGACATTGGATTTGCGTGTTGATTACATGCGCCCTGCGGCACCCAACCAACGTATCCGCGCCAAAGCGACCTGTTATAACGTGACCCGATCGGTGGCTTTTGTGCGGGCTGTTGCCTTGGATGACAATGACGATAAACCTGTTGCAACGGCGACAGGGACATTTGTGACAGGGGGAAATGAGGCATGACTTATAAGCAACCCGAACCTGTTCAAGTCATCAAAGAACGCCGTGATGCAGCCTTATCCGCTTTGGTCGCCTCTTTGCCCTATGTGCAATTTCTGGGTGTGGAATTTGAACGTCGCGGTGATGAGCTGACAGCAATTATGCCTTATAAAGAAGTTCTGGTTGGCAACCCTATGTTGCCGGCCTTGCATGGCGGTGCGGTCGCCGCATTCTTGGAAATTAGCGCAATTATTGAACTTAGTTGGAGCGGTCTTTGGGGTGACGTGGAAACAGGTGAAATCTCAGTGGATGATTTGACGTCTGGTCAGGCAATCACATTGCCCAAAACCATTGATTTTTCCGTGGATTATCTGCGCTCTGGTTTGCCGCGCGATGCCTATGCTCGGGCGCGGGTCAATCGCTCTGGTCGTCGCTATGCCTCTGTTCATGTCGAAGCATGGCAAGATAACAAATCCCGCCTCTTTGCCCAAGCAACAGGTCACTTTTTGATGCCAGAGCGCAGCTAAGCCAATGAGCACCCTTACAGATCGCCGTGTCCTAGCCATCGCAATTCCCATTGTCCTCTCTAATGCGACTGTTCCCATATTGGGGGCGGTTGATACGGCTGTGGTCGGGCAGTTGGGGCAGGCGGCTCCGATTGGTGCGGTTGGCTTGGGTGCGGTTATCCTATCCGCGTTTTATTGGTTTTTTGGGTTCCTACGCATGGGAACCACAGGATTAGCGGCACAAGCGATTGGGGCGCAGGACGTGCACGAAACCAATGCCATTTTATGGCGTGTCCTGATGATCGGCCTTGTCGCTGGTATGTGTTTGATCGCCTTTCAAACGCTCCTCTTTGCCATCGCGTTTCAATTTGCGCCTGCCTCCGACACGGTTGAGTCCTTAAGCGCCGACTACATGAGCATCCGAATTTGGAGCGCGCCTGCTGCGATTGCGCTTTATGGAGCGAATGGGTGGCTTATTGCCAAGGAACGCACACGGGCGGTTTTTGTGATCCAATTCGTGATGAACGGGCTGAATATCTTGCTTGATCTGGTGTTTGTGTTGTCGCTCGGCTTTGGTGTCCAAGGGGTCGCGGCGGCAACTGTGATTGCCGAATACTCAGGACTGGCGATTGCTCTGTTGTTCTGTAAATCCGCGATTATGGGACAATTTGAGCGGGTCAAAGCCAAGCTCTTGGCCGCGGAGCCATTGTTGGAAATGTTTCGCGTCAATAGCGATATCCTGATCCGCACCCTCTGCCTTCAGGTGATTTTCATATCATTTACGATGCTCGGCTCTGGACTAGGGGATGTGCCCTTGGCGGCGAACCAAGTCTTGCTTCAGTTCCTCTTTATCACAGCCTATGCACTGGATGGATTTGCCTTCGCCGTTGAAGCGCTTGTTGGTCAAGCGATGGGCGCCAAAAGTCGCGCCCTCTTGCGTCAAAGCGCCTTGATCTGTTCAAAATGGGGAGGGATCATGGTGATCTTGCTCTCGGTTAGCTTTGCGCTGTTTGGCGGCAGTTTGATCGACATCATGGCCACAGATGACGCCGTGCGCCAAGAGGCGCGGATCTATTTGATCTATATGATCCTTGCACCAACTTTGGGCGTGGCATCATGGATGTTGGATGGGATATTTATCGGGGCAACCCAAACGCGCGACATGCGCAATATGATGGCGTTGAGCATGGTTATCTATGTGATATCTGTTGCGCTTTTGCTGCCGCTCTTGGGCAATCACGGCCTCTGGATATCGCTCTTGATCTCATTCGCGGTGCGCGGCGTCACGTTGGGCCTCCGCTATCCCCGCATCGAGGCGCGTGTGTCTTAGAACAGCTCTAACACGTCCTCAGGTGGGCGACCCAATCGCGCGGCATTCTCAGTGACGACAACTGGTCGTTCCAATATCTGCGGATGCGCGGCCATCGCATCAAGCAAACCATCCGTGTCGATATCGCTCGCCAAATTTAGCTCTTTGAAGGCTGCGTCTTTGGTGCGCACCATGTCGATGAGAGGACGGTTCAATTTGCCCGACACCTCTGCAATTTGGTCACGGCTGGGCGGTGTGTCCAAATATTTGACGACCTCTACGTCAATCCCGCGTTCGTGCAACAGAGCAAGGGTTTGACGTGATTTCGAACATCTGGGGTTGTGCCAAATGGTTACGCTCATAACCACTCTTCGCGCCCTTGACCGACAGCATCCTGAACCGATGAATAGCCGTCGCGCTCAAGAAGGCGGTCCAAGTCGCGCGCAATCTTCGCACCCAGTGAAATCCCATGATAGACCAAAGCGGTATAAAGCTGGACCGCACTCGCACCCGCGAGGATTTTGGCATAGGCCTGTTCTGCGTTAGAAACGCCACCAACCCCGATGAGTGGGAGCTTGGCATCTGTGAGCTTTGACAATTTTGCCAAGACGCGCGTGGATGCCTCAAACAGAGGGGCACCAGATAGCCCACCTAGCTGATCCTTGTGGGGTGATTTTAGCCCATCTCGGGACAGGGTCGTATTGGTTGTGATGACGGCGTCGATACCTGTTTCAAGGGCGACTTCGGCGACATCTTGGATTTCCGCATCACTCAAGTCTGGCGCGATCTTGAGAAAAACGGGAATAGGCTTTGCCAAGGAGGCGCGTGTGACCATGACACCGTTGAGCAAGGCCAAGAGCGCATCTTTGCCTTGCAAATCACGTAACTTTTCGGTGTTTGGGCTGCTCACATTGACAGTTGCAAAATCAAGATGCGCGCCACACTCCGCTAATACAGTTTGGAAATCTTTGGCACGATCTGTGCTATCTTTGTTTGCCCCAAGGTTTAGGCCAATCACCGCAGTCTTAGGACGTTTGGCAAGACGGGGAAGAACGGCTTCCGTTCCCTCGTTGTTAAATCCAAAGCGGTTAATCGCCGCTTGATCCTCAGTGAGGCGAAACAAGCGTGGCTTGGGATTACCAGGTTGCGCCCGAGGGGTCACGGCCCCGACTTCGATGAATCCAAAGCCTGACTTGGCAAGGGGGCCGAGAACCTCGGCGTTTTTGTCAAACCCTGCGGCCAAGCCAATTGGGTTCGCAAGGTCGATGCCCGCAATGGATGTCTTGAGCCGCTCTGACGTGACAGGCTTTGAGGAAGGAGCAAGCCCAAGTTTGAGGGCTTTGATTGCCAATCCATGCGCCTGTTCTGGGTCAAAGCTGCGCATGGCACGTAGGCCAATTTGTTCGATCAAGCTCATGTCATATCCTCTGGAAAATCATGCATTCCATCAACAAGCGGAAGCGGGCGCGCCCAAAGCACATCTTGGGTGGTGAGCGCGCGATAAAGATGCGGAAACAAAGCCCCGCCGCGCGAGGGTTCCCATTTCAATTCTGGTCCAAGTGCCTCGGGGTCAAGCGCGAGCAAAAACAATCCGTCTTCGCCGTTGAAATGCTTGGCCGCAGTTTCACGCACCTGATCTTTGGTGGAAAAATGGACATAACCATCTTGAACATCAATCGGCGCCCCCAAGGTTTCCCCATGAGTTTCAAGCGTGGCCCATTCTTGGGTTCGGAATATTTTATATATCAGCATGGCAGTGATGTGCCTGTTTCGCAATGAGGCGTCAAGTGTCATAAAACTGATATATTCAGAGGTGAAAAGAGAAAAACAGATTTTGACAGATCAGCACGACTCGTGTCTGATCGCTTTTATTGTCTTGAGGGAGAAAATGATGAAGAAGCTTTTGTTGACGACAGCTGCCGCGGTCGGATTGACCAGTGGCGTTGCTCTAGCGGACTATTCACTAACAATTCTGCACACCAATGATTTCCACGCGCGATTTGAACCAATCAGCAAATATGACAGCGGTTGCTCAAGCGAAGATAACGCCGAAGGCAAATGCTTTGGTGGATCTGCGCGTTTGGTCACAGCGGTTGCTGAGGCACGTGCGCAATCAAATAATTCGATTCTCGTTGATGGCGGTGACCAGTTCCAAGGCACTTTGTTCTATACATACTACAAGGGAACATTGGCCGCGGAAATGATGAACAAATTGGGCTATGACGGCATGACCGTTGGAAACCATGAATTCGATGACGGGCCAGAGGTGCTTCGTGGATTTATGGATGCAGTCGATTTCCCAGTTTTGATGTCAAACGCGGATGTCACAAAAGAAGCCTTCTTGGCGGATGCTTTGAAAAAATCCGTGATCATCGAACGCGGTGGCGAGAAAATCGGCATGATCGGTTTGACACCTGAGGATACGGATGAATTGGCGTCCCCTGGTGATAATATCACATTCAGCGATCCTGTCGCCGCAGTTCAGGGCGAAGTTGATGCCCTCACAGCGCAAGGCGTGAACAAAATCATCGTGTTGTCACACTCTGGTTTTGGTGTTGATAAACGTGTTGCCGCAGAAACGACTGGGGTCGATGTGATCGTTGGTGGTCACTCAAACACATTCTTGTCAAACACTTCGGATCGCGCCGAAGGGCCCTATCCGACAATGGTTGGATCAACGGCGCTTGTATCCGCCTATGCCTATGGCAAGTTTTTGGGCGAGCTGAATGTGACGTTTAATGGCGCGGGCGAAATCATCGAGGCCAAAGGCGAACCGATTATCATGGACGGCGCTGTTGTCGAAGACGATCAGACAGTTGCGCGTATCGCAGAAGCCGCAAAGCCATTAGATGAAATCCGCAACAAGGTTGTTGCCGAAACAGCCATGGAAATCGTTGGTGTCCGCGAAAAGTGTCGTGCGATGGAATGTGCGATGGGTAATTTGATCACCGATGCGATGTTGGATCGTGTCAAAGATCAAGGCATTCAAATTGCGATCCAAAACGGTGGCGGTATTCGTGCCTCAATCGACGCAGGCCCCGTCACAATGGGCGAAGTCCTTACGGTTTTGCCATTCCAAAACACTTTGTCTACATTCCAAGTGTCTGGTGCAACGATTGTCGAAGCGCTTGAAAATGGTGTGAGCCAAATGGAAGAGGGCGCAGGCCGTTTCCCACAAGTCGCAGGCATGACGTTCACTGTTGATCCAAGTGCCGAAGCAGGTAGCCGTATCAGTGACGTGATGGTGGCAGGAATGCCAATCGATGCAGACAAGGTCTATGGCGTTGTGTCAAACAACTACGTCCGCAACGGCGGTGACGGCTACAAAATGTTCCGCGCGGCCCAAAATGCTTATGACTACGGCCCCGACCTTGCGGATGTAACGGCGGAGTTCATTGCCAAGAACGCGCCTTACACACCGTATAAAGACGGACGCATTTCGGTAAAGTAATCGGCATTATCCAGCAACGTTAAGAGGGCAGCTTAGGCTGCCCTTTTTTGTGGCCGATAGGACCGCTTCATGATCTGAGAACAACGCTAACCACGCAAAAAGCCCCCTGAATGTCAGAGGGCTTTCTTGTGTCATAGGCCTATAAATTTATAGGTTTGGATACATTGGAAATTTGGCGCACATGGCTTCGACTTCTGCCTTCACCTTGGCTTCAACGGCGGCGTTGCCTTCTTCGCCATTGGTTGCCAAGCCATCGACAACTTCGATGATCCAATCTGCGATCTGGCGGAACTCAGCCTCGCCAAATCCTCGCGTTGTGCCCGCAGGGGACCCGAGGCGGATACCAGAAGTCACCATTGGTTTTTCTGGATCAAAGGGCACACCATTTTTGTTACATGTGATATGCGCGCGTTCCAACGCTTTTTCCGTGGCATTGCCTTTCACGCCTTTGGGGCGCAAATCAACGAGCAAAACATGCGTGTCTGTTCCATGCGTGATCGTGTCCAAGCCACCTTTGATTAGCTGATCTGACAAGGCTTGGGCATTTTTGATCACTTGCTGAATGTAGGATTTAAATTCAGGCTGCAGTGCCTCGCCAAAGGCCACGGCTTTTGCCGCAATCACATGCATCAATGGGCCGCCTTGAATACCGGGGAAAATGGCAGAGTTGAATTTTTTCGCCAAATCACCGTCATTGGTCAAGATCATCCCACCGCGTGGGCCGCGCAATGTTTTATGCGTCGTTGTGGTTGCCACATGGCAATGTGGGAAGGGGGAGGGGTATTCACCCGCCGCAATCAATCCAGCAAAATGCGCCACATCGGCAAGCACATAGGCGCCCACTTCATCCGCAATTTCGCGAATTTTTGCAAAATCAATGACGCGTGGGATCGCGGACCCACCAGCGATGATGAGCTTGGGTTTATGCTCAACAGCCAATTCGCGCATTTGGGCATAATCGATCAAGTTATCTTGTTTGCGCACACCGTATTGCACGGCGTTGAACCATTTACCCGACTGGTTTGGCGCCGCGCCGTGGGTCAAGTGACCACCAGCATCAAGGCTCATGCCCAAAATTGTCTCGCCCGGTTTAACGAGCGCTTGGAACACACCTTGGTTGGCTTGTGAGCCAGAGTTCGGCTGAACATTGGCAAATTCGCAATCAAACAGCTCTTTGGCGCGTTCAATCGCGAGGTTTTCGGCGATATCAACATATTGGCAGCCACCATAATAGCGACGTCCTGGATATCCTTCGGCGTACTTATTGGTCATTACGCTGCCTTGGGCTTCCATGACGGCGGCGGAGACGATATTTTCGGATGCAATCAATTCGATTTCATTGCGTTGACGTCCCAATTCTTTGGTGATCGAGCCAAATAGCTCTGGATCGCGGTCAGAAAGAGATTGCGTAAAGAAACCTGAATCGGTGGAAGAGGCGCTCATAGTGTCAGACACTCCGGTCAAAGGGTTAACGTTGGGAATTTCCTATCGGAAACTTTACGGGTCGAAAAGGCTAGAATGCGACGCTGCGCTGAAATTGCGCGGCATCTCTGGCGCTTTGGTGAAATTTATGTTTGTTTCGTGACATAGATAAGCCTTTAGGAAACTTTGCCAACCATGAGCGACAAAATAGCCTTTACTGCGGGTCCGTCCGAGACTGCGCAAGATGCCCTAAGCGCTATGATCAAACGATATGGTCAAACCCCTGTTGATCAGGCTGATTTTATTGTCGCGCTTGGTGGGGATGGATTCATGTTGCAAACCTTGCATCAAACACAACACCTGCCTGCGCCTGTGTATGGGATGAATCGTGGCACCGTTGGGTTTTTGATGAACTCCTTTAATGAAGTTGATTTACCTGCACGCTTGGATGTCGCTGTTGAAGAAGTGATCAACCCTTTGTCAATGACGGCGACCTGCAAAGATGGGTCTGTTCATGAGGCTCTGGCAATTAACGAAGTGTCCATGCTGCGCGCGGGTCCACAGGCGGCCCGTTTGCGCATTTTAATTGATGACAAAATCCGTATGGAAGAATTGGTTTCAGATGGTGTTCTATTGGCCACTCCTGCGGGATCGACTGCCTATAACTATTCCGCGCATGGTCCCATTTTGCCGATTGGGGCAGGGGTCTTGGCACTGACCGCGCTTAATGCCTATCGTCCACGTCGATGGCGTGGGGCATTGTTGCACAAACATGCCAAAGTGCGCTTTGAGGTCTTGGAACCAGAAAAGCGCCCAATGATGGCGGATGCGGATAGTCGATCTTTTCCGGATGTGGTGGCAGTTGATATTTGTTCAAGCGATAGCATAGAGCATCGTATCTTGTTCGATCCTGAACATGGCCTTGAAGAACGGCTCATTCGCGAACAATTCGTCTAAAAAAGGCCCGCTCATTTTGGCGGGCCTTTGTAAATTATTGGGCATATCCGATTGTTTGAAGCGCCTCTTTGATTTCATCAAGGATCGCTGGATCGTCAATCGTTGCTGGTAACTTGAACTCAGCGCTATCGGCAATTTTAACCATCGTCGCGCGCAAGATTTTACCAGAGCGGGTTTTGGGCAAACGGTTAACGACAACGGCCAATTTAAAGGCCGCGACTGGACCAATTTGATCACGCATCATTTTTACGCATTCTTTGACGATCTCATCATGCGGACGATTGACGCCATTGGTGAGACACACGAACCCAACGGGCATTTGCCCCTTGAGTTGATCGCTCACCCCGATCACGGCGCATTCGGCAACATCTGGATGATTGGCAAGCACCTCTTCCATCGCACCTGTCGAGAGACGGTGACCTGCAACGTTGATCACATCATCTGTGCGCGCCATAATATAAAGATAGCCATCCTCATCAATCATGCCCGCATCCCCAGTTTCATAGTAACCTGGAAAAGTGTTGAGGTATGATTTTTTGAACCGTTCTTCTGCGTTCCAAAGTGTAGGTAATGTACCTGGCGGCAAAGGAAGCTTGATCGCAATGGCGCCCAACTCATTTGGTTTCATCTGATTGCCGCCTTCGTCCAAGATTTGAACGTCATATCCAGGCATCGCCACAGATGGGCTTCCTATTTTGATAGGAAGGGCCTCAATGCCCAGTGGATTGGCCGCAATGGCAAAGCCCGTTTCCGTTTGCCACCAGTGATCAATCACAGGAACGCCAAGCAAGTCTTGGGCCCAGTGAATGGTGTCTGGGTCCGCGCGTTCCCCCGCTAGGTAAAGTGCCCGCAGGCAAGAAAGATCGTATTTTTGTTTGTACTCCCCTTTCGGGTCTTCGCGTTTGATGGCACGGAAGGCTGTCGGAGCCGTAAAGAAGCTGCGCACATTATGTTCGCTGATTACACGCCAAAAGGTGCCCGCATCTGGTGTGCCGATGGGTTTGCCTTCAAAAACAATTGTTGTGTTGCCGTGAATGAGGGGACCATAGCAAATATAGCTATGTCCAACGACCCAACCCACATCTGAGGCCGCCCAGAACACATCGCCTGGATCAACGTTATAGATGTTTTTCATGGTCCAATTGAGCGCAACCAAATGACCCGCTGTGGCACGGACAACGCCTTTGGGCGCGCCTGTTGTGCCTGAGGTATAGAGGATATAAGCAGGGTGATCGCCTGACACAGGAACACAGTCCGCTGGGGCGACGCCCTCTTGGACAGCGCTCCAATCATAGTCGCGACCCTCAATCAATTCGGCCTCACATTGGGGACGCTGAAGGATAAAGACGCTGTCTGGTTTGTGATCTGAAAGCTCAATTGCCCCATCGATGAGGGGTTTATATTGCACCACGCGATTGGGTTCTAAACCACAAGAGGCGGCCAAAATCATTTTTGGTTTGGCGTCATCAATGCGAACCGCCAATTCGTTTGAGGCAAATCCGCCGAAAACAACCGAATGGATCGCGCCAATCCGCGCACAGGCCAACATAGCGACCAAAGCTTCTGGCACCATCGGCATATAGATGATGACGCGGTCCCCTTTGGTGATGCCTTTGGATGCCATTGCCCCCGCCAAAAGCGCGACTTTATCCTTGAGCTCAGCATAGCTGATTTTGGATTTTGTGTCGGTGATTGGGCTGTCGTAGATAATCGCTGTTTGATCGCCTTTTCCAGCGTCAACATGGCGGTCCACGGCATTATAACAGGTGTTCACCTCAGCATCTGTGTACCATTCATACAGCGGTGCGTTGGTGTCATTTAAGGCCTTGCTCGGGGCTTTGACCCAATCAATGGACTGTGCCGCATCCATCCAAAATCCTTCAGGATCTTGTTGCCACTGTTTGTAAATATCTGAATACCCCATGAAGCGCTCTCCTTCGTCACACGTTTTTAGGGGTTAAACCTTGATTACGACGCTAGGGCAAGTGGTTTGGCTGCGCTTGTCTGTCGCTGTTGTCGCTAACATGCTGTGAGAACAGGGATGACGAATACCCAATGACCTGATTTCGCCCATTTGCCTTGGCGTGATAGAGCGCGCGGTCGGCGTCATTGAACAAATTATGGGGCGTATCATCATGCGCATCAATCACAAGGGATCGAAGCCCTAAACTGGCTGTGACAGGATGATGGATCTCGGGTAAATCGGTATCAGAAATGACGCGGCATAACCTGTCAGCAAGGATTTTAGCGACATTCGGTGGGGTGTCGACCAGTAAAATCATGAAATCTTCACCGCCGATGCGGGCAATCATGTCTGAGGCGCGGATGGCGTTTTTGAGGCGATTGGCAACGGTGGTTAAAACAATGTCACCTGTGTTGTGTCCATAGGTGTCATTGATGATTTTGAAATGATCCAAATCAACTAAAATCACGGCGAGATCAGCCTGTTTCGAACGTGCATTTTCAACACAATGCGCAAGGTGGGTCATAGCGTATCTGCGATTGAACAACCCAGTGAGAGGGTCGCTGAGGGCGGCGTCTAGTCCCGCTTTTACCGTTTGTCGCAAGCGTTCGTTCGTCTCTTTGTGACGGATTTGCGTGTGAATACGGTGTTCGATTTCCTCAGAGCTATACCCATCAAGAAGCACATCATTCGCCCCTAAATCCAAGGCATCCATTGTTGATTGATGGCTGTCAGAGGGGGCCGCAACCAGAATTGCGCTATGGCGGGTCTCGCGATTGGCGCGCATTTCTAAGAGTAGGTTTATCGATTGGCGCGCCGTGGCTTGCGACAAGGCCAAAACAAAGCAGTCGCGTTTCATCAATGCCTCGCCCATGTCGTGAAATTCCTCAGGGGTCAGCCAATCAAACGACATCGCTTTTATTGTGGCAAGCTTGCTCTCTAATGGGTTTTGATCGCGGGGTGTGTCTGAAATCACAACACATTTTTGACGACGCACAAACCCGTTAGGCGCCTCATTAAAGCCCAAAACTCGATTGGTGTCCTCCCTGAGCTCGAGCTCTTTGGTGGCATGGGTCATCCGTAACAGGGACCGTAATTTGGCCAAGAGCGTTTTTTCCCCAACAGGTTTCGCCATGACATCATCTGCCCCGGCTTTGAGTAACGCCAGACGATCAAAGGTAATATCCGCATCATAGATTGCGATGATGGGTAAGCGCTGCAACATCGCATCACATTTTATGCGATCAATTTCGATATGGTCTTGCGCCCCAAGGATAATGAGATCCCAATGCAAATTTCCGTATTCCGCATGCAATTCATCCAAACAGGACACGCTTGTGACGCGATAATGCGCTTTGCGAAGTTTGAACCCAAAGGTTATTCGATTTGTCGCAAGCGGATCGATGAGCAAAATTTTGGCGGACATGATCAGACCATTTCAAGAAAATTTTAATTTAGTTTGTGTCAATTTTCACTAATTGGGTTAATAAACCCTTGAGAAGCGAAGGAACGATCTATGACCTCCGAATTTGCGGAAACATATGCCCTTACAATTTTGTCCTGGTTGGTCGGTAACGAAGACCTCCTGCCGATCTTTTTAGGGGCGACAGGGGCAAGTGGGGATGATCTTCGTGAAAATGCCAATTCGCCTGAATTTTTGGGCGCTGTATTGGATTTTGTTTTAATGGATGATCAATGGGTGATTTCGGCCACGGATGCGACAGGGTTGAACCCTGAACTGATGTCACGTGCGCGTCAAATGCTCCCTGGTGGCGAACAAGTAAATTGGACTTAGAGGTATGAAAATAAAGGGCTTATTGTTCGACAAAGACGGAACTTTGTTTGATTATAAAACGACGTGGAATTCATGGACGCGCGATGTCATTCGGGATTTATCCAAAGGCGATCCTTCCCTTGCCCAAGCAATCGCGGACGCCGTCGATTTTGATTTGCAAAAGGGTGAGGTGCGCACAACAAGCCCCCTGATTGCTGGCACAAACAGAGAGGCGAGCGAGCTGTTTAGTGCGGCGCTGGATAATGCGGACATTGACGAGGTTGAAGCCTATATAACCACAAAAGCATTAAGTGCCGATTTGTCCGAAGTCCTCCCCCTTCGTGCCTATTTCGACGATCTCAAGGCCCAAGGAATCGCCGTCGGTGTGATGACCAACGACAGCGAACAGGGGGCAAAGGCGCATCTATCGAGTGTCGATGCCTACGACATTTTGGATTTTGTCGCAGGCTTTGACAGTGGCCATGGCGCGAAACCTGAGCCGGGGCCATTGCTGGCCTTTGCCAAAGCGATGAACCTTGATCCTGCGGAGTGCGCAATGGTCGGAGATAGCACGCATGATTTGATCGCAGGTCAGCGCGCAGGAATGACGACAATCGGTGTTTTGACGGGCCTCGCCCCGCGCGCAGAACTGGCGGCATATGCGAGTGTTGTCTTGCAAGACATCAGTGAAATTCCATCATGGTTCGCCTAAATCTGGGTGAAAAAATTTAAAAACGACGGATTGCGTCGGTAATCGACAGGATGACCCTCCTCACCTTTGTGTTTGTTAGAGGCAACACATGGGAGAATTTTATGTCTGATACTGCACCAAAACGGAGACGCGGCGGCGGTCGGTCGGGGAATGCAACGCGCAGAGGCGGGGCCGTTATCGAACAAATGCCATGGCGGTTACCTGTCAATGTGGATCGCCCAACTGAGCCGTTGGACCAAGAGGGCGTGCTTGCCATCCATGATGGCGCCATGCGGATTTTGGAAGAAGTCGGTATTGAATTTCTCAACCACGAAGCGCTTGAAATCCTGCGTAAAGCGGGATGTACGATTAACGGTGAAAACGTCCGAATGGGCCGTGATTTCGTTATGGAATGGATCGCCAAAGCACCAAGCCAATGGACCCTTACACCGCGCAACCTTGATCGGGAATTGACGATTGGCGGCAATTATATGCTGTTCGGAAATGTGTCCTCTCCGCCGAATTACTGGGATATGGAATTAGGCAAAAAGGTTCCTGGCACACGTGAGATGTGCAAAAACTTTCTCAAGCTGAGCCAGTATTTTAATTGCATCCACTTTGTGGGTGGCTATCCTGTTGAGCCTGTCGATGTGCATGCCTCTGTGCGCCACTTGGATGTTCTCTATGACAAGCTCACTCTGACGGATAAAGTTGCGCATGCCTATTCCTTGGGCAAAGAGCGGGTCGAGGACGTGATGGAAATGGTGCGGATTGCCGGTGGTCTGAGCCACGAAGAATTCGAAGAAAAGCCGCGGATGTACACCAACATCAATTCAACCTCACCGCTGAAACATGACATCCCTATGCTTGATGGCTGGATGCGTCTTGCGCGTCGTAATCAAGGGTTGGTTGTCACGCCCTTTACCTTGGCGGGGGCAATGGCGCCTGTGACGATGGCGGGCGCGGTTGCGCAATCTTTGGCCGAGGCCTTGTGCGCCGTTGTTTTGGCGCAAATCATTCGCCCAGGTGCGGCCTGTGCAATTGGGACATTTACCTCGAATGTGGATATGAAATCGGGCGCGCCTGCCTTTGGAACGCCTGAATATATGCGGGCCACTCAAATGACGGGTCAGTTGGCGCGATTCTATGGATTGCCAATGCGCTCTTCTGGGGTCTGTGCGGCCAATGTGCCTGATGGTCAGGCGATGTGGGAAACATCCAATAGCCTTTGGGCGGCGGTCCAATCTGGGACGAATATGGTGTATCATGCCGCTGGTTGGCTAGAAGGCGGATTGATTGCGAGCCCTGAAAAATTTGTGATGGACTGCGAAGTCTTGCAACAGATTCAGCGATATATGGAGCCTGCAACATTTGCCACAACGCCAGATGACATAGCCTTGGATGCGATTAAATCCGTGGGCAATGATGGGCATTTCTTTGGGATACAACATACCCAAGATCGCTATACGACCGCCTTTTATCAACCTTTCCTATCGGATTGGAAAAACTACGAAGGCTGGGAAGTGGCCGGTGGCGTATGGACCCCAGAGCGCGCGCATAACATTTACAAGCGTATCATCGAAGAATTTGAAGCGCCTCCAATGGACGAGTCTATTAGAGAAGAGTTGGCTGAGTTTGTTGAGCGCCGCAAGTCCGAAGGTGGCGCGCCCACTGATTTCTAAATTTCCTAAGACAGTTTAGAAATTAGAAAGAAATTTGGTGTCTTTTGACCTTTGATCGAAAGGCACCAAGAATGCACGGACTTGTCAATAAATCGATAGAATCCTTTGTGGCCGACACATATGGACCTGACCTTTGGCGTCAGGTCTGTGATGATCTGGGCACACCGGGTCTGAGCTTCGAACCACTCTTGCACTATGACGATACGCAAACGCATGACCTCATTGCATCTGTGGCTGCTTCTTTGGGCAAACCGCATCAAGAGGTGTTAGAAGATGTGGGAACCTATTTGGTGTCGCATCAAAATACCCAAGCCATTCGCCGCTTGCTTCGGTTTTGTGGGGCGACGTTTTATGACTTTGTTTTGTCGCTGGACACGCTGCGTGACAGGGCCCGATTGGCGGTCGATGATTTGGATTTGCCTCGTCTTGATGTGGCGTCAATGAATGAGGGGACCATTATTTTAAAGGTGCAACCAATTTGGTCTGGATTTTCGGATGTCTTGGTCGGGCTCATTCGCGCGATGGCCGATGATTACGGGGCCTTGGTGTTCATTCAACGCGATTTCGTGCCACAAGGTTGGGATCGCATCGAAGTTATTTTGATACAACATGATTTTGGAAGTGGGAATAGTTTTGACCTATCAGTCTCGGCAACCTCCTAAGGCGCGGCCTTTCGATATTCTTTGCCCCAATCACATAATGTTAGACGCCGATGGTCTGATCCTAGGAACCGGTCCAAATGTGCATAAATTCTTTGACCCGAAACCCGCAACGCCTATTTTCACCCATCTCAAAGTGAGCCGTCCGAAACATGTTGAGGATATGACGGGGCTCATTGCGGCCCTTGGGCAGCCTCTTCGCCTCAAGCTGAGCAAGGATCCAAAAACGGATATTCGCGGTGTCATGGCTGATATGGGGGGGAATAAATATGTATTGAATTTTAGCATTGGAATAGGACTAGAGCGCGCCGTTCAAGTCTATGGCCTCAGTGAACAACATTTCGCAGCCACGGATTTGGCAATCGAAATGTTGTACCTGCTAGAGGCTAAAAAAGCGGTCACAGAGGCGAATATGACCTTTAACCGCAAATTATATGGCGCAAAAATAGCGGCAGAAGAACAGGCGTTAACGGATACCTTGACAGGGCTCAAGAATAGGCGGGCTTTGAACAATGCGTTGCACACCTTGCTGTCAAAGGGGCAACATTTTTCAGTGGTGCAGATGGATTTGGATTTTTTCAAATCGGTAAATGACAGCTATGGCCATGCCGCCGGGGATCATGTTTTGAAAACTGTTGGTGATATCTTGCGCCGTCATTTGCGAGACCAAGATGTCATTGTTCGCTTAGGTGGAGACGAGTTTGTTCTAATATTCGCAGGTCTGACGGATAGGACTGCGGTTCAGGATCTATGTTTGCGGATCATCAAAGCTATAGAAGTGCCCATCCCGTTTGAGGAGAATATGTGCCGCATTAGCTGTAGCATGGGCATCTTTCCTGTGTTCGGGTCCTATGTTGATCCGAGGGATATTTTGTTGAATGCGGATGTGGCCTTATATCAAGCCAAGCATGACGGGCGGGGGCGTTGTAACATATTCGAGCCGACCAAGATCAGCGACCAGTGAAGACGACATCCACGTTGCCCAAGGTTCCTTTAACGTGGTGCATACCTGCGATTTCTGCAGGGGTATTTGTCGCCTCATCAAATCCAAAAAAGGCACCGCTGCTTGTGCCATCGAGCGTATCACCAATGACGTCGATACTTGCATTGTCTTTTTCAAACGACACAACACCTCCTGAAAAACTCGCGTCCGTTCCGCTCATTTGAGAAATATTGATTGTATCGGCGGGAATGGCATCGCTGCTGAGGGACGTGTTGTTAATGGTAAAATCGTATAAGGTGGCATCAACTTCGTAGCCCGATCTCGTGAACGTGGCTTGGACGGATGACGTGCCATTTAACATCTCATAAGCCCCATGCAGATCAGTGAGCAGAGCATGTGCCTCACCATAATAGGTTGCTGTCCGCGAGGTTGGAATGTCATGGTCGCTTGTTTGTACACCGACGAGGGCATAACCAGTATGTGACGCGTTATCGGCCGTAAAGCTGAACTCTTGTGTGGATGCCAAGTATTCATAGTTTCCGTTAAGCAAGGTGCTGAGCTTAACGCCATCGAGTATCGTCGTGGCGGTACCCTCCACCGTGACGCTCGTGTTATCTGAAGACTTCGTCACATCGGCAAGGTTAATATAGGAGGTGCCCGTTGCATCTTGTGACCCAGAAATGAGGGCGATGACGTTACTGGTCTCATCTGTCGCATCGAGCAAGCTGAGATAAACGGTTGGCTCTGGTGCGGGATCAGGCTCTGTCGGAGTGGGATTGTTTGGCGATGACGGCGATGGAGATTGAACAACCTCTACATCGGTCGTTCCGCCACATCCCATAACGACAGACAATAAAACCAAGCACAAAATAAATCGCATAAAACTCTCATCCTTACCTAACCTAAAGTATAGCGCCATGAGCATTGCTTGCAAGAACCTTGGAAAAGCCCCTAAATTACCCGCTATTTATCGCGCATTTCGTGCTGACATTCACTTAACATGAATTGAAATCGAATAAATTTAAGTGAAATAAACTGGAAATTCACGAATTCGCCGCAAAATGTTGGCCATTGGTGAATGCTCGCTGTCTTCGCAAATGATCAGGGATTATTCCATAATTACTGCGAGACATACCACGAGTTAACGAGTCGCTTTTATGAGTACGGTATGCATCGCAATGATGTGTGGTAACGAGTTTGACTGTTTGTCAACGTAATGAGTGTCTGGTTAGCGTCGTAATGATTTCTCGGGTGTGGGTGTCAGGTCAGAGATGACTTGGCACCTTTGTTTTTGGTGAAAGCCCTTTAAGTGAGGGCCTGAAGCAGTCAACACAGACGATTTAATTGAGTGCTTTAAATACCAGATAACTGTGCTAGAAAACCGTCATGCAGTTATCTAAATTTTCCGATTATGCGCTTCGAACCTTAATGCATCTCGCTGTCGCTCAAGACGGTCGAATGACGACCCGACAAATTGCCGAGATTCATGATGCAAAGTACAATCATTTTGCCAAAGTAACCCAGTGGCTTGTTCGTGAGGGCTATGTGTCCTCGCTGAGAGGGCGCACCGGTGGATTGTGTTTGGCGATGCCGATTGAAGACATCCGCATCGGGCCCATTTTGCGCGACTTAGAAAGCACCTCGCCATTGGTCGATTGCTTGAGCCCAGATGGGGGGACCTGTCGCTTGGCACCGTCTTGTGGATTGACCTCTGCCCTGCGCATCGCACAAGAGGCCTTTTTTGATGCGCTTGACCAGACGACGCTTGCGCAATTGGTTCAGGGGAACGGGCAAATGGCCAAGCTATTGCTCAGTTTGAATCAGGAATAGGGTTTTCAGGAACGTCACAGACATGGCCCTAAAATACAGCGCTCTGGCTGTTCCAACTATTTTGATTTTCGAAGAAAAATGGCATCCCGTAGGGGAATCGAACCCCTCTTTCCAGGTTGAAAACCTGGCGTCCTAACCGATAGACGAACGGGACACTGTGTGTCTGTGAGGCGCTGTTTAGGCAAAGCGCGCGGTCTGTGCAAGAGGTAAAATTCACAAAATGCAAAGTTTTTTCAAAACTCTGTAGTTTTCTCATCGCGGGTCAATTTCGCCGTTTATTTTAAGCTTAGGCCCAAGCCGCATCATCTAAACGGAGTTGCACAGATTGGCGTCCGTTCCAAACATTCAGGTCCAGCTTGCCGGCAAGATGGACACGGCGGCCGCCATGATTTTCCAACGCCGCTCCCAACTCAGAATCAAACGCTCCGAATGCAATTGCATCGAGCGAATTCCCCAAGGTATCGCCAAAGCGTAATTTGAGATGTGTTTCCCCGACACGTTTTGCAAAGCTTATCGCAACATCGCTAAAGACATATCGAGGCGCAGCAGCACCAGCGCCAAAGGGACCAGCGCTTTCGATTTGGGACAAAAGCTCGACCGTTGCGGCGCTGGGCATAAGGAGCCCATCGACTTTTAAATCTGCAGGGCCCATCAAATGCGTACCCTGCTTTTCCATCAATTCGGTCAAACGCGCCATGGCCGGTTCAAGCATGTCGCGCGTGAGGCTTAATCCGGCAGCCATCTTGTGACCGCCGCCTTTGGTGAGCAAACCCTCTTGCACCAGTTTTTGCACCTGTGCACCTAGGTCAATGCCGCTCACAGATCGTCCTGATCCTTTGCCCTCATCCCCGTCAAGGCCGATGACAATAGCGGGCCTGTTGGTGGCCTCTTTGAGACGCGAGGCGACAATGCCGACTACACCGGGATGCCATCCTTCACCCGCAGCCCAGACCAAACCGCCCTCTAACCCGCGCTCTTGGGCTTGGTCCATCGCCAAGAGGCGTACTTGGTTTTCAACCTCGCGCCGCTCTTTGTTGAGCTGATCGAGCTTGTCAGCCATAGCTTGGGCTTCGTGTGGCGATGTGCTTGCCAAAAGGCGCGCGCCCAAATCGGCTTGGCCAATGCGTCCACCTGCATTGATCCGTGGACCCAGTAGGAAACCAAGGTGATAGCTGTTAGGGGCCGTATTCATGCCCGCACAATCAGCAAGCGCCACAAGCCCGATGCGGTCCCGCCGCGCCATGACCTTGAGCCCTGTGCGTACAAAGGCGCGGTTCACACCAATCAAAGGGGCTACATCCGCAACTGTCCCGAGCGCCACCAAATCCAAGAGCGCCATAAGATCGGGGCTTGGGATATTGAGATCGCGTAAGTGGCGACGACAGGCAACTTGGGTCAAAAAGACAACACCTGCGGCGCAGAGATGGGCGAGATCGCCTGTTTCATCTTGGCGATTGGGATTGACCACGGCGACACAGTCAGGAAGCGTTTCGCCGCCCAAGTGGTGATCCAAGACAATCACATCCGCGCTTTTGGCTGCCGCTATGGGGCCATGGCTCAGCGTGCCACAATCGACGCAAATAATCAGATCATGATCCCGCGCCAACATCGACATCGCCTCGTCATTGGGGCCGTAGCCTTCGTCAATGCGGTCGGGGATATAAAGCGTGGGCTCAATGTTGAAATGCCGATACCAGCTCATCCAAAGCGCAGCAGAGGTGCCGCCATCGACGTCATAATCTGCGAAAATTGCGACCCGCTCTTTGCTCTGAACCGATTGAACGATGCGCGCGCTGGCGCGGTCCATGTCTTTGAGGGTTCGGGGATCGGGCAGGAGGTCTTGTAACTTGGGGTCGAGGTAGCGTTCGGCATCCCCAGCAGTGACACCAAGACGGGCAAGCGTGGCACATAGCGCCATCGCCAGACCCGTTTGCTGGGCCATTGCTTCGGAGCGGCGGCGCACATCCTCAGTTGGGCCAATCCATTTGCGCCCACTGAGAGAGGATGTAACGCCTAAGAACTCCACGACTTAGGTCGTTGGGTTGCGATAGGTCATGCGCCGCACGGACCCTGTTTTAGACCGCATGAGAATTGTTTCTGTTGTCAAATAGCCAACTTCGCGTTTGATCTCAGGCAAAAGCGAGCCGCCTGTCACGCCTGTGGCGGCAAAGATCACATCTTGGGTGACCATGTCGTCGCGTGTGTAAATACGATCAAAATCTGTAATCCCAGTGCGGGTTGCTCGTGCTTTTTCGTCGTCATTCCGAAAGACGAGACGGCCATAAATCTGACCACCCATGCATTTTAGCGCGGCGGCGGCCAATACACCCTCTGGTGCGCCGCCTGTGCCCATATACATATCGATCCCAGTGATCGCAGGTTCAGCGCAGTGCATGACCCCAGCCACGTCACCATCTGTGATCAAGCGAATGGCTGCGCCCGTGGCGCGGACCTCGTCGATCATTGCCTGATGGCGGGGGCGTTCCAAGATACAGACAGTGATGTCTTTGGGGGCGCATCCTTTTGCCTTTGCCAAGGCTTCGACGCGCTGGGTCGGTGTCATGTCCAAAGTCACTGTATCGGGGGCAAATCCTGGTCCAATGGCCAATTTTTCCATATAAGTGTCTGGAGCGTGCAACATGGACCCGCGTGGGCCCATGGCAATCACGGTCAAGGCATTTGGCATGTCTTTCGCGGTGAGCGTTGTGCCCTCAAGCGGATCAAGCGCGATATCAACGCCAGGTCCGTTGCCTGTGCCGACTTCTTCGCCGATAAAGAGCATGGGCGCTTCGTCACGCTCGCCTTCGCCGATGACAACGACACCTGCGATGTCCAATTTATTCAACTGCTCGCGCATCGCGTTCACGGCCGCTTGATCGGCTGCTTTTTCATCACCGCGCCCAATCAAATCTGCTGACGCAATCGCGGCCGCCTCTGAAACACGGGCCAACCCGAGGGACAACATGCGATCGTTAAAATCTACTTTGGGTGCGGACATCAATTTATTTCCTTATTATATGTCTTTTTAAACAGTTTCGATGCGAAGGGCCACAGACGTGCCAGTGACAACGCCGGTTCCTTCTATTTCTTGTAGAGCGGCATCAAGCTCTTGGCGTGCCGTTTTGTGGGTCACTATGATGACTTGTGCATAATCCCCTTGCGCGTCATGCTGGCTCATGCGGTCAATGGAGACGCCGCAATTGCCAAGGGCTGTTGCGACCTTAGCCAAAGAGCCCGGTTTATCCATCAAGCTGAGGCGGATGTAGAAGGGGGCAGGTGTCTGTGATTGCGCTGCTGTGATACGTTCCAATGTCTCTGCAGGTTGGCCGAATGTGCTGAGGCGGATTCCGCGGGCAATGTCCAAGATGTCAGAGAGCACAGCACTTGCTGTTGGGCCTTCGCCTGCACCAGCACCGCGCAAGACGATTTGCCCGACGTTATCGCCTTCGAGGACAACCATATTGGTGCCGCCTTCGAGCTGACCGAGAGGAGAATGTTCAGGGACCAAGCAGGGTGTCATGCGTTGTTCCAATCCGCGACCCGTTTTCTGAGCCACGCCAAGCAATTTAATACGATACCCCATTTCGGCGGCAAGGGTGATATCTTCAATGGAAATCTCTCCAATACCTTCCAAGGCAACAGAGTCAAAATCGACCTGTGTTCCAAAGGCGATCGAGGACAACAAGGACAGCTTGTGACCTGCATCAATACCGCCCACATCCAAGTTTGGATCGGCCTCAAGGTATCCCAAGGCATCAGCTTCGGCGAACACCTCATCATAGGCAAGGCCAGAAGACTGCATCCGTGTGAGGATATAGTTACATGTGCCGTTCATAACACCCATGACACGGGTGATTTCATTGCCCGCTAATCCCTCAGTCAAGGATTTGATGACGGGAATGCCCCCTGCAACCGCCGCTTCAAAACGAATGACATTGCCGTTTGCTTCGGCTGTTGTGGCGAGAGCGTGACCGTAATGGGCAAGCAAGGCTTTGTTTGCGGTGACAACATCCTTGCCAGCGGCAAGCGCGGCTTGGGTTGCATCCTTGGCTGGACCCTCATGTCCGCCCATGAGTTCAACAAAGACGTCCACATCATCGCGGGTGGCAAGCGCGACAGGGTCGTCTTCCCATGCATAATCGGAGAGGTTCACGCCGCGGTCCTTGGATTTTGATCTCGCGGAGACGGCGGTAATCACGATTGGACGACCTGTGCGGAGCTCCAACAAATTGGCCTTTTGGCGAATGATTTTAACGACGCCAACTCCGACTGTTCCCAGTCCCGCAATTCCAAGGCGCAAGGGTTCAGTCATATTAGGATCCTCCAAATTAGTCTCATCGCGTGGTTTATTCCAAAGGCGATGTACCGACTAAAGAGATGCGGTGCAACGGGGGAAGTCAGGAATTGCAGCTTTTTACCCCATTATTCGGGGGCTTTTCTTGGGACTGTGCTTGCGTTATCGGTAACATATGGCACGTACATCTGGGTCTTCTTTTGAAACGACGGCATCCAAGGTTTGGACTGAGGCCGCACGACTGTTTGCTCAAAAAGGGTATGCAGCCGTTTCTATGCGCGAAATCGCCCAAGCGGTTGGGGTTCAGGCCGGCGCGCTCTATACCTATACACCCGACAAACAAAGCCTGTTATTTGCTCTGTTAGAGCGACATATGAGCGAGCTGTTGGCGCAATGCCCAGAATTTGAGGCGCAGGGGGATGCCACGGATCAGCTTTGTGATTTTGTGGGATTTCACATTGATTTCCACCTAGCGCGCCGAGATTTGGTGTTTTTATCCTATATGGAATTGCGCAATTTAGAGGAGGGTAACTTCGCCAAAATTGAAGCCCTCCGTCACCGTTACGAAGCGCAATTGCGGGGTATTTTGGATCGTGGCAAGTCAGGCGGGCAGTTTCATATTCAAAGTGCCAAAGTCACCAGTTTTGCGATCATTGGCATGATGAAAGAGCTATCGACGTGGTATCGAACCAGCGGTGAACTAAGCGCGACTGAGATCAAGCAGATGTACCTTGGGTTGGTCGCTAAAATGGTAGGGATATAAATGAAATTGGACACCGAACGGTTGATCATCACATCTTGGCATGCGGCCAGTGATGATGACCTTGCCGCGCTTTTCGAACCAGAGGTCGTGGCGGCTTTGCCTCCGAATTATACAGGCGTCACGGCGCCACGGGCCTTTTTACAGGACCGAGAAGAGGAGGCGACACTTTATGGTATCTGGCATCTTCAGCGCTGTATCGGGCTAGTTTTTGTCTTTGAAGACGGCACAGAGGGGCGGATTGGGTATCTTTTGAGGAAATCCGCTTGGGGCAGGGGTTCGGCAAAGAGGTGGTTGCGGCTCTTGTGGCTCACCTCAAAGAGGGGCCCATGACAACCCTCTATGCAGGGGTTGAAACCGACAATATCGGATCGATTAAAGTCTTGGAATATTCTGGGTTCAAAGAAATCCCAAGCGATCAAGAGGGTCTAAAAAACTATCGCCTGACATTGTGATACAAGGGCGGGACTTACCCCGCCCTCATCGATTAATGCGCTGGTTTGATGAAGGTACCGTTTTGCAAATCCTTCATCGCTTGGCGTAGCTCGGCTTGTGTGTTCATAACAATTGGGCCGTGCCATGCGACGGGCTCTTGGATCGGCGCGCCAGAAATGAGCAAGAAGCGAATGCCTTCCTCGCCTGCTTGAACAGTGACTTCTTCGCCTGTGCCAAACTTAATCAAAGTGCGGTTTCCCGACATGTCGCGGATGTTATATTCCTCACCGCCGACCTCTTTTTCCAAGAGAACACCAGTCGGATCAGAGGCATCTGCGAAAGCACCAGCCCCCTCAAACACATAAGCGAAAGCACGGCGGTAGGTGTCGATTTTGAACGTCTTTTTCACACCTGCAGGGACAAAGATATCAAGGTACTGGGGATCGGCTGCGATGCCATCCACTGGACCGCTTTTGCCCCAAAAATTTCCAACAATCACTTTGACCTTGGTGCCGTCATCATCTTCGATCAAGGGGATTTCCTTGCTTTCGACGTCTTGGTAACGTGGTGCTGTCATTTTCAAATCGGACGGCAAATTCGCCCAAAGCTGAAAGCCATGCATTTGACCGTTTATGTTTCCCTTTGGCATTTCTTGGTGCAAAATACCTGAACCAGCCGTCATCCATTGAACGTCTCCTGCGCCCAAGGTCCCTGTGTTGCCAAGGCTGTCGCCGTGATCCACGGTTCCAGACAACACATAGGTGATTGTTTCTATACCGCGATGGGGGTGCCAGGGAAATCCGCGCATGAAATCCGCGGGATTTTCGTTGCGAAAATCGTCAAAGAGTAGAAAGGGATCAAGCTCACTTGGATCTTGAAATCCGAATGCACGATGGAGGTGAACGCCTGCGCCTTCCATAGTTGGTTTGGCGTTGCGTTTCTCTAATATAGGCCGAATGGACATAGTGGTTTCTCCTTTGTCTGTTTCAGAGATAGAGCGCCGCATTGTGTGCAACAAGGGTAACTTCTGTTTGTCTGTGATCAGGGTCCATGCATTTTTGCACAGGTCATAAAATGTCGGTTTTAGCAGGTTTAGAAATCCTCAATTTGTCAGTCTGAGAAAAACCACAGGGAGAATCAAATGAAGGTTGGATTTATTGGACTGGGAAATGTCGGCGGCAAACTTTCCGGGAGCTTGTTGCGCAATGGGGTGGACCTCTATGTGCATGACTTGAATGCCGAGTTCGTCGCGAAATTTGTAGAGAAGGGCGCGAAGGATGGTCAAAATCCGGCGCAACTGATGGAGACTTGTGATGTCGTAATTACATGTTTGCCAAGCCCCGCTGCCTCTGATGCCGTGTTGCAAGAGATGTTGCCGAATGTGCGCGCTGGCAAAGTGTGGCTAGAGATGTCCACGACGGATGAAGCCGAGGTTAAACGGCTTGGCTCAATAGTAGTTGCCGCAGGTGGGCGTGCCGTGGATTGCCCCGTGTCAGGCGGCTGCCACCGCGCGGATACAGGGAATATCAGCATTTTTGCAGGATGTGATCGCGAGACATTCGAAACAGTGCTTCCTTTGTTGACGACGATGGGACGTCGGGTTTTGCACACAGGACCAATTGGATCCGCGAGCATTTTGAAAGTCATAACAAATTATTTGGCGACGGCGAACCTTGTCTCTTGCACAGAGGCGTTGACAGTTGCAGCAGGGGCCGGCATGGATTTGGGAGTTGCCTATGAGGCGATCAAGATTTCGTCGGGGACATCATTCGTGCATGAAACAGAAAGCCAAGTGATCCTAAACGGAAGCCGCGACATTTCCTTTACAATGGATTTGGTGGCCAAAGACATCGGGCTATTCCAGCAAGTTGCGGACCGGGCAAATGTTCCGTTGGAATTGAATCCACTGTTGATTTCCATCTTCCAAGACGGCATCGACCGCTATGGCGCGCGCGAGCAATCGGACAATATTATTCGCCGACTCGAAGATGCCACTGGTTTGGATATCACAGCGCCCGGTTTTCCAGCGGAAATGGTCGATGATGAACCCGAAGAGCCGGGTTATGAAATTCGCGTAGGTTAAATTCGCAAACATTTTTCTGGGTCAAAGCAATTTTATATCTTTGGTCCAGAAAATTTATAACTTTTTGATAGTTTTGTAACTATTTAGCATAGAATGTACTTTCTATGCTTAATTTTTTGGCAGATACCTAAGCTATCTGCGGCATTTTGTCGTTAGCCTGTTTGATCACTTAATGAGACAACCATCGGAGGTTCTCAATGTCACCGAGAAATGAACCAAGTTTCCGCGAGAGCGTGGATATGATGTTTAATCGCGCAGTTCGGTTAATCGATTTACCACCTGGGCTTGAGGAAAAAATCCGCGTGTGTAATGCGACTTACACTGTGCGTTTTGGTGTTCGTCTGCGCGGAGAAATTCAAACGTTTACGGGATATCGCTCTGTTCACTCAGAACATATGGAGCCCGTAAAAGGCGGTATTCGCTATGCAGACACCGTCAATCAGGACGAAGTTGAGGCGCTCGCGGCACTTATGACCTATAAATGTGCCTTGGTCGAAGCGCCATTTGGCGGATCAAAAGGCGGACTTTGCATTGATCCTCGCAAATACGACGAACATGAGCTTGAACTTATTACTCGTCGCTTTGCTTATGAATTGATCAAGCGCGATTTGATCAACCCAAGCCAAAACGTTCCCGCGCCAGATATGGGCACAGGTGAGCGTGAAATGGCATGGATTGCCGATCAATATGCGCGCATGAACACAACGGATATCAACTCTAAGGCCTGTGTGACAGGTAAGCCATTGAACGCAGGAGGTATTGCAGGCCGTGTCGAAGCGACAGGGCGTGGTGTTCAATATGCGTTACAAGAATATTTCCGCGATGCAAAAGATATCAAAGCGGCCAATATGGCTGGAACATTGGATGGCAAACGCATCGTTGTGCAAGGTTTGGGGAATGTTGGCTATCACGCTGCAAAATTCCTAAGCGAAGAAGACGGCTCAGTCATTACAGCGATCATCGAACGCGATGGTGCTTTGATAAATGACAGTGGATTAAATGTAGACGCGGTTCGTGAATGGATTGGCGCCAATGGGGGTGTAAAAGGCTTCCCTGATGCGACTTATGTTGAAAACGGTGCCTCAGTATTGGAAAAAGAATGTGACATTCTCATTCCTGCGGCCATGGAAGGTGTCATCAACCTTGAAAACGCAGCGCGCATTCAAACCAAATTGATCATTGAGGCCGCGAATGGTCCTGTGACAGCGGGCGCGGATGAAATCCTGAACGAAAAAGGTGTGGTGATTATCCCTGATATGTATGCCAACGCAGGCGGTGTGACCGTGTCCTATTTCGAGTGGGTGAAAAACCTTAGCCACATCCGCTTTGGTCGTATGCAACGTCGCCAAGAAGAGGCGCGTAATGAATTGGTCGTGCGCGAATTAGAAAGCCTTTCCGATGCTTTGGGCGATGCATGGACGCCGTCCCATGGGTTCAAGCAAAAGTTCCTAAAAGGGGCGGGCGAATTGGAATTGGTGCGCTCTGGTCTAGATGACACAATGCGCGCGTCCTTCCAATCTATGCGCGAAGTTTGGCATGAGCGTTCCGATGTGAATGACCTTCGCACCGCAGCCTATTTGGTGTCGATCAACAAGGTTGCAGCAGCTTACAAAGCCAAAGGCCTCTGAGCTATTTCAAATTTTTACGAAAGCGCCCGTTTTTTGCGGGCGCTTTTATTTTGGCCCTGTTCTAGTCCAAGTCTCGCCATATTTCGACTTTACACCAAAGCAATCAGCAAACGATTCCTGAGGTGAAATCCCACTATGCGCTCTCCATATTCCAAATTCCCTTGGCTTAGAAAATTTGCGCGCGATGAAACTGGCAGCTATTCTGTCGAATTTGTCATCTGGTTTCCGCTTTTTGTGTTTCTGTTTGTCATCATGTTCGGCTTTTCCGTTGGGATGATTAGACAAACTATGATCCTGAATGAAATGAATCGCGTGGCACGTGCTTATGCATTGGGCGCTATCGCGACGACAAATGAAGCAAAAGTTCAGATCGACGATTTTATCACAAGCCGTGCGCGATTGGATTATTCGTCTGAAAACTCAACTGTCATCTTGATTGACCAAAATGACATTGTGCAGGTGAACGTGGCGATTCCAATGCTGGCGCTACTTCCGGTTTTAGGGTTTGCGGATCGATTTGAAGCCATTCGGCAATCAAACATCAGCATGTCCGCCTATTACCATGTGGAAAATCACTAACATGGGTCGCCTTTTGAAATTTACAAAAGCGTTCTTAGCGGATCGTGAGGATGGAGGCTTTTCTATTGCCGCCTTGGTCATGTTGCCAGTCTTCTTTTTGTTTATGGCTGCACCGATCAATGTGCTCAATGTGATGACTCACAAAGAACGGTATCAAGGATTTGTTGACACGCTTGCCTATACAGCTTTGCATGAGGCCTTCGATCAAGACAACTCTATTGCCGACGTGAAACAAAAGGTCTTGGACACCACAAGCAGTTTTGAAAATTCTGCTGATATGCTTGCTGCTATTACACCCCAAGACATCATCTTCGGTGTTTGGGATGAAGAAACGCGGTCTTTCACACCCCAAAATAATAGTCGTAAAGCTGTGCGTATTGAGCTTGATTTTGCGAAGGTCAACAGCAACCCAATTAGCGACTTGTTCTATAGTTTCGTTGATAATCCTCAACGCGATTTGAAAGTGGTGAGCTATGCCACAACCTATCGCCCGAATTGTTTTCGCAACGGTTTGATCGCTCTCAAAAGCTTGATCTTGAAAAATGATACCAATGTCGGCGAAGGGGTTTGTTTGCACGGCTTAAGCCAAGTTATCGTTTACAGCGGTGGTAGTTTTGCCGAAAATTCCGAGGTTGCTGTTTTAACCGAAGATCACCTTCACGGGAGCTATGCGAGCAACCCTGGACTTGAGGAAGCTGTGGAAACAGGACGCAAACATATCGCATTACTATCACAAATCGGCAATGTTTATAACGATTTGAATAGCCAAACCAAAACAGAGTTCACGCCGTCCTATATCACAACTGAAAAGGTATTGAAGCTTGGTCCTCGTGTTGTTAAGCCGGAGCGCTTCACAGCAGGGCGCATACATTATCGGCGTTGCAAAAACGGGCGTCGGATGAAATTTGAACGCGGAAAGTATGAAAATTTTGTACTTATCTCACCCAATTGCGCCTTTACCTTTGCGGGGGGTGTGACCCTAACCAATGTGATGATTGTGACACAAAACAATTGGGCGCAAAGCTTCTTTAGCTTTAACCGGCTTGCACTCGGAAAACAAAATGATTGTGCCGATGGCAATGGGGCGGTTTTGATGTCAAAGGGGGGCGCTTATCTGTCCGCGGGGCTCTTTGCCGTGGGCTCACAGATTATCTCAAATACCAAGATTTTTGTCGAAAGCGGCGGGTCCAAACGCAATGTGATCAAAGGGTCGAGTTTGCTGTCCAAGGGGGATATTGTCCTTGGCGCCAAAAACGACATAACGTCTTGTAAAAACGATGGCACCAACGAAATCTTGGAAGTCGACTATTTCAAGCTGGCCCATTAATTAGATGATTTTGTAAAAAACGTCATCAAGAGTCGCAATGCGACCTTGCTAAACCAGCCAAGACTTGCTTCATTCTCCCGAGCTTTTAAGGGAGATTGACATGCGCTTTTCCGCGCTTCGCGTTTTGAAAGAAGGTCTCACTGGTAACAAGGGTTGGACGTCGCATTGGCGCGATCCTGAACCAAAAGATGAATATGACTTGGTCATCATTGGCGGTGGTGGGCATGGGCTGTCCACAGCCTATTATCTCGCCAAGAACCATGGCATGACCAATATCGCCGTCTTGGAAAAGGGATATATTGGCGGCGGTAACGTTGGGCGGAACACAACGATTGTGCGCGCGAATTATTTCCTACAAGGCAACAGCGAATTTTATTCCCATTCCCTTAAACTTTGGGAAAACCTTGAAAACGATCTGAACTACAATGTGATGCATTCGCAGCGTGGCTTGATCAATTTGTTCCACTCAGATGGTCAACGCGATGCCTTTGTGCGGCGTGGGAATTCTATGGTGAACCAAGGGGATGATGCGATCCTTCTGGACCGTGAAGGCGTTCGCAAGCACCTGCCTTATTTGGATTTCGACAATACTCGGTTCCCAGTCTATGGCGGCCTTTTGCATCCGCGCGGCGGCACAGCGCGCCATGATGCGGTCGCATGGGGCTACGCACGCGGCGCGGATCAGCGTGGCGTTGATTTGGTTCAAAATTGCGAAGTCACGGGAATTGATATCGAAAACGGCAAAGTGCGCGGTGTGCAAACAACACGCGGCGCGATCAAAGCGAAAAAAGTTGGCATCGTGACCGCAGGCCGCTCTGGTCAAGTTGCGGCCATGGCGGGCATGCGGCTTCCTATTGAAAGCCATGTGTTACAAGCTTTTGTGACCGAAGGGCTCAAGCCCGTGATCGATCATGTTGTGAGCTTTGGCATGGGGCACTTCTACATTAGCCAATCTGACAAAGGCGGTTTGGTTTTTGGCGGTGATTTGGATTTCTATGCCTCTTATGCCTCACGCGGCAACCTGCCCATGAAAGAACACGTCATGGAAGCAGGGATGACCTTGATGCCGATGATTGGCAAATCCAAGGTGCTGCGCTCTTGGGGGGGCATCATGGATATGACGCCTGATGGTTCACCGATAATCGATAAAACAGATATCGACGGGCTCTATATCGACTGTGGCTGGTGTTACGGGGGGTTCAAGGCTGTTCCCGGATCGGGGTATAGTTTTGCCCATTTGATGGCAACGGATCGCCATCATGAACCTGCCGCCAAATTCCGTTTGGATCGGTTCCGCACGGGCCGTGGTTTGATGGATGAAGAGGGCAAAGGCTCTCAGCACAATTTGCATTAGGAGGGACGAGAATGCGTATTCCTTGTCCAATATGTGGCGATCGTGATCGTCGTGAATTTTACTATGTTGGGGATGCTGTGGCCGTGGATCGGCCTGCCCCTGATGCAGGGGTCGCAGCCTGGGACGACTACGTCCATTTGCGCGACAATCCCGCAGGTAACACCAGAGACCTCTGGTATCATGAGGGGGGCTGTGGGTCGTGGTTGGTTGTGACGCGCAATACGGTCACGCATGAGGTTCTTGGGGCTCAGCTCGCGTCTAAACTGAAAGGGGCGGCATCATGAGACTTGCATCAAAAGGCATTCTTAACAGAGACAGCTCAGTCACCTTTCGCTTTGATGGTACGGACTATCGCGGCTATGAAGGCGACACAGTCGCCTCTGCGCTTTTGGCAAATGACGTGCGCCTCATGGCGCGTTCGTTCAAATATCACCGCCCACGGGGGGTCTTGACCGCAGGAAGCGAAGAGCCCAACGCCATTATGACAGTGGGAACTGGCGCAAGCCAAGATCCCAATGTGCGCGCAACAGTTCAAGAAATTCACAATGGCCTCGTGGTGCGGAGCCAGAATAACTGGCCCTCCCTTAGCATCGATGCCTTGTCGGTGAATAACCTGCTCTCGCCTTTCTTAGGTGCCGGGTTCTATTACAAAACCTTTATGTGGCCCAAGGCGTTTTGGGAAAAGCTCTATGAACCCGTCATCCGCCGCGCCGCTGGGTTAGGCGCGCTGAGCGAAGAGCATAATCCAGACACATATGAACAGGCCTTTGCCTATTGTGATGTGCTGATAATCGGCGCTGGGCCCTCTGGGTTGATGTCGGCCTATGCAGCGGCGCAAGCGGGCTTGGATGTGATCCTCGCGGACGAAGATAGCATGATGGGCGGACGCCTGAATGCCGAAACCTATGAGGTTGATGGCAAGCCCGGACATATTTGGGCGGCGGATATGGTGCGGACCTTGTCCGAGATGGACAATGTCCGTCTCATGACCCGCACAACGGTCACAGGCGCCTATGATCAAGGCACCTATGGCGCGCTGGAACGGGTAAGCCATCATGTCTCCAACAAAAAAGATGCGCCTTTGGAATGTTTCTGGCGCATCGTTGCCAAGCGGGCAATTTTGGCCGCAGGCGCGTTAGAGCGCCCCATCGCGTTTCGCAACAACGATCGCCCAGGGATCATGACGGCAAGCGCCGTGCGCGCCTATGCCAATCGCTGGGGCGTCGCCCCTGCACAAAGCTTGGTGATTTTTGGCAATAACAACAACGCATTGCGCACTGCTCAGGATTTGCAAGGCTCAGGCGTCCATATCGCGGCCTATGTCGATGCGCGCGATGATGTCAATTTGGTCGGTGATTTTCCAATATTCACATCAGGGGCAATCACAAACACCACAGGACGATTAGGCGTCGAAAGCGTCACGATTGAACACGCAGGCGGCACCGACAAAATCGCCACGCAAAGCGTTGCCATGTCTGGCGGTTGGAACCCTTCGGTTCACATGACGTGTCATATGAATGGACGCCCGACATGGAATGAGGAAATTGCCTCCTTTGTGCCAACGCCGAATTCTATTCCGGGTATGGTCGTCGTCGGCGCGGCGAATGGGCATATGTCGACCCAAGACTGCCTAGCCTCGGCTCTGAGTGTTACGGCACCGGTGATTGCGGACCTCGGCGGCAAAGCTGTTCAGATCAGCACCCCGACTGCCGAAGAAGATGCCTATGGGCTAGAGCCGCTTTGGGCGGTTCCGGGCAAAGGACGCGCTTGGCTTGATTTCCAAAACGATGTGACGGTTAAGGATGTAAAACAAGCCGCACAAGAAAACTTCCGCTCTGTTGAGCATATGAAGCGTTACACGACGCAAGGCATGGCCACGGATCAGGGCAAGAATTCCAATGTCGCGGCCTTGGCGGTCTTGGCCGATGCGACGGGGCGCGGCATTCCTGAAACGGGAACAACCACGTTTCGCCCACCATATTCGCCGGTCTCTATTGCGGCGATGGGCGCAAGCGCGCAAGGCATCGGCTTTGCACCGCAACGCTTTACCACCTCGCATGATCTCAGCGTTGCCCGCGGTGCGCCGATGATCGAAGCAGGGCTCTGGTATCGCCCAAGCTATTTCCCGATTGAAGGTGAACGCCATTGGCGGCAATCCTGCGATAGAGAAGTCAATATGGTGCGCTCAACCGTTGGGGTCTGTGATGTTTCAACGTTGGGCAAGATTGATATCCAAGGCCCAGATGCGGCCAAGTTGTTGGATTTTGTCTATACCAACACATTCTCCACCCTCAAAGTTGGGCGTGTGCGATATGGATTAATGCTCAGAGAAGATGGGCATGTCATGGATGATGGCACCACGGCGCGCATGGGCGAGCATCATTATGTCATGACCACCACAACCGCCGCAGCAGGCGAAGTCATGCGTCACCTCGATTTTGTGCATCAATGCTTGCATCCCGAATGGGACGTGAGCTTTGTCTCAGTCACAGAGCAATGGGCGCAATTTGCAGTGGCGGGTCCGAAATCACGCGATTTGCTGAACGCTTTGGTGGATCAAGACATCACATCCGAGACATGGCCGTTCATGGGCTGTGGCGAAGTTGACATATTAGGTGTCAAAGGTCGCTTGTTCCGAATTTCATTTAGTGGCGAACACGCCTACGAGGTCGCTGTTCCCGCGCGCTATGGAGAAAGCTTTTATGATCTCTTGGTCACTCGCGCCGAGGCATTGGAGGGCGGACCATATGGCATGGAAGCTCTTAATATCTTGCGCATAGAAAAAGGTCTGATAACCCACGCAGAAATCCACGGTCGCACGACAGCCTTTGATATCGGCATGGATAAAATGGTCAGCCGGAAAAAGGATTGCATCGGTCAAACGATGGCGGCGCGTGAGGGATTGATGGACCCAGATCGTGAACGCTTGGTCGGATTGAAACCCGTCGGCGTGGTCAAGCAAATCACAGCAGGGGCGCATTTGTTCAATCCCGATGCGGATCCTGTGCGCATCAACGATCAAGGCTATGTCACATCCGTTGGATTTTCACCCACATTAGGTCATTTCCTCGGCCTTGCCTTTCTCAAGCGGGGGCCAGAGCGGATTGGTGATACCATCAAAATGGTCGATCATCTTCGCGGTGTTGAAACACTCTGCGAAGTGATTGATCCAGTTGCATTTGACCCAGAAGGAGGGCGCGTTCGTGGATAAGCTCATTGCAAAATCAGCCTGCAGCGGCCTGCTTCCGATTACGATTGGAACGCTTACGGTTAAAGAAATCATACCAGAGGTGATCACCTCACTTGCCCCTCTCAAAGGCCAAGAGGCGGCTTTGTCGAAATCGCTGAAGGCCAAGCACGGGATCGCTTTGCCACAGGCAAACGAGATGACGCGCGATGGTGCGGTCATGGCCGTTTGGGGCGGCTCTCATGTCTATCTCATGGGGGCGGCGCCTGATGCGTCTGTGTCGGCGGTGGCGAGCCTTACGGATCAAACGGATGCGTGGAGCGTGGTGTCCGTCGCTGGGCCAGATATCGAAGCGCTCTTTGCGCGACTGACATCTGTTGATGGGCGCCTTGCTCAGTTCCCTGTTGGGCGATCTATTCGCACCCAGCTAAAGCATATGAATGTTATTCTTGTGCGGACTGAGACTGAGGAATTCACTGTCATGGCCTTTCGCTCTATGGCGAAAACCTTGGTGCATGATCTCTCAGAGGCTATGACGTCGCTAAAGGCGCGTACAGCATTCTAATCTGTGCCTGTGCTTATAGCCTCATGCTGTGAAATTTAATTCTTTTGGGTAGTCGCCTTAGCGATTCGCTTGTGCTATCGAATACGCATAACAATAAAAAAAGTAACGAGTACAAAGAGGCAGCAGTATGTCAGATGTCATCATTCTTGATGCCACTGTGGTTGAAATGATTCCGCGTAAGACGGACATTTCCTACGATACCAAGGTGAAAATTGATTTCCAATTCGAAGGAGATCGCGTTGAGCGTCGTGAATGCTTGGTTCATGTCACGAGTAAATTTTGCAAAGCCGTTCCAGAAAAGCGTCATATGAGACGGTCCATGAACTTGGCTGTTCAGAAATTGCACTCCTATTTCGCGGGTGAAGATGAGCGGAGCGAAAATCTTTTTGCGAACTAACGCGCCCAAGCCCTAGACAACGCAGGCCCAAGCCCCGATATTTAGGGCATGAGCCTGCCACCCGGATTCCTTGATGAACTGCGCACACGTGTGAGCCTGACCGATGTGGTCGGACGCAAAGTCATGTGGGACACTCGCAAATCAAATCAAGGCAAGGGGGATATGTGGTCGCCTTGTCCCTTTCATCAGGAAAAAACAGCGTCTTTTCATGTAGATGATCGAAAAGGGTTTTATTACTGTTTCGGCTGTCATGCCAAAGGGGATGCAATTTCCTTTGTCAAAGACACTGAAAACGTGAGCTTTATCGAAGCGATTGAAATTTTAGCGGGCGAGGCGGGGATGACCATGCCTGCACGCGATCCCAAGGCGCAAGAGAAATCAGACGCGCGCGCTGAGCTAACCGACGTTATGGAACAAGCGGTCCGTTTCTTTCGCATGTCGCTTGGCACAGGGGCAGGGGCGAGCTCGCGGGCGTATTTGCAAAAGCGTGGATTGGCGCAATCGGTTCTGGATCGGTTTGAAATCGGCTATGCGCCGGATGATCGACAAGCCCTCTTTCGCGCTCTTACTGAACAAGGTGTTCCCAAAGAAAAGCTCATCGCCACAGGTCTTTGCGCCCTACCTGATGATGGGGGTGCGCCCTATGATCGGTTTCGCGGACGTATCATTTTTCCGATCCGTGATGGGCGGGGGCGCTGCATTGCCTTTGGTGGGCGATCCTTGGACCCGAATGCGCGGGCAAAATATCTGAACTCGCCAGAAACCATCCTCTTTGATAAGGGGCGCAATCTCTATAATCACGGGCCTGCACGGGCGGCGTCGGGCAAAGGCAAACCGCTGATCGTTGCCGAAGGCTATATGGATGTCATCGCCTTGGTCGAAGCTGGATTTGAGGCCTCCGTTGCCCCCTTGGGAACCGCTGTGACCGAAGATCAGCTGATGTTGATGTGGCGTATGAACCCTGAGCCGATCATTGCACTAGATGGGGACAAGGCGGGCCTGCGAGCGGCCTATCGTTTGATTGATCTGGCCTTGCCTTTGTTGGAGGCGGGGCGCGCGCTGCGCTTTGCGATTATGCCAGAGGGCAAAGATCCGGATGATTTATTGCGCGCAGGCGGACCCAAAGCCGTCCAAGACGTGTTAGACGCCGCCGTGCCTATGGTTGAACTCTTGTGGCGACGCGAAACGGAAGGCGGCACTTTTGATAGTCCAGAACGCAAGGCTGCATTGGATAAAACCTTGGGGCAAAAAATCGGCCTGATCCGCGATCCTGTTCTAAAATCCCATTACGAACAAACGCTTAAGGATCTGAAATGGTCCTTGTTTCGGCCCAAGCGAACGCCGTTTCAACCCTATAAGAAGCAAGCAGCACAAACCCAGATGACCACCAAACATTCTGCTTTGGCGGCCTCTGGCGATCATGTGGCGGACACCATTCGCGAAGGGGTCATTGTCGCGGTCTTTCTGAATACACCTGCAATGCTTGATGAATTTGGGGATCAATTATTCGGCCTAACACTGAGCGATCCTGACCTCAATCGTGTGTTGTCCTTTATGCGATCCTCAACAGAGCGCGATACTGAAAACCTACGCCAAGAGATCGAAGAGGTGATTGGCAGCGCCCCCCTTGAAAAGCTGATGGCATCCGCCCATGTGAGGATCACGCCATGCCTGAGGGCACCACATGATCTGGAAATGGCGCGCATGACAGTCGCCGAAGAATTGGCCAAACTTGGATCAGAACGGGGACTGCGCAGTGAATTAGAGGAAGCCGAGCAAGTCATGGATGTGCATGTGGATGAAACGGTTCTCTGGCGGTTAGGGCAGGCCGCAACCGCACGAAACAACGCGGCGAAATCCGATAATGAGGATCGAGCCCAATATGATTTGGGCGATAATGGCGCGCGAATCAATCGCGATGAAAAGCAGGATTTCGAAAAGCTGTTGTCCAAAATATCCTATGCAAAAACGCAAAAACGTTAATTTTATAGGAAAATCGTAATTATTTTTCCCTATATGGGTTTCCGAATCAGCAGATACCGCTATTGATTCGTATCAACGAATCATTCGCCCTAAGCAGGAGCTTTCAATGGCCGCTAAAGACACAGACGACCGCAAGAACGATGATCAGGACGCGGAGATGTCCTTGGACATGAGCCAAGCCGCCGTCAAAAAGATGATCGCGGAAGCTCGTGAAAAAGGGTACATTACGTATGATCAACTAAACAACGTTCTTCCACCGGATCAGGTGTCCTCTGAACAAATCGAAGACGTCATGTCGATGTTGTCCGAAATGGGCATCAATATCATCGAAGATGACGACGCCGAAGACGAAGACAAAGGCCCAACTGACCTCGTTGCCACAACAGGCACCAAAGATGTGGCCTTGTCCTCTGGCGATGGTGAAAAGCTAGATCGCACCGATGATCCTGTGCGGATGTACCTACGTGAAATGGGTTCTGTTGAGCTGTTGTCACGTGAAGGTGAAATCGCGATTGCCAAGCGGATCGAAGCGGGCCGCAACACGATGATCCTTGGTCTCTGCGAGAGCCCATTGACCTTCCAAGCGATTACAATCTGGCGCGACGAACTTTTGTCAGAAGACATCTTGCTGCGCGATGTGATTGACCTTGAGGCGACATTTGGGAACCAAATGGATGGCGAAGAGGGCGTTGAGCCAGTTATCGATCCATCAACAGTCGCCGGTGCGGCCCCTGTTGCCAAGTCGGCGGAGCCTGAACTAGACGCGGATGGTAATCCCATCATTGACGACGATGATGACGACGACGATCAATCCAACATGTCCCTTGCCGCGATGGAAGCGGCGCTAAAGCCACGCGTTTTAGAAACATTGGACCAGATCGCCGCCGATTACGAAGCGCTCTCTGCAATGCAAGACAGCCGTATTTCTGCGACGTTGAACGAAGACGGCAGCTTTAGCTCAAAAGACGAAGATACCTACCAAAAGCTACGTTCGGAAATTGTGGTCTTGGTGAACGAACTCCACCTCCATAACAATCGTATCGAAGCCTTGATTGATCAGCTTTACGGCATCAACCGCCGCATCATGCAGATCGACAGCTCAATGGTAAAGCTGGCGGATCAGGCACGGATCAACCGTCGCGAATTCATTGACGAATATCGCGGCTATGAGCTCGACCCGAACTGGTTGGACCGCATGTCCGAAAAAGCTGGCCGTGGGTGGCAGATGTTTATCGAACGCTCTCGCGACAAGGCCGAAGATCTGCGCTCAGATATGGCGCAGGTTGGTCAATATGTCGGCTTGGACATCTCTGAATTCCGCCGCATCGTAAGCCAAGTGCAAAAAGGCGAAAAAGAAGCCCGCCAAGCCAAAAAAGAAATGGTTGAGGCGAACCTTCGTTTGGTTATCTCGATTGCCAAAAAATACACAAACCGTGGCCTGCAATTCTTGGATTTGATCCAAGAGGGGAACATTGGTTTGATGAAAGCGGTTGATAAATTTGAATATCGCCGTGGCTATAAATTTAGCACCTATGCCACTTGGTGGATCCGTCAGGCCATCACGCGCTCCATTGCGGATCAGGCTCGCACCATCCGTATCCCTGTGCACATGATCGAAACGATCAACAAATTGGTGCGCACGGGTCGTCAGATGTTGCATGAAATAGGCCGTGAACCCACACCAGAGGAATTGGCAGCCAAGCTGCAAATGCCATTGGAAAAGGTTCGCAAAGTGATGAAAATCGCCAAAGAACCGATTTCCTTGGAAACTCCAATTGGCGACGAAGAAGATTCGCAACTCGGGGATTTCATCGAGGACAAGAATGCCGTCCTACCTTTGGACAGCGCCATTCAGGAAAACCTCAAAGAAACGACTACGCGCGTTTTATCCTCGCTCACACCACGCGAAGAACGCGTTTTGCGGATGCGCTTTGGGATCGGCATGAACACGGATCACACCCTCGAAGAAGTGGGCCAACAGTTCAGCGTGACCCGCGAACGGATCCGTCAGATCGAAGCGAAAGCGCTTCGCAAACTCAAACATCCCAGCAGATCGCGCAAACTGCGCAGCTTCTTGGACGAATAAAATATAAGGGAAAACGAAAGTTGTTTTTACAAATTGACGCCTGTCAATTTATTGAACGTCTTCGTTTTCCCATCAATTTTCTTATCCTGCTTTCAATTCGTCAGGATGAAATCCAATGTCAGCACTGGCCTCAAATACACCGCGCTCGCGGCGTTTGATTTTGCCAGTTCGGATAAGTTCACCAAATCCGCGCAATCCATCTTCACGATTGAATTCTTCTGGCGCGCTGTTTTTGACAGTGCCCATAAGCTGGGGTCGCGTGAAGCCTTCCATACCTCTCACGAAGTAGAGGTATGAGGCGGCTGCTTCGAGTTTGTCCTCAAGATTGTGTGCACCCACGGCATTTGAATACTCTTCGAATGTGCCATAGCCTTCTGGTTTTGGTTGAATGCTCGCTGCGGCAGGTTCTTGCACCGGGCTTGCAGAGTCTTCTTCCACAGGATCGATGCGTTGTTCGGCAACCAAGCGAAGCGGTGGCGTTTTCGCGGGCTCTTCTGTTTCGCTACGTAGCTTACGCGTTTCAGGACGCTTGGGTTTCACAACTGTTTTCAGGTCTTCGCGATAAGCATCGCTATTGTCCTCTTTGCGGCTGGCGGTCTCAATCGATTTGTCCGCCATCGTCGCGGCGACCGCTGCACGAAGGTGGGCAAGGGCACTGCGGCGGCGATTGCTAGAGGGGTTTGATAGCTGTTCGTCGGTTTCTTTCATCAGGCGCGACACATCTTGGCGTTCGTGGCGTAGCAAGCTGTCGCTGCGTGTGGTGTCATCGGATTGTGCTTTGACACGACGTGGCGCAACGGGGGCAGGGTCGGCGTTCGTGTCATCCTCAGTAACGGCTAAATCCGGGCCCAACACATACGTGGTGTCATCGCCGTCTTCTGCTTTATCTTTGGCTTTAGCTGTGTCTTCGCTGCCTTCGTTAAGGATTTTGTCTAGTTCAGCTTCTAAATCATCCTCTGGCGCATCTTCAGCATCGCTGGTCGCGTTCACTTTAATAACGTGCACGCGTGGTTTGCGCGGCTCTTCTGCGACAGGTTGGACATCGAGCGAGTCATCACCGAGGGCTGCTGCTAGGGAATCTTCGAATTCAAGATCCGCTTCGATGTCCTCTTTCATTTCGTCGGCTGTTGATTGCTCTGGCTCCTCAATGGGCTCTTCTTCTAATGCTGCAGAAAGAGAGTCCTCAAAAGAGGTGTCTTCTATTTCGGCGTCAGATGCCTCTGTCTCGGTCTGGTCATCGGCAACGACATCTTCGATCGCATCAGTGATGGTTTCTTTGGGAGCCTCTACCGCATCAGCAATTTCTTCGGCTTGTTCAGCTTCAAGAGGGGTATCCTCGACAGAGGGCTCGGCAGAGGTTTCTATAGCCTCGTTGGCTACAGCATCCTCTGATGACGTGTGACCCTCATCGCTATGAACTTCAACGGGTTCTGCTTCTGGTGTCTCAGACACCTCCGCGACAACGACAGGTTCCTCCGCAGGGGCCGGCTCATTCTCTGTCTCTATTTGATCAACCTCCTGTATGTCTTCTACAGGGGCGCTCTCTTCTGAAATCTCGTCAACGGCGTCATCTACGGGATCGGCCATAATTGCCTCGGCCAAGCTGGTGTCGGCGGCGGGATCTTGGACATGTTCGTTTTCTGAATAGGCCTCAGCCTCTTCGGTGGTATCGCTATCGACAACATTGCGAATACGTTGAAGACGTTATGCGATTGAGGCTGCGGGCACAATGGGAACAGGGGCCGTTTGTGGGTGTTGCGTGACCTTTGGGCTGTCCTCTTGCGTGGTTGGCACTAAAACAACGTTTTCGCCGTCTTTGCGTGCACTTATCTTTTGTGTCGTGCGCTGGGACGCAATCTGCGCGAGGGTCTCGGCATCCAAGGAGGGCGGCTCTGCGCCAAAGTAACGGTCATCCGAAGCAAGGTCACGAAAGTATTCCGCAACAGCCTTCATCATTTCAAAGGAATCATCGAACCCTTCCAGAGTGCAGGAAAAGGTTCCATAAGAGACTGTGAGAACTTTGTTTGTATTTACCATAATAACGCGTACCTTAGATTTGTTCGCTGCCGATTTGGGCAAACGTAACGTCCGAAGTAGATCGAATCTGTGATCAAGACTGTATCATTTCGTGACTATAATGTGGCAAACTGCCTAAATTGAGGGATAATTCGTATTGAAACCCATTATTGTTTCCGAAAATGAACCAATAACGTTGGTCGGGGGAGCTCGTGTCTCGCAAGAGTTGTTTTCGCTGGCGCATGGCTTGGGTTCACGAATCATTGCAGCGGATGGTGGTGCCAAGACTGTTTTGGATTTTGGTCAAACCCCTGACAAAGTGATTGGTGATTTAGACAGTTTACCGAGCGCCGCCCGCAACTCGATTGACTCAAGTCGCATTATCGCAGTGTCCGAACAAGACAGTACCGATTTCGACAAAGTTCTGATGCGTGTTGAGGCGCCGATTTTCATTGGAGTGGGCTTTTTAGGGGATCGTATTGATCACGAATTGGCCGCGTTGAGTTCACTCGTTCGATTTGCCCACAAGCGGATCATTCTTGTCGGTGAAGCGGATGCAATCTTTTCGCTGCCTCCACGGTTTCAGATGGACTTTCCTATGGATGAACGTGTGTCGCTGTTTCCTTTGAGTCAATGCCGCGTGTCATCCCGTGGGCTTTATTGGCCAACGGATGGATTGGATTTCGATCCCATGTCACAAATTGGGACGTCTAATAAGTCGACCGGAGCACTGACATTGAAGGCCGACAAAGCCGGTATGTTGGTCATCTTGCCTGCGGCCTATCTACACGACATTACTCAGGCGCTGCGCCTGTCCCCGACGTGGCCGCATCCGTGATCTAGGCGTTTTGACGTTCCAAGACTTGTTCGCGATGAAATACGTAGAGGCCAGAGGCGACAATGATTGCTGTTCCGACTAGGGCGAGTGTGTTGGGGAAATCAGAAAAGATAACGTAGCCAAGGATCAAAGCCGTCACAATTTCCAAATAGTGCAATGGAGCCAAGGTGGCGGAGGGAGCAAATTTCAGAGCAAAGCTCATCATCATATGTGAGATAGAGGCCCATAACCCAACGCCAAACAACCAAAGCCAGAATATTCCTTGTGGCATGACAGGCGCAAGCGACGGGATCTCTAACCCATGTGCCGCAACCAGTATTGGGATACACATCGCACTACCTAAAACGGCAGTGTGTAATTGCATCGGAACGGGATTGATGTCTTTGGATAAACTGCGCGTAATTAGCATATAAAACGCAAAGGACACAGCCGTTCCAAGAGGATAAAGCGCGACCAGTCCGAAGACCGCAAGGCTGGGTTGAATAACCAGACAGACACCAACAAACCCAACTATACTGGCGCCTAGTCGTCGAATACCGACCTGTTCTTGAAACAGCCATTTGCCGAGCAAGAGCAAAATAAATGGTTCCACAAAGACAATAGCCAAGGCATCGGCAATCGGCATGACCGCGATAGCCGCGACAAAGCAATAGGTGGAAGTTAACAAAAACAAGGCCCGAAGCGCCATCTTTGGCAAAAGCTTAGGCGCAAAGCGAAGCGGGAATTTCAATATCCAAAGAATGGGCAACATTAGGACCGCTTGCACAACAAAGCGCGCCGTTGTGATTTGACCGACGGGGATTTCTTCTGCGGCGAGTTTTGAGGCCACGTCCAACAAGGGGGCCGTAATGCAAAATCCGATCATCAATCCGATGCCCAAAACGACGCGATCTGTGGAGCTTTGTGACATCTTATCGCTTTCTAAGGATCAACAGTTCGGGATGTTGACGGCTAATCCGCCAAGAGAGGTTTCTTTGTATTTCTCGCTCATGTCCGCACCCGTTTGACGCATTGTTTCAATGCAGGCATCAAGGGGCACCAAATGCGTTCCATCCCCCCGAAGGGCAAGGCTTGCGGCAGAGACCGCTTTGATAGCACCAAGGCCGTTTCGTTCAATGCAAGGCACTTGAACCAAGCCTTTGACAGGATCACAGGTCATGCCAAGATGATGCTCTAATGCGATTTCCGCTGCATTTTCAACTTGTTCAGGGCTGCCGCCCATAACCGCACAGAGACCAGCCGCGGCCATTGCGCTTGCGCTTCCGACTTCGGCTTGACACCCTGCTTCAGCACCGCTGATTGAGGCATTGAATTTAACCAATCCCCCAATTGCCGCAGCCGTGAGCATGAAATCTTCGATCTTTGAGTGCGTCGCGCCGGGCACATGATCCAAATAATATCGAATAACTGCAGGCACGACACCAGCGGCACCATTGGTCGGGGCGGTGACAACTTGGCCGCCTGCTGCGTTCTCTTCGTTCACAGCCATCGCGTATACGCTCATCCAGTCGTTGATTGTATGCGGCGCGGTCAAGTTCATTCCGCGCTCGGCAAGGAGGGCGTCATAAATTCCCTTGGCACGGCGTCTGACGGACAACCCACCTGGCAAGATGCCATCACGCTCTAGACCGCGATCAATGCAGTCGTTCATCACCGACCACAGGCGGTTCACACCTTGATTGAGCTGATGAGCACCGCCTCGGCTGATTTCATTGGCACGCTTCAATTCAGCGATGCTTTTGCCAGTGGTTTCACACATGCGCAGCATTTCGGAGGCTGATTTAAAGGGATAGGGGACAGGCGCGCCGTCGTCCGTGTCTTTGCCTTCGGCAAGCTCGGCTTCGGTCAAAACAAATCCACCTCCAACCGAATAATAGGTTTCTTTTAGGATCACATCGCCTTGTTGGTCTGTTGCCATCAAAATCATACCATTCGCGTGCCCTGCGAGGTTAGGGCCGAAATCAAAGATCATGTCATCCTTTGGATGGAACTTGAGAACAGGTAATCCGTCGGGGTGTAGGGTATGCGTTTCGTGAATGGCTTCTAAGGCGGCTTCGGCTTGTTCGTGATCATAGGTGTCGGGTGAAAACCCCGCGAGGCCTAGGATGGTGGCACGGTCTGTGGCGTGGCCCACACCTGTAAAGGCAAGCGAGCCATGCAAGCTTGCGCGCACACCTGCGAACACAAAGGGAGAGGCGCGCATTTGATCAAGGAACCGTGCAGCAGCAACCATTGGTCCCATGGTATGAGACGAAGAGGGGCCAATCCCAACCTTGAACATATCAAAGACGGATAAAAACATTAGGTCGCACTTCCTTCTGGTGGGTTTGCAAAGCTTGGTTTGGTAAACACAGTCTCGCCGAGGCCTTCTTCGATAGCGGCTTGAAGGATCGAGTGACGGTTTTCAAGCTTGGCCGCAATTCGTTTGAGATTGGGATAAGCGTCAATATCAAACCAGTCCGTTTCATTCTTGGGGTAAAGCGCCATCCAACGCATCATGACGCAGAGGTAGATGTCGATAACGCTTGGCTCATTGCCCAAGAACCACTGTTTCGCATCCACTTCTTTGTCCAATACCGACAAATGAGATTTCATCAATATCGACATCCCTGTCCTCAACTTCGCGCCATGTGCAGGATCTATGTATTTCTCAGGATAAAACAGGATGCGCAGGTTTGAGTGAACCGTGTTGGACAAGAAAAATAGCCACTTCAACGCCTTCGTGCGCTCGCTCGACTTGGGAGACGGCAAGCCCGTGTCATGCGTTTCACTAAGCCACAACAAGATCGCCGCAGTTTCAAACATCGGACCATCCGGCGTTTCCAAAGCAGGGATCAACCCATTTGGATTGAGGCGGAGATATTGCAAAGATGTCTGTTCTTGGGCCTTGCGATCAATGAGAGCGCACTCAAAATCCACGCCTATTTCGTGTAGAAACATGCGAATGACTAACGAGGCGTTATCAGGGGCATAATGAAGGGTATACGTCATAGGCTTCTCTTTAGGGCATCTCTGGCACTCTTGTATTCAAATTACGACGTTTCCTATCGGAAACGGGCCATAGCGGCAAATGTTACAGGTTTGGGGCTTGAAAATAGGTTTTGTTGCTCGCACATCTCCAATAAGTTGCTATAAAGCTCGCAAATCTAGGAGCCAACGAATGACACAAGACCTCTCTCCCTCTGATCGTGCAAAATATGCATGTGCCCGCCGCGCCGCTGACTTTGTTGAAAGCGGCATGAAAGTGGGGCTCGGCACAGGAAGCACAGCTGCATTTCTGGTAAAGGCGCTGGGCGAAATGGTTCGGGATGAAGGGCTTTTGTTTGAGGCGGTTCCAACGTCAACACGCACTGCTGAATTGGCGCGAGCTGAAGGCATCGTTGTGAAAACGTTGGATGAGGTTGGTTTGTTGGATTTGACCATTGATGGCGCTGATGAATTCGATGCGGAACTGACATTGATCAAAGGTGGCGGCGGTGCGCATTTGCAGGAAAAAGTCGTCGCAACGGCCAGCAAGCGTATGGTTGTGATTGCTGACGTGTCCAAGGATGTCGCGGTCTTGGGGAAATTCCCATTGCCTGTTGAAGTGATCCCCTTTGGATTAGAGGCCAGCCGGAGCTTGATCCAAGATGTGCTGGGCGCACTTGGCTACAACGACATCGAGATCACAGTACGCATGGCGGGCGACGCGCCTTTTGTGAGTGATGAAGGTAATCGCATTCTTGATTTGCACTTGGGTCAAATTGCCGATGCAACTCAATTATCAGCCGCATTAAATCAGGTTCCAGGCGTGGTTGAGAACGGCTTGTTCATCAATATCGCCTCTGCCGTTGTTATTGGTCACGAGGACGGAACAGCCGTGACTCGGGATTTGTTGCGTGGGACGGAGACCTCAGAAAACGTCTTTGCCGCGGATAATCTATTCGCCAATATCGGGGATGCCTCATGAGCTTTGATTACGATCTCTTTGTCATCGGTGGTGGATCTGGTGGCGTTCGTGCCGCACGTGTCGCCGCGCAAGAGGCAAATGCCAAAGTTGGCCTCGCAGAAGAAAGCCGATATGGGGGAACCTGTGTTATTCGTGGATGCGTGCCCAAAAAGCTGATGGTCTTTGCAAGCGAATTCCCAGAGATGATGTCAGAGGCCCGCGCCTATGGCTGGGATATCCCAGAAGGCCCGTTTCAGTGGAAACAGTTTCACACCAAACTGCACGCCGAATTGGATCGCTTAGAGGATATCTATCGTACTTTGTTGAAAAACGCAGGGGTTGAGACATTTGACAGCCGCGCGGTGGTGATTGATCCCCATACGGTGGAATTGGCCTCAGGCGAGAGAAAAACAGCCAAAGTCATCTTGCTCGCAATGGGTGGCCGCCCTGTGTTGCCAGAGATTGATGGTATTGAACATGCGCTCACCTCAAACGATATGTTCCATTTTGATGACCTGCCAAAGTCAATTTTGATTGTGGGTGGTGGGTATATTGCGTCCGAATTTGCCGGTATCATGAATGGGCTTGGTGTTGAAACGACCCAATTCTATCGAGGTGATCAAATCTTGCGTGGTTTTGATGATGAGGCGCGCAACTTGGTAGCAAGCGAAATGATTGAGCGTGGGGTGAATTTGGAATTGGGTGTGAACGTTGCCTCAATTACTAAAACCGACAGGGGCGTCTCAATCATAGATACGAATGGCGAGACACGCGCGTTTGATCACGTCATGTTTGCCACTGGCCGCAACCCAAGTACCGATAACATGGGGCTTACTGAGGTCGGCGTTAAATTGGGTTCCAAGGGCCAAGTCCTCGTAGATGACTACTCCCAAACGGCTGTGCCATCGATTTTTGCCGTGGGCGATATCACGGATCGCGCGAACCTGACGCCGGTTGCAATCCGCGAAGGCATGGCCTTTGTTGAAACCGTGTTCAAAGGCAATCCAACCAAACCGGATCACGATTTGATCCCAACGGCCATTTTTACACAGCCTGAAATGGGAACGATTGGCTTGTCCGAAGAAGAGGCCAAAGCTCAGGGGCCAATCGAGGTCTATGCAACGTCGTTCAAACCCATGCGCCAAAGTTTCGCAGGTCACACAAGCAAAGTTCTGATGAAGTTAATCGTATGTGCGACGTCTCGCAAAGTTTTGGGATGTCATTTGGTTGGCCCAAGCTCGGGTGAAATGATCCAATTGGCGGGCATCGCAGTTAAATTGGGCGCGACCAAAGAAGATTTTGATCGCACCGTGGCTGTGCACCCGACAATATCAGAAGAATTGGTCACAATGCGGAACCCAACAAGAAGTTTTGCATAACTTGCTTGAAATTATTGAAATGTTGCCCAGTTATAAAGGCAGCGCAAAGAATGAAATATTCTGACAGAGGATAGTTATATATGACTGGAAATTCAGGCGGTCCTTGGGGCGGCGGTGGTTCAAATGGCGGCGGTAATCGCGGCCAAGGCGACGACAACAACAGACGCCCCCCCAACAACAATAACGGTGGTCAAATGCCACCTGAAATTGATGAGATGCTGAAAAAAGGCCAAGAGCAGCTTCGCGTTCTCATGGGCGGTCGCGGTGGAAATGGCGGCGGCAATGGGACTGGCGGTGGTCAGGGGCCAGAAATGGGCAAGGGTGTCTTTGTTCTTGGTGGTTTGGTTGCTGCGGGGTTCTGGCTGTTTGCTAGCCTTTATCAGGTTCAGAACTTTGAGAAATCCGTTGAACTGATGTTTGGTCAGTATCTTGAAACAGGCGAAGAAGGTCTGAACTTTGCGCCTTGGCCAATCGTCAAAGCTGAAATCGTTCCAGTCGATCGTGAACAAACCGAAGATATCGGTGTTGGCGTTCGGGCAAGCGATTCCGGGTTGATGCTCACTGGGGATGAAAACATTGTGGACATCGATTTCCAAGTTGTTTGGAACATCAACGATCCTGCAAAATTCTTGTTCAACCTTCGTGAACCACAAGCCACAATTCGTGCGGTCTCCGAGGCCTCAATGCGTGAAATCATTGCGCAATCTGATCTGGCACCGATCTTGAACCGTGATCGTGGTGTCATTGCCGAGCGTTTGACGGACTTGATCCAAGGGACATTGGACAGCTACGACAGTGGCGTAAGCGTTGTTCGCGTCAACTTTGACAAAGCCGATCCGCCTGAGCAAGTGATTGACAGCTTCCGTGAAGTTCAAGCTGCAGCGCAAGAACGTGACCGTCTTGAAAAGCAAGCGGACGCCTATGCAAACCGAATTACGGCGCAAGCGCGTGGTGAAGCGGCGCAAGTCTTGGAAGAAGCCGAGGGCTATCGTGCCCGCGTTGTCAACGAAGCAACCGGTGAAGCCAGCCGCTTTAGCGCAGTTTTGACAGAATATTCCAAAGCACCAGAAGTGACCCGCAAGCGTCTCTATCTGGAAACAATGGAAAACGTCCTCGGTGGTCTTGAGAAAGTCATCATTGATGACTCAGCCGGTGGCCAAGGTGTCGTTCCTTACCTACCCTTGAATCAACTTCGTCAGGAGACAAAATAATGAATAGGCAATTTGTTCTTCTGGGCCTTTTGATTGCCCTAATTTTCGTTGGGACTCGCGCCATTTACGTTGTTGACGAACGTGAAAAAGTCTTGGTTCTTCAGTTTGGTCGTGTTGTCGCGGTGAAAGAAGACCCCGGCTTGGCGATTAAAATCCCGTTTATTCAAAATGTCGTTCGCTACGATGATCGCATTCTAAGCCGTGAAATCGAATCCTTTGAGATTACACCACTTGATGATCGTCGTTTGGTTGTGGATGCATTCGCACGCTACCGGATTGTTGATATCAACAAGTTCCGTGAAGTCACAGGTGCGCAAGGGGATCAAGCGATTGCAATCGCCGGATCACGTTTGGATCGTATTCTAAGCTCGCAAACACGGGAAATCTTGGGCTCTGTAACGTCGAACGAAATCCTGTCATCAGATCGTGCAACATTGATGTTGGGTATTCGAAATGGCGCAATCACTGAGGCCGAAAAAATGGGTATCGAAGTGATCGACGTCCGTTTGAAACGCACAGATTTGCCCCGTCAAAACCTTGATGCGACCTTTGCCCGTATGCGCGCTGAGCGTGAACGTGAAGCGGCGGACGAAATTGCGCGCGGTAACGAAGCGGCGCAACGGGTTCGTGCTCAAGCTGACCGTGCCCAAGTTGAAATCGTGTCCGAAGCCAACCGCGAAGCCGAAATCATTCGCGGTCAAGCGGATGCAGAGCGTAACTCAATCTTTGCGGATGCCTTTGGCGCAGATCCAGAGTTCTTTGCGTTCTATCGGTCTTTGAATGCGTATGAAAAGTCGTTGAAGGGGAATAACTCTACAATGGTGATGTCGCCTGATTCCGAGTTCTTCAATTACTTGAAGTCGGACACAGGCAAAATCGCTGACAACAACTGATGGTGTTAATGCTGTATGGCATTGGACTGGTATTATTGATCGAGGGGCTGGTGTACGCACTGGCCCCTTCTTTAATTGATCGGGTCTTTTTGATGCTAAAAGAAATGCCTCTATCACACCGCCGCCTGAGCGGATTATGTTGTGCTTTGCTTGGCGCTATGCTGTTGTGGGCGTTGAAAACATTTGGATGACAGCTGTTCACATTCCTTTGATAGACTGTTTCAAAACTTGTCTTATAGGGGTTTGGTTCCTACCTCATTACGTAATGATGAATTGTTCATTGAGTCATAACAACAAATAGGAGTTGTTTATCATGCCTAATTTGCGCCGCTTGCCTCAAACGCAGGCGATAACCGTCACAAAACAAGAAACGAATAGCCTTCGCTGGCAAGTTGGCTTTGTCGCGCTTGCCTTTGTCTTGCTGCAATCAATAGCCACAGTGGCCAAGAGCGCGCCAGATAGCTTTGCGGATCTTGTCGAAGATATTAGCCCCGCTGTGGTGAATATTACGACGACGACCAAAGTGGCGAACAGCTTGACCCCTCGTGGGGTTGTTCCAGAAGGAAGCCCGTTTGAGGAATTCTTTCGTGAATTCCAAGATAGACAAGGTGGCAACAATGCCCCGCGTCCGACCTCGGCCTTGGGCTCTGGCTTTGTGATTTCCGAAGATGGCTATGTTGTGACCAACAATCACGTCATTGAAGGCGCTGATGAAATCTTGATCGAATTCAATGACGGCAAAGAGCTTTTGGCGGAGCTTGTTGGAACCGACAAGAATATCGACATCGCCCTTTTGAAGGTTTCTGCCGATGATCCGCTTCCATTCGTGTCCTTTGGCGATAGCGACATTGCCCGTGTGGGCGATTGGGTGATGGCGATTGGTAATCCCTTGGGACAAGGGTTCTCTGTCTCTGCGGGTATTATTTCTGCGCGTAACCGTGAACTGTCCGGCGCTTATGATGACTATATCCAAACAGACGCCGCTATTAACCGCGGGAATTCTGGTGGCCCTTTGTTTGACATGGATGGGTCTGTGATCGGCGTGAATACGGCTATTTTGTCACCAACGGGTGGATCAATTGGCATCGGATTTTCAATGTCGTCAAATGTCGTTGCGCCAGTTGTTGATCAGCTCAAAGAATTCGGCGAAGTGCGTCGTGGCTGGCTTGGTGTGAACATCGGCTCCATGACGGATGACATGGCGCAAGCTTTGGGGATGGATGCACCTGAAGGGGCGATCGTACTTGATGTCTTTGACGGTCCTGCCAAAGACGCAGGCGTCGAGGAAATGGATGTCATCCTCTCCTTTGACGGACAAGCTGTGGCGGATTCCGGTGAGCTGGTCCGTTTGGTCGGTAAAGCCTCTGTTGGGAGCAAAGTGAAAACTATTGTTCTAAGAGATGGCACACGCAAAACCCTTGAAGTGACATTGGGGCAGCGTCCTGAACCGGATCAAATGGCGTCAACATCGCCTGCTGAAAAGCCTGCTCCTGATGTAACTTCGCTTTTGGGAATGGACCTTGAGGTTTTATCAGAGGAGACCAGAGAAGAGCTAAGCCTTGCTGATGATATCTCAGGTTTGCTCGTGCGTGACTTGGATGCTGAAAGTGCGGCTTATGACAAAGGTGTTCGTGCAGGTGACGTGATTACGGATGCAGGTCAGAAAAAGGTGGAAACCATTGATGACCTCACCTCTCGCGTTGACGAAGCCAAAGAGGCAGGTCGTGAAACAATCCTACTCTTGGTTAGACGCGACGGGCAACCGATGTTTGTTGTTCTTCCAATCGAGGAATAAAAAGAGGGGCGCTCCGGCGCCCCTTAATTTTTGGGCAAGTCTATTGTTATTAACCCCAATTGCCGTGCCGTTTTGACGGACAGAATGGGACTATTTAAACCATATTGTGATTGATATGTTTGGATGGCCGCCTTGGTCGCTTGAGTGGTGCGTCCATTTATTGGCCCAGCATAAATTTGCCGCGCCGCTAATGCGCGCTGCAGAGTGGCGATGAACTCAGGCGTCATCACAGAGGGGCAGACCGCTTCAAATCGGGTCTCGACACGATCCGTTGTAATGTTCTGTTGCGTTTTGGTTTCATAGACCGCGTCCGTCGTGATTTGGCCCGCGTCATTATAAATTGCGGGGGACACTTCGATTTGGGTCGTAATGGTTTCCACAACGGCAGGTGTCGTGATCAGGCGACCTTCACAGATTTCTTGGCCGTTTTCCTCGGTCCGGGTCAATTCGTTCTGTGGCACATCACAGCCGAACAGAAATCCAACTGTGCTGAGTAATCCCAATGTCGCTCGTGTTCGCTGCATACACGCCTCTTTTCTTTGGGTGTAGCATAGACTGAACAAAAGGCTAGGGCGCTTTTTCGTCTTTAACAAGCTCATCCAAAAGATGTGACATATCTTCAATTTTCTCAGCGACGATATGCACAACGGAATTATCCCGCTGCAATTTACCTGTGACGCGGATCATGCGCCCTGCGATGATAGCGCGCCGAAAGGGTTCATAGAGGCTGCGCCAGATCACAATGTTCACAACGCCTGTTTCATCCTCAAGAGTGAGGAAGATCACCCCTTTCGCGGTTCCAGGACGTTGACGCAATATCACCAATCCAGCAACACAGACACGCCCGCCAATCGGGACATTGTCCAACAAATTAGCTGGGCAGCATTCAGGCGGTCGACACCAAAACGGAGTATGCGCGAGTCTCATGAGAACAAAGATAGAACATTTGACTTTTGTCGCAAGTGAATAAATCAAGGGTCGCAAAAAGGACTGGCGTGACTTACATAGCAATATTAGGAAGACATAAGGTTTAAAAACGGAGACAGGCTGCAATGGCAAAAATCACATATGTGGAATTCAATGGCACAGAACACGTCGTCGAGGTGGCGAATGGCTTAACCGTCATGGAAGGTGCGCGTGACAACAATATCCCAGGTATCGAAGCTGATTGCGGCGGTGCATGCGCATGTTCCACATGCCACGTTTATGTGGATGCTGCATGGGTCGAAAAACTTCCTGCGAAAGACGACATGGAAGAAGACATGCTTGATTTCGCGTTTGAACCTGATGCAGCGCGCTCTCGCCTCACATGTCAGCTCAAGGTATCAGATGATTTGAACGGCTTGGTCGTTCATATGCCTGAAAAGCAAATCTAAATGATGATGAGGATCGCTCATAGGATAATGTGTCTATGGGCGATCTCACTTGCCACGATAGGGCAGGCGGATACGATTACTGCAGCCCACTATATTAATCCCACGGACCGCTATAATCACGCAATCTTAGGCGATGCTCTGGAATGGGGCGGCCTTTACCTTACCCGGGACAATGCCCCTGATATTACGATTACGCTTCCCCTCTCACGGGTGTTTGAAGATGTCGCCCCCCGTTTGGCCGATGTAGATAACGACGGCACAGCCGAAGTCATCACAGTTGAATCAGACGTGACCAAAGGGGCGCGCCTTGCCATTTATGATGCGACAGGTCTCGTTGCGGCAACGCCCTTCATAGGCCGCAAAAATCGCTGGCTTGCTCCAGTTGCCGTGGCGGATTTGGATAACGATGGCTTTATCGAAATAGCTTATGTCGATCGGCCACATTTGGCCAAAACGCTCAAGATTTGGCGTTTTAAAAACAATCGCCTAACATTTGTGCAGGATGTTCCAAACCTTACAAATCACAAAATTGGCTGGCCTTATATATTGGGCGGTCTGCGCCATTGCCCCCAGTCCACCCCAGAGCTTATTCTATCAAACTCAAATTGGACGACAGCGATGCGCGTTTATTTCAATGGGCATCGCTATGTCTCGGAAAAAATTGAACCCCTTCAAAAAGAAGCGGATCTGAACACTCATCTCACCTATCCCTAAGTTTTCACATTTGTGACAATACTCTGGGGGGCCACCATAGGTGGCGGGGCAAAGCCCCAATTATAGCGCGCGCCAGCCAATATCAGTGCGATAAAATCCCTGATCCCAGTCGATTTTTGCAATTGCCGTATACGCCCGATCGCGAGCCTCTTGAAGGTTATCGCCACGCGCGGTCACGTTCAACACGCGCCCCCCATTGGCACATGTTTCACCGTCGATCTCAACCGTTCCTGCATGGAAACACATGTTGAAGCTGTCGCTGTTCAAATCCTCTAGACCAGAAATAACTGTACCCTTTTCATAAGACCCAGGATAGCCATTTGCCGCCATGACCACTGTGATAGCATGATCATTTGCCCAATTTACACGGGCCTTGTCCAGTCGGCCCTCCGCCGTTGCCAAGAGTAAATCCAAAACTTGTCCGCCCAAGCGCATCATTAGAACCTGACATTCGGGATCGCCAAAGCGTACATTGTATTCGACCAATCGCGGCTGGCCGTCTTTAATCATCAGTCCAACATAGAGCACGCCTTGATATGGTGTTCCGCGTTTCGCCATTTCGTCAATGGTCGGTTGCACAATCTGATCGAGCGTTTTTTGCGCAATCTCGTCTGTCAACACAGGCGCAGGAGAATATGCCCCCATACCACCGGTATTCGGGCCAGTGTCCCCTTCGCCAACGCGTTTATGATCCTGAGCGGTTCCAATCGGCAAAATAGATGTGCCATCGCATAAAACAAAAAAGGACGCTTCTTCGCCGTCCATGAATTCTTCGATGACCACTTCGGCGCCCGCGCCGCCAAAGGCACCGCCAAACATATCCTCAATCGCATCAAGCGCTTCTTGTAGTTCCATAGCAACCACAACGCCTTTGCCTGCAGCAAGCCCATCCGCCTTGATCACAATTGGGGCTCCTTGATCGCGCACATAGGCAAGTGCTGCGTTTTTGTCCTTGAAATGAGCATAGCCCGCCGTCGGAGCCTGAGCCGCGTCGCAAATTTCTTTGGTAAAGCTTTTGCTGGCCTCTAGCTGAGCCGCCGCCTGAGAGGGACCAAAGACCAAAAAACCGGCATCTTGCAAGGCATCAGAGACTCCTGCTGCAAGGGGGGCTTCGGGGCCAATGATAACGAAATCAATGGCATTGTCCGTGGCAAAGTTAATGACCTCTGCGGCATTTTCGGGATCAATCTTTGCGCAGTCTGCAATCTGAGCAATTCCAGCATTTCCAGGCGCGACAATCAAACGATCACATTTGGGATTTTGCTTGACCGCCCATGCCAAAGAATGTTCGCGTCCGCCACTTCCCAAAATTAGAATATTCATGTGATTGCTCCTCTTGGCCTTTTGGTGTGGGCGTTCTAAGCTGTGGATGACAAATAAACAAGTGAGGCGGCATGTCGGATTTAATTGATGACCCGATTATAGGTCTGAATGATCCTGAATTTAGCGTAACGGAAATTTCTGGCGCTATTAAACGGGTGATTGAGGGCGAATTTGGGCATGTGCGGATTCGCGGCGAAATTGGCCGTGTGTCCTTTCCGCGCTCGGGTCATGTTTATTTGGACCTTAAGGATGATAAATCAGTCATCTCAGCCGTGATTTGGAAAGGCGTGGCTTCGCGCCTCGCAATCCAACCCGAAGAGGGTATGGAAGTCGTCGCAACGGGCCGTGTGACGACATTCGGCGGACAGTCCAAATACCAATTGGTTATTGAGGATATCAAACCCGCTGGCATGGGTGCCTTGATGGCGATGCTGGAAAAGCGCAAAAAAATGTTGGCGGCCGAAGGGCTGTTTGACGAAAGCCGCAAAAAGCAAATTCCCTACCTTCCTGATGTGATCGGGGTGGTGACCTCGCCATCAGGGGCGGTTATTCGCGATATCTTGCATCGTCTGCGCGATCGTTTTCCGCGCAAAGTTTTGATTTGGCCCGTCGCCGTTCAAGGCGATAAATGTGCTCCGGACGTGGCGCGTGCCATTGCAGGATTTAATGCGATGACACCCGGCGGTGCGTTGCCGCGCCCCGACTTGTTGATTGTTGCCCGTGGAGGCGGCTCGATGGAGGATCTCTGGGGTTTTAACGAAGAAATCGTGGCACGGGCTGCTGCGGCCTCGGATATCCCACTGATTTCGGCGGTGGGGCATGAAACCGATACAACCTTGATTGACTTTGTGTCCGATCAAAGGGCGCCAACACCAACTGCGGCGGCTGAAATCGCGGTCCCTGTTCGGCACGAATTGCTTGCATGGTTGGAATCACAAGGATCGCGTTTGGCCCAATCGCAAAGCCAAGCCATTTCCCATCGCTCTCAGCGGTTGCGCGATTTGGCGCGTGCTTTGCCAAAGGCCGACAGCCTTTTGGATGGCCCGTCCCAAAAGCTTGACTACATGTCGGATCGATTGCCTGCGGCCCTTGGCGCTATGGTTCAGAAAAAGCGCGTGTCCTTATCCGAAAAAACCGGAAGCTTGCGCCCCGCAGTCATTCGTAGAATTGTTGATGCGGATGTTCAAAAGATGACGTCTTTGACAGGCCGATTAAGCCCAAGCTTGCAAAGGGCGGTCTCTGAGAAATCCCGTGATTTGTCCAAACAAGTGTCTCGTCTCCAGCCGCATTTGATTTCCCGAAAAGTCGCGCAAAATCAAAAAGACCTTGAGAATTTGAAACGTCGCTTTGCGGATGTGTCTCAGCGGTCTGTTTCCTCGCTTAGGGATCGACTTGTCTCTCTTGATCGGTTGCGTGAAACCATGGGATATACGGCGACATTGAAACGAGGCTATGCAGTTGTGCGCTCTGGTGATGCCATTGTCACAACCAAAGCCCAAGCCAAAAAAGCTGACGCCTTGGAAATTCAGTTTGCTGATGGAACCTATGCACCAGAGGCATCCGCCAACCCCAAGGCCAAGAAACCCACCAAACCCAAGCCGCCCGAGCAAGGAAGCCTGTTTTAGTCGGACTGAATTTAAGAGGGGACAACGCATCTAGCCAGTCTGATGTCGTTTTTGGCCTCGCGTTCCGCATGCGCTTTGGTCTATTTGTCGGACAAATGGCGACAGGAGTTGGCGATCATGGCTTTGGATGAACGCAAAGGTGTTTGGAAATCAGGCAAAGGCAAAGGGCGTCACACGCCAAAGGGCCGTCAATATGACGACGCAGCCTTGGCTGATGTGCAAGCCTTATTAGGTGATCGCCCAAGATCGCGTGATCTCTTGATCGAATTCCTGCACTTGATCCAAGATGCCTATGGTCATTTGTCGGCCGCTCATCTTCGCGCACTTGCCGAAGAGATGCGCCTGTCTATGGCAGAGGTCTATGAGGTCGCCACCTTCTATGCCCACTTTGATGTTGTCAAAGAAAATGAAACACCCCCGCCCGCATTGACCATTCGTGTGTGCGATAGCCTGTCCTGTGAATTGGCAGGGTCAGAACAGCTTCAACAGGCGCTCGAAGATGGGCTTGATCCATCTGAAGTGCGTGTTGTGCGTGCGCCTTGTATGGGGCGGTGTGATACGGCTCCTGTTTTAGAATTGGGCCACAACCATATTGATCACGCGACGTTTGACAAAGTGACCGCGGCGATTGCGGCGCAAGACACGCATGCGCACCTGCCAGAGTATGAAACATTTGCGCATTACCAAGCAAAGGGCGGTTATTCCAAACTAAGCGAACTGCGCAGCTCTGGGGATTGGGAAGCCGTGCAAGAAACGGTTTTATCCTCTGGCCTGCGCGGTCTTGGTGGTGCTGGTTTTCCATCGGGCAAAAAGTGGGGGTTTGTTCGCATGAACGAAGGTCCACGCTATTTGGCCGTCAATGGGGATGAGGGTGAGCCCGGGACTTTCAAAGACCGCTATTACCTTGAACGCACGCCGCATCTGTTCCTTGAGGGCATGTTGATCGCCGCTTGGGCCGTTGAAGCGGACAAAGCCTTTATTTACATGCGTGACGAATATCCAGCGGTGCTTGAGATTTTGCGCCGTGAGATTACTGCTTTGGAACAAGCAGGGATTGTGGACGAGGGTTATATTGATCTACGTCGCGGGGCAGGAGCATATATTTGCGGCGAAGAAAGCGCGATGATCGAAAGCATCGAAGGCAAACGCGGGATGCCGCGTCATCGCCCGCCGTTTGTGGCGCAGGTTGGTATCTTTAATCGACCAACTTTGGTGCATAATGTCGAGACCCTCTATTGGGTTGCTAAAATCTGTCGTGAAGGGCCAGAGGTTTTATCCTCGGTCGAGAAAAATGGCCGCAAAGGGTTGCGGAGCTATTCGTTGTCAGGTCGCGTAAATAATCCTGGTGTGCATCTCTTGCCTGCGGGTTCGACGATCACAGATATCATTGAGGCCGCGGGCGGAATGCTCGAAGGGCATAGCTTCAAAGCCTATCAACCGGGTGGCCCGTCCTCTGGTTTGTTGCCTGCGCATATGAATGATATCCCGCTGGATTTTGACACGCTTCAACCTCACGGAAGCTTTATCGGGTCTGCAGCGGTTGTGGTCCTGTCGGATCAAGATAGCGCACGCGATGCGGCCTTGAACATGTTGCGGTTCTTTGAGGATGAAAGCTGTGGTCAATGTACGCCATGCCGCGTTGGCTGTGAAAAGGCGGTGAAGTTGATGCAGGCGAAAACATGGGATCAGGGTCTCTTGGAAGAGATTAGCACCGCTATGGTCGATGCCTCGATTTGTGGTCTAGGCCAAGCGGCGCCAAATCCCATTCGCCTCACGATCAAGCATTTCCCAGACGAAATCTAAAACGCGGTTCCTGTGAAAACCGATGCCTTCCTCTTTTCTTATTGAGAAAAGAGGATTAGGTGAGGTGTATCCGTAGTATTCCAGGAGCGCGCAATGGCATTTTTCTCAAAACTCAAAGACAGGCTGTTCAAGTCTTCTTCGAAGCTCGATGAGGGATTGGATGCGATTGTTGAGGATGGCGGCGAAGTCATCCAAGAGGCGGTTCCTGATGTGATCGAAGTGGATATTCCGCAAACGCCGCCGCCTGTAGACGATCCCAACGATGCGGCTCCTGTTTCGACTGAGAAACCAGGTATTCTAGGGCGATTGATTGGCCGTTCTGAGGATACGACTGTTGTTAAACGCACACTTGATGATGATATGCTTGAGCAATTGGAAGAATTGCTCATTGCCTCCGATATGGGGGTCGAAACGGCGATGCGTGTCACGGCGAATATGGCCGAAGGGCGCTTTGGTAAAAAGCTGTCTGTGAATGAAATCAAATCTATCCTAACAGCCGAAATTGCGCGGATCATGGAGCCCGTGGCCAAGCCCTTGCCGCTTTATGCGAAAAAGCCCCAAGTTGTCTTGGTCGTTGGCGTGAATGGGTCAGGTAAGACCACGACAATCGGCAAGCTTGCCAGCCAATTCAAAGCGTCGGGGAAATCCGTTGTCATTGCCGCAGGCGATACGTTTCGCGCCGCTGCTGTGGAACAATTGCAAGTTTGGGGCGATCGTGCTGGCGTCCCCGTTCTAACGGCACCAGAGGGGTCTGATCCTGCCTCGCTTGCCTTTGATGCAATGACCAAGGCCTCAGAGGATAACGCGGATTTGTTGATGATTGATACCGCAGGGCGTTTGCAAAATCGGGCTGATCTCATGGAGGAATTGGCAAAAATTGTTCGTGTTATTCGTAAAAAAGACCCCGACGCGCCGCATAACACATTGCTTGTTCTTGATGCGACCACAGGCCAAAACGCAGTCTCCCAAGTTGAAACGTTTAAAAGCCTCGCAGATGTGAGCGGTTTGGTGATGACGAAATTGGATGGAACGGCCAAAGGCGGGGTTCTGGTGTCGCTTGCGGATAAATTTGGCTTGCCTATTCATGCCATTGGCGTTGGCGAGCAAATTGATGATTTGGCCCCCTTTGATCCAGAAGAATTTGCACGTGCTTTGACGGGATCGGCGTCTTAGTGCGCTTGAGTGAGATGTCGGATTGGATCATCTCATTAGAAGGGACGCAGGCGGGACAGTCCTTTGCATTGATGTTGGCCATACTGGCGGCGTTTCTTCATGCCGTTTTTGGAGCCTTGCAAAAGGGGCGCTATGATCCTTGGCTGTCACGTGGCGCTATTGATTTCAGCTATGGTATTATGGCGCTGCCTATTGCGCTCTTTGTTTTGCCTTTGCCTGAGGCTGAGTTGATCCCAATCTATGTGGGTGTGTTTTTAATCCACACTGTTTACAAAATTCTACAGGCCTCAGCCTATTCCAAGGGCGCCTATACAGTTGTCTATCCTGTGGTGCGCGGAACAGGGCCATTGTTTACCGTGTTCGGAGCCTATTGGTTATTCGGGGAAACCTTTAGCGCGACCCAATGGATTGGGGTTGGTGTTCTCTTAGCAGGTATCTTTGGTCTAGCTCTTTATAACGTGCTGTTTTTGGTATCTGAGCGTGACACTCTTTGGTCGGCTTTGGGGTTGGCTGTGGTGACAGGGCTATTTGTGGCGCTTTATACGACTTATGACGCCTATGGCATTCGCACGGCAATCAATCCGCTGACGTTTCTTGCGTGGTTCTTTGTGGTCGATTCATTGGCGATGCCGCCCTATGCTGTGTATCGATGGGTGAATATGCCGAACCGTCCACCTGTTGGCCCCTTGATGATCCGCGGATTTATTGGGGGAATTGTCGCTTTTTTCAGTTTTGGATCAATCATGTTGGCAACACGTCTGGACAAAGTTGGCGAAGCGGCCATATTGCGGGAAACGTCAACGATCTTTGCCGCTTTTATTGGGTGGGTGTTTTTGAAAGAAACAGTCGGACCAAGGCGTATTTTGTTGATGGCGCTCATTGCTTTGGGTGCAGTCATCGTTGAATTTGGAGGGTAAGTGGGAATGGCGGATAAACAAGTGTCACCAATGATCAAAGGGCTATTGGAATATGGTCCTGTTGTCATTTTCTTTGCGACTTATGTGTTGTTCAAGGACAGCGTGCTGACCCTCGGAGGTCAGGAATATACAGGATTTGTTCTGGCAACGATGGTCTTTGTTCCGCTTTTAATTGCGACAACATTTATCGGCTGGCTCTTAACCGGTGAAGTGGCCCGCATGCAGGTGTTAACCGTTGTTTTGGTGGTGATTTTCGGCGGTATGACCATTTTGTTCAATGATGAAAAATTCTTTAAAATGAAACCGACATTGGTCTACCTGCTCTTTGGAGGCGCTTTGTCTATCGGTCTCTTGCAAGGGAAGTCTTATCTAAGTTCCGTCATGGGCCAAATGGTTGATATGGCCCATGAGGGATGGATGATCCTGACGCGCCGTATCACAGTCTTTTTCTTTGCGCTTGCGATCTTGAACGAAGCGATTTGGCGGACTCAAACCACGGAAATCTGGGTTTATTTCAAAACGTTTGGTTTGACGCTGGCGATGTTTGTGTTCCTCGCCAGCCAGTACAAGGTTTTGACGCGCTACGGTAATTTTGAGGACAAGTAATTAGTCGCGCTTGAACAGGATCGAATGGCTTTGCTTTTGATCCTGTAGATTTGAGCGTTTCTCCGCGGCGACGGCACGGCCCCTTTGGACAGCTGGACGCGCACCAACTGTGTCCAGCCATCGTTTCATATTTGGTTTGTCATCCAATGTTTGTTGCTGCCCTTCCCAAAGTGACGCCCACGGCCAGATAGCCATATCGGCGATGGAATAAAAGTCACCAGCAACGTATTCGCTTTTCGCGAGTTGCCGATCCAAAACGCCATAGAGACGCCCTGTTTCCGCGCGATAGCGGTCCTTGGCATAGGGGAGGTCATTGGGTGGCTCCATCGCGGGTGCATATTTTAGAAAATGATGCGCCTGACCTGCCATTGGACCGACGCCCCCCATTTGCCACATGAGCCATTGATCCACGCTGATGTGTTCGCGCTCAGTTGATCCGTAAAACTGACCAGACTTACGCGCCAAATATTGCAGGATCGCGCCGGATTCAAAAATAGAAATTGGGTCACCATCAGGGCCATCATGATCCACAATCGCGGGCATTCTGTTGTTTGGGGATTTTTCCAAAAATTCAGGCGCAAATTGATCGCCTGCGCCGATATTGATGAGGTGAAGAGCATAGTCAAATCCCATTTCCTCAAGCGCTATGGAAATTTTCCATCCATTCGGAGTGGGCCAATAGTAGAGATCAATGGGTGTGCTCATGATGTTTCCTTTTTGAATGCTTGGGGCATAGTAGGAAACTTCGATCAGTGAACAAGTGAAATCGCGAAGGTTCCAGTTATTTCTTTAACGCAGTTCTGTTGACGCTTTGTGAGGAGAGGCGTATGAGATGCCCGTGGCGATTTGTTACCGGATTGCGGGCCACGTTAAATATGCTGCTAAAAGGTCAGGATGAAAGCCCCCCTTTCGCTTGACCGCGTTGATGGGGGTTTTTTGTTGGCCGAGTGCCGGAGGATAAGATGGCAAAGTTTACGAATAAGCGCACGCAAATGGTTCACGGTGGCACACGCCGTAGCCAATATAACGAAGTCAGCGAAGCGGTCTTTTTGACCCAAGGGTTCGTCTATGACACAGCCGAACAAGCTGAGGCACGTTTTCTAAAGGCGGGCGACGATGAATTCATCTATGCGCGCTACGGCAACCCAACCGTCGCCATGTTCGAAGATCGCATGGCCCTTTTAGAAGGGGCGGAGGATGCCTTTGCGACGGCCTCTGGAATGGCGGCCATAAACGGAGCGTTGATGTCTGTGTTGAAAGCTGGCGATCATGTGGTTGCCGCGCGTGCTTTGTTTGGGTCTTGTTTGTATATCCTCGAAGAGATCCTCACGCGCTATGGCGTCGAGGTCACCCTGATTGATGGAACCGATATCGAACAATGGCGCTCTGCCGTGCGGTCCGATACCAAGCTGTGCTTTTTTGAAACGATTTCCAATCCAACCTTAGAGGTGATTGATACTGTTGCTGTTGCAGAAATCGCCCATTCGGTTGGGGCATTGGTGATGATTGATAACGTCTTTGCTACTCCTGTTTATTCGCGCGTTATCGAGCAAGGGGCCGATGTCGTGATCTATTCCGCGACCAAGCATATTGACGGGCAGGGGCGTACCTTGGGCGGTGTTATCCTTGGGAGCAAAGAATTTATTCGTGGCACAGTTGAACCCTATATGAAACATACGGGCGGCTCCATGAGCCCCTTTACCGCTTGGGTGATGTTAAAAGGGCTGGAAACGATTGACCTGCGTGTGCGTGCACAAATTGAGACCGCGGAAAAAATTGCGAAGGCTCTACAGGGGCATGAGCGCCTGAATAGGATGATTTATCCAGGTCATGCGTCCCATGCTCACTATGATTTGGTGCTTGAGCAGATTGGCAAGGGGGGAACTGTTATCGCCCTTGATGTGAAGGGCGGCCAAGATGCGGCGTTTGAGTTTTTGAATGCATTAGAGATTGCGGTGATTTCAAATAATTTGGGCGATGCAAAATCTATTGCAACGCATCCTGCAACGACAACGCATCAGCGGCTACCTGAGGATCAAAAACAAGAATTGGGGATCTCAAGTGGTTTGATCCGATTTAGCGTTGGTCTTGAGGATCCCGAGGATTTGATCAACGATATTTCCCAAGCCCTCGCTCAGATTTAACATAATGACAAAGTCTCGTGATTGATCCAATTGGTCGTAATTGCCGTATAGAATAACACAACTGGTAATTTACAAGGTAAATACCTAAGTTATTACTATCCCATGGCACATCAGGGAGGCCAGACAATGAATATTCATCCAAGAGACGTTGGGATCGAGCCCAACGAACAAGACGTAGAATTGGCGATGGATACATTGCGGCGTTGGGTTGCAACAGCGAGCGAAGAGCAGTTGAAACAATGTGATACGGCATTGCTTGCGCGGATTCTTCCTTATCCTGTTTTGTCAGATACCTATGATGCGGCGTTCACTGTTGACGAGGCTTATAAAGCGTCGATGCCTGATCTTCAAAATGGCCCCAGCGCCTTGATCAAAGGGTCGCACAAACGCATTCAGCACGTAGGGATTTCCAATTTCCGCCTTCCGTTGAGCTATACCACACGGGATGGGGCTGTGCGTTCGCTCGAAACATCTGTTACGGGGTCGGTCAGTTTAGAGGCTGACAAAAAAGGGATCAACATGTCCCGGATCATGCGGAGTTTTTACAAACACGCAGAGGATCACTTTAGTTTTGATGTGATTGATGCCGCTTTGAATGACTACCTTACCGATCTAGAAAGCTTGGATGCGCGTTTGCAGCTTGGCATGTCCTTTCCGATGAAGGTTGAAAGCCTCCGCTCTGGTTTGAGCGGGTATCAATATTATGACGTCGCTCTGGAAATGGTGGTCAAGGATGGGGTCCGCACACGGATCATTCATTTGGACTATGTCTATAGCTCGACCTGTCCGTGTTCCCTTGAATTATCTGAACATGCACGCCGTGAACGGGGTCAATTGGCAACGCCGCATTCCCAACGATCGGTTGCCCGTTTGTCGGTTGCGCTACGCGACGGAGAAGAGGTTCATATCGAAGATCTGATCGAATACTGCCGACAAGCTGTTCCCACGGAAACGCAGGTCATGGTCAAACGCGAAGACGAACAAGCCTTTGCTGAGTTAAACGCGGCCAATCCAATTTTTGTCGAAGATGCGGCGCGTTTGTTCTGTGAGCAGCTTGAAAATGATGCGCGCATTGGGGATTTTCGTGTGGTGGCCAGCCACCAAGAAAGCCTTCATAGCCATGATGCGATATCGATCCTAACACAGGGCGATCTGTTTGAGAGCACATCTTATGAACCTAAGTTGTTTCAAACTTTGATCCACACGCGCTGAACCAAGGTCAAGGACTTGACAGTTTGGTCGTGACGGTACAACCGTTGCCTCAATGATAGATTTTCGACCCATAGGCTATGTCGTTGGCATTCTCGTTGCGATCCTTGGTTTCGCAATGATTGCCCCTATGCTTGTCGATATTGCAGAGGGTCGTGGTCACTCTGGAGTATTCGCACAAAGCGCCGTGATCACCATTATGTTTGGTATCTTGCTCTCAATGGCCTGTTCGAATGGCGAGAGAGATGGGTTAACCATTCAGCAAACCTTTTTGCTCACGACGGGTGTTTGGGTTGTGCTGCCTCTTTTTGGGGCGCTGCCGTTTATGTTGGGTGCGACGCAGCTAAACTTTGTGAATGCCTTCTTTGAATCTGTGTCAGGTTTGACCACGACGGGCTCAACAGTTTTATCTGGCCTAGATACCATGCCCAAGGGATTGTTGTTGTGGCGTGGGCTTTTGCAATGGCTAGGCGGGGTTGGTATCATTGTTGTCGCTATGGTTTTCCTGCCTCAATTGAGGGTCGGTGGTATGCAAGTCTTTCGTGCAGAAGGCTTTGACACCATGGGGAAAATTCTGCCTCAAGCTACGGCCATTTCATTTCAGATTTCTATCATCTACCTCGGCGTCACAGGCGCCTGTGCATTGGCCTATCTTGGGGTGGGGATGAACACCTTTGATGCGACGGTGCATGCACTGACAACGGTCTCGACGGGTGGGTTTTCAAACTATGATGCCTCTTTTGGGACGTTTACGGGCGGTGCGGAATATATCGCCTCGTTCTTTATGATCATGGCTGCGCTGCCCTTTGTGCGCTATGTGCAGATGGTAAACGGAACAACATTTGCAGTCTTCTACGACAGCCAAGTCCGCGCGTTTCTGGTGCTTGTTTTCGCGATTATTGCCGTTTCAACCTTGGTGCTGATGACACAATCTGCGTTTGATTTTGAACCTGCGTTTCGCCAAGCGCTATTTAATATCATCTCGATCATGAGCGGAACGGGTTATGCGAGTGCTGATTATATGACATGGGGTGGGTTCTTGATCGGGACCTTCTTCTTTATAGGATTGATCGGAGGATGTGCGGGATCAACGACCTGTTCGGTCAAGATTTTTCGTTATCAAATCATGGTCGAATCTATTCGCGTTCAGTTGAAGAAAATCCTGTCCCCTCACGGCGTTTTCATTCCCCGATTTGACGGCAAAGCCATTGATGATAGCGTCATGAACGCGGTTATGGCGTTCTTCATAATGTTCTTTGTGTCATTGGGAGTCTTGGCCGTTTTGCTAGGACTAACGGGTTTGGACTTTGTCACAGCGGTGTCTGGTGCGGCAAGTGCCATTGCCAATATTGGGCCAGGCTTGGGCGATGAAATCGGACCATCGGGAAATTTTGCGGGCCTGAATGAAACGGCGAAATGGCTTTTGATCGCTGGAATGCTCTTGGGTCGCTTGGAAATTCTAGCTGTCTTTACCTTGTTTACAGTGCGGTTCTGGCGTGCGTAAAAAGGGGGCCAAGAGGCCCCCAATTTTTTAGTTCCAACAATTTACCAACGCAGTGATATCCCGCGCCGTTTGCGTTACATACAATGGATCAATCTCGGCTCCTGAGGGCGCAGCGTCATAGTTGACAGACGATTGATCTAAGAAGGCAGTCAGTGTCGCGGCTTTGACGGCGATGGCGACACCTTCGGGTAAAATGCGATCCACGCCTTGATGCGAGAGTGCACCAACAACCTGTCCCGTCATCGTCAAGACAGGTCCGCCAATATCACCATTTTCAACCTTGGCACTAAGGCGCATCCGAAGATCATCCCCCGTTAAATCGCGAAGCTCTTCGATGGTGCCAAGTGCGGCACTAGGGACGCCCAAACGGCCGTTATAAGGGTAGCCGGAAAAGACTATGTCCTGACGCAGTCCAGCGGGGTCTTGTGCAAATGTGGCGACCCCGATTGGTGTTATCGCGTCTTGTGGTTTAATTAGGGTCAAGCCGCTTGCAACATCGGTTGCAGCAATATCGGCTTTGATATCGCCTTCTAAGGTGATGCGCTCACAGCTTTCTAAGCCAACACTTTGCGTAAGGACCAAGCCGGATTGGCTCACGTAAATTCCTGCATGCGAAAAGGCGGGTGTGTGAATGTCGAGGCCAAAGACCTGATCAATTTCTTCGATATACGTATCCGACATCTCAGGGCTCAGGGTGCCCTCCAATTCGCTAAAGCTTTTCTGCATTTCTTCCAAGAGACGTGTGCGGCGGTCCTCGTCACCTGTTGGCCAAACAAGAACAAAACCTTTGATTTCGCCATTGCGGAGCGATGCGGTTGCATAGGTCACGCGGTCATTGTCCGACCCTTGAATTTCGAACGCGCGAGTGCCAACATCGCGTGGACCGTCCTGTGGTATAATTTCAAGCGATTGTAGAGCTTCATATAAAGCCCGTAGCGTGAAATCATCGCCTTCGCGAGAAATAAGAAGAACCTTTTTCACAGACCCGTCATTTGCATCGTAATGAACAAGCGGTGCGTCATTTTTGGCAAACTGGACGACACCTAGTGGAATTTGGAGTTCAATGCCTGCGTCGCGATTGCTTACAAGAGCCAACTCCAAACCATCCAAAACAGCATTATATTGACCAAGCAAATCAGCCCGTTGTTTGGTTGTCAAAATGCCCGTGGCGTCATATCCGTTTGCGCTCTGCCAATCTTGCATAGAGCGTCGTGTTCCGCGGCCAAATGACCCATCGATTGTAGATGTATAAAAGCCGGCCCATTTTAGAGCGATTTGCAAGTCTTTCTTTTCATCCCGTGTCAGACGCGCTTCTGATGCGCGCGCTTCTCTTGGGGTTTCATCTGGGTCTTCAATCGCTTCGGCAACCTCGACAACGACCTCTTCAGGGGCAGGCGTGGGTGTTTCAACCGGTGCCGGTTGTACCGCTGGTGCGGTGAGTGCGCCGCCAATTGGCCAAATTTGTTGCCGGTATTGCGTCCCGATTGACACAAAGGAATCCCGAGGAATTGAGCCGCTGTTCAATAGCTGACGACGCAGCTGCTCTGCCTCTGGTCGGGCATAGGGGCCAAGGGCAATGGCATACCAGCCGGCACCGAGTGAATAGGCATTCACGAAATCCAATTCATCTGAATAGGCCCGTGCGCGTGCCTCAGCCTCAAGCAGGCTTGGCTGTGCCTCGATTTGCAACCAGACATTTTCCTGTGCCTGTGCAAAATTCGGCAAAGAAAACAAAAGCCAGAGTGCGACGAATATGCGTTGAAACATTAAATTTAGTCTCCCAAAAGAATTATGACTGCTCCCCTAACTCTTGGGGTTTCAGACTGTTTATCCTGCAGTTTTCGGGATTTCCATAAAAACAACGCCTATCGGAAAGATTTATCTGAAGGTTTGTATTGTTTTTGCCGACCAAGAGCGGGTTCCTTGATTGACCCCTTCTTGAGACTTGCCTAAGTAGGGATCAAATAACGCATAGTCGGGACATACAGGTATGGCAGTTGAAAAACCCAAATCCTTTCAGGAAATCATTTTGCGGCTTCAGGCCTATTGGGCGCAAAAGGGCTGTGCGATTATGCAACCCTATGACATGGAAGTAGGCGCAGGGACATTTCACCCCGCCACAACGCTCAGATCGCTCGGGGGGAAATCTTGGGCGGCGGCCTATGTTCAGCCGTCTCGCCGTCCTACGGATGGGCGCTACGGTGAAAACCCGAACCGACTTCAGCACTATTACCAATATCAAGTTTTGATCAAACCAAGCCCGCCAGATTTGCAAGAGCTTTACCTTGGCTCGCTTGAGGCGATTGGCATTGATATGGATTTGCACGACATTCGATTTGTCGAAGACGACTGGGAAAGCCCGACATTGGGCGCTTGGGGTCTTGGATGGGAAGTGTGGTGCGATGGTATGGAAGTGTCCCAGTTCACTTATTTCCAACAAGTGGGCGGGCACGATTGCCATCCTATTTCTGGCGAATTGACCTATGGGTTGGAGCGCTTGGCCATGTATGTTCTTGGCGTCGATCACGTGATGGATATGCCATTTAACGATCCGCAATCGCCTATTGCGCTCAGTTATGGTGACGTTTTCAAGCAAACCGAAGAAGAATACGCGCGTTGGAATTTTGACGTCGCGAATACTGAGGTTTTACTGCGCCATTTTGAAGAGGCCGAGGCCGAATGTGACGCAATTCTCTCCCAAGAGCATGTTGATCCGAAAACAGGCAAGCGTATCATCATGGCGCATCCCGCCTATGATCAATGCATCAAAGCAAGCCATGTCTTTAACCTGTTAGACGCACGCGGCGTAATTTCGGTCACAGAAAGACAAGCCTACATTGGGCGTGTACGGGCCTTGGCGAAAAAATGCGCTGATGCCTTTGTATTAACCGAGGCAGGGGGCCACGTATTATGATGGGTAGATTTCTAGCAGGTGTCATCGTGATTGCAGCCTTATTTGCCGGAGTTGGAATTTATTATTTCCAAGTTTATGGATTTTATGACGAAGTTGCCGTTGACGGGGTGAATGATGTTCAGATCACCTCCCTTGCGACAGGCGTCCCTGAAACAATCCTATATGAGCGTTTTGAAGCCATTGACGCAGATAGCTCGCCCATTCGCTATCGTGCGTGTTTTACGACGTCACAAAGCCTTGCGATGATGACGGAAACCTATGCGCCCTACAAAAAGCCTGAGCCGTTGAATGCGCCCGATTGGTTTGAATGTTTCAATGCCGCTGAAATAGGCACTGGCCTAGAAACGGGTGATGCGGTTGCGTTTATGGGCACTGAAAACATCCATTACGGAATTGATAGGGTGATTGCGGTATTCCCAGACGGGCGCGGCTTTGTTTGGCACCAAATCAATCACTGTGGCGAAGTTGTCTTTGATGGACAACCTGTTCCCGAAGACTGCCCTACACCACCTGAAAGTAATCAATAATGCCTGACTTACTCATTGAATTGTTTTCCGAAGAAATTCCGGCGCGTATGCAGACACGCGCCGCAGATGATTTGAAAAAGCTTGTGACGAATGGCTTGGTTGAGGCGGGTTTGACCTATGCAGGGGCCGCTTCTTTTTCAACGCCGCGTCGATTGACCTTGGCAATTGAGGGGCTATTGGCGGAAAGCCCGACATTGAAAGAGGAACGTAAAGGACCGCGCGTGGATGCCCCTGAAAAAGCAATCCAAGGGTTTTTGCGTGGCGCTGGGCTGACGTTGGACCAGCTAGAGATACGGGATGAAAAAAAGGGGCAAGTGTATTTTGCCTCAATCGAAAAACCAGGCCGTCCTGCAGCCGAGATTATCGCCGAAGTTCTGGAAGCAACAATTCGGAACTTCCCTTGGCCTAAATCCATGCGCTGGGGAACAGGGTCGCTCAAATGGGTGCGCCCATTGCATTCCATTGTCTGTGTGTTGAACGATGATCTCGGGGTAAATGTTGTCCCGCTTGATATTGATGGGATTACCTCTGGCAATAAGACTCAAGGCCATCGTTTCATGGCGCCTGCCGCAATTGAGGTAAGCACCTTTGATGAATATTGCGCGAAATTGAAACGCGCCTTTGTCGTGTTGGACCCACAAGAACGCGCTGACGCCATTTGGCAAGACGCCCAAAACCAAGCCTTTGCATCGGGGATGGAGGTCGTCGAAGATCGTGGTCTCTTGGCTGAGGTTGCAGGGTTGGTGGAATGGCCTGTCGTGCTAATGGGCCAGATCGATGATGATTTCCTTGAACTTCCTGCCGAAGTTCTCCAGACGTCAATGAAAGAGCATCAAAAATTCTTTTCCGTTAAGAATGCGAAAACGGGTAGAATTGAAAAATTCATCACAGTTGCTAATCGCGAAACCGCGGATAATGGCGCAACGATTTTGGCTGGCAATCAAAAGGTTCTCTCTGCGCGACTGGCGGATGCAAAATTCTTTTGGGAAAATGATTTGCGCATTGCTCAAGGTGAGGGGCTGTCTGTTTGGACGGATAACCTGTCCAATGTGACGTTCCACAATAAATTGGGAAGCCAGCAAAATCGGATTGACCGCATTGCGAGCTTGGCCAAGGAATTGGCGCAACCCGTTGGTGCGGATCCTGAATTGGCCTCGCTTGCAGCCTCTGTAGCCAAGGCTGATCTGTCCTCAGAAATGGTCTATGAATTTCCTGAATTGCAAGGCTTGATGGGGCGGTATTACGCGCAGGCGGCTGGATTACCGCAAGAGGTCGCCAATGCCTGCGAGCTACATTATTCCCCTCTCGGCCCCTCTGATGATGTTCCAACAGAACCCGTTTCTATTGCGGTTGCCCTCGCGGACAAGCTTGATACCCTCACAGGGTTCTGGGCGATTGATGAGAAACCGACAGGATCCAAAGACCCCTTTGCCCTGCGCCGTGCGGCCTTGGGCGTTATACGTTTGCTATCGGAAAATTCCGTACGCTTGTCCTTAAAAGACGCCATATCCAAAGGATATGCGGGCGCGGATGCAGATGACTTGCTTGGGTTTTTCCATGATCGTCTCAAGGTCTACTTGCGCGACCAAGGTATTCGCCATGATGTGATTGATGCGTGTTTGGTGATGGATAATAACGATGATCTCACCCTTTTGATCACACGGGCCAAGGCACTGTCGGCCTTCTTGGCAACGGATGATGGAGAAAACCTTGTTCAAGGGTACAAGCGCGCGAATAACATCGTAACACAGGCCCAAGACAAAGACGGCGTTGAATATTCCTTTGGTGCGGATCTGAAATTTGCAGAAAGCGATGAGGAAAAAGCACTCTTTCATGCCTTGGAGACGCAGTCCCCAGTTATCGAAGCGGCGATGGCATCTGAGGATTTTGCAAGCGCGATGAGCGGTATGGCAAAACTTCGCGCGCCTATGGATGCGTTTTTTGAGGCCGTTCAAGTGAATTCCGACAATGACGTCGTGCGTCGGAACCGTTTGAACCTTTTGTCACGTATTCGTGTGATATGCTCTTCTGTTGCGGATCTGTCCAAAGTTGAAGGTTGATCGAAAGGTCACCTTCCCATGATCTGACGCGGGGTTGATAAAATCAATCCTTGCGTGATGGTGAATTCGGATTATGCTGCGGTGACCATAAAGGACGCCGCAGTGCAGCAAGAACAGCCATATATCAATTTTGTAACGCCAACAGCTAAGATCGCGACCGCAACGCATGGTGGGCGCGCGAAATGCTTGCAGCGCCTTGAACGGCTTGACCTTCCAGTGCCGCCGACTGTTGCAGTGTCATTTGAAGCGGTGCATGATATCGCTTCTGGTGATTTTGCGGATATTGACGGTATTCTCACGCATTTTGGCCCAAATGCCTTGCTCTGTGTGCGCCCGTCGTCCGAGGATCCCGATTGGGGTGGGCCGAGGGCGGTTTTGAACATCGGCATGAACGATGCGCGCTTTGTTGAATTATCTGACTCAATTGGCAAAGAGGCGGCGGCTCAGCTCTATTTTAGGTTTGTTCAATCCTATTCAATTCACGTCGCACGCCTTGATCCAGATATGTTTGATCACATTTCAGGCGGGGGCCAAATCGCTCTCAGCGAAGCGCTTCGAGCTTATGAGGATGAAACCGAAGAAGAATTCCCACAAGACATCGCAACCCAGCTTTCCGAAGTTCTCAGATCCATGGCGCGCGCATGGGAAGGAACCACAGCAAGGCTTTTGCGTCAGGCAAAAGGGGCCCCTGCGGATGCGGGTCTTGGACTTGTCGTGCAGAAGATGGCCTTTGGGTTGGGACATGGCGAATGCGGATCAGGCGTTTTGCAGCTTGTGAGTTCGGAAACGGGATTGCCCAAGATAACAGGTCGTTATCTGCGTCAAAGCCAAGGTCGTGATGCGTTGGACGGCGACAACTCAGCTATGTTCTTGAGCAAAGATGAGCGTGGTCCGTCGCTCGAAAGTAATGCGGCTCATATCTATTCGACGCTTATTGAACACGCGACTTTAATGCGGAATAAATTGCGCGAAGAAATGCAGATTGAATTCACGATCCAAGATGGTGATTTGCATATTCTTGATGGGGTTCGCATCACGCGTCGCGCTCAGGCCGCTGTGCGCATTGCGGTTGAACTGGCAAAAGATGGCATAATCACCAAAGAAGAAGCTCTCATGCGGATCGAACCGCGGGCGATTGGGGAATTGCTGCACCGTCAGATTTCCGTTCAAGCCGAGCGCGATATTGTGGGGACTGGTGTGGCCGCAAGCCCCGGTGCAGCGTCGGGTCGATTGGTATTTAATTCAGAGGCCGCACAAGCGAGCGCCGCGCGTGGCGAAGCCTGTGTTCTTGTTCGCCGTGAAACCAGTCCTGAGGACATTCGCGGCATGCAAGCCGCAGTCGCAGTTTTGACAGAACGCGGCGGTATGACAAGTCATGCGGCCGTTATTGGGCGCGGAATGGGCTTGCCCTGTGTTGTAGGCGCGTCTGATATTAGGTTGTCTGTAGAGAAAAAATTGCTGATTGCTCAGGATGGTCGTGTGTTTAAACAGGGTGATTTGCTGACGATTGATGGCACGAACGGCCAAATTTTGGCAGGCGAGCCTGAAATGGTTGAGGCCGCGCTCGATGATGCTTTCCAAACTTTGATGCACTGGGCAAGTGAGATTAGCGACATCGACGTTCGCGCAAACGCTGATACGCCGCGCGATGCGCAAACGGCGCGGAATTTTAATGCGCATGGGATTGGCTTGTGCCGCACTGAACATATGTTCTTTGATGCAGATCGTCTTACCGTAATGCGCGAGATGATCTTTGCCGATGACAGCGAAGATCGCAAAGCTGTGTTAGAGCGTTTGTTGCCGATGCAACGCAATGACTTTGCGGAGTTGTTTCGAATTATGCACGGTTTGCCTGTCTGCATTCGCCTCTTTGATCCGCCGTTGCATGAATTTTTGCCCTCTGACCGCAGAGGCCTGCGTGACCTTGCCGAAGCGCTTGATCTACCTTTGTCAGATGTGACGCGACGGGTTGAGGCGATGGGCGAATATAACCCGATGCTAGGGATGCGTGGTGTCAGGCTTGGGATTACTGTTCCCGAAATTTACGACATGCAGGCGCGCGCGATATTTGAGGCGACCATTCACGCGAGCCAAGTTGGCGATCCTGTTGTGCCAGAAATCATGATCCCTCTGGTCTCGGCAAAACGCGAAGTTGAAATTGTCAAAACCCGCGTTGATGCGGTCGCGGCGGCCGTTCGCACGGAAACAGGCGCAGATTTTGATTATCGCTTAGGGGTCATGGTTGAAACTCCGCGCGCCGCGCTGCGGGCACAAGATATTGCGCAACATGCCGCTTTCTTGAGCTTTGGAACAAACGATTTGACCCAGATGACCTATGGGCTTTCGCGGGATGATGCAGGGCGGTTTATGTCCAATTACGTGCAACAAGGCGTTTTCCCAGAGGACCCCTTTCACACACTCGACACGGACGGAGTAGGCGAGTTGCTGATGCTGGGTGTTGAGCGCGCCCGTCAAACGGATCCTGATGTGGTTTTATCGATTTGTGGCGAACATGGCGGTAGCCCTGAGTCCATAAAATTCTGCCGTGAGAGTGGATTTGACTATGTGTCTTGTTCGCCATTTCGCGTACCCGTGGCCCGCTTGGCGGCGGCACAGCTTGCAATTCAAGATCAAATTAGCTAAATGCTCCGAAACAAAATGATCGTGAACTGCACGCGATCTATTTCAACAGGGACGTTGATAAATCTGCAGGGCTGCACTCGGTGGCCCTTCTCTTGGATAATAACAAGTGCGAACCTCATGAAATTACGTAATATTTTAGCTGCCTCTCTCATCCTGTCCTCTGTTGTGACATCTGCATTTGCTGATCTGAATAGCAAAGCTGTATCCAGCATGGCTGCATATGAAGAATCATATTGGTCAAAACTGGATGTCACTGCCAAAGACGACGTGATCAAACCAATTCTCGCGCCGGCGGGCAAAGTGTATTCACGGTCTTATTTGGATTCTGTCTCTGCACCAAAGCAAAGCAAACAATTGCGGTGTTTGGCTGAAGCTCTTTATTTTGAGGCGCGCGGTGAAACCGTCAAAGGGCAATTTGCTGTTGCTGAAGTTATCTTGAACCGTGTGGATCACCGCCGCTATCCCAATTCAATCTGTGAAGTGATTAATCAAGGCACTGGTCGTAAGTTTGCCTGCCAGTTCACCTATACATGTGATGGTCGTGCGGAAACAATCCATGAGCCGAAAGCCTACACTCGTGTGAGTAAAGTTGCGCATTTGCTTATGTCTGGCAAGGTGTCGCGTGGTTTGACCAAAGGGGCGACCCATTACCATACCACGGCCGTCAAACCCAAATGGTCCCGGAGCTTTCCAAAAACGGCAAAAATCGGTAGCCATATCTTCTATAAACAACCTACGCGTATTTCAAAAAATTAAGAATGACGCATATTGATGCTTTGGTGACGTGTCTTTAAGGCTTTGGACAACCGTGCCCGTTTATCAATGGCCTAAGATACGACCAAAGGATCCCCAAGATGAGCCAAGAAATCAGGTTAGCTTTCGCACATCCTACTGAACGAAGCGAAGCCAGCTCGGTTAATACGAGTTATGATCGTATTTCCCTGAGGGATCACATTGTTGAGGTCGAGATCGGCGCCTTTCAAGCGGAGCGGGGCACGACGCAGCGCGTCTGTTTCAATATTGTCGTTGAAGTGCGCCCGATAACAGATCCCGTCGAAGATGATGTTGATCGCATCTTGTCATATGATCGCGTGACGGAGGCTATTGCCTATGAGCTAGGGGCGGAGCGGCTTAACCTCTTGGAAACCTTAGCGGAACGCATTGCTGAGCGTATATTGCTGGAACCTCAGGCGATGCGTGTCTTTGTTCGGATTGAAAAGCTGGATCGTGGACCTGGCGCTTTGGGCGTTGAGATCGTTCGTGCACGAGCCGCTGAACAATCTATGGCATCTGTTGATGACGATGCGACCAAGCCCCATCCAGCGGTTCTCTATCTATCGAATGAGGCGATTGCGTCGGATCATCTGACTGATTGGTTAGATCAACTGGACGCCAAGCACATTCCTGCGGTGATCTGTGTGGGTCTTCCCTCTGTTCATTACCCAAAGGCCAAAAATGATATGGCGCAGCGTCGTATAGATTTGCTTGAGATCGAACAAAACGCTTGGCTCTTGGCAGACCGCGACGCCCGTTGCGTCGTTGTCGCCACTAAAACCGAGCTTGATTGGGCGATGAAAAATGGTCAAATCAGCGTTTGGGCGCCGTCCAAGCTTATCTTAGATGCGGTGCATCCGCCAAAAGCCTCAGCACGTGATGGGGTCGCCTTGGCGCATTGGTTGGCTCAGTCCTTGGATGCCTCTAGCCTGCATGTGATTGGGGATGTTGCGACTGACATTCAAGATGAAGACGTAATATTTCAAGCCATTGGCAAAGATTTGCTTTGATCTCTTGCCAAACTGCGAAAACTTGATCATTTCAGGTTTATGACTGTTTATTATCGTCCAATACTGCGCTCTGATTTAACACGCCCCTCTTATGCGATTGGGTTTGCAAACACGGGCTTGTGGTGTCACGATGTTGAGGTCCTGAGCCGCACTGCGTCGCCTGAAATCATCCCTGTTGGTGACGTTCCCCAAGAGGTTCGCTCCGAGTGGACTCGCCCCAGAGCAAGCATTGCTGGATTAGATTTTTCAATGCCTCGCATCATGGGTATTCTGAACGTCACACCAGATAGTTTTTCAGACGGTGGCAAATTCGTTGACCCGAAGGTTGCCATCGATCATGCGACAAAAATGGCGACACAAGGCGCGGACATTATCGATATTGGTGGTGAAAGCACACGGCCCGGCGCCGTTGAAGTCAGCATTGCCGAAGAGATTGAGCGCACAGCACCGGTTATTCAAGCTGTCAGCAGGGCAATCGAAACGCCGATCTCAATTGATACGCGCAAATCCTCTGTTGCGAAAGCTGCTGTTGAGGCCGGAGCGCAAATTGTGAATGATGTGAGCGGGCTCACCTTTGATCCGACACTGGCCGAGTATTGCGCCAGCTCGCTATCGCCTATTTGCATCATGCATACGCAGGGCACGCCTGATGTCATGCAGGACAACCCAAGCTATGAGGATGTGGTCTTGGATGTTTATGACTTTTTACAAACACAAATGACGACGTTGATCGCGGCCGGTGTTCCAAAAGAGAATATCATCGTTGATCCGGGGATTGGCTTTGGGAAAACCTTGCAGCACAATCTTGCCCTGCTAAACCGCATCAGCCTCTTTCATTCACTTGGTGTGCCGATTTTGCTTGGTGCATCGCGCAAGGGTATGATCCGCACAATTGCAGGCGCTGAGGCCGCTCAGGATCGGATGCCTGGGTCCGTGGCCATCGCATTGAATGCGGTTTCGCAAGGAATTCAAATATTTAGGGTGCATGACGTCGCTGAAACACGTCAAGCCTTTGATTTATGGCAATCTATTTTAAAGGGAGAGTCCTATGGGGCGTAAGTATTTTGGAACAGATGGTGTTCGGGGACGGGCCAATGTTTTTCCGATGACGGCGGAAATGGCGTTGAAAATCGGCGCAGCAGCGGGGCGATATTTTCGCCAAGATGGCAGCACTGCACATCGTGTCGTCATCGGTAAAGACACGCGTCTGTCGAGCTATATGTTTGAAAATGCTTTGACGGCGGGTCTGACGTCGACAGGGATGAATGTCTTGTTGCTCGGTCCAGTGCCGACGCCTGCGGTTGGATTGTTAACGGGTTCCATGCGGGCTGATTTGGGCATTATGATTTCCGCAAGCCATAACCCACACCATGACAACGGGATCAAATTCTTTGGTCCAGATGGGTTCAAACTGTCGGATCAGGCTGAAATGGATATTGAGGCGCTGATTGATGAAGGTGTTGAACCTGCTCTTGCTGAAAATATTGGTCGCGCAAAGCGCATTGATGACGGGCTGTTTCGCTATGTGGAACGGGCAAAATCGTCCTTTCCAACTGGGATGCGCCTTGATGGGTTAAAGATTGTCATCGACTGCGCCAATGGGGCCGCCTACCGCGCTGCACCAACTATCCTTTGGGAACTTGGGGCCGAAGTCATTGAGGTTGGTGTTTCGCCAAATGGCAAGAATATCAATGACAACTGTGGCTCGACCAAGCCTCTGACCGCAAGCGAGGCTGTTGTCTCCCATGGGGCGCATGTTGGTATTTGTCTTGATGGTGACGCGGATCGATTGATCATTATTGACGAAAAAGGCAAAGTTGCCGATGGCGATCAAATCATGGGCCTTATGGCCAGCCGCTGGTCCCGAGAGGGAAGCCTGTCTGGAAACGCGTTGGTGGCAACTGTGATGTCGAACCTCGGTTTAGAGCGGTTCTTGCAAGGTCAGGGGATCGGCTTGGAACGCACAGGTGTTGGCGATCGTTATGTTGTTGAGCGCATGCGTGCAGGCGGCTTTAATCTTGGTGGCGAACAATCTGGCCATATCGTCATGACAGATTATTCCACGACCGGTGACGGGCTCATGGCGGGACTGCAGTTTTTGGCTGAACTTGTTCGCACGGGCAAGGCGGCAAGTGAGCTTGCCAATATCTTTGAACCCGTCCCACAGTTGTTGAAAAATGTGAGCTATACGGCAGGGCAGGTGCCTTTGGAGGATGCTTCCGTTAAATTGGCAATCCAAGCGGCCGAAGACAACTTGAAAGGTCAAGGCCGCCTTTTGATCCGCAAATCTGGGACCGAACCTTTGATCCGCGTGATGGCAGAGGCCGAAAATGACGATGTTCTCAACGCCGAAGTTGACCGCGTGGTGAATGCTGTTGAGGCGGCCTGTTCTTAGGAAGCCGCCCCTGTGAACAGCCGCTTGAGCGCGCCATATTGGCTTAGTCCAAGTCCTGCAAGGATGAGGACTAAGGCCAAAAACAGGTTGTCACGGGCAGGCTCATTCAAGATCGTCATGCCAAAGAATACGGACCAAAGGGGCACTTGGTAATTCACCAATGACATGAAGACGGGGCCAGCTGTACGGATAACCAAAACGCGTAGGATATTGGCCCCAGCGGTTGGAACCAGTCCCAACAAAGCCACATAAAATAAAGTCTGATTGTCAATCACTGGTGGCGGACCTTCGACCATATAGGCCGTCGCGATTACAAAGACCGATCCGATCAACAAAACTATCGCCGATAGGCCAAAGGGATCAATGGGTGGAAGGCGGCGCATTGTTATCGAGCTCATTGCATAACAGGCCGCTGCCCCGAGGCAGGCCAGTTTGCCGAACATTTCCAAGGATTGACCAGAGGACGCGAAGCTATCTGGCCCAATCAGGATAACAACGCCGACGAACCCAATCAGGAACCCAACAAGACGGCGAAAGGTCATCTTTTCACCGGGAACCAAAACATGCGCCAGTGGTAAGACCATCAAAGCCACTGTTGCCATTGAAATGCCAGCGAACCCCGATGTCACATATTGCAACCCCCAGCTCAACAGCTGAAACGGAATTGCCGTACTCAGCATGCTAACGGACAAGAGAGGCAGCCATGCGCGCTCTGGTCCCGTGAATAACCGCCATCCAGTCATCCCCCAAACAATACTTGTCAGCAATCCAGCAAAGGTGATGCGTGCGGCCGCGAGCCAAAACGGAGTGATCCCGACAAGTGCCAATTCAATGACCAAAAAGGTGCTGCCCCAAATAACCCCCATAAGGATCACCATAGCCCAGCTTTTGCCCGTTATCTGTGGTGTCATTTGATCCTCATTGATTTGGCGAACGCTCTTAAGAGAGTAACGCAGAAATTAAAAAAGGGCCGCCGAAAGGCGACCCATTCTATCGAGTTTTGTCCAAACCTTAGTTTTTGGACTTATCAACCATTTTACCAGCTGAAATCCATGGCATCATGCCGCGAAGTTTTTCACCTGTCGCTTCGATTTGGTGTTCGTCATTGGCACGACGTGACGCTTTGATCGTTGGCTGACCAACTGCGTTTTCAAGCATAAAGTCACGCACAAATTTACCAGCTTGAATGTCGTTCAACACTTCTTTCATGGCTTTCTTTGTTTGCTCATATGGCAAGATGCGTGGGCCAGTGACGTATTGACCGTACTCAGCCGTGTTGGAGATTGAGTAATCCATGTTCGCGATGCCGCCTTCATAGATCAAGTCAACGATGAGCTTCACTTCGTGCAAGCATTCGAAATAGGCCATTTCAGGGGCGTAACCCGCTTCAACCAATGTTTCAAAGCCACAACGGATCAATTCAACAAGACCGCCGCAGAGAACAGCTTGTTCACCGAACAAGTCTGTTTCACATTCTTCGCGGAAGTTTGTTTCGATGATGCCTGAACGACCGCCACCGATAGCTGAGCAATAGGACAAGCCGATTTCAAGCGCTTTGCCTGTCGCATCTTCGTTAACCGCAACCAAGCAAGGCACGCCGCCGCCCTTGGTGTATTCGCCGCGCACTGTGTGACCTGGGCCTTTTGGCGCCATCATGATCACGTCAACACCTGCCTTTGGCTCAATGAGGCCAAAGTGCACGTTCAAACCGTGGGCAAATGCGATCGCTGCGCCTTCACGAATGTTGTCGTGAACGTATTTTTTGTATGTTTCTGCCTGAAGCTCATCGGGCATTGTGAACATGATCACATCACACCATGCAGCCGCTTCTGCGATGCCCATAACCTTGAGGCCTTCGCCTTCGGCTTTCTTCGCGGATGGGGATCCTTCGCGAAGGGCGACAACGAGGTTCTTGGCGCCAGAATCACGAAGGTTCAACGCATGCGCGTGTCCTTGTGAGCCATAGCCCAAGATAGCTACTTTTTTGTCTTTGATTAGGTTAACGTCGCAATCACGATCATAATAAACGCGCATAATTCTTCCTCTCACGTGTAAGTCTGAGGCGATAATAGAAGGTTTTGCTGAATATGGTTTGCTAATTTGTCTATATTTCCGTAAAATTGCGATAATCAATTCAAGTTTTCGGTAATATTGGTGAAATTCATGCTTGATGATCTTGATCGCCGTCTGTTGCGGCATTTGCAAACGGATCCAGATATGGCCATGTCCTCCCTCGCAGAGCGGGCCGCGACGACGTCAACTGTGGCTGCGCGACGGGTGCAACGCATGAAGGATGCGGGGATTATCAAAGGGAGCGAAACCATTATTGATTGGTCTGCCTTGGGGTATGCGGTTGAGGTTTCGCTAAGGGTGACGCTCGATAAAACGGAAACGCGCGCCTTTGATGTGTTTATCGAGGCGGCGCGCAAGGTGAATGAAATCATCGAAGTTCAAACCTTTCTGGGCCGCGTAGACTTGCGCCTTTCGGTGATTGCACGCGACATGCCGCATTATCAACATATCTATCGCACTCATATTCTGACCCTGCCGCATATTTCGGATATCGAAGCCCTAATGCATATTGCTCGGATCAAAACGGATGAGGAATTGCCAGTATGATTGATCTGGATGAAATTGATCGTCAGCTATTGCGCGCTCTGTCCCAAGATGGCTCGCAAAGCTCGGCGCATTTGGCAACCAAATTTGGTCTCTCGCAGCCTGCAGTCTGGCGGCGGATCAAACGGCTCACGGATGCGGGCGTTATCAAAGGCAAGCGTCTTGTTTTAGATAAGGAAAAACTTGGATTTGGCGTAACAGTGTTTTTGGGCGTCAAACTCGCGACCAAGGGCCGTGTGAGCCTTGAGGATTTTGAACGGGCCGTTCGCGCCATCCCCGAAGTGCAAACGGTTGAACATGTTTTAGGCCTTTATGATTATCGCCTCCGCGTTGTCGCACGCGACATCTCTGATTTTGAACGGGTTTTACGCCGCCGCATAATGACCCTGCCCGGTGCTGGGGACGTTGAAGCGAATGTCCTGCTCAGCGAAGAGCGTCGCCCTGGACCTCTGTAGATATCGCTTCATCTTTGCACAAATACTCAAACCCAACAGGGAAAACACGTGCGACGGTATACAAAAGAAGACTTTGCTTTTGGATGCATTCCTAAGTAGCTGTATAGAAAAAAGGAAAAACCATGCCTGCTTTATTAGATACGATTGATCCCGAGGGTCTAGAAGAATTTTCCGTTGTGTTCACAGACCGCTCTTTGAACCATATGTCCAAAGCCTTCCAATCAGTGATGTGTGATATCTCCTCTATGTTGAAAGAGGTGTATAACGCCGAGGCGACGGTCCTTGTTCCCGGCGGCGGTACCTTTGGAATGGAGGCCGTCGCTCGGCAGTTTGGCAATGATGCGGATGTGCTCGTTGTTCGAAATGGTTGGTTTTCTTACCGTTGGAGCCAGATTTTTGATGCCTCGTCTTCCGCCAAATCTGTTGAAGTTATGAAAGCTCGTCAGGTTGGCAACGATAGTCAATCTGCCTTTCGCCCAGCCCCGATTGACGAGGTCGTCGCCAAGATCATAGAAAACCGCCCGTCAATCGTGTTTGCACCCCATGTTGAAACCTCGGCAGGGGTGATCTTGCCGGATGACTACGTCACCCAATTGGCAAGTGCCGCGCATGAGGTTGGCGCATTGATGGTATTGGATTGCATCGCCTCAGGATGTGCTTGGGTCGATATGAAGGCGACGGGTGTTGATGTTTTGATCTCGGCTCCGCAAAAGGGGTGGTCTGCCTCGCCCTCAGCGGGGATTGTGATGTTGTCTCAGCGCGCGCTTGAGCGGCTTGAAGAGACAACGTCTAACAGTTTTGCCATTGATCTAAAGAAATGGCATTCGATTATGCAGGCCTATGAAAATGGCGGGCATGCCTATCATGCGACCATGCCAACCGATGCCCTTCGTGCGTTTCGTGACACGATGCTAGAAACCAAAGAGTTTGGGTTTCAAAAGCTCTGTGATGCGCAATGGGATTTGGGAAACAGAGTTCGCGATGTGTTGGCCAAAAAAGGTGTGAAATCAGTTGCGGCCGATGGATTTGGCGCGCCTGGGGTTGTGGTGAGTTACACACAAGACCCAGCCATTCAAAACGGGTCCAAATTCTCAGCCCAAGGCATGCAAATCGCCGCTGGTGTGCCATTGGCCTGCGATGAACCCCAAGATTTCATGACATTTAGATTGGGTTTGTTTGGTTTGGATAAACTCTATGATGTTGACGCCACAATGGCGCGTTTGACGCGCGTCTTGGATGTTGTCCTTTAAGGTTTGAGGGCAGCTTAGCGGCTGCCCAAACCCATTTTCATGAGCGTTTTGCGCACAGGCGGGAGCGAATACAGCGTTTCCAGCCCCACTGCGCGCAAATTCCGGAGGGTTTGGTTTTCGGCCATTGATGCTTGGTTCAAGAGGCTTATCCCTGTGACACGGGTGCGAATGTCGGGCAGGCGGGCTTTGTTATAGGCTTCTAACATGTGCTCTGACCCTATCTCATTAGGCGCATCTGATCCAAGCTCAATAAGCGTGCGAATGTCGCCCAAGCTCATGTTCAACCCTTGGGCCCCAATTGGGGGAACCACATGCGCGGCTTCCGCGATTAAGGCTACTCTTTGCCCATTTAAACGCTCCGCAATCTGGCTCATCATGGGCCATGCCGACACCTGAGTGATCAATTTTAGGTCACCCAGAACACCGCACGATCGTTGGTTCATCTCGGTTTCAAATTCTGCTGTTTCAAGTCCGCGTAACCGATCGGCTTCGCTATTCTTTTCCATCCAAACAATCGCAGAAGAAGGGAGGCCTTGATAATCAGGTAGAGGGACAAGCGTAAAGGGGCCCCCTTTGCGATGAATTTCAGTTGAGATATTTTGATGCGGAATGTCATGAGTTACGGCAAAGGCTAAGGCGGTTTGACCGTACCGGGTTGTACTCACATCAATGCCGGCGCTTTGGCGCATGGTTGAATTGCGCCCATCCGCGGCAATCACCAGTTTGCATTTATACACATCGCCATCGTCAAACGTCACCCGCGCCTCTGTCATGCGTGTGAACAGCTTGGTTGCGCGAGCCCCTGATCGGAGCGTGATGTTTGGATGCGCGCTTGCCGCTGTTTGGAATTCGCGGCGCAAGATATAATTTGGGACGTTCCACCCAAAGGGTAAATCGGAGACATCGGATGCAACAAAGTCTTTTTGCAACCTTATGATGGGCGGGCTTTCCACGCCACCTGCATCAATGATGCGCATCACTTCAAGCGGGCTTGAGTGATCGGATACTTTGTCCCAAAGTCCGATCTCTTGTAAAAACGCTTGAGACGGCTGCAAAAACGCGGTGGATCTGAGGTCCGCGCCCACTTCGCTACGATCAGTGATAAGGGGCGTTGGGTCCACGCAGACAACATCAAACCCAGCTTGGGCAAAGGCATAGGCGGCTGTTAACCCTGCTATACCGCCTCCTGCGACGATGACGTCCGTGTGTTGCATGATGATGCTCCTCATAGGTCTTACTAATCTGAGGTAATGCGATTTATTTCCAAGACCAAGTTAAAATAGCCCGCTAGACGATCTGACGCAGAAAATTGGTCAAATCATCGGTTTGAAAGTCGATATGCTTGTCCGCATGCGCGCCTTGGCTATGGACCAATACGGTTTTGAGGCCCATCTGAAAGGGCACTCTCAGGTTCGCCACGGAATCCTCAAACATTGCCGCGGTGTGTGGGGCAATCTTGGCTAAATCAAAAACCACTTCAAAGGCTTTTCGTTCTGGTTTTGGTAGAAATTTAGCATGCTCAACACCGTATAGGTCCGAAAACTCTTGGGTTAGGCCCAGTGCATCCAAGACTTTTTCTGCATAGGGGGCCGTGCCATTCGTGTAGATTATTTTGCGACCCGGTAGCGCAGAAATGGCCTCCCGTAGTGGAGCATTTTCACTAAGCACTGAAAAATCAATATCATGCACTTGATCCAGAAACGGGACAGGATCAATATCGTGTTCCCGCATCAATCCAGCCAAAGTCGTTCCGTAAAACTGCCAATAATGATCCCTGAGTGCGCTGGCATGACGGGCATCAACTTTTAGGTGCGACATTACATAACTGTTCATTTTCTCTTCGATCTGAGAAAATAGCGTATTGGTTGGTGGGTATAGCGTGTGGTCCAGATCGAAAACCCAGTCAGTCACATGCGAAAAGGCGGTTTTGATCATCGTCTGAGACCTCTGGTCTTGATTCTATGGGGTGCTGACCTTTAGGGTAGCTTGAGTTACGAGGGGAATACTATGACTTTGTCTAAATCGACACCAAAAGATGCCTATGCCTTGATCCTTGAGGCCATTGATAGCGGAACATACCGTCCTGGGGATCGTTTGGTAGAAAGCGATTTGGCGGATCAATTTGGAATGTCACGCACCCCAATTCGTGAGGCCTTGCAGCGTTTGGAAACTCAATCCCTCTTGGCGCGTGATGGTCGCAGTCTGATTGTGGCGTCACTTGATCACAATCAAATGGCGGAACTCTATGCGGTTCGGGCCGAATTAGAGGGGCTTGCCGCTAAACTTGCCGCAAAACATGCTAGTGAAGAAGAGAAATCCGTTTTGCAGGAAATGGTAGATCAGGACCGGCTGATAATTGATGATCCCAATGCCTTGTCGCGTGCCAACCGTCGGTTTCACAAGCAAATTCACCTTGCCTCGCACAATCGGTTTTTGGTTCAACAATTGGATTTGTTGCATCGCTCTATGGCGCTAATGGCAACCACATCCCTTGCTGTTGAAGGGCGTGGAAAAGATGCAATGAGCGAACACCAAGCGATTGTTGATGCCATCGTGGCCGGAGATGGCGATGCAGCCTTTGACGCTTTGCGCGAGCATATTTCAATAGCCTTCGTGACCCGTCTGAAACAGGAATCTACTCTTTAGTTTGCTTCTGTCCGTGCATGGTTTTGTCCCAGTAAAACGGATTTGTGCAAAGCTCAAAAAGGGCCTTGTAGCTCGCAAGGGAGGCGAGCGGGAAATAGAGGTAGGTTGTTGGCACCCATGGTAGCAACCCTTTATGGCCTGAACGAATGGTGCCCAGAATATTAACGATAATATCTGATGCGAAAGACACGATAAAAATTGAGCTTAGCCAGACCATGGCCCCCTGAGATAGGCCCAAGCTCTGGGGATCGAGAATACCCAGTGTCACCAACCAAAACCCCCAAAAAATGGGTGCGAGTGGGATAAGGATCATTGTTGGCAGAAAGAGCATTTGGAAGCCCCAAAACCGTCGCCATCCCAAGTCCTGAACAAGGCGCCGTATATCCCGCATGTGCGCAAAGTAGGTGATGTAATAGCCTTTCAACCAACGCGACCTTTGCTTGATCCAGCTAAACCAATGACTATTCGCTTCTTCGAATGTTGTGGAGTTTAAGATTTCGCATCGATACCCACGACGGACCAATCGCACACCAAGATCACAATCTTCGGTGACATTATGTGCATCCCATGCGTTGAGCTCTTGCAATATATCGCGGCGAAAGAAAACCGTTGTGCCACCCAAGGGGACAACGTGATCAGAGGCCGATAAGGCAGGGAGGAGGGTGCGGAACCACCCGTTATATTCAATGGTGAAACAACGCGCGATCCAATTGGAGTGTGTGTTGTAAAAATCAAGCGCCCCTTGAACGCAGGCTGTGTTTGGCGCGGCGGTAGCAAAGGTGGCCACAACTTTGCGAAGTTGATCTGGCTCTGGCGCGTCCTCAGCATCATAAATTCCAATGATGTCGCCACTACAAAACCCAAGTGCGTAATTCATCGCCCGCGGCTTTGTTTGTACATGCCCCTTTGGTATTCGCATGACCCGCATCCAATTTGGTAACTTATGTCGTCTGATTATATCGGCTGTTTGCGTGTCCTCTGCTTCGAGAATGAGGATCGCTTCTAAGTGACTATGCGGATAATCCAATTGAGAGAGCCGCTTGATAAGCCGGGCGACGATATCCTTTTCCTTGAAGAGAGGAACCAACAATGACACCTTGGGTAAGATGTCGGGTTGATAGAGTGGTCTGTCTTTTCTCTGTCTCGGACTGGCTAAAATGAGATGTGTTTTGTGAATGACGCTCAGCAAAAGAAGACAAGCACCAAGAGTGACCAAACCGATAAATGTCATAGCGGGAAAGGTGCAAAAAGCACATGCCAGAGCTATCAAGAGCGTCATTGATCCCCATTTGAGACGAGCGTAGTTCAAGGTCGCACAGCCCGCCTCATGGGGTGCCTCAGCCGCTTGAATGAGTTGAGCTTCAAACAGAGATTGAAGCCGCTTTTCAATCACATCTGGAGTTGACCAAACAAATTCATGTGTTCCTAATCGGCGTGCAATCTCAGGGGCATGGCGCTGATAACTGTCGTAATCTTTCGCTGCAATTTGCCATCCCTGGGAGGTCCGTCCCCAAGGGACAAGTCCCGCCTTAATCCAAAACGTAGGGTCCGCATCCGTATAAAGGCCTTGGCCCTCTGGTGTGAGCCGATAGGGGAGGGAGCGTTGACGGGCGAGGGCTTCGCTTAGGGTTTTCGCGGTTATTGCACCACTCGCAACCAAGATTTCGCCAAGGCGCGCACCTGTGCGTTGATGGGCGTCTAGGGAATTCACAAGATCCGTCGGAGAAATACGCCCCGCATCGATCAAGATTTGGACAAGGGGTCGATTGGCACATTGAATATCAGAAAGGGGCCGATACTGGCCCCTTTGCAATCGAATGTTGCTCATGCCCTTGTCTCCTATCTGCTCAGCAGTTTTGGGAGAACAAGGTTAATTCTAAATTAAGATCGCTCTTATGCCTCGGCCATATAGGCGGCAAATCGTTCGAACAGATAAAAGCTATCCTGTGGACCCGGGCTGGCTTCTGGGTGGTGTTGAACAGAATACACTGGACGATCCGCAATACGGATACCACAGTTTGATCCATCAAAGAGTGACACATGCGTTTCGACAACACCCTCAGGAAGGCTATCTGCATCAACAGCAAAGCCGTGGTTCATGGATGTGATTTCCACTTTGCCTGTTTCGTAATCTTTGACAGGGTGGTTTGCGCCATGATGCCCATGGCTCATCTTGATTGTTTTTGCACCCAAAGCGAGGGCCAGCATTTGGTGACCCAAGCAGATCCCAAAAATCGGCATATCTTTTTTCAACAGCTCTTGGATCATCGGAACAGCGTAGGATCCTGTCGCCGCTGGATCACCAGGACCATTCGAGAGGAACACGCCGTCAGGATTAAGAGCCATGACGTCCTCTGCGGTGGCTGTCGCGGGCAAAACCGTGATGTCGCAGCCAACGGAGGCGAGGCAACGCAGGATGTTGCGCTTGGCGCCAAAATCGATTGCAACGACTTTGTGCTTGGGCGCGTCTTGCGTGGTGTAGCCATGTTCCCATGTCCAACGCTTTTCATCCCATTTATATGACTGCGCACAGGTCACAGTTTTAGCCAAATCTAAACCTTCGAGCCCAGCAAAATCCCGCGCTTGTTGGATCAAAGCATCTGTGTCGAATTCACCCTCGGGGTTATGGGCGAGGGCAACATGAGGCGCTCCTTGTTGTCGGATCGCACGGGTGAGGCGTCGCGTATCAATTCCACCAATTGCAATGCGACCTTTCTTTGCCATCCAATCGGTCAATTCAGACGTCGCACGCCAGTTTGAGGAATTGGTTGGGTCCCATTTGACGACCATGCCTTCGGCCACTGGATCCAAGGCTTCGTCGTCCTCGTCCGTAACACCGGTGTTGCCGATATGAGGGAACGTGAATGTCACAACTTGACCAGCATAAGACGGGTCGGTCATGATTTCCTGATACCCTGTCATCGCCGTATTGAAACAAAGTTCAGCAACTGTTTGACCGGTGGCGCCAAAGCCGTGTCCGTAAAATAGAGTTCCATCAGCAAGCGCCAAACAGGCGGTCGGTGTTTGGTTGGGCTGGTGTGCCATGAGTCTCTCTCCGGGGTACAAATTTGCGGCAACCTAGTGTCATCATCCATTGGGGTCAAGCCGACATTAGATATAATTCCTGTGGACGGGAACACTTGCGATTGGTAGGTAATCTGGGTTAAACACCTCCTCTAACAAGACGCAAGGGGAAGAGCGTATTATGGACCTAAGATTACGTATCACTACGGAACTGAAGCAAGCCATGCGAGACAAGGCTGCTGAACGGTTGTCCACGTTGCGGTTGATCAGCGCTGCTATCAAGGATCGTGATATTGCCACGCGCTCTGAGGGGAACGAAGAGGGGGCCACCGAAGCCGAGGTCCTTGCAATCCTTGGGAAAATGGTGCGTCAACGTCATGAGAGCGCCAAGACCTACGAAGAAGCGGGTCGCATTGATTTAGCCGAACGCGAACTGTCTGAAGTCAAAGTTGTCGAAGAGTTTTTACCCCGTCAGCTCGACGATCAGGAAACCTCAGATGCTGTTGATGCAGCTATCGCCGAAGTCGGTGCTGAATCGATTCGTGATATGGGCCGTGTGATGGGTGCCTTGAAAGAAAAATATACAGGCCAGATGGATTTTGGCTCTGCCGGACCATTGGTCAAACAAAAGCTTAGCAGCTAACTCACAAGAGCAGGCTACTACTTTTTTAAGTTAGATAGATACTCATTTAGGTCGCGGAAAAGATCTAGCCGTTCTTCTTCTGTTAAGAAGGACCCTATTTCAACTTCGCGACCATTCCCCGACAATGTGACATAGTTTTTAACAGGTCCGCCATGGGCGTACATATTTGTGCGTGCCCAATATGGATTGCATTCCCACGTCTGCGTGTCGCCTTTGGGGTTTCGGCGCTCTAGTGTCAACATGTCCTCCGTCGACATAAGCGTTTCTCGGATGTTGCGATCTTTGTAATTGCGTTGAAGAGCCATCCATAGCGCGCCAACCGTGATCATCAAAAACGGCAAAAGCCCCCAAAAAACGATCGTGCCGAGAACCATGAACAACGGCAGGCTGATAAAGATAAACGTCAACCAAATCGTCCAAGCAAAACCGCGCATAGGCAAGGAGCTATGCGCCCATAGTTTGACCATTTGAACTTGTGCGCTTCCGATTGGTTCGATCTTATATGGCATGGTGTCCTCTTTGTATGAGGCACATATAGATCGCTTGGCGTCTGAGAACAGTCTGAATTTTGTCGCGCCCTCTGTCATAATGCCGCATAAAAAAACCCCCGCTGACGCAGGGGTTCTTTTGTTTCTAGAAGTCTTGGCTAGTGAGCCGGACTTTTGTCCCAGTCTTCCTGTTTTGGAAGTGTTTCAAATGTGTGCTCTGGGGGAGGGGACGGAAGCGTCCACTCTAGTGTATCTGCATATTCGTTCCATGGGTTTGCACGTGTGTCGCGCGCGCCGGCTAGGAGTGAATAGACCATGATACCGATGAAGAACACGAATGAAGCGAATGAAAGGAACGCGCCATAAGATGAGATTTCGTTCCAGTATGCAAAGGCTTCTGGGTAGTCGATGTAACGACGTGGCATACCCTGACGACCCAAGAAGTGCTGTGGGAAGAACGTCAAGTTTGCACCGATAAACATCATCCAGAAGTGAAGCTTACCAGCCCATTCAGGATAGGAGCGACCTGTCATCTTGGAGAAGTAGTAGTAAATACCCGCAAAGATACAGAAAACAGCGCCCAATGACATCACGTAGTGGAAGTGTGCCACAACGTAATATGTGTCGTGATACGCGCGGTCCACAGCTGCCTGAGAGAGAACGATACCCGTCACGCCACCAACGGTGAAGAGGAACAAGAACCCAAATGCCCAAAGCATCGGTGTTTTGAATTCAATCGAACCACCCCACATCGTTGCGATCCATGAGAAGACCTTGACCCCTGTTGGAACCGCAATCACCATTGTCGCCAGCATAAAGTAGGACTGCTGGGTGAGTGACATGCCGACTGTGTACATGTGGTGCGCCCAAACAACAAAGCCCAAGACGCCGATTGCAATAATCGCCCAGACCATTGGTAGGTAACCAAACACTGGCTTGCGTGAGAATGTTGAGATCACGTGGCTGATTAGACCAAAACCAGGAAGGATAATGATGTAAACTTCGGGGTGTCCAAAGAACCAAAGGATGTGTTGGTAAAGAACTGGGTCACCACCACCGGCTGGATCAAAGAAGGTTGTGCCAAAGTTACGGTCAGTCAGCAACATTGTGATCGCGCCTGCCAAAACTGGCAAAGACAAGAGGATCAACCAAGATGTGACAAAGATCGACCATGAGAACAACGGAACTTTGAACAAAGTCATGCCTGGGGCGCGCATGTTCAAGAATGTTGTGATCATGTTGATCGCACCGAGGATTGATGAGGCACCAGAAACGTGAACCGCAAAGATTGCGAGGTCCATGGACATGCCGCCTTCGTTGGTTGAAAGAGGCGGATACAAGACCCAACCAACGCCCGAGCCAAGCTGATCGTTACCGCCTGGTGTCAGCATCGAAGCAACACCCAATGCCGTGCCCGCAACGTACAACCAGAATGACAGGTTGTTCATACGTGGGAACGCCATGTCCGGAGCGCCGATTTGAAGAGGCATGAAGTAGTTACCAAAACCGCCAAAGAGAGCAGGGATAACAACGAAGAACATCATTAGAACACCATGGTAGGTGATCATAACATTCCATAGGTGCCCGTTCGGTGTACATTCAGCGCTTGAGTCTGCGATGAAACGCGCACCTTCCATACACATGTATTGAACGCCTGGGCTCATGAGCTCCATGCGCATGTAGACTGTTAGCGTGACCGAAATGAACCCGACCAAGGCCGAAACGACCAAATACAAAAGACCGATGTCTTTGTGGTTTGTCGACATGAACCAGCGGGTAAAGAAACCGCGGTTATCTTCGTGTTCGTGGCCGTGAATGGCTGCGTCTGCCATATCTGCCTCCTGTTTGAGTTAAATGATGGGGCAAGTCAGACCTGCCCCCGTAGATTCCTGTCGCCGTTCTAATGCTTTCGCACTTAAACGGCAATATTTGATCTTGCATAAAACTGTGTTTTTACTGCGCGATCTGTCGCAGGCATTCGACCAAAATTTGGCTTATTCAGTCAAAGATGCCAAATAAGCTGCGACGTCTTCACCGCCCTTTTTCAGCTTGAATGACATTTTTGAACGGCCGTCACCGCCTTGCTCTTTCAAATAGCCAGTCGGGTCTTGGACAAACGCGGCCAAAGCCTCTTCGGTCCAAACGAGTCCTGCGTCAGCGGCGCCCTTGATTGCTTTTGAATAACGGAAGCCCTCTTGTGCACCTGCTGCGCGTCCGATGACGCCATAAAGGTTCGGGCCTGTTTTGCCGCCTTTAACGATAGATTCGCCTGCGTCGCTTACAATCATGTGGCATGATTTGCATTTCTTGTAAGTTTTCTCACCCTTTGCCGCGTCACCTGCTAGAACTGGGGTTGCAAGAGCAAATGCAGCCGCTGCGGTCATTGCCAAAACTTTCATCGTATTCTCCTAAGTATTGGGTATTTCTTATTTGCTAGCATAGGGTAATGCTTTTGGCGATGATCTCAAACGGCTATTTGTCGCATACTCCAATGGAATTAAGGAAAGATTTTTGCAAAACTTTCACGCAAGGCGATGTCCAGATCATCCATAGTGACAGGCAGGCCCATATCAACCAAGCTTGTGACACCGTGTTCAGTAATTCCGCAAGGGACGATTCCCGTGAAATGGCTTAAATCCGGCTCAACATTGATGGAAATGCCGTGGAACGAGACCCATTTGCGCAAGCGGATCCCTATTGCGGCTATTTTGTCTTCTGCTGTGTGGCCAGTTGCAGTAAGGGGTTTGTCGGGCCGTTCAACCCAAACACCAACGCGCCCATCCCGAACCTCGCCTTTGATGTTGAACTGCTCTAACGTGTCGATCACCCAAGTTTCCAGCTGTTTGACAAAAGCGCGCACATCTCGACCACGTTTGTTCAAATCTAACATAACGTAGACCACGCGCTGACCTGGGCCGTGATATGTATATTGACCGCCGCGTTTGCTGGTAAAGACGGGAAAACGATCTGGATCAACTAAATCCTTGATCTCCGCACTCGTGCCTGCGGTATACAGCGGGGGGTGTTCAACCAACCAAATCAGCTCTCCTGCATCGCCCGCCGCAATGGCATTGGCGCGTGCTTCCATAAACTCGACAGCAGTGTCGTAATCCGTCAGGCCATCTTGGATAATCCATTCAACCACTGATACTACCCCCGAGCTGGAATTAAGCCGTGTTCTATGGCGTCTTCGCGATACTTACGAGAAATTGGAACAGATTGTCCATTGCTCAGAACAAGGAACCATCTATCTTTGTTTTTTGCATAATCCACGACATGAGCCTTTGCCACCCAATGGGATCGGTGAACGCGAATGCCTGAGATCGGCGCGCACATCTCAATGGCATCCGACAATCGAAACAAAAGCGTTTCGCTCCCTTTGTCGGTATCAATGCGCACGTAGTGATCTTCTGATGTCAGTGAAATGATCTCGCCGCGTTTGGACAGGGGTAATTTGGATAACAAACTAGGTCCAGTGATCGGAGGTCTGTCAGCAGTATCGCTATTCTGGAAAAGGTCTAATCCGACAGTGATGACGGCAACGATTGCCGCTGTTATCAATGCAAATGACAAAAATGCATGTTCTGGGATGCCAACATTTGGAGCGACGAAAGAATTGATCAAGAAAATGTAGCCGACGATAAGCACTGCATTCAAAACGCTAGAGGTGACAAGGGACACCATGTGAGATGTGATAGACATATTTCCAATCAATAGCCGACCAAAGCTGCCAATCGTAAATGTCGACACGGCGATCCAAACCCAATAGGCAATCCGCGCTCCAGTGGTCAAAGTTTCAAATGTTTGAAAGGGGCCAGATAACCCAGCGATGACGCCAACAATCGCCGCACCGCTCAATCGGTGTGGTGGCGTCAAATAGAGACGTAATTCACGAAGCGTAGACTGCAGAATCCCTGAATTCACGAAGTTTTCCTGTTAAATGCGCATTGATCAATGACAACAGCTATGAGGCCGCCAATAAGCGATATCATATTGAATTTCGAAAGGGAACGACATGACATTGGCCCCCTTACTTGCGACACCGTTTATAGTGCAAATACATGCACTCTCGGCGATAGCGGCTCTGATTATTGGCCCCTTTGCTATGTATCGGCGCAAACGAGATCGCGTGCATAAAACCTGGGGGTATCTTTGGGTCACGTTGATGGTCTTTGTGTCTGTGTCATCGTTTTGGATAAACGATATCCGCCTTATTGGTCCGTTTAGCCCAATTCATGCTCTGTCCCTCGTAACGCTCTACAGTCTGTTCAAAGCCGTGCGTTCGACCATCAAGAAGCACATCAAGCATCATCAAACCTCCATGCAGTTCACATATTTTTTGTCTCTATGGGGAGCTGGGCTCTTTACCTTGTTGCCAGATCGATTGATGGGACAAGTGGTGTTTAACAGTCCAAATTGGATCGGATTTGGCGTGATAGCAGGCTGTGTCGTTCTATCGCTGGCCAGTCTAATTTTCGCACAAAAAACTAAGTTGATAAAACTCTGACATTTTTGCCCTTCACATCATGAAATCTTTTCGCTAAAGAACGCCTACCTCATGGCGTGCGGCCGTGGCGGAATTGGTAGACGCGCAGCGTTGAGGTCGCTGTTCTTTAACCGGAGTGGAAGTTCGAGTCTTCTCGGCCGCACCAAAGACAGCCATAATATCATTTAAAAACAATGATTTATTTTTGGAATGTAACTGCAGTCCACCTTTGAAACCACCTTTGAGTTATCGTTACAACACACGAAATACGCGGTTTGTGGGTCTTTGAAAGTTGTTCACTTTAACGGATTTTATTCAAAATATTAGCTTGGGTCCTTCTGAAGGGGGGCGGTGTATATCGGGAAATGCGGAAACCGCAAAGGCTCTCTGGCTGTGTGAAAAAAGCTGATAAGTGAAATTTGATGCTTCAAAGGTGCATTGCTCTATATTTTAAAGGCTGTTCGATCGAGTTTTCATAAGTGCGAGCGTATTAAAAAAGCACTTATCTACTGCAAAAACTACCTGACTAAGCCAGCAAAATTCTTTCTTTCCTCTGTCTGTTTTTGAAAAAGGCTCCTTTGGTTATCCCCGTAAATTTCTTGATTATTGACAGCCAAGGTTGTCTCATTGACGGTATTATCGGGAGTATTTAAATGTTTCGTTTTTTTTGTGCTTTTCTTGTTATTACCCCAACATTTGCGCATGGCATAAACCGTCCTAAGATTGTTGAGCAATGCTATGAGAAACGGGGTACAGATGACCAAATGGTTGAATTTTGTATTACCGAGCAAGAGCTTGCCCATATTGGGATTAACGAAATTTACGAGTTGGACACTCCGTATTATTTTGCGCCATCGTTGAATTTCTGTAAGCGAATTTATCTTGAAGATTTAGTTGAGCAATACAACTGTGCTCGCAAAGAGCTTTATGCTTCTGGCGACTTCATGAAATATCTTCAAACTCGGCCTGATTACAAAGACCTAATGCCAACGTTTCAGACATGTTTCACCAACAATAACGAAATTATGTCTATTTCAATGGAGTGCTTTCTCAAAGAAATTGAGGGATAAATGGAAGAACGACGAATGCGAACGCTGAATTGGGAGGGATGATAAACCTAGATCCCGCTGATACAGCAGATGGGCTAAACTACATTAACGGTTCGTTTATTGCGTCTCAGTAATTAACAAAATAGCCTTCCGCAGGATATTTTCATGTGGAAGGCTATTAAGCAGATTCGATACTAAATTCGTAGAAATCTAAAACTGTTGAACGCCGCAAGAGACTTGCGGCGTTCAAAGTCTTGATTAGCCGAACATGTCTGACGTGATACCGTCGTACCAACCAACAGACTCTTCGTAAGTCGCTTGGCGGAGTGCCGCATCTTCGCCAGTTTGAGATACAAATCCGTCAATTTTGGAAATCTTCTCATCGGTTGCCTGGTACGTCGCGCCAACTTTGATGCCGTCGCCCGTTGTGATCAACGACCAGCATGTGTTTGAGAACTTAGCTGGGAAGACTTTGGACCCAGTAAGTGCACCACGGATGGCCATTGCTGCAACTTTGGCTTGGCTGTTTGCAGAGAAACCTGATTTCGGCATGTCGCCTTGGTTTGTCGCGTCGCCTAAGACGTGAATGTTTTCATCAACGCGCGATTGCATTGTGTGACCTGTCACCGGAGCCCAGTTGCCTTCTGTGATGCCGGCCATTTCACAAATGCGGCCTGCTTTCATAGCTGGGATCACGTTACAAACGTCCACTTTTTCAACAGACCCATCAATTGAAACGGTCATTGCGCCTGCGTCAACTTCGACTTTGTCGCCGCCGAAATCTGGGCCAATACGGTCAATCATACCATTGTAGTGGTTTGTCCAACCTTCCTCAAAAAGACCTTGCTTTGAGAATTTTGGCTTAGGATCAACAATTAGGATTTTCGCAGTTGGGTTAACCGCTGAAAGCTTGTGCGCGATCATGGACACACGCTCATATGGTCCTGGAGGGCAGCGATATGGGTTTGGCGGCGCGATCATCGCGAATGTACCACCTTGTGGCATGGATTCGATCTGACGCTTTAGCAGCTCAGTTTGCGAGCCTGCTTTATAGGCGTGTGGCATTGCGTTCTGTGCAGAGACGTCCCAACCAGGAACGGCGCCGTCAATGAAATCGATGCCAGGTGAGAGAACCAAACGATCATAGGCGAATGTGTGGCCGCCTGCGACTGTGACAGTTTTCTTGTCACGGTCAATTCCAGTTGCCCAATCGTGGACGACGTTGATGCCGTAATCGGATGCCAATTTGCCATAGCTGTGTCCAATGCTGTCCATTGTGCGGAAATCGCCAAGGTACAGGTTGGAGAAGAAGCATGTGTAATATGTGCGTGATGGTTCGATCAGCGTGACGTCAATTTCGCCTTTGCTGTCTTTTGCAAGGTAGCGTGCGACAGTTGCACCACCTGCACCACCGCCGACGACAACCACTTTGGGTTTCCCGTGACCACCGGCCAAGACATAAGGGGCCGCCATAGACGCCGCTGCTGTCGCTCCTAGAAAAGTTCTTCTGTTAAGTTTCATTATTTTCCTCCCTAATGAACTTTTATTCTACCGAATTGAAGTATTCTGCTAATCCGGCAATTTCTTCGTTGCTTAACCGTCCTGCCATCATTTGCATGACGGGATTGGTCCTGTGTTTTTGTTTGTAGGCATGCATTGCCGTGACAAAGTCCTCCTGCGGCCAACCGCTAATGCTTGGAATACCAGCATCGTTACCATTGAGTTGGTGACATGCAAGGCACTCAGAGCTTAGGTATTCGCCGTAATCATAATCCCCTTGGATCGCGAGGATGTCGGCCGAGACCGTGAAGCCAGCCTCTATCTCAAGCGCTGCGGTCTCTGCATCTGTTGAAAACAAGGCGAGATAAGCGATCAAATCCTTGCGCTCTTTTGCGTCTTTGATCCCTCGAAATGACATTCTTGTGCCGCTGATGAAACCTTTGGGGTCTTCGAGGTAGCTATCTAGGGCGTCATTATCCCAAACCAAACCGTCTTGGCCGGCGGCTATGATACCTTTGGAATAGCGCTTATAGTCGTCCAATGACCCTGCAACACGGCCAACTACGCCATCAAGGTGCGGGCCGACCCTATTTTTGGCTCCGTCACCAATTTGGTGGCAGGTTGCGCATTTCTTATATACGTCTTTTCCAGCTTCGGAATCCCCGCCTTCGCTTGCGAAAGCAGGGGTCGACAAAAACAAGCATGCTATAACAGCATAGGCTGGTTTGAGTTTCACCACGATTTTTAGTTCCCCATTGTGTACAATGGTATTATGATATTCGATTTTATGAATTATTCAATTATAATTTTATAACTTGCCAGATTTCAAATCTTAGCATTTTTCGAGCGGTGACTACTAAACTGAAAGTGTGGCTTCGTTTGACGCCTTTAGCTGATAATAGCCTGCTTTTTCTTCTGGGGCATGTAGTAGAAAATCGTCGTTCACCAGTTTCTTGATCACGCGAAAAAACGTTGGTCGTGAGATGTGCGCGACGCATTTATGTTCCATGATTTCAGATGTTCGCACGATGTTGTTATCGTCTGCACAATCTGCCGCTGCGGCCAAAATGCTGCGCTCTGTTTCACCCATGTCATACAGCCCGATAGAGCGTTCAATATCAGTCGTCAATGATTTCAACTGCGCTAGTTTTTTCAATCCTGAGAGGTCCATGCCGCGTCGCCTTATTATTTTAATGACTGATGAATTAGGGTTGAAATTAGGGAAGTCAAAGAAAAGAACTAAATTTTTTACTTATTCGACTCATTGTCTGCACCCTTAGTAAAGTGTCTTTTTGATATTTTTGCAAATTCAATTTTGCGCCTTTGGTATATTTTTTGCGGAACATTCGTATCGTCCTATGGTCTTTAGGGCTGGGGGAATTGACCCAGCGTCTTGGCTAGTCATATGCACGCTCAGGAGCTCATTAATGCCTAGTGATCAAGCATATTCGACCAATATACCTTTCCCTAACGCCGATGTTGCCGATGGGGTGGAGACAACAGCTACTGTTCTGACAGGACAGGGCTATGTTGGTGCTATTGATTTTCCTTATGATTATGATTGGATTTCCACATATCTGATAGCTGGGCGTGTGTATCAAATTGATCTATTCGGTGAGGCGCATAATGATCTATTGGCTTTGTCTGATACAGTCCTGCGCGGTGTGTATGATGATACCGGTCAAGTTCTGTTGAATAGCTCGGATGACGATGGTGGTGATGGGCGCAATAGTCGGCTTAGTCTGCAAGTAGATAGTGATGGACATTATTTCATCGGAGTAAGTGGGTTTGCCTCTGTGACGGGTGGCTATTCGCTCACGGTTAATGATTTAACGATTCAGGATGAGTTTACTGCCTCCCAGCGTGGCTATCTCTCAGAGGGGCGACCTGTTCAGGGTGAATTGTCCTATGTTGGGGATGTTGATTACTTTGACGTCTATTTAGACGTTGGGCAAAGGTATGCGATCACCCTTGATGGACATAGCTCATCAATACCTCAGCTTCGACTGAGCGACAGGGATGGCGATCTTACCTCTGTTGTGACGCAAACTCAGTTAAGCGATGATGCGTTTGAGCTAGACGTTTTAGAAAGCGGTCTCTACACATTTGAAATTTCATTGCCCGACGCGCATTATGGGGCGTATACGGTTTCCCTATCTGTCGAAGATGGTGAAACCTCTGATACGATACCTGAGGATAGCACCTCGCAAAGTGTGGTAAACTTAGGCACAGTTTTTCAAGGTAGAATTGATGTCGCGACAGATATTGATTTGATCGAGTTAGAGACCCGTGCAGGTCATCGCTATGATGTCGTTCTAAGTGGGGGTGATGGCGATTGGAGCCTAAGCGACCCTGTCATCCAAGGTATTTATACGTCCACAGGGGACCTCATAGAGGGGACCTATAATGACGATAGTGACGGTGCCCAGAGTAAATCCAGCTTTGTCGCAACAGAAAGTGGACGTTATTTTATCGCTGCCTCAGGGTTTATGAATTACACTGGGTATTATCAGTTAGGTGTAGACGATCTCGGCGTAGATGATGATTATTCTGCGGATATTCAGACCAGCGCGCGGGTCACGCGGTTCCTTCCTGCGGAGGGGCATATTAATTTTCAAGGTGATCAAGATTGGGTGCGCGTGTCCTTGGAGGCAGGCAATCGCTATTCGTTTCACCTGTTAGGGGCGGATCACGCGCTACACTCTGACGTTATTATTGATGGCCTGTTTGACGCATCCGGTGCAGTTGTTTCACTTAACGCTGAGAGTGAATTTGGATTTAACGCAACAGCCAGTGGCGACTATTTCATCTCTGTGTCTAGTGACCTGATTGGAAGTGCCGGCTATGAACTTAGCTTTGATGTTGAGACCTTATTTGATGCAAATTCAGGGGATGATTTCTCGGACGATGCTTTTAGTGAGGGAACCGTCACCGTTGGTGGAACGGCCCGAGGCGTTATTGAGGCGCAAGTCGACAAAGATTGGTTCAAAGTGAGCCTGGTTGCTGGGGAAACCTACGACATCCAAATTTGCGGCGCTGCAAGCGAGATGGGGACGCTAGAAGATCCGTTTTTACAAGGTGTCTATGATGCGTCGGGTGATTTTGTGTTGGGATCAAACGTTGATGATGGTGCCACGGGCCTCGATAGCGCATTTGTGTTCTCACCGTTTTTAAGCGGCGATTATTTCATCTCTGCGAGCGGGTTCTCACACCATGTTGGAAGTTATCATGTCGTTGTCAATGTCTCAGAGACTTCAACGGATTATTCACGAAGCGATGATATTGGACATACACCTGACACGGCTGGTTCCCTCGATCTTGGGGGATTCATTCAGGGCGAGATAGAGACACAAGGGGATGTTGATTGGTTCAAAATTACTTTGACGGCTGGTGCGACGTATCGGTTTGAACTGATGGGGGCGCCTAGTCGAAATGGGACATTAACTGATCCCTATATTTATGGCCTATTTTCAGGCGCGGGTATCTTCATCGATGGTACCGCTAATGATGATGTCGATGGTTCATTGAACAGTGCCGTGACCTTTACCGCAGAGACAACGGGGACTTATTTCCTCGCCGCGGGTGGGTTTTCTGACGCCTTAGGAACCTACAAGCTGACATCACAACAGTTAGATATTGGAGTTGCGGTTGACGATTGGGGGCTGTGGTCTGAGGGCGGTGCGATTGAGCTCACATCTGATGATGCGGGGCGCCAAACGGGGCGCATAGAATTCGCCAACGATGTCGATCATTTCACAATCACTGTAGATGCTGGTCAAAGCTATCGTATTACGCAAACAGCGCTCGACGGGGGCGGGTTGAATGATACCGTGCTGCAGGGCGTTTTTTCTGATGACGGACGTCGGCTCCATGAGGGCGATGATGATAGTGGGCATGGCTTAAACAGCCAGCTCACCTTTACCGCCGAATATTCTGGAACGGTTTTTATCGCAGCCTCAGCTTATGGTGATCAAACGGGACGCTATCGAATTGATGTGGCTGCTTACGACCTCACGGACCCCCCAACAACGTCTGGTAATGGCCCTATTGCCGAAGCCGTTGTCTCCGTTGGGGGGACATATCAGGGCGAGATAGAGTTCGTAGATGACACCGATTTGGTTGCAGTGTATCTCATTGCTGGTCGTGAATATCAAATTGATGTTGAAGGGGTCGATAGTGGGCTTGGGACGTTAGAGGATCCTTCTATCGCGGGCCTTCAAACCGCCTCTGGTGACATTATTGTTCACACGACTAACGACGATGGCGGCAACGGCTTAAATGCCCGACTTCGATTTAGTCCAGATATCAGCGGTACATATTACATCAACTCAGGCGCATATGACGGAACGGGCACCTACACTTTGCGTGTGGAGGATATTACTCCGACCACGGATCCAAGCACATCGCAGTCTGTGAATGGTCAATTCGATATTGATATCAATTACTCAGGTGACGAAACCTTCCGTTCCTATTTCGAGCAAGCGGCCGAGTTTTGGGAAAGTATTATTCTCGGCGATCTACCCGATGTAAACGGGATCGATGATCTCCGCATTGATGTCTCAATCACGGATATAGATGGGATTTTGGGGATTTTAGGGCAGGCGGGTGCCACCCAATGGCGCGATAACAAGCTTCCTTATCTTGGTATCATGCGGTTCGATAGTGCGGATATTGCTGATCTAGAACGCGATGGACGCCTCTTGTCTGTTGTTCAGCACGAAATGGGGCATGTGCTTGGGATTAGTAACCTCATCTGGAGCTCAATGGGGCTTGTGCAAAATGACCACTTTATCGGAGGGTTGGCCACTGAGGTTTATTCGAGTTGGACAGGAAGAGAAGAGGCAGGCGTCCCGATTGAGCAAGACCACGGCCCTGGAACTGCAGGAAGCCACTGGGACGAGGATATCTTTGACAGCGAACTTATGACTGGGTTTGCCGAACGCAATGGCCACATGCCCATATCCGAGCTCACAATTGCCGCCCTAGCGGATATGAATTACCAAGTTAATTTTGAGGCCTCTGAGCAATATGAATTCGAGGGGGTCTATGTTCCCTTAGTCGGCAATACGCTCCCCAGTGATGTTCAAATTACCAGTGTAAACTACGGATCAGGCTATATAAATCCTCCGAGCCTTGATGAGTTTATGGGCAATGCACTCTACAATTATCAAGATAAATCTATTTGGATGGATCAGGACATTGCAGGACGCAAGATTGATGGTCTCATTGAGACTTTGGGGGGAACAGATGTTTGGTTTTTTGAAACGACAACTGGCCAAGATTTGCTTGTCCATTTGGTTGGTGATTTTGAAAAACACGATGCTGAATTGGCCTCTGACATTAAAGGCACCGTCCAAAGCTTAACGGTCTTTTCAGATGGTGACATCATTCAAACGCGCCATTTCGCAGACGACGGTTTATCGGTTGATGATGTCCTTTCAAATTGGCAAGGCTTGTCCGTTGATGACAACAATTACATCCATGTTTCCGATGCGTTTGAACACAATGATTACATCGAAGCGGGGGCAGGAGACGATGTCGTCATGACGGGACGTGGGTTTGACCAAATCTTTGGAGGGCAGGGGAATGATACGCTTATTACAGGTCTGGGGGATGACATCGTTATCGACAGCTGGGGGGATGATCAGCTCCGCGGTGACGACGGATCAGATCAGCTATATGCTTATACAGGTGATAATATTTTGGACGGGGGTTCAGGCAATGACACACTGGCCGGCGGTATTGGCGATGATACCTTGGTTGGCGGCTCTGGAAACGATGTGCTGATTGGGGATATAACTGGCCAATCTAGGCTCAGTGATGATCGTCTTATTGCTGGTGAGGGGGATGACCTTCTCCAAGGTGGCTTGGATGCGGATGTCTTTGTCTTTGCGCCCAATCAGGGGCAGAACCACATAGCAAAGCTTGAGCAGCAAGATGATGTTTACGCTGCCACTGGTCAGGACTTTAACGTGAGTGTTGATAAGCTTGAGCTGGAGTTGTTTGGCTATGCGTCAATGTCACAGGTTTTAGCGAACTTTAGCATGAATGATGGACATGCAGTCTTCGAAGATCAGGGAACGCAAATCACCCTATATGACGTGAGCCTTGCCTCTCTCACTGACGAAAATTTTATTTTGGAAGCATAATATGCGAATTTTGATTATTGCACTTTCCTTTGGACTATCAGCCTGCGGTGGTTCAGACTTTACGTCCCAACAGGGGCCAATTGATCCCATTCCTACGCCCGAGACCGTTGGCGCCACCCAAGCAAATTACGCCTCCGTTTCGTTAGAAGAAACATCAGAAGTCGTGTTTTCAAATTTGACCGCTATTGAGACGGCTTTGAATGGGGCACAGGTTGTCATGGATCAGCATGGTCATTTGATTGGCGTCGCGCCAGAGGATGCGAGTTTACCTGTCATAGCATCCTTTAGCGGCGATGCCGTGAATGCGTCGATCATTGACGGAGATCAGTTTTATAATTTTGATCGAGGGCGCGTTACGGCCGAGTTTGGCGTTCAAAGCGCTATAACGCTTGATCAATTTCAAGGCACTATGGGGATAGGACCGACCTCAAATGATGTGACGGATAGTGACATCCTCATTAAATGGTCTGGCTTTTCAGCCTGCGACGGAACCCATATTTGTGGGGGCGACATTGCTATTCATGGGGATGACTTGGTCAACACAGACCTATCCGACCAAACGCAGAGCTCGGCTGTGGCGAGCCTATTTGGGCAGTCGGGCGATGAAATCGCCGGCATGATCTTTGTTGATGACCCCAATCGTTTGACCATCATGGCAGATTTCATCGCAGTGAAAGATAATTAAACCTATCACGTCGTTCACTGGCCTCTATGACTGGGCTATGCCACCTTACGCAGGGACGGTTTGGGCGTTATCCCCAAGGCCGCACAAACATCCCGTGTCAACTCAGGGCGATTGAGGGTGTAAAAATGCAAGGCCTCGACCCCTTCATCAAGCAACTCTGAACAGAGCTCTGCACATATCGCCGTCGCGAGGAGGTCGCTTCGGTTGTCGCGCTGGGCCTTTTCGAATGCGTAATCGACCCAGGCTGGGATTGTTGTTGCACACCGTGCCGCAAACCGTTTTGTCCCCTGCCAATTTTCAATCGGCAGGATTCCAGGGGTGATCGGAGCCGTAATTCCAGCCGCTGCGCAGGCATCTCGAAATCTTAGAAACGTCTCAGCTTCAAAAAAGAATTGTGTGAGGGCCTCGCTTGCGCCTGCATCAATCTTGCGTTTCAGCCAGTCAATATTTTGCGCCATATCCTGCGCCTCTGGGTGCGGTTCGGGATAAGCACCAACGCGAATGTTGAATGCACCAGTTTCAGACAAGGCTTGAATAAGCTCGCACGAATTTTGAAACCCATTCTCAACGGGTTGAAATCCATCTGATCCTTTGGGTGCATCGCCTCTTAGGGCAACAATGTCACGCACGCCAGCCTTGGCAAAGCCGTCCGCAATCTCAAGAGTTTCCGATTTCGTGGCATTCACACATGTCAAATGCGCCGCGACGGTAAGGCCGCTTGATGAGTGGATCGCTTTCACGGCATCGCGAGTAAGGTCGCGGGTCGTGCCACCCGCTCCATACGTCACAGAGACAAACCGCGGCTCAAGCGGCGCGAGCGTTTGCACCGTATCCCAAAGACGAAAAGAGCCCTCTAGGTTGCTGGGTGGAAAAAATTCAAAAGAAATTTGTGGGTCTGACATAGGTATAATCCAATCTTGCTTGATCTCACTATGTTGCATCTGTTATCCTGAATCAAATTCATAATACTAAATAAGGTTATTAGTTTCATATGAAAATGCATATTGAGTTTCGACACCTTAGAACCGTCAAAGCCATTCATGAGAGCGGTGGATTGGCCAAGGCCGCGGATATTTTAAATATCACCCAATCGGCCCTCAGCCATCAGGTTAAGGGGCTTGAGGAACAAGCAGGTGTGGAATTGTTCGTGCGCCGCTCCAAGCCTATGAAGCTTTCTGCCGCTGGCATGCGGTTGCTAAAACTTGCAAATAAAATCTTGCCTGAGATCGACGCTTTGCAAGATGAATTTGATGGCTTGCGCGATGGAAAATCAGGGCGGCTTCATATCGCGATTGAGTGTCATGCCTGTTTTGAATGGCTGTTTCCCGTGTTGGAAAAATTCCGCAAGAATTGGCCAGATGTCGATGTAGATATTTGCCCAGGCCTTGCATTTGATGCGCTACCAGCATTGCAAAAAGAAGAGGTCGATTTAGTGGTGTCCTCTGACCCTGAGGATTTAGCAGGCGTCAGCTTTTCGCCATTGTTTGACTATGCGCCTGTCTTTGTCGCGGCTGCAAATAATCCATTGGCGGACAAGCCCTTTATTGAGGCTGAGGATTTTAGAGGACAGACGCTCATCACCTATCCGGTTGAGCGTAGTCGATTGGATATATTTAGCCAATTGCTGACGCCAGCCAAAGTTGAACCTGCGTCGATCCGACAAGTCGAATTAACGGCGGTCATTTTGTTGCTTGTTGCGTCAAATAGGGGGGTGTCTGTTTTGCCCGATTGGGTTGTGCGTGAGGTCAAATATAGCTCTGACTATGTCACGCGTCCACTGACCAAGGCAGGGCTCAAGCGGGGCCTATTTGCGGCCACGCGAGATGAGGATTTACAAAAACCCTTTATGATGGACCTCATCCGCCTTGCAGGGGAAGAGGCCCGAAAGCTGCAATCAGCTTAAAGCGCTTCTAGATCGGACGCCATTTGACGGCCATCACGACCATCTTGGAGTTCGAAAGAAACTTTTTGGTTGTCGGCTAGACCAGTTAGGCCAGAACGCTCAACAGCAGAGATGTGTACAAACACGTCTTTTCCGCCATCATCTGGTGCAATAAATCCGAAACCTTTAGTTGTGTTAAACCATTTCACGGTACCTGTAGGCATTCCGCGTCTCCTTCTACTTTATCGCCTCGAAAATGTGAGGCCCATGTCACTTAAGTCTTAAATAGTCCGGCGACATTCGTAGGCGGAGGTAATTAATTCTGTAGTCACAGTTAGTACATTTACTCTGCCATTGTAAAAAGCAAGTGAAACTATGTAAAAAAAACCAGAATAGCCGAGAAAAGGGGAAATAAGTGCAAATATACGGTTTGAAAAACTGTGACACCTGCCGAAAAGCCAAAAAAGCACTGCCTGACGCAGAATTTTTGGATGTGCGTGTGGATGGGATTGACGATGAAATCTTGAAAACAGCGTTCAAAAGTCTTGGGGATGCCATGGTGAACAAGAAATCAACGACGTGGCGTGGTCTTGATGACGCGGAGAGGGATCAAGACCCAATTGTGCTTTTAAAAGCCCATCCATCCCTTATGAAGCGCCCGCTCATTCGGGGTGAGGATGGCATGTTCTATCTTGGCTGGACCACTGCAACGCAAGAGGCCTTGGGGCTCTAATAGTTTGGGGCCGCAATACATTGCGGCCCCAGTTCATTTACTTCAAATCCGGCGCGATTGCTTCTTGAGAAAGCGTTGCAACGATCTCGTCTAGCGAAACCACAGAGGTTTGTTTTTCCCCCAAGCGGCGCACGGACACAGATTTGTCGCTGACTTCTTTCATGCCGCAGGCCAAAATGACGGGCACTTTGCCAACGGAATGTTCGCGCACTTTATAGTTGATTTTCTCATTGCGAAGATCAAGTTCTGCGCGGATGCCTTTGGCTTTCAAGGCGTCCACGACTTCGCGGCAATAGTCATCTGCATCTGATACAATCGCAGCAACCACAACTTGGCGTGGGGCCAACCAAAGTGGCAAGCGTCCTGCAAAGCTTTCGATAAGAATGCCAATGAACCGTTCAAAGGATCCAAGAACCGCACGGTGGAGCATGACTGGGCGATGTTTAGCACCGTCTTCGCCAACATAATTGGCGTCCAACCGGTCAGGAAGCACGAAATCAACCTGCAAAGTGCCACATTGCCAGTCGCGACCAATCGCGTCGGTCAAAACGAATTCCAGTTTCGGCCCATAAAACGCGCCTTCACCTGGATTTAGTTCAAACTCATACCCTGCTGCTTCTGTCGCCGATTTTAGCGCGCCTTCGGCCTTGTCCCAAACCTCATCCGATCCTGACCGTGTGTCCGGACGGTCAGAGAATTTGATGGCGAACTTTGTAAATCCGAGATCTTGGTAAATTGCAGAGAGGAATTCGATGAATTTTTTGGTTTCTTCCTCGATTTGATCTTCGCGGCAGAATATATGCGCGTCATCTTGGGTAAACCCACGCACCCGCATAATTCCATGCAAGGCACCAGAGGGTTCATATCGGTTACAAGACCCAAATTCCGCCATACGCAGCGGCAGATCACGATAGGATTTTAAGCCTTGGTTATAGACTTGGACGTGGCAAGGACAGTTCATCGGCTTGAGCGCATTCACGGCCTTTTCGCGGGCATGTTCTTCGTCCACTTCGACGATAAACATGTTCTCTTGGTATTTGTCCCAGTGACCAGAGGCTTCCCATAATTTGCGATCGACGACTTGAGGTGTGTTCACTTCGACATAGCCGCCGCGTTCTTGTTGGCGGCGCATGTAGTCTTGCAAGGTTGTGTAAATCTTCCAGCCGTTAGGGTGCCAAAAGATTTGGCCCGGTGCCTCTTCTTGCATATGGAAGAGGTCCATTTCGCGGCCCAATTTTCGGTGATCGCGTTTGGCGGCTTCTTCTAGCATGTTGAGATGCGTTTTGAGCTGTTCTTTGTTCAAGAACGCAACGCCGTAGATCCGCTGAAGCTGTTCACGTGAGCTATCGCCGCGCCAATAGGCCCCTGCGACGCTCATCAATTTAAAGCCATCGGCGGGAACCTGACCGGTGTTTTGCAAGTGCGGGCCACGGCAGAGGTCTTGCCACTCGCCGTGCCAATACATGCGGATTGGTTCATCCCCTGGGATGCTTTCGATCAATTCCACTTTGAACGGTTCATTTGTGTCGTTGTAGTGCTGAATGGCACGTGGACGTTCCCAAACTTCGGTGCGCACGCCATCACGAAGGTTGATGATCTCTTTCATCTTTTTCTCGATGAGGCCGAGGTCTTCTGGTGAAAACGGCTCTTTGCGATCAAAATCATAGTACCAGCCGTGATTGATCACAGGGCCAATTGTCACTTTGACGTCTGGCCAAATCTCTTGAACAGCGCGCGCCATGATGTGCGCGAGGTCATGGCGCACCAACTCTAGGGCTGGAGCTTCGTCCTTCATCGTGTTGATGGCGATGGCCGCGTCTTCGGTGATTGGCCACTGCATGTCCCAGTGGTCGCCGTTCACGGTCGCAGAGATCGCTTTTTTGGCGAGTGATGTCGCAATGGATGCGGCCACCTCAGCGGGGGTCACGCCTGCGTCGTAGTCACGTTTGTTACCATCTGGAAAAGTGAGAGAGATTTGGGACATCTGTGTCCTCCTCGTCTGTTTGGCGCCCACGGAACGCCCGATTGCGGGTATATTGGTTCGGTTGCCGTTTTGACCTGTTCGCACAGGCGCGTCAAGCTGTTCCTGCTTTCTTTTTGAAACATCACGGGGATAGTGGGTTTCGATGTCTGGTCAATCTAAGGGGCCTGTGGCAGAGTTTTCAAAAAATGAGGAGCATTCCATGGTTGATTATCTTAGTACGCCACAGGGCCGTTCAATCGCATATTCCTATGTTTCAGGCCGCTCACCAGCAGTTGTGTTTTTGGGTGGCTTTATGTCCGATATGGAAGGGTCAAAGGCCACATTCTTAGAGGATTGGGCGCGCTCCGAGGGGCGTGCTTTTTTGCGGTTTGACTATTCTGGGCATGGGGTCTCCTCTGGTGAATTCGTGGATGGGGCTATTGGCGATTGGGCCGAGGATGCATTATCGATTATTGAGGCAAAAATTGAGGGGCCTGTTGTCTTGGTCGGCTCCTCCATGGGGGGGTGGATTTCGCTTTTGATTAGCAAGAAACTTGGCGAGCGTGTCGCGGGATTTGTTGGAATAGCGGCGGCCCCTGATTTTACCGAAGATGGGTTTTGGGCCTCTTTTTCTGAGGAGGAACGCTCAGCCGTGATGCAAGAAGGGCGTGTCGATGTCCCTTCTGATTATGGCTCCCCCTATCCAATTACGCGGCGCTTGATCGAAGAGGGGCGGGCGCAATTGGTGTTACGCTCTCCTTTGTCGTTAGAGTGTCCAGTTCGATTGCTTCAGGGAAGCGAGGATGCAAGTGTAACGCGGGCCACTGCTTTGCGTCTCTTTGATCATATTAAGGCCACCGACCTGCATCTGGAATTTGTGAGCGGGGCGGATCATTCCTTTTCAACCCCGATTTGCCTGAATACCCTAAAGCGCGCCTTAGGTGAGGTTTTAGAGCTTAGCTAGGGTCAACATCGATCAAAAGAATCATGGATTTTTTTGGCCCTTTCTGGATCGCTTTGATTCGCCTTTAGGTAGACAGTGCTATGGCCTTAATTTTTATGGCTAATCACAAGATATATGTTAAGTCTTGACGACCTACACTACATTCGGTTCCAATTAGCGGGGAAGCTAAAGGGATCGGTATTATGAAAATATTTTCAGGCGCATTTTGCGCCCTTGTTATGTTGTCTGCGCCCGCGTTTGCGCAATCCTGTGGGGGCTCTTATAAAATTTCACGTGGAGACACGCTATCCGGTGTTGCGGATAAATTTTATAAAGATGCCCGTAAATGGTCAGCTGTTTACAATGCGAATGTCTCAACTATCGGGGATAGCCCAAATAAAATTCGGGTCGGTCAGACCATTCAATTGCCATGTATCAATGGGATGCCTGTCGGATTAGACGGCGTCGAGGCGGTTGCACGGCCCAAAGCCCCACCCAAAGCGCCAACGCCCACACGTGTTGTGAAGCAATCAGCCTCTCCTGCGGCACTCAAAGTGAACCTTCTCACTGCGGATGATTACGCGCCCTTTACAGATCGCAAAGCGTTGAATGGTGGGTTGGTCACAGAGATTGTGCATGCGGCTATGACGCAATCGAGCGGTGAAGGTGGATATGATGTGCATTGGGTCAATGATTGGTCCGCTCATTTGGATCCGCTCTTGTCCAATGCAATGTTAGATATGGGCTTTCCTTGGTTGCAACCTGACTGCGCGGCGAACCCTGATCAATATCGCTGTGCCAATTTCAATTTCTCTGATCCAATGTTTGAAATGTTGGTTTTGCTGTTCACGGATCGATCACGCCCTATCCGGTTTCAACAAGACAGCGATATCATTGGTAAAACGCTTTGCCGGCCTAAGGGGTATTATACCCATGATTTGGACAAGAACGGGCGCAATTGGCTTGCCGATGGCAAAATCACTTTGACGCAACCTGTTAGTGTCGCTGATTGCTTTGAGCTTTTGTCAGAGGGAAAAGTTGATGCGGTTGCCTTGAACGAATTCACAGGGCGCAAGGCGATCAAAGATTTGGATATGGGATCCCGTGTCGATATCGTTCAAACCCGCCCATTGTCGATCGAAGGTCTGCATGTCGTCGTAAGCAAATCGCATCCTGATAGCGATCTGTTGCTTGAGACCATCAATTCTGGCCTCACAGAGATCAAACAAAATGGAACCTACCAGCAGATTATTGACGCGCATATGTCAAAAATCTGGAGCGAGCTATAGGAGGGTCTGATGCGTTTTATTGTCTTTTTAACTGTGCTTCTATTGGGTCAATCCGCATGGGCCGCATGTGATGTTGAACACGAAGTCAAATCTGGGGATACGGTCTTTTCCATTGCTGACACCTACTATCAGGATCAGCAAAAATGGTCTGTCATCTATTACGGGAACCAAGACAAACTGGGCGGGTCGATGCTTCAGTTTCCAGTGGGGACCATGCTGAACATCCCCTGTTTGCCAAGCAATGATGTCGCCGATGCGACACCGTTGCAACAGGTTGACGCGGAGATGAAGCTTTTGACTGGGTCTGATTATGCGCCGTTTACGGATCGCAATTGGGTGGGTGAAGGCATGGTCACTGAATTTGTGAATGCGGCTTTGGAAAATAGTCCATACCCCGTTCCCTATGCGATCACTTGGGATGATGATTGGTCCACACATTTGTTCCCACAGCTTGATGGCAAAGAGTTTGATATTGGGTTTCCGTGGTTGCGCCCAAATTGCGAAGAGGATCGCGAGAATGAGCGCTGTGCAAATTTCCATTTTTCCGAACCTCTTGTCGAATTGCTGATCTTGTTATTCACGCGCACAGACAACCCGTTTGAGTTTGAAACAGATGCGGATATTGTGGGCAAAACGCTGTGCCGACCGGTTGGATACTTTACCCATGATTTGGACCGCACAGGGCGCGAATGGCTTAAGTCCGGCGCAATCACACTGGTCCAAGCTGAAAGCCCAGATGCATGCTTTGATTTGCTGATGAAGGGCGAGGTGGACGCGGTAACAGTAAATGAATTTTTGGGGTGGACCAAAATTCATGACCTTGGGCTAAAAGGGGCCGTTGAACCTTTGAAGCGTCCCCTGTCTATTGAAGGTCTCCATGTGTTGATTTCCAAAAAGCATTGGCGCGGGACCACGCATTTGTATCGCTTCAACGCCGGCTTAGAAGCCTTGAAGCAATCCAAGCGGTATGACGAAATTGTGTCTCGGCATCTTGGTCTCTTTTGGAGCCAGCTCGAACAATAAAAGTAAACACGCCGAGCGTAACCTTGGCGTGTTTTTGTTTTCCAAAAAACAATTAAAAGTTAAATTATGCGGCTCTCAGGCCGCACAGATTTATGTTTATTTCAAATTGTTTGGCCTAGAATTGCCATTGTCAAATTAACGTAATCTAGCTTAAGTAAATTTGTCTGTGTGATTTGGCTAAATCGGACAGTCCTATATTTGTTTAGTACTTAGTTTTGGTCTTTTTATTTGGATCTTTTTGGATTGGGGAATATCATGTTTGAACCTTTGGTTCTTCTGCCAGATATGATGTGCGATGCGCGCTTGTTTCAAAGTGTTATTTCAGAGTTTTCAGCGACCAGAACGATCATTATTCCTAATTTTGGGTCAGAACCTACTATAGAACTCATGGCAAACTCTGTGTTGCAGGCTTTGGCTGAGCGGTTCGCCTTGATTGGCGCGGGGCTTGGGGGGGCGATTGCGATGGATATCGTTCGCCGTGATCCGAAACGTGTGTCTCATCTCGCATTAATGTCCTGCTCGCCTTTGGCTGAAACGCCTCAAACAGCGGCATCACGCGAATCCAAGATTATTGGTGCAAAAATTGGGCGCCTCGATGAAGTGATAAGAGAAGAGCTTCAAACGGGGTTACTTGCTCCGAGTGATCGCAAAGTGGCTCATCAAAACCTCTTGGTTGATATGGCTGTGTCGCTTGGATCAGAGGTCTATGTGACCCAAGCGCGGGCGTTGCAGCGCCGCTTGGATCAGCAAGCCACGCTTAGACGCTTGCGACTTCCATCCGCTGTAATTTGCGGTGCGCAGGACGAAATGTTCCCACTTAAACGCCAAGAGTTTATGGCTGAGCTCATTCCACATGCGTCCTTTCATGTGATTGAGACTTCAGGGCACTTTCCTACACTCGAAGCACCAGAAGAGGTGAATGGCATTTTGTCCTCACTTTTGACCAAGCCGGACGCGGCTGTTCAAGCATAAAAAACCGCCCCGATGACCTGTACCGAGGCGGTTAATGATCTTTTAAATGCTGCTTTAGGCGTCTTCGAGACGTTCCAATTCATCAATCATATCTGAAATCATGCTAAGGCCTTTGTCCCAGAATTTGGGGTCTGAGGCATCTAGGCCAAAAGGTTTCAACAAGTCAGAGTGATGTTTTGATCCGCCCGCTGTGAGCATCTCAAAATATTTGTCTTGGAACCCGTCTGGCTGATCTTTGTAGACCGCATAGAGCGCGTTTACCAATCCATCGCCAAAGGCATAGGCATAGACGTAGAAGGGGGAGTGAACGAAATGCGGGATATAGGCCCAGAATGTTTCATAGCCATCCATGAAATCAAACGCCTCACCAAGGCTTTCGGCTTGCACAGACATCCAAAGGGCATTGATGTCTTCTGGTGTCAGCTCGCCGTCTTTGCGGGCCGCGTGCAATTTGCATTCGAAATCATAAAACGCAATTTGACGCACAACGGTGTTAATCATGTCTTCGACTTTGCCGGCCAACATGACTTTGCGCTCTTCAACGGATGTCGCCCCTTCGAGCATTTTCTGGAAGGTCAGCATCTCGCCAAACACAGAGGCGGTCTCTGCCAATGTAAGCGGCGTTGAGGATAACATTTCACCCTGCTTGGCAGCGAGCACCTGATGAACGCCGTGGCCCAATTCATGGGCCAAGGTCATAACATCACGGGGTTTTCCCAGATAGTTCAGCATTACGTAGGGATGAACATTGGTGACCGTTGGGTGCGCAAACGCACCGGGTGCTTTGCCGGGTTTAACGGCGGCATCAATCCATCCTTTGTCAAAGAACGGCTCAGCCAGTTCACCCAGTCGCGGATCAAAGCTGTTATAGGCCGTCATAACAAGGTCGCGAGCCTCATCCCAATCAACAATCCGATCGCTTTCTAGCGGAAGTGGGGCATTTCTGTCCCAGACTTCCATACGATCAAGACCAAGCCATTTGCGTTTGAGGTTATAATAGCGATGGCTCAGCTTGGGGTAGGCGGCAACAACAGCATTGCGCAGCGCCTCGACAACTTCGGGTTCGACGTCATTTGACAAGTGCCGCCCCATTTGCGGTGTTTCCATCCCACGCCAGCGATCCATGATATCTTTTTCTTTGGTCTGCGTGTTGTGAACACGGGCAAAGATTTTGATGTTCTCATTCAGCACACGCGCCAATTCCCGCGCCGCCGATTCACGTTGGTTGCGATTTTGGTCTGTTAGGAAATTGAGTGTGCCTTCGATGTTATACTCTTCGCCATCGACCACAAAGGTCAATCCAGCAATGGTCTCGTCAAACAAGCGTTCCCAGGCATCTCCGACAACCCCCAGATCATGCAAAAAGCGTTCTAATTCGTCAGAGAGCTGATAGGGCTTCATTGCGCGAATGCGATCAAACACAGGTTTATATCGTGCAAGCTCTGCATTTTGCGCAAACAGCGCGTCGAAATGGTCATCAGCCAATCGGTTCACTTCTAGGGTGAAAAAGACCAAGGGCGTCGTGAAATTGGTGATTTGCTCTTGGCAATCGGACATGAACTTGGTGCGATCTGCGTCCGTGGTCAGTTGATAATACCGCAAGCCTGCATAGGACATGATACGCCCAGCGATATTGTTGATTTTTTCATTGCGATGAACGCATGTCAAAAACTCAGCGGCCGAAAGATCAGCTAGTTTTCCCTCATAATCTGCGGCAAAGGCTGCGCATTCAGTGTTGAGCCAGTCTAGATCACTTTTCAAGGACGCATCGTCCTGTGACGGATAGAGATCGGTTAAATCCCACTCAGGAAGATTGCCAAGGTTCTCGGACCCCGAAGACGGGTTTGCATCGTGGAGCGGAAAAGGGAGTGTAAACATTGTGACCTCATTGTTGTTATGAATGAGATAGGCAACATTTGTTCTAGTGGCAAGGGTGCTGCTGAATTGGCTCATGTGACGAAGACTATTTGGTGGTTGAGGCGCCAATCTTGGAAAGCTGTCCGCTGCCTTGGTTCTTGCGCTTTTGTAACCCTGCGCTGAGTTTGTGAAGTAGTCTGGCCAATTCCTCGGTTTCTTCTGCTTCGAGAATGCCGCCGATCAACGCTTTGTTTGTTTTGATCAACTCTTCTACAATTTGTTCGGACAACTTTGCCCCTTTGGGAGTTATTTGGACCAAACGGCTTCGCTTGTCGTTTGGGTTGTCGATACGCACAATGAGGTTGGCATCACTCAAGGCATTCATCATTTTGGTCATACCACCAGACGTGACTTGTGCTGCTGTATACAGTTGTGTCGGAGACAAAGTTTGATCTGGCCCCGCAGATCTAAGCGATGATAAAGCGAGGAATTGTGACCATGTAACGCCATGGCTCTCTACTATCCGATGATCATTGTCCCAAATAAAGTTTCGACTTCGAAATAAGCCCGGCACAATTCGAGCTTCTGCTGGGGGGGCGATCCGCCATTTTGGCTCGTCTGGTTCGGACATGCTCTTCTCCGGTCTTTTGCGCGAGTATAGGTTCAAAAAATAAGCTTGTCATTTTAACTTTATCAATTTATCTTTCTGGAAAGATAAATTGCATAATGGAGAAAGTATTCATGTACAAGACATTTACCACCGCTCTAACGGCTCTCGGACTGACGGCGTCCCTGGCTTGGGCAGACGTCACCGCAAATAAAGAATTTGTTTTAGATATGATGGAGAACGTCTTTTCTTCTCGTGATGCCTCTGCTGTCGACGCATATTTTGCCTAAGATTATATTCAGAGAAATCCAATGTTGCCGTCCGGATCTGCGGTCATCAAAAAATTCCTGAGCCGCCCCCTTGATCCAAGCAAACCTGTGCCTCCTCCGACGGAATTACATCGTATTTTCGGCGAAGGTGATTTGGTTGCGACCCACTCGACTTATTATAACTTTGGCCCAAAACCGATGGTTGCCTTTGACGTATTTCGGATTGAAGATGGCAAGATTGCTGAGCATTGGGATAATTTGACACCACTTCGTGACACACCAAACGCAGCTGGTCGCACCCAAGTCGATGGGGAAACTGACATTCGTGATCTGGACCAAACCGAAGCAAACAAAGCTTTGGTGGTAGAGCTTTTGGAACGCATGTTTATTGGTGGTGAGAAATTAGACATCACGCAATATATAAGCCCTGTCACATATTTACAGCATAACCCAGATGCAGGTGACGGGCTAAAAGGGCTTCAAACCTTGATGAAAGCCAATGCGGCCAAGGGTTTAAAGATGCGTTATGACGAGATTGGACTTGTCGTGGCAGAAGGTAGCTTTGTCTTGACTGGGGCCTCTGGGGCATTGGGTGATACTCCCACAGCCTTTTATGATCTTTGGCGTCTGGAAAATGGTCTTATCGTTGAACATTGGGACATCATTGCCCCCATTCAAACAGAAAACTTGCCAGCGGGGTATCCCGGTAAATTCTAGTCACTAAATCTATGTGCTTGGTCTCTTTGGGCCAAGCACATTTTTTGTTTTTGGCTGCACTCTATTAGGAAACAGTACTGGATAGAAAATGGGTCACCAATTCCGCCACAAGACCATCGGTAACCTCTGGGTCTTCCATGAGGGTTTCATGCTCACCAGGGCGCACCATTCGCAATGTACCGTTGGGCCATGATGTCATCCGATCATGGATGCGCTTGGTGTCCACAATGCGCTCATTATCCCCGAGAAGACAAAGACAGGGCACATTTGGTGCGGCAAGCTTGGCCAGTGCATCGCATTCTCTTAGCGACTCATAAAGCCATTGATAACTTGGTCCACCGAGTTGGAGGGAGGGATATCGCTCTAAATGTGTTTTCATAACATCCCACTCAGTTTCTGACCTCGTGAGCTTGTTGTCGTTAAACGCATTTTCGAACACAATTGGGCCGTGTTGTGTTGATGCGGCAAAATTATCTCTGAGCGGAGTCAAACTCAGCAGGCTGGAAAGAGGTTTTGTGATCGCTCGTAAATGCGGTGCTAAGTGAATGCCCCACATGGGTCCACTGAATGCGGCGGCGGAAAACTCAGATTTGCGCAGGAGTGTGCGTAACCCAATCGCGCCCCCCATTGAATGCGCAAGCATGAACCATGGTTTTGGTAAGTCAGCAGTGTTCGCATAATCGATGATGGCGTCAATGTCGGTTTGATAGTCTGCAAATTTCTCAACATGACCGACCATAGGCGTTCGCCCGAAGCGATCCGCCAACCCTTGGCCGCGCCAATCAATGGCAAGAACGCCAAGATCGTGATCGTTCAACAGGCGTGCGACATTCGCATATTTTTCGCAATATTCGGTGCGACCAGGTAAAATGAAAACGGTCCCCTTGGCCGCGGAGGCAGGCCAATGTGACATACGTAAACGTATGCCATCTGGGGTCTTTATCCAAACTGCAGAGCCATTATCTGACCACGTTGCAAGATCACTAAAATAGGGGGCCGTTTCAAACATTTTATGTGTTACGCAAGAAAGCTTCCGAGTCGCATTGCTGTGCCCATATCTCCGTCAAGGCTTAGCTTTCCACCCATGAAGGCGGCTGTTGCGTCTAGATCGCCTGATAGAATGGCTTGAAAGGTGTCTGCATCGGCGCTGAGTGTGACATCTGTATCATCATCGCCAGCGCGCACGCCTTGATCGTCAATAATGAGCGATCCTTCACCTTCAATCGAGAACTTTGCAGATCCGTCAAAAGTTGTGTCACCCAATTTTGCGCCTAGCGCTTCTACCGCTGCGTTAATTACATCGCTCATGTTCGTATCCTTTTTTGGCGTTTAAAACCGTCTAATCTGTTGTTACTATCGTGATATGAAAAATCGGATAAAGATAATCAAACTTATCGTTGGGTTAATTACAGGAATTTTATGTTCTTTCCCTACCTTTGCACAAGAAAGTGGCAAAGTGAAAACTCTTTTGCAAGAACTTCGCAGTGTTGATGACCCAGAAGTTGCAAGTGTTGAGCGAGAACTCTTGTTTGTTTGGTCGCAAACGGGATCCCCGAGCGCCGATTTAATCCTGACTCGCGCCAATTCAGATTTTGCACAAAACAAGTTCGAAGCGGCGGCAAATCGGTTTGCAACAGTGGCAGAAATGGCCCCTGATCATGCAGGCGCGCATTTGGGGCAGGCCCGTGCCTTGTTTCAGTTGGGGTATATTGGTCCTGCTATTGATAGGTTCGAACGGGCCTTGGAATTAGCCCCTGATTTCTATCCTGCACTTTTTTCATTGGCACAAGTCTATGAGCGCCTAGATAGAGATGAGCTGGCCTTTAAAACCTATGAAGCAGTGTATGAGATACATCCAAGATTGTCAGGCCTCGACGAGGCATTGCAACGGCTCTCAGCATCTGTAAAAGGACAGTCGCTATAAGTTAGGACAGGCAATGGCTATGATGTCGCGCATCGCTGTCGTATTGGGGCCAACCAATACAGGCAAAACGCATTATGCAATAGAGCGCATGTTGGGGCATCGCACTGGTGTGATTGGCTTGCCTCTCAGGCTATTGGCGCGTGAGGTCTACGATAAAATCGTTGCGATCCGTGGGCCAGGAGTTGTGGCCTTGGTGACGGGGGAAGAGCGCATTGTCCCCCCACGAGCCAAATACTGGGTCTGTACCGTGGAAGCCATGCCCGAAGGCATGGGGGCGGATTTTATTGCAATTGATGAAATCCAACTCTGTGCGGATCCTGAGCGGGGACATGTGTTCACAGATCGCTTGCTGCGAATGCGGGGCTCGCATGAAACTCTGTTCTTAGGGGCTGATACGATGCGTGGCACGATTGCTGCGCTCGTCCCTGACGTGGAATTTATACGCCGCGATCGCATGAGTGAATTGGTTTATACAGGGTCCAAAAAGCTAAGCCGCATGCCTCCTCGAAGCGCAATCGTGGGGTTTTCCGTTGATAACGTTTACGCGATTGCGGAATTGCTCCGTCGTCAAAAAGGGGGGGCTGCGGTTGTTATGGGGGCCCTTAGCCCACGCACGCGCAATGCTCAGGTCGAGCTATATCAAAACGGGGATGTTGATTTCCTTGTGGCGACAGACGCCATCGGTATGGGGCTGAATTTAGATGTTAATCATGTGGCTTTTTCCTCCCTTAGCAAATTTGATGGCCGCCGCATGCGTCAGCTTGCGCCAAACGAGCTGGCCCAAATTGCGGGGCGCGCTGGGCGAGGCATGAGCCACGGAAGCTTTGGTGTCACGGGTGAGGCATCTCCATTAGACGATGAAGTGGCCAAGGCGATTATGGAGCACCGCTTTACCCCCCTTAAAAAGCTCATCTGGCGCAATTCTGACCTAAGATTCGGGTCAGTGGACGCTTTGATCAATTCCTTAGAGATCAGCCCAAGCAACGAATTGCTGGTAAAAGCGCGCGAAGCTGATGATTTGATGGCATTAAAGTCACTATCCCAAGTGGCAGAGGTCAGTGCCCGCGCAAGCGATGGCGCTTCGGTTCAACTCTTGTGGGATGTCTGCCGTGTTCCTGATTTTAGAGGCATTTCCCATGCAGAGCATGCAGGCCTTTTAGAGGTTGTTTTTTCTTATTTACATGAACGCGGCCGCATCCCCGATGATTGGCTTGCACGCCAGATTAAACGGATTGATCGCGCTGATGGGGATATCGACGCTTTGTCGAAAAGACTGGCTTTTATTCGCACGTGGACTTATGTCGCACAAAGAAGTGGGTGGGTTGATGATGAAAATCATTGGCGCGACGCCACGCGCGCTGTAGAAGATAAATTATCCGATGCTCTTCACGAGCGTTTGACGCAAAGATTTGTGGACCGGCGGACATCTGTCTTGTTGCGCCGGCTCAAACAGAAGGAGGCCCTATTGGCCGAAGTAAATGAAAATGGTGAGGTGACCGTAGAAGGCGAATTCGTCGGTCGGCTCCAAGGATTTCAGTTCCGTCAAGACAAGGACGCAACTGGACAAGAAGCGAAAACGCTCAAGGCGGCATCATTGCAAGCATTGGCACCGCATTTCCATCTGCGTGCAGATCGGTTCTACAATGCGCCTGACACGGAAATAGACTTCACCGAACAAGGTGGTCTTATGTGGGGCGAACATGCTGTTGGGAAACTGGTTGGCACGGACGAGGCGCTCAAGCCCCGCATCGTCGCTTTTGTCGACGAAGAAGCGGGCGTAGACGTTGTTCAAAAGGTTGAACGCCGCTTACAGCACTTCATGGATCGCAAAATTGCCGCTTTGTTCGAGCCGATGCTCAATCTTCAGCGTGACGAAGAGCTCTCTGGTTTGGCGCGTGGCTTTGCCTTTCAAATGGTTGAGGCCTTTGGGATCCTACCGCGTGCAAAGGTTGCAGAGGACGTCAAAGCCTTGGATCAAGATGCCCGTGGTGCGCTGCGCAAACATGGTATCCGTTTTGGTCAATTCACCATTTTCATGCCGCTTTTACTAAAGCCTGCTCCAACGCGCTTGCGCTTGGTTCTTTGGTCTTTGGCGCAAAAGATGGACGAATTTCCTGAATCACCGCCCCCTGGCTTGGTGACGATCCCTGTTGATAAATCCGCACCCGAAGGTGCAGATACGATGTCGGGCTATCGCAATGCAGGTGAGCGCGCTATTCGGATCGATATGCTCGAACGCCTTGCAGACATGCTTCGCACCGAAGATAGCCGTGGCGGGTTTGAAGCCAAGGCAGATATGTTGTCCATCACTGGTATGACCCTCGATCAATTTGCTGACTTGATGCAAGGACTTGGGTACGCAGCGGTCAAAGGCGAACGTGCCAAGGTCAAAGTAACCCCAGAGGCAGCTCAAACAAGCGAGGCGCCTGCTGAGGGTGCCGACACAGAGGTGGCTCCTGCTGTTGAAACGGCCGAGGCGGAACCAGCGCCTGCAGAGACCGAAGCAAGCACAGCCGAAGCCACGGTTGAAGACGCGCCAGAAATGGAAGTCTTTTACACATTCACGTGGGGTCGCAAACCGAAACCGCAGGGCAACCGTCCCCGTGGGGATGCACCGCGCGCCAAGGGCAAGCCCAAAGGCAAAGGTGGCAAGCCAAACCGTGAGCAGAAGCCTCAAGGCGGCAAGTCGTTCCAAGCTCGTCCAGAAAAGAAGGATCGCATTGATCCCGACAATCCGTTTGCAGCGGCTCTTATGGGCCTAAAAGACAAGGGGTAACCTTTGTCTGCTGAAGAAAAACAGCGGCTCGACAAATGGTTGTGGCACGCTCGGTTTTTTAAAACACGCACAGTGGCCGCCAAGATGATCTCTGGCGGCCATTGTCGTGTGAATGCCAACAAGGTTGCCAAGCCTGCGTTTCAAGTGACCGCAGGAGATGTCTTAACTTTTCCCCAAGGGGATTGGGTCCGCATCATTGAGGTTGTCGCCTTGGGTGATCGCCGCGGTCCTGCACCCGAGGCGCAAACATTATATTCGGATAAGACACCGCCACGGGAAAAGGATCTCGGGAAACCCGAAAGAGAAGGAAATAAGCGTCCGACCAAGAAGGATCGTCGCACACTTGATCTTTTGCGCTCTCGGACGCTTGAATGACAGGCAAACTTGGATTAGCAAGCCTGTGTATGACTCTGAATACTGGACACAAAGCATGACATATATCGTGAATGACGCCTGCATCGCATGTAAATATACAGATTGCGTTGAAGTTTGCCCTGTAGATTGTTTCTATGAGGGTGAGAATATGTTGGTCATTCATCCAGATGAATGTATCGATTGTGGTGTTTGTGAACCAGAATGTCCCGCTGATGCGATCCGCCCAGATACTGAGCCTGAGATGGAGAAATGGGTTGAATTCAACCGCAAATATTCCGAAATGTGGCCTGTGATCATCACCAAGAAAGACCCACTCCCAGATGCAGAAGAGCGCGATGGCGAAGAGGGCAAGCTTGAGAAATATTTCTCAGAGAAGCCAGGTGAAGGCGGCTAAAACTGGGCTGTTTTCCTAGTTCTAGGAATCACCCCATTTTTGTGTTATACTCCTGTTACAAATGAAAATACTTCATAGTATCGCGCAGTGTGCTGGCCTGCGCGTTTTTTAACTATCAGCGAATGTCCATGTTTGGTTCCTCTATTGGTAACCGAGTGGGTTGACTTGTCGTGTGAGCGACTAAAAAGGGGATATATGAATGTCTAAAGCCAAGAAACCTGAGTTCCGTCCGAACGATTATGTTGTTTATCCTGCGCATGGCGTGGGCCAAATCGTGTCCGTTGAGGAACAGGAAATTGCTGGCATCACGTTGGAATTGTTCGTTGTGACATTTGAAAAAGACAAAATGACACTGCGCGTTCCGACACACAAAGCAACAGAAATCGGAATGCGTAATTTGAGCAGCCCTGATGTTGTGAACAAAGCGATGACAACGCTAAAAGGCAAAGCCAAGGTCAAGCGCGCTATGTGGTCTCGTCGCGCGCAAGAATATGAGCAAAAGATCAACTCAGGTGATTTGATTGCAATTGCTGAGGTCGTTCGTGACCTTCACCGCAATGATGACCAGCGCGAGCAAAGCTATTCAGAACGTCAACTCTATGAGGCGGCGCTAGAGCGTCTAACTCGCGAAGTTGCCGCGGCCTCCGATTGGGACGAAGCGGACGCAGCTAAGAAAGTCGACGACGTTTTGGTGTCTCGCGCAGCTTAATTAACAGTTCAATACTGAAATTTTGAGGCGGCTGTTGGAAACAACGGCCGCTTTTTTATTGTGTCACAGGTAGATTATTTTCAATTACCCCTTGGGCATTCTCAGCACGATATCTTTTCCAAATCGTGTATACCTGATCGCGTCTTCGGAAATGGCGGCGACCTTTCCGCCATCTATGCGGTCTCCGACCTCGACCATCTGGCGGCGACCAGATGAGAGGCGGACCAAGGCGCGGCGTTTGTTTCCTTTGCCAAAGACACCAATCAAATTGACCTTGCGAAGGTTGATTGAATTCTCATCCGTTGCACGCGCGGCCACAGTCCTTTTTGTTGGGGACGAGGGTTTAGTTGGCGTGGCGGTCACTTGGCGGGGAGTGATTTTCACCTTGGTGTTCAAATTCTTGGGACGTGCTTTGGGAACGCGCGTCTGGGCCATTTCGCGTGCAATACCAATCGGTGCGGCGTCTTCGGCATCTTCTTCGATCAAAGGTGCTGGGGGAACCAATTGCTTTGGTCTGACCTGAGGACGTAAGAGAGCCAAGCTGTTGCGCTGTTCTTGTAGCTGTTGGATTTCAGCTGAAATATCAGGTCGCGCTTTGGGGCGCAGATTTTGCAACGGGACCCCAGTCGCTCCCAGGGCAATCTGATCTTGGGCCTCGGGCGCTGGATCAGATCTAGGCGCAAGTGGGGGAACGATGTCCGGGCGCCCCAGATAAACCATATGGCCATCAGGGGACAATGTTCCCTCTTTGGTGGGAGTTACGACCCCATCAGTGTTGAATTCAAACACAGAGCCACTCGGCGCAGGAAGCCCCTGTCGGTTCAATAAGGTCTCTGTGCTAAAGCTACGCGGGCTTGGCAGGGCAATTGCGTCTTGTTGCAAAACACTTGGGTCGATTGAGGCAATATAGAGATCCCCCAGATCAATAGGGGCGACATCGTTGGGAATATCTGGCGACACAGGCCAAATGCCTGTGACCGCATAGCGACGTCGCAATTCATCTAAGGGAACTGAGTTTTCCTCTGTTTCAGTGGAGGCCTCGATTTCAGCAATACTCAGCTCGATTTCATCAGCCTCTGGTGAGGTTGGCTGAATTGACGCAATGTCAATTTCAGGCGCGTCGGATGCCTCATCAAGGATCGGCGGGGTAGGAGCCTCTTCGACAATGCTGACATCCAGGGAGGGATCAGGCAGCGCCGTTACATCAGGGGTTATATCTGGTTCGCTCAGTAAGGCGACATCCGTTTGGACCACTGCACTTGGTCGAATGAGTTGATAGGCGCCTGCCAAAGTCACCATAAAGAGCAGAGCCGCAATCCAGATCAGTGGCAATTTGCGACGTCGAACAAAGAGGCTTCGGCCCATTTCTCGCGCGCCAAAAACGGTTAGCTTGGCTTTTTCATCCTTGAGATCGTTTGAGGGGGCTAAGGGCTGAGGCGCTGCGATGGGTTTCGGTTTCGGTGGTTCAGCTTTTGAACGCTTGGAGACGAAAAAAGCACCAATGCCGCTCAGAGACGTTTCTTCTGGTGGCTCTTCTGTTTCGAGGACACCTGGTTTCTGAGAAACCACTGGCGTGTCTTGCACAGGCGCGACGTCAGGCGCAGGCCCGTCACTATTTTGTGCTCTCGTAAAGCTCAGGATTGGAAGGTCTTCGGCAGTTGGCTCTGCAACTGGTTCTGGAGGTGCCGGAACAATAATGATTTGTTCATCATCTCGATCAAGCGGACTTAATCCACGAAAGCTTCCAAAATGAACTTCGCCATCAAAGGCGCCTTCAGGGGCAATGGCCACATGCCCAAGCGGTGTAAAGCGATGCGCAATGGCGAAGCTTTCAGCTTCTTCTAAGGTTTCGAGCGCAACGGCAGCAACATAAACTTTGCTATCTTTGACGCACCAATCAAATCTTAGATCGGCGACAGGGTAGGGGGTCGTGCCTTCCAATTCTTGGCGAATGAAGGCTTCGATTGCGTCATCACTTTGGTCGGTGACTCCTGGCAAGACGAGATATTTGATCTGTTCGTTGGGAAGAACAATTTTGACGTTGCTGACATCGTCAATGTCTCGCTCTGATTTTTCCCAGAGCTTGGCCATATCCTGTTCAAGCTGATCCGTGTCCAGCGACACCGAGCCACGTTCACACCAACCGTCATCAACCCGCTCAAGCAGGGTAATGCCGTTAAAAGAAAGTGAAAGTGCAAAATTTGCTTTCATGAGTTTCGGTGCGTTTGTTGCCAAGCTGTGACGCGCGGTTGCCCCCCACGCCTGTCGAAGTTTACAACAGCTGAGCCCAATCGCAAAGCGAAACCCTGCTGATGGCGAATTTGTGCTGTCTTTGCCTTTGAGTTCATGGGACAATTTTGACAAAGAGGAGAAATGATATGCGAATTTATCAATATCTAGTTGCGGCACTCCTTGCAGTGTCTAGCCCTGCGTTTTCTGAAACGGGTCAGATACATGTATCTGGTACTGGTGCCGTGAGTGTAATCCCCGATGAAATGACGATTTCTTGGCTGGTTTCAGTGGAATCACCTCAAGCTGGCACGGCTTATCGTGAGATGTCTCAAGATGCGGCCAATTTGTTGGGCGCACTTAAGGGGATTGGTGTAGATGCCACTCAGATCCAAACACAAGATTTGCGGATATCTCAGCGTCGTGATTATGAGCGAAAAGATGTCTCTGGCTATGAGGCCGCGACACGATTGTCTATTCGTTTGAGCGATTTAACACTGCTCGATCCCGTTATCAATTTGTCCTCAACAATAGGGATGGGGGGCGTGCAGGGAATTTCTTTTGATGTTGCTGATAAATCTGATCATTTAAACACTGCACGGGAATTGGCGGTTCAGGACGCTTTATCCAAGGCGAAAACTTATGCAGCTGCTGCTGGGGTGTCGCTTGGATCAATCGTGATGATATCAGAAGGAGGAAATGGGCCGGCGCCCATGATGGAAATGGCCATGATGCGCAGTGATAGCCCCGTTTCCGTTGGAAGTCAGTCGCTGAGTGCGACGGTCACAGTGACCTTTGATATTGCGGAATAAGGCCTCGCACTAGACGAGGCCTAATCACTTTATTTCGCGTTATCGAGCGCTTGTTTCAAATCTGCAATGAGGTCATCGGCGTCTTCGATGCCGATGGAAATGCGAACCACATTTGGTCCTGCCCCTGCTGCGATTTGTTGTTCTGTAGTCAATTGACGGTGCGTGGTTGAGGCCGAGTGAATGACCAAAGACCGCGCATCCCCAAGGTTGGCAACGTGGCTAAAGATTTCCAAGTTATCAACGAATTTGACACAAGAGTCATAGCCACCCTTGAGGGCCACAGTGAACAAGCCACCTGCACCCTTGGGACAAATCTTTTCAACAAGGTGATTATACGGGGAGCTTTCCAAGCCCGCGTAGGTCACGTAATCCACGGCTGGATGGGTTTCCAACCACTTGGAAATCTTATGCGCATTGGCAACATGACGATCCATCCTCAACGACAGCGTTTCAATCCCCATCAAGGTGTAATGCGCCGCTTGTGGGTTCATGGTCATGCCCAAATCGCGCAGGCCAATTGCGATCCCATGGAACGTAAAGGCGAGTGGCCCGAAGGTTTCATGAAAGCGCAGCCCGTGATAGGCGGGCTCAGGATCGGACAAAGACGGGAATTTGCCAGAGGCGGTCCAGTCGAAATTGCCGCTATCCACAACGCAGCCGCCAGTCACTGTGCCATTGCCAGTCAGGTATTTTGTCGTTGAGTGCACAACCAATGACGCCCCATGTTCGATTGGGCGGCACAGATAGGGTGTCGCCGTAGTATTATCGACGATCAATGGGATCTCTGCGTCATTTGCGATCGCACTTACCGCGTCCAAATCTGTAATGTGACCACCTGGATTTGCGATAGCTTCGCAGAATACCGCGCGGGTGTCTTCGTTGATTGCGGCTTTGATTGCATCCATATCGTCAAAATCAACGAAAGTCGCAGACCACCCAAACCGCTTAATCGTTTGGCTAAGCTGCGTGATCGTTCCACCATAAAGGCGAGAAGAGGCCACGATGTTTTTGCCTGGTGACATAAGAGGGAACAGCGCCATCAATTGCGCCGCGTGACCCGAGGAACAGCACACCGCACCTACGCCACCCTCTAAGGTCGCTATGCGTTCTTGTAGTGCGGCAACAGTTGGGTTGGTTAGACGAGAATAGATGTATCCAACTTCTTGCAAATTGAACAAGGCGGCTGCGTGATCTGCGTCGCGAAACACATAGGCTGTGCTTTGATAAATGGGCACTTGGCGCGCGCCAGTTGCAGGGTCTGGTCGAGCGCCTGCGTGAATTTGCAAAGTGTCAAAACCATATGTGGGTCCATTGCTCATGGGTCATACTCCGTTGGAAAAGGGTTGCGCTATGTAAAGCAAAGCTGCAACCAGAGTACAAGCAAAAGCCGCCACAATCACCAGAAAGTGGCGGATGGTTAGCGCATCCAGAACCCTTCTGATTTAATTTTATTGCGAATTGCGCGCTCTTTGCGAGGAAGATCATTTTGATCAAACAAGTCGCGCACCTTTTGTCCGCGCCCTTGATAAATCATGCGCTTCATCGGCTCATAGTTTTTCAGAACCTTTTTGATTTTATTTGGTGCTGTAACCTCTTCTAAGACGTTCACAGCCTTGTCCGACTCTTTTGCATAAAGCAAAGGTAACATTCGATAATGGCAACTCACTGAGCCATCTAAATACCCATCTTCAAGCGCATCACGCCCGCCGCCAAAACTATGGATTACCAAAGGAAGGGCGACTTGGTCCAGCCACGGATCTAGGGTCTGGCATTCGATTTCTTTGGGGCCATTCCATTTGATGTCATGTGCATATTCGGCGAAGCGATCACCGAATTGTTTGGGGCATTTGTAATAAAAGAACCCCGCGTTAAAATAAGAGTAGCGCCGCCAGTATTCATCAGGTTGGCTCAAATCAAGCGAGCTTTCGAAATCTAATCCAAATTGATCATACAGCGATTTCCAAGTCTCAGTATATCCAGGTCCATAGAGCTCAATCTCTGGCCAAGTTCCTTCGACTTTCTTCGATGCACTTGGGCGATCAAAATCAAAGGGAACATTCGAGATGTCATCCAATATCAATGTGTCCGAGTCAAAAAAGACAAAGGGTTCATTTTCGGGAAGTGCCTGCAAGCATTCAATTTTGTTGCCGTATGGGTAATATTCACCAAATAGCTTGTTTTCAAACTGAATGATGTTTCCGCCCAACGCTCCGATCAAATCCCGCACCTCTGCGTCATTCATTTTCGGATTGCGCGTCCATTTTTCGGTATGCTCGGGTTCGGCGACAAAGATTTTTCCAGAGAAATTCGGCGATGTTGCGCGAAGGGACACCAAGAACAACGCAGCCTCATACTGAAGACGCCCAGATTGACCGACAATCACGATATTAAACGGCGGTGTACTCATATCTTTCCCCATACTACACAACGGTGCTAACGGGTTTCCCCATAAAAGAAAACCCAACGGGGGTCTGGTAAAGTAGAATTGCGGCAATTTTAAGAGAAGCTTTGGCTTTTTACATCAGGCAAGTTCAGAGCAATCGCAAAGTATTGTGAATAAATTCATAGCGATTTATTGAAGCAAAATTACACCTCAATGTCATACGTGTTAAATTTACAAAACTTTCACGATTACTCTAACAAACCATCACATTCCGTCTGGATGCTTGGCCTCAGTCTAAACAGGAGGCCCCCATGGGTAAGTTTTTATTCTATACAGTATCCGCTTGTGCGCTCGCAGCCGGAGCAGCACATGCCGAAAACAATTTTAATCGCATCGCAAGTTTTCCAACATGGACAAACATTGCGGCTGGCGAAGATCAAAACCGTGAAACATCTGCTGAAATCATTGCGGCAACTGCAGACGGGATGACGTTGGTTTATACCGATAGCCCCCTTGGCGTCTTGGGTCGCATCGACATCACAGATCCGCGCAATCCAAAACCACTCGGCAATATTGCACTTGATGGCGAACCGACTGCCGTGAGCATCATCGGGAACACAGCCGTTGCTGGCGTCAATACATCTGAGAGCTATGTCAAGCCATCGGGCTATGCGCTACAACTTGACATCTCAACGGGCACAGAGATTGCGCGCTGTGATTTGGGTGGTCAACCTGACTCAGTTGCCGTTTCACCAGACGGATCATTGGTTGCGGTTGCAATCGAAAATGAACGTGACGAAGATCTTGGTGATGGCCGCACTGGCCAAATGCCTGCAGGTTATCTTGCTCTTGTATCCGTTGAAAACGGCACATTGAACTGCGACAGCCTTAACAAAGTTGACTTGACAGGTTTGGCAGAGGTTGACGGACATGATCCAGAGCCTGAATTCGTCTCAATCAACGCATTGAACGAAACAGTTGTGACCTTGCAAGAAAACAATCACATGGTTGTTGTTGGCCAAGACGGAACAGTCATCAATCACTTCTCCGCAGGTGCCGTTGATCTAACTGAGATTGACACCGTCGATGAACGCGCAATTCTACGCTTCACGGATAGCCAAATGGACCGCAAGCGTGAGTCTGATGCGGTTAAGTGGATCGATGATGCGCATTTTGCCACTGCAAACGAAGGTGACATGGATGGCGGATCTCGTGGTTGGACGATTTTCAACAAAGATGGCTCAGTTGTCTATGAAAGCGCCGCCTCATTTGAGCATGCGTTGATCCAAATCGGTCACTACCCTGACAAGCGCTCAGATTCAAAAGGCGTTGAACCAGAATCCATCGAAGCGGCAACCTTTGGCGGCACACCAATGATTTTCGTCGGATCCGAGCGTGGATCTGCCGTTGGTGTTTATGATGCCTCAAACCCATCTGCGCCAGAGCTGAAACAGATCCTACCATCAGGCATTGGGCCAGAGGGATATGTTGCAATTCCTGATCGCAACTTGCTCATCTCAGCTAACGAAGTTGATTTGATCGAAGATGGCGGCGTACGTAGCCACGTGATGGTTTATGAATATCAAGATGCGCCAGCCTCTTATCCGCATTTGACATCTGCTGGTGCAGATGAGCTTATCGGTTGGGGTGCGATCTCTGGAATGGTTGCGGACAAAGACGGTATTGTCTGGGCTGTGAACGACAGCTTCTACCTCTTCCAGCCAACGATCTTTAAAATTGACACGAACGTCACACCGGCACGCATCGTTGATGCTATTCCCGTTGTTCGTCAGGATGGAAACCCTGCACAGCAAATCGACATGGAAGGCATCACATTGGATGGCAAAGGCGGTTTCTATGTTGCCTCAGAAGGCCGCACAGACCGTGTTATCCCGCATGCAATTTACCATGTCTCTGCGGAGGGTGTGATCGCCAATCGCAAAGGCGAAATCGGGTTGCCATCTGAATTGATGGCTGTTGAAAAACGCTTTGGCTTTGAAGGCATCACCAAAGTGGGTGATACACTTTGGATGGCGGTTCAGCGTGAATGGGCGGATGATCCAAAACATCACGTAAAATTGGTGTCCTATAACCTAGAAACCAAAGAATGGGGTGCGGTGCATTACCCAACTGCAAAACCTGATCAAGGATGGGTTGGCCTTTCTGAAATTACAGCACATGGTGATTACTTTTACATCATTGAACGTGACAATCAGATCGGATCAAACGCTGTCACCAAAAAGCTTTACCGCGTCGCTGCTTCGCAGATGGTGCCCGCCAAGCTTGGTGAAACCTTGCCAGTTGTGACCAAAGAATTGGTCAGAGACCTTCTACCAGACCTTACTTCAACAGGTGGATATGTTGTCGACAAAGTCGAAGGTTTGGCCATTTTCGACGATGGCACAACTTGGATCTCAACAGACAATGACGGTGTTGATGATAGCTCAGGTGAAACAATGTTCTGGTCAATCGGCTCTGTGAACTAATAAAATCCCTTGCTGCCCTCATGTTTGATGAGGGCAGCAATTTTTTGGAAAAGCTTCCTGTGACGTGATTATTCGCGTTTATATATTAAACGGGCACCACATTCGTGTGGTGTTTTTGTTTGGGGGCAGTGTGGCATAGCTTGGACGAGTTGGCAAAATCCAAGCCTCAACGACGGATTTATGAACCAATATCAACGACATATTAGAGAGGAATGGAAAGTGGTGGGCGACCTAGGAATCGAACCTAGCGTGCGTCTCCGCGAGGGAGTTACAGTCCCCTGCCACACCTTGCGGCCTGTCGCCCACTTTCCTGCATCAGCAGAATGTGAGGGGTGATTACCTGCCTCAAAAAGCATCGTCAACAGGAAAATCCCTTGAAATTGCATATGTCTTTGTCGCACAAGGCAGAACGCATGAGAAAAAGGTCGGAAATCATGAAAAAACCAAAGTGGGTCGTCGAAAAAGAACAGGCTAAACGTGCCGCAGCTGCTGAAACAGTTTGGCTTTTTGGCCTTCATGCCGTGCGTGATGCGCTTTTGAATCCGAAACGGGACCGTTTGCGGTTGGTTTTGACCAAAAATGCCTATGACAAATTGAAAGAGGCGGTGGATGAGTCGGGAATGGAGCCTGAAATGGCCGACCCACGCAAATTCAGTGTTCCAATTGATTCTGGCTCTGTGCATCAGGGAGCCGCTCTTGAAGTTAAGCCGTTGAATTGGGGCGGATTACAAGATCATGCCTTTGCCCAAGGTGACTTACCACCACGTTTGGTGTTGTTGGATCAAGTGACCGATCCTCACAATGTGGGGGCAATTCTTCGAAGCGCCGAAGTCTTTGGGGCGCAGGCTGTTATCGGAACCCAACGCCATAGTGCACCAGAAACAGGGGCGCTTGCGAAAACCGCGAGCGGTGCTTTGGAACGTCAACCTTATTTGAGGCTTCGCAACTTGTCCGATGCAATTGTTGAGTTGCAGAATGCGGGATACCTTGTGCTTGGTTTGGATGGCGAGGCCGAGCAAACCTTGGATCAGGTAATCGACGGAAAACAGGATCGCGCGATTGCTTTGGTTTTGGGGGCAGAAGGTCCAGGACTTCGCCACAAAACCAAAGAAACTGTTGATCAATTAGTGCGCATTGATTTCGCCCGCGATTTTGGATCGCTTAATGTTTCAAATGCAGCGGCGGTTGCTCTTTATGCGGTTGGCAAGCGGTCTTAGTCGTTCAAAGAGTTGGAATTTCTAGCGTTTAAGCCCAAGCACGCTCAAAAATCAGATATTTCAAATCCACGTCGCTCAAGGGCTTAAATTTTCGAAAAAGGACCTTATATCTGCTGAAAAGGAACAGATATGGCTCATTCAAAAATCGCGACTTGTTGTTATTGTGGGACCCGCGCGGCTTTGACCTTGGCGGGGGACGAGCGGCATGAATTGGCCTGTGCATCTTGTGGCGCTCCGCTTCATGACCTCAAGAATATTCCTGTCTCGCAGCTCAATTCTGACAAACGTCCTAAAATGGACAAGGTCAAAACGTCCAAGGTAACGCCGCGCCAAACGTGGGAAGTCAAAACGAAAAAGCCGAAAAAACAGTCCAAGAGTTATTCGAAAAAGAAAAAGAAGAAATCTGCCTTTTGGGACTTTGCCAAAGATGTGATCGAAGAAATCTTTGACTAATGTGACCCAACCGATAGGGTGAGTGACGTAACAAGATATGGACAGATCATGAGCCTCGATAATCCTTTACCAACGCCCAAATTTGATAAACCTGTCAAAGTATTGATCGCCGTCTCGAATGAGGCTCCAAGCGTCACCAATACGTTGTCCAAAGAGGCGATTGATGCATTAGAGGTGCTTGGCATTGGATGGGACCGTATTGATGTGCCGCGCCTTAACGAGCTTGGCCCCGCGATTGGCATTGCAGAGCGTATGAGTAATTTCGATGGATACATCGTGCTAGGGGCAACTGAAGTCCGTGGAACAGTGGCCTCGGATGTTGCTTTGCGAGAGGCGCATCACGCGTTGACCTTGCTTGGGTTGCAAGGGCTTTGTGTTGGACATTCTGTGATTGCCGTAGACGCAAAGGTCGATGGCGCGCAAGAATATGAAAATAAAGGTCGTCAAGCTGTGGATGCGGCCTTGCATCTGATCGCTCTCAGCCGTAAGTGGGGCGCTCAGCGCAAGGGTATCGGTTTCAAACCGTCCTTGGAAGACTACCAAATAGCCAGCGGCGGCACGACAGCATGACTCAGAATAGCAACCTTTCTGGAAACCAAATTCGCAAAATGAAATCAGCGAGCCGGCTTTATGCGGTTCAAGCTTTGTTTCAAATGGAGCATAGCGGTCAAACGACTGATGTCATTATTCGTGAATTTTTGGATTTTCGGTTTGGCGAAACCTATGAAGAAGGGTCAATGTTGGATGGCGATTTGGACCACTTCCGCAAAACGGTTGAAGATGCGGTTAATCATCAAGCCGCAATTGACCAGCTGACCGATCGCGCGCTTGTCGTAAAATGGCCATTGGGGCGTATCGATCCGACGTTGCGTGGATTATTTCGCGCGGCTGGCGCAGAAATGATGGAGGGGGATGCCCCCGCCAAAGTTGTTATTTCTGAATATGTGGCTGTTGCAGCAGCTTTCTTCCCTGAAGGGAAAGAAAGCAAATTCGTGAATGCCGTCCTTGATCACATGGCCCGTGAAGTCAAACCACAAGATTTCTAAGTTAGACGTGTCTTGAGCGCCTCTGCCATTGCTTTGATAGCCGTGTCATAGCGCTGATTTGTCAGACCAGTATCGTCGAATTCGTTTTGCACGGAAGCGATGATGACTGGCGGTAGTGAGATGATATCAGCGCCGAGGGCCATAACACAGGCTTTGGTCATATAGTGCGCGGTTTCTCCACCCGTGCGACCTGCAGCAGCGCTTACAAAGGCCACTGGTTTTTGCGCAAACGGTTTATGCGGGGTTCTACTTAGCCAATCTAAGCCATTTTTCAAGACACCTGTGATGCCCTTATTGTATTCAGGCGCCGCGATGATAACAGCATCAGCGGCTTTGATGTTTTGCGCGGCCTCGTCGATAATGTCAGGAACCCCAGAAGAGGCTTCAAGGTCACCATCAAAAAGGGGCCAATCCAGCCGGATTTCTTCAAAGGTTACGTCATCCCCCATCGCGTCAGCGACCAAATTCATAACGCGTCTATTAAATGAGCTTTTGCGCAGTGATCCGCAGAGCCCGACAATCCGAAGCTTTGTCATTTTGCATCCCTTAAAATTAAAGTGGCGGGCCCGTAGCGACCGTTGGGTTATCTCATTCCCGAGGACCTGTATGTACAGGTGGGCGTCAGGTAACTAGGCCAGGGCCAAGACAGAGCCAACTCCCTCGGAATTGCTTAAGGCCACCAGAATGCAACCGTATAACGAGAAGAACAGCACCCGCCAGCTACGCATGTAGGGCGTCTTGGGTGGCAATACAAGTTTATAGTGCCGTGCCGTTACCTAAGTTTAGGTGAATGTAAATTTATATCCCAATTGGACTTGCCCAATAAGGGTGTCGGATTACTTAAACTTCAACCTTAAAGTTGTAGGGCTGTTCAGAGAGGTTAGAGTGATATGGCGGAAAAGGTCGACTTAGCACTACAACCGGGCCAGGTTTTGGCACGCGGGTGTGCGCGGCATTTGGCAAGTTTGGGATTTCAAACGATGCCAGAATTTGTTCCCACTCGAGGATTACGAGTGGATTTAATTGCCTTGGGCCCTGCGGATGAAATTTGGATAATAGAGTGCAAATCCAGTCGAGCAGATTTCCAATCAGACAACAAATGGCACAAATACCTTGAGTGGTGCGATCGGTTTTTTTGGGCTGTGGATGCGGATTTTGATGTCGATCTTTTGCCACCAGAGCATGGATTGATTATTGCGGATTCCTATTTTGGGGAAACGGTGCGCGAGGCGCCATTGCATAAACTGGCCCCAGCGCGGCGCAAGAAAGTGACGCGTATGGTGGCTGAGGCGGCCTGCCAGAGATTGCGACGCCTGACCGATCCGCGATTGTAATTAACGTTTCTTGGAACTCATGACACGGGCGGCTTGTATGGCCGCCTGAAGCTCTTCTACGATTTCTTCCGCTTCTTCAGGTTCAAAGTCCATGGGGATTTCGAAGCCATTTCCAACAACATACAAACGAACCATGCCTTGGTCTGTTGGGCCAATCTGTAGATTAGCTTCGATGTCAGATTCGGTGTTGATACCCATTTCGTCTCTCCTGAATGTTTGGATAAGCCAGTAAATTGCTCCAAGCGCTTTTGCAAGCGTAGGGCGGGATAGAAAAATATAGATTTCTTCGTTTTTCACCGCGGAATAGGGTTGCATTTCTGATGACGCAAAGCTATTTCAGCGCCAGTGCCGCCTTAGCTCAGTTGGTTAGAGCGCTGGTTTGTGGAACCAGAGGTCCTTGGTTCGAGACCAAGAGGCGGTACCATCTTCCCCAAAAAATCAGAAATAGACTCGTATCCAAGGCTATGATTTTACATGAATTTGGTGGATTGCCGGTCATAAAAAAGGCCCAAACGATGTTGGGCCTTTGAGATTAATCGTCCATTTTTAGGGCGGAGATAAACGCCTCTTGGGGAATATCAACTTTCCCGAATTGACGCATCTTTTTCTTACCCGCTTTTTGTTTGTCCAAGAGTTTGCGTTTACGTGACGCATCCCCACCGTAACATTTGGCCGTTACGTCCTTGCGCAAGGCGGCAAGTGTTTCGCGTGCAATAACTTTTCCGCCGATGGCTGCTTGGATTGGGATTTTGAACATGTGACGTGGGATCAAATCCTTGAGCTTTTCACACATGGCGCGCCCCCGCATGTCGGCGCGGTCCCTATGCACCATTGTTGACAACGCATCTACAGGTTCATCGTTCACCAAGATCGACATTTTGACCAAGTTGTCTGGACGATATTCGGTCATTTGATAGTCAAAGGAGGCATAGCCCTTGGTCACGGATTTCAAACGGTCGTAGAAATCAAAGACGACTTCGTTCAGCGGTAGATCATAGACCACCATCGCGCGGCTACCGGCATAGGTCAAATCCATCTGAAGTCCGCGGCGGTCCTGACAGAGTTTGAGAACATCGCCGAGATATTCATCAGGAACCATAATCGTCGCTTTAATACGTGGCTCTTCGAGGTGATCCACTTTGGACAAATCAGGCATATCTGCTGGATTGTGCAGCTCAATCATTTCGCCTGACTTCATGTAAACATGATAAATAACCGATGGCGCCGTGGTGATCAGCTCAATGTTATATTCCCGCTCGATCCGATCGCGAATAACTTCTAGGTGCAAAAGACCCAAGAAGCCACAACGGAACCCAAATCCCAGCGCGGCTGAGGTTTCCATTTCATAGCTGAAAGAGGCGTCATTCAAAGCAAGCTTTTCAATCGCATCGCGCAGGTCTTCGAATTCAGCGCTATCCACGGGGAAGAGACCACAGAATACGACAGGTTGGCTCGGTTTAAAGCCGGGCAGGGGAACATCGGTTCCCTTTTTGTCATGCGTGATTGTATCGCCGACACGGGTATCGCGAACTTGTTTGATTGAGGCAGTGATAAAGCCGATTTCACCTGGGCCGAGCTCATCCACATTTTCCATCTGAGGGCGGAACACGCCGATGCGGTCAATGTTATGCAAAGAGCCATTGGACATCATGCGGACTTTGTCGTTCTTTTTCATCACGCCGTGCATGATCCGCACGAGGACGACAACACCGAGATAGCTATCATACCAGCTATCCACCAACATCGCTTGCAATGGCGCGTCACGGTCTCCTTTGGGCGCTGGGAGGCGTTTTACAATCGCTTCAAGTGTTTCTTTGATGCCGATACCTGATTTTGCGCTCACCATAAGCGCATCAGAGGCGTCAATCCCAATCACATCTTCAATCTGTTCCGCAACACGCTCGCAATCCGTGGCAGGCAAGTCAATTTTGTTCAAAACAGGGACGATTTCGTGGTCCGCTTCAATGGCTTGATACACATTTGCCAAGGTCTGAGCTTCGACGCCTTGTGTGCTGTCCACAACCAAGAGCGACCCCTCAACGGCACGCATAGAGCGGCTCACTTCATAGGCGAAATCCACGTGACCTGGGGTGTCAATCAAGTTCAATACATAGATTTCCCCGTCATCGGCTTTGTAGTCGATGCGCACAGTGTTTGCCTTGATCGTGATACCACGCTCACGTTCGATATCCATGCTATCCAATAGCTGGGCTTTCATGTCACGATCTGCAACAGTATTCGTCGATTGGATAAGCCGATCGGCCAAGGTCGATTTACCATGGTCAATATGCGCTACGATGGAAAAATTCCGGATTTTATCAAGCTCTGTCATGATCATGCATATGAGTTGAAATTCAGGTTTGGTCAAGGTGAGAAAGCATTTTGCCTCACGTCATTTATCAGGAATTTGCCAAAATAATCATGGGAATTAGACTGATGATTACATTCCGTTGGCCAAGTTTTGCTTGCTCAAAGTATTGAATGTTGACGAGCCTCGCGATGTGTTAGGGTGGAAAACAGGCAGAAGGTAAAAATACCGACCCGTTTTAGAGGTAAATTATGAACAAAGTTATGTATTTTAGTGTGCTTATTTTTGCACTTTGCGTGGCTCCGACAGGGTCGTCGGCAAGTGTTGTTAAAAACGCCTGTATGTCGTCGAGCGCTAAAACAAAATCGAGGTCCTTGTGTACCTGCATTCAAGCGGCTGCAGATGCGACGCTGAATAATCGCGATCAACGCAAAACAGCCAAGATGATTGACGATCCCGATTTGTCGCAACAAATCAAGGCATCAGATTCATGGAGCAATGAACGGTTCTGGGATCGCTACACAAAATTCAGCGAATTAGCGCAAAAATTCTGTTCCTAGGATAAATAGGCTCGCACCGTCGCTTCAAACTTTCGCGGCTTTTCCGCATGAAGCCAATGACCCGCCCCTGGAATTTTCGCGAATTTTGCATTTGGAAATTTCGACTTGATCACAGAACGATGCTCTGATTTGACGTAATTGCTCTCTGATCCTGATAAGAGCAATGTGTTTCCTTGGAACGTGCCTTCAATTTCTGGAAAGCCTAAAATATGGTGCATGTCCTTTGCCAAAACATCGAGGTTCAATTTCCAACCACGCGATTTGATATCCAAAGATTGCGTGAAAAAGCTACATAAAGCTGGATCATCTATAAACTTGGCGAGGGCTTCGTTTGCTTGGCTGCGTTTTTCAATAATGCTTAGGTCGACCGATTGCATGGCCTCGATATATTGAGATTGATCATGCCCATAGGCCACAGGCGCAATATCTGCGATGATCAACCGATTGACCAGCTCCGGACGCGTCAACGCGAGCACCATTGCGGCCTTGCCGCCCATTGAATGCCCTAGAACGTCCATTGGTTGCTCATTGGCTTCAATCACCTCAGCAAGGTCACGCGCCATATCACTATAGGAGTGGGTGTCAAACCAAGGACTATCGCCGTGGTTTCTCTGATCAACGGCGATAACGTCACGGTCCGTCGATAGTCTCTTGCTTATGACACCCCAATTTCGTGCTGAACCATAGAGCCCATGCACGATCAACAACGGCTTGAGCGATCCTTCGCTTGCATGGCGGACGACATTGAGCATGTTTCATATCCTATCTATGATTTACAAGTTTGGGTAGCGCAGGTTAACCTTCGTCCCATGTGTGGACGTTTTGCAATAACTTTGCCCAATGATGCAATGGCTAACCTATTTCAGGCCGCACCTGCAAATGATTTGCCACAAACGCCCAAATACAATGTCTGTCCTACTAATTCGGTCCATGTGATCGTTTCCGACACAGAAACGCGACGATTGACCAAAATGCGTTGGGGGTTTGTACCGCATTGGTACACGCATCTGAACGATGGCCCTTTGTTGATCAATGCCCGATCAGAAACGCTTGCTCAAAAACCAGCTTTTGCTCAAGCGTGCCGTCAACGACGCTGCATTATTCCAGCGAGCGGGTTTTATGAATGGACAAAGGACAGCGCAGACAATCGCCTTCCATGGTATATTTACAATAAAGATCAAACACCAATCGCCTTTGCGGGTTTATACCAAGAGTGGGGCAGAGACGATGATCGCATTGCAACCTGCGCGATTGTCACAACTCTGGCCAATCAAACGCTTTCCACTATTCATAAACGCATGCCTGTGATTTTGGACGCGGCGGCTTGGCCAAAATGGCTTGGAGAAGAGGGCAAAGGGGCCGCTGTCTTGATGCGGCCCTCACCTGAGGGCGCTCAATTGTGCCATCGCGTTGATCCTGAGGTGAATTCCAACAAAGCTGAGGGACCTCAGTTGATCCATAAAATATAAATTTCGTATAACTTGGCGCTTGACGGTGCTCTAACCTTGTTTTATCACCCGTCCACACTGAGCGGGTATGGTGAAATGGTATCATAAGAGCCTTCCAAGCTTAAGGCGCGGGTTCGATTCCCGCTACCCGCTCCAGTTTATCCTTTTCCCACATATACTTCTCTTTTTGATAAATATCCTCGGGGGAACTGCGCTTGCGCAGTGGGGGCAGAGGCCCCCGAAATCTACCCAACCTTAAAGCCCCAAAAGCACGTTTCATTGGCGAGAAGATAAGCACTTGCTGATCTGTAGTGCGCTTGCATGCTGATCTGATCACCCTCGTTCAAAGCCGCAAGTGTCACAGTGTTCAACCCTGTCATATTATTTAGGTGCCCTGATGATACTTCGCGTTGGGTTCCATTCAACACTGTGGATGAATTTTTTATAAGCCGCGTGCGTAATCGGGCTTTGGAAGAGTTTCGATATCGGTAAATGGCATTCAGTCCCAATTGATAAACACCCGTTTCAGGGGCCGTGAAGGTATTCGTCTCAGGATCGAAACAGAGTTGATCGTTGTAGTCTGTCTCGTTTATGCCAACAGTTGTCCAATTGCTTGTTCCAATCAATTGATTGTAATTCAAGCGTGCGCAAAATCTGGGAAGCTTTGGGAACGTCACCGACCCTGTCTGATGGTTCACAATCATCGCGTCATGAAATGTCTCACCCGTTTGAGATGTCTTTAATGTGACATCATTTGAGCCAAAGGAACCAAACAAGGCATGTGTTGTATAATTCGTTTGAAAGGCAATTGCACTTTCGTTTTCTGTGGCCACCTTGTTCATCACCTGTAAGAAATCACCACTCCCGCCCTGATCTTGGGGCGTGGCGGTCCATAACGCACTTTCTGTTTGCGCGGCAAACCTCTGAGTTTGATCGGCTTGGGTGCTGATGCCGAGGTGATCCACATCTGTTGGAGCTATGGTTGTCCACTGAGTTCCGTTAAAAATCAATAAGGCCTCTTCATCCTCGACATAACAGCACCAACCCGCTTTGGGGTGAAAATAGCGCCAAGTCGTGTCTTGGTAGAGGGCAAGGCTATGAGGCGCTGCCTCCCATCCCTCACCCCCCTCTGGAACAAGAAACCTAGCGCCTTCGTTGGGTGTGTCTGGAGGGGTGGTCTGGGTGCGGCTGATAGCGCTCATGTGGACCAAAACATCTAATGCATTGATGGCCTCATTATGCGTGAGATGTTTTTGTGCCTGAGAGGGCTGAATATAGGGGAGGTTAAGATGGTGTGAGGTTTCTGAAATGTGGCATCCAAAGCAATGTTTCAATCGCTTTGGATGTTTGCTCTTATGGGTTCACATGGCCTAAACGCAACGCGCGTCAGGTCTCTGGCGCGGCTTCAAACCCCGGTCGCCCAATGCAGGTATATTTCACAAACCCTGCTTTTTTAGCGTCCTTGGCGGAATAGATGTTTCTTAAGTCTGCCATTTGAGGCGTATTCATTTTATTCGCCAGTTTCTTCAAATTAAGCGCGCGGAATTCATTCC